>NZ_JBFBJO010000009.1:12586-294925 GCF_040702165.1 Streptomyces sp. NPDC086147 | reverse complement strand
CGCCCGGTTACATTCCGAACCCGGAAGCTAAGCCTTTCAGCGCCGATGGTACTGCAGGGGGGACCCTGTGGGAGAGTAGGACACCGCCGAACAATTTTTAGCCTCAACCCCCGGACCATGTCCGGGGGTTGAGGCATTTTTGCGTTCCGGGCGCGTTCTACGCTGATGCCATGCGATACGACTTGGTCATCTTCGACAACGACGGTGTGCTGGTGGACAGCGAGCCGATCTCCAACACCCTGTTGGCCGGCTATCTGACGGAGCTCGGGCACCCCACCTCGTACGAGGACTCACTGCGCGACTACATGGGGTCCGCCATGCACCGCGTCCACGACCTGGTCGAGGAGCGGACCGGGCAGCGGCTGCCCGCGGACTTCGACGACGTCTTCCACGCGCGCGTCTTCGCCGCGTTCCGGGCCGGGTTGGAGCCCGTGCCCGGGGTCGAGGACGTGCTGAAGCAGCTGGTGGCGGCCGGGGTTCCGTACTGCGTGGCCTCCTCGGGGAGTCACGAGCGGATCAGGGTCGGGCACCGGAAGACCGGGCTCGACGCCTGGTTCCGGGACGAGAACGTCTTCAGCTCCGAGGACGTCGGCCGGGGCAAGCCGGCACCGGACCTGTTCCTGCACGCCGCCGCGCGGATGGGCGTCGAGCCCGGGCGGTGCGTCGTCGTCGAGGACAGCCGGCTCGGCGTGCGGGCCGCCCTGGCCGCCGGGATGGACGTGTACGGGTTCACCGCGATGACGCCCGAGGAGAAGCTCGCCGGGGCCGAGGGGTTCTTCCGGAGGATGGACGAGCTGCCCGCGATTCTGGGGATGTGATCCGTCTACCCACGGGTAGTTTTCGGCCGTACGCTGTGCCGCCATGACGGATGCGCGGTTGCGGCGTGGGCGGGGATCCCTGGCGTTCGGTTTCTTCGTGCAGGGGGTCACCTTCGCCCTGCTCGTGACCCGGATACCCGCGATCCAGGACCGGTACGGGATATCCGACGCGCTGCTGCCCGCCTTCCTGGCCGCCGTGCCGATCCTCGCCGGAGTGGCGAGCGTGACGACCGAGAAGGTCGTCGCCCGGGTGGGGCCGGCGGTGGTACTGCGCTGGTCCCAGCCCTTCGTGCTCCTCGCCCTGCTCGCCGTCGGCGCCGGTACGGAGCTGTGGCAGGCCGCCGTCGCCCTCGGGCTCTTCGGGGTCGCCGTGGGCGCCTTGGACGCGTCCATGAACATGCTGGGCGTGAGCCTCCAGCGGGCGTACGGGCGGAGCATCATGCTCGGCTTCCACGCCGCGTACAGCCTCGGCGGGATCGTCGGGGCCTCGCTCGCCTGGGCCGGGGCGCACTGGCACCTGTCGCTGTTCACGTCCTATCTGCCGGTCGTGGCCGCCCTGTTGCCCCTCGCGCTCGTCGGCAGCCGGTGGTACGCGGCCGGGGACGACGGGCCCGGGCCGGAGGAGAGCGGGGAGAAGGGGAGCGGCGGGGTCGCGTTCAAGCTGCTGCTGCCGCTCTGCCTGGTGATGAGCTTCGCGTACATCGGGGACTCCACGGTCGCCAACTGGAGCGCCAAGTACCTCCAGGACGTGCTGGGCAGCTCCGAGGAGCTGGCGACCGTGCCGTACAACGCGTACATGGTGACGACGCTCCTCGGGCGGGCCGTCGGGGACTTCGGGGTGAGCCGGCTCGGGGCCGCGGCGGTCGTGCGGGGCGGTGCCGTGCTCGCGGCGCTCGGGTTCGGGCTCGTCGCGGTGGCGCCGGGCGCCTGGGCGGGGATCGCGGCGTTCACGCTCCTCGGGCTCGGCCTCAGCGTGATCGTGCCGCAGACCTTCGCCGCCGCCGGGCGGCTCTTCCCCGGGAACAGCGACGCGGCCGTGGCGCGGCTCAACGTCTTCAACTACGTCGGGTTCCTGGTCGGGTCGCCGCTCGTGGGGACGCTCGGGGACGCGTGGAGCTACCGGGGCGCGATGCTGGTGCCGATGGTGCTCGTCCTGGTGACGGTGGCGTACGCCACGTCGTTCGGCCCGCGAGGGGCCCGATACGGTGGCGGGCATGAGCGGCCGCGCACTGTTGATGTGGGATGAAGCTGTCACGCAGTACGACTTCGGGTCCGAGCATCCGATGGATCCGGTACGGCTCGCGCTGACGATGTCGCTGGTGCGGGCCCACGGCCTCGACCGGGCGGTCGACGTGGTCGCGGCGAAGCCGGCCGGGGACTCGACGCTGCGGCTCGTGCACCGCGAGGACTACGTGGCGGCCGTGCGGGCGGCCTCGGCCGATCCGCGCCGTGCCGACCAGGCGTACGGGCTCGGCACGGTCGACGATCCGGCGTTCGCCGGGATGCACGAGGTGTCGGCGCTGATCGCCGGGCAGTCGGTGGGGGCGGCGGAGGCGATCTGGCGCGGGGAGGCCGCGCACGCGGTCAACTTCTCCGGCGGGCTGCACCACGCGATGCCCGGGGCCGCGTCCGGCTTCTGCGTCTACAACGACGCCTCGCTCGCCATCGCCCGGCTGCTCGAACTGGGCGCGGAGCGGGTGGCGTACGTGGACGTGGACGTGCACCACGGGGACGGGGTGCAGGCGGCGTTCTGGGAGGACCCGCGGGTCCTGACGGTCTCGCTGCACGAGCATCCGAGGACGCTGTTCCCGCAGACCGGCTGGCCGGAGGAGACCGGTGCGCCGGGGGCCGGCGAGGGCGGGGCCGTGAACGTGGCGCTTCCGGCCGGGACCGGGGACGCGGGATGGCTGCGGGCCTTCCACGCGGTCGTGCCGGAGGTGATCGCGGACTTCCGGCCGCAGGTCCTGGTGACGCAGCACGGGGCGGACACGCACTTCGAGGACCCGCTCGCCCACCTGGCGGTCTCCCTCGACGCCCAGCGGGCGGTCCAGGAGGCCTGTCACGAGCTGGCGCACGAGCACGCCGGCGGCAAGTGGCTGGCGCTCGGCGGCGGCGGGTACGCGGTGGTCGACGTCGTACCCCGGTCGTGGACGCACCTGGTGGGGATCGCGGCGCACGCGCCCGTGGACCCCGCGTCGGTGATCCCCTCGTCCTGGCGGGACGAGGTGTACGCGCGGACGCGGCAGTCGGGCCCCGCGCGGATGACGGACGGGCGGTGGCCGGTGGCCTTCCAGGACTGGTCCGATGGGTACGACCCGGCCGACCGGCTCGACCAGGCGGTGATCGCGACCCGCAGGGCGGCCTTCCCGCTGCGGGGGCTGCTGGCCTGAAGCGCCGCCCGTCCGGGGAGCCCCCTACCGGAAGTTACGCCGACGGTGGGGCGTCCTGGAGGTTCGCGTCCCCGGGGGGCCGCGTTCCGGCAGCATCGGAGGGGTGTGGAGTACCGGGGCGCTGCGGGCGCATCTGTTGGCGGCGGGGTTGGCGGGCACGGTGGCGACCCCCCGGGAGGAGAACCTGCGGAGCTACCGGCTCTTCGCCGCGCGCGATCCCCGGGTGCTGCTCGGGCTCGATCCGGTGCGCCGCTGGGACGAGGCCGGGCTGCTGCGGCTCATGGCCGACCGGTGCGGGGTCTCGGGGGATCCGCGGCACCGGTCGGGCCCCGACGCCATCGATCCGGAGCGCACCCTACGGGGGCTCGACGCCTTCGCGGCGCGGCTCGGAGCGGCGGCGGCGCGGCGGGTTCCGGTGCTCCTGGGCACGGGCCATCCGCACCGGTTGCTCGGTTTCTACGCCGTCCTCGCAGACGCGTTGTCGGCGGCGGGATGTCTTGTCCTCACCCCGGCGCAGGGGAGATGTGTCGACATGACGACCCGGTTCGGCGTACGCACGTACCTCCTCGACTACGCACAGGGGGTGGCGTTCGTACGGGAACCCGGGCCGCCCGGGGGCGGGCGCGCACCGGGGGCGCACTGCCATTCGCCGCTACCGGTCAGGGCCGCCCTGGAGAGTGCGGCCGACTCCGGCGGGCCGCTCCCGGAGCTGGTGGTCGGGGACCACGGATGGGTCTGCGGGGCAGGTCAGCTGGGTATCGAGGCCATCGGGCTCGCCGACACGGACGATCCCGCGCTGTTCGTCGGGGAGGCGGAGGGACAGGTGTCTGCGGTGGTTCCGCTTGACGACGGCGTGCGCTCCGCCTCGTACCTCCCGCTGACGCGCTATGTACTCAATCGAGCCTGTCTGTCACGGTAAACGGCCGGCGGTGGCTCCTCTTCCCCACTCGTACCACCCGCCCCTACTCTGGATCGTGAGCGCTCGGCGACGAAGAGTCACCGGAGGGGAAGCCGGTGGGCGTCGCGGCGGAAGGTACAGGTGGGTCATGGCTGCTGGCGATCGACCTCTCAACGAGGTCAAGTTTCTGACCGTGGCGGAAGTCGCCTCGGTGATGCGCGTCTCGAAGATGACCGTGTACCGCTTGGTGCACAGCGGTCATCTGCCGGCGATCCGGGTGGGCAGGTCCTTCCGGGTGCCCGAGCAGGCGGTGCACGAGTACCTCCGGGAGTCCTACGTGGGGGTGGGGACCGCGTAGCGAGCGCGCGGCAGGGTGCCGGGAGAAGCCCGGGAGAACCCCGGGCGGCTTCCGGGAGAGCCGGATGTCGCCCTCGGATTACGAGCGAGCTGCTCGGGACGGTAGGCTAGGCCGACGTAGGTCGTGTGGGCCCAGACGCCCCGCACCGATTCCCGCCGAGGCGGGAATGTTCCGAGAAGTGAGCGAGGGTAGTCGTGGGCTCTGTTATCAAGAAGCGGCGCAAGCGGATGGCGAAGAAGAAGCACCGCAAGCTGCTCAAGCGCACGCGCGTTCAGCGTCGCAACAAGAAGTAAGGCGACCGCTGCACCGCAGCATTCAGTGCGTCGGGCGTGGCCCTTCACCGTTCGCGGTGGAGGGCCACGTCTTTTATTGCGCGGAAATCTGGAAGCGCTACGGTGGCGACCTACGGAACCGGCGGAACCCGGCGGACCGGAAGAAGCGTTCCACGGAAGACCGAAGACGGACGGAAGGCGCTGATCTTGGGCAGGGTCGTGCTCGTCACCGGTGCCGCCCGGCACCTCGGCGGCCGCTTCGTGCGGCGGATCCAGCGGGACCCCGAGGTGGAGCGGGTGATCGCGGTCGACGCGGTCGACCCGGCGCACCAGCTCGGCGCCGCCGACTTCGTACGGGTGGACATCCGCCGCCCCGAGATCGCGAAGGTCCTCGCCGAGCACGACGTCGACACGGTGGTCCATCTGGACGTCACCGGGACGGCCCTCGGCGGGGGCGGCCGGACGTCGGTCAAGGAGACCAACGTCATCGGCACCATGCAGCTCCTCGGCGCCTGCCAGAAGTCGCCGCGGATCGGGCGCCTCGTCGTCAAGTCCAGTACGAGCGTGTACGGCTCCGCGCCGCGCGACCCGGCCGTCTTCACCGAGACGACGCCCGCGAAGGCGCTGCCGAGCGGGGGCTTCGCGAAGGACGCCGTCGAGGTCGAGGGGTACGTGCGGGGCTTCGCCCGGCGCCGCCCGGACGTGGCCGTGTGCGTGCTGAGGTTCGCGAACATCCTGGGCCCCCGGATCGACTCCCCGCTGACCGAGTACCTGGCGCTGCCCGTCCTGCCGACCGTCCTCGGCTACGACCCGCGGCTCCAGTTCGTCCACGAGGACGACGTGATCGACGTCCTGCGCCTGGCGGCGCACGAGCCGCGCCGGGCCACCCAGAACAGCGGCACCTTCAACGTGGCCGGGGACGGGGTGCTGCTCCTGTCCCAGTGCGCGCGGCGGCTCGGCCGGCCGACGGTCCCGGTGCTCCTCCCGGCGGTCACCTGGGTGGGGACGGCGCTGCGCACGGTCGGCATCACCGACTTCGCGCCCGAGCAGATCCGGCTGCTCACGCACGGCCGGGTCGTCTCCACGGTCCACACGCGCGAGGTCTTCGGCTTCTCGCCCCGGCACACCACGGCGGAGGCCTTCGCGGACTTCGCGCGCGGCCGGGGGCGGGGGCTGCTGCCGCCCGAGGCGCTGGCGGGGGCCGTGGACCGGCTGGCCGGACACCTGGTCCCGGCCGCTGTCCCCTCTCCCTCTTCTCCTTCTTCTCCTTCCGGAGCTCCCACAGTTCACGACGGCGCCTGAGGAGGCCCGACTGCGATGGCGGACGCCAAGGTCATTCCCTTCGACGACGACCGCTCACGGGCGCGCCGGCGGCCCGCCCGGGCCGACGGCGAGGCGGCGGCCGTACGGGCCCTGCCGGGGCCGCAGGAGCCGGAACTCCCCGCCGCCCGGGCGGCGGTGGAGGAGCCGGCCGCGCCCGTCGCCCCGGAGCCGCCGGCCGCCGGGGGCGACTGGGAGCGGCGGCTCGCGGGCGGGCTCGCGTTCCTGCGGCGGCGGATCACCGGCGAGTACGAGATCGACGAGTTCGGCTACGACGAGGAGCTCACCGACCAGGTCCTGATGTCGCTGCTGCGCCCGCTGTACGAGAAGTACTTCCGGGTGGAGGTGAAGGGCGTCGAGAACATCCCCGACAAGGGCGGGGCGCTGATCGTCGCCAACCACTCGGGGACGCTCCCGCTGGACGGGCTGATGATGCAGGTCGCCGTCCACGACCGGCACCCGGCGGGGCGGCACCTGCGGCTGCTCGCCGCGGACCTGGTCTTCGTGCTGCCGGTCGTCAACGAGCTGGCGCGCAAGGCGGGGCACACCCTGGCGTGCGCGGAGGACGCGGAGCGGCTGCTGCGCTCCGGCGAGATCGTCGGGGTGATGCCGGAGGGCTTCAAGGGGATCGGGAAGCCCTTCGGGGAGCGGTACAAGCTCCAGCGGTTCGGGCGGGGCGGGTTCGTCTCGACGGCGCTGCGGGCCGGGGTGCCGATCGTGCCCTGCTCGATCGTGGGCGCGGAGGAGATATACCCCATGGTGGGGAACGCCAGGACGCTGGCGCGGATCCTGGGCCTGCCGTACTTCCCGCTGACCCCGACCTTCCCGTGGCTGGGACCGCTGGGGGCGCTGCCGCTGCCGACGAAGTGGACGATCCAGTTCGGGGAGCCGATCCAGACGGACTCGTACGCGCCGGAGGCGGCGGAGGACCCGATGCTGATGTTCAACCTGACGGACCAGGTGCGGGAGCAGATCCAGCACACGCTGTACAAGCTTTTGGTGCAGCGGAGGTCGGTGTTCTTCTGAGGCCTCTCGGCCGGAGGCAGGGCATCGGTACATGAAGAAGGGGCGCCCCCCGTCCGTGGGGGCGCCCCTTCCTCTTGCTAGCGAGCGTCCTCGCTGTCGATGCCGAGGCCCGGAAGCAGGCCCGGCAGGATGGGCGGGATGGTGACGTCGGGGACGTCCGGGGCCGGCTGGTCCGCCGCCGGCGGGGACGTCGGGGGCCCGGTCGGGGAGGGCTTGAGCAGTCCGCCGGTGCCGCCGCCGATGAGGCCGTCGTCCTTCGGCGGGGCGGTGGTGCCGCTGTCCGCGCCCGGGCCGGTGTCCGTGCCGGGACCCGACGGGCGGGGCGCGGTGGACGGGTTGCCGGAGGAGGGCGTCTCCCGGCCGGCCGGCGGCCGCTGGGTGTCCGTCCTCCCGGCGTCCTGCGACGTGCTGGGGGTGCTGCGCGGGCCCTCGGTGCCGACCGCGCCCCTCTCGGGGGTGCGGGGGAGCACCGACTGGAGCGGCTCGACCTCTTCGTCTATGGCGTCGAAGACGTGCGTGACCTCGCTGCCGACGTCCGCGAGCTGCACGGGGAGCCGGTCGCGGAGGCCGTCCCAGGTGTCCCGGTGGGCCTGGGCGAAGGAGTTGAGCCGGGCCATCGGGCCGAGGGCGCCGTCCCGCTCGTACGCCTGGCGCAGGAGCCGGTGGCCCTCGGTGGCGTCGTGCTTCATCCCGCCCAGGACGCGGCGGATCTCGGCGAGCGACTCGTGGTCGAGGTCGCCCGCGCGGCCGCGCTCCATGAGGCGGCGGGCCTCGCTGAGGCGGGTGGAGGCCTGGTCGAGGTAGATGCCGCCGCGGTCCGCGTCGTCGTCCGCCATGCCCAGCTTGATGTCCTCCATCCCGCGCTTCAGCCCGTAGAGCGAGTCGCCGGGGAGGGCGTCGGAGCTGGCGGCGGCCACTCCGCCGAAGGCTCCCGCGGCCACGCCGACCGTGAGGCCGCCGGCGGCGAGCCCCTTGGACCAGCGGGAGCGGGGGCGGAGCTTCCGGAGCGGGGACGCCCGGTGGGCTCCCTTGCCGGTGGACGTCCGCTGCTCCGGGACCGTGGGTCCCGCGGCCGCGGTCCCCTCCATGAGCATCGCTTCCATGGCGGCGATCATCCGGGCCCGGTGCACCACTTTGACCTCGGGGTCGAGCTGCGGCTTGGGCAGCTCGCCGAGTCCGTTCGCCAAGGCCAGCAGCCGTCCCTGCTCCGCAGGTTCGGCCGGTGGGGCCGGGGCTTCGGGCTGCTCGGCCGCAGCGCCCTCGGACGCCCGGTCGTCCAGGGCCTGGGCGAAGGCGTTCGCCCGCCGGTGCGCCGATACGTTCGCGATCACTGGCGGCACCTCCTCTCGTCATGACGGTCGACTCCCGGGGGTGTCCGGAGGGTTGCACACCTTGAGCGCATCCACACGAAAGAGTGAGTGGCTGCGGGCAGGGTGTGACCACGGGGAGCCTGCATCCCGCACAACGAGCGGCGCGGCACTTGGGTTACGCGCGAGAGATGATCGGACCAGTGCGTCATCGGGGCGTCACCGACTGTGAGTTGGGCGGGGGGTCGGGGGCATGTGGGGGGAGGGGACGGGCCGCGGACCGGGGCGGGTCACGGTGGGACGTGCGCGGGGGAGCCACGCGGTCGGCGGCCGGCGTCCCCGGTCAGCGGGCGTCGTCGGGGAGGAGCCGGGCCAGGGTGCGGACCGCCCGGTACTGGAGGGTCTTGATCGCCCCCTCGTTCTTCCCCATGACGCGGGCGGTCTCGGCGACCGAGAGGCCCTGGAGGAAGCGCAGGGTCACGCACTCCTGCTGCTGGGGGTTGAGGCGGCGGACCGCGTCGAGGAGGGCGGCGTTGGAGAGCGACTCCAGGACGGAGTCCTCGGGGCTGCGCTCCACCTCGTTGGCGTCGAGCATCTCGCCGGTGGTGACCTCAAGCCGGAAGCGGCTGGACTTGAAGTGGTCGGCGACCAGGTTCCTGGCGATGGTGACGAGCCAGGCGCCGAAGTCGCGGCCCTGCCAGGTGAAGGTCGAGATCCGGCGCAGGGCGCGCAGGAAGGTCTCGCTGGTCAGGTCCTCCGCCGTCGCCTTCCCGCCGACGCGGTAGTAGATGTAGCGGTAGACCGTGTCGCTGTACTGGTCGTACAGGCGGCCGAAGGCCTCGGCCTCGCCCGCCTGGGCCCGTTCGACCAGGTCCATCATGCGGGCGCTGTCGCTGTCCGCGGCGGGCCGGCGGGCGGCGGTCGAGGTGCCGGAACGGGCGCCGCGTCTGCCCACGGCGGCGCCGCCGTCGGCCAGGGCGTAGCAAGGCCCGACGGGTGCCGGTGCGGCGAAGGCGAAAGCGGGGACGGGGCCGGCGTACGCGGTGGGGACGAAGCCGCGCAAGTGGTCGAGGACCGTTGCGCGCAGCGTAGCCAGGCCCGAGGTGTCAACCCCGACGTGTGGGTACACGGGACTCCCAGAGGCAGAGCTTCCATCACGTGCAGTGCGGGACCGTTCACTCGTCGTGGCGACGGGAGGGGTCCTTTGTGCGTCTGAGGAGAATAACGCTTCGTACAGGCGGCGCTACACCCAGTTGCAGAAATCGCCGGTTCAGTCGCATCTGTTACTGCTTGCAGTCGGATCAAGGTCCAGTTGGTGACTGGTTGTTGATCGGTCTGCTTTCGGATGTGATCACGTGCACGCTCTGTTGTGCTCAAGTGAGAGATGCGTGAGTGATCGGGGCCGCTGCGGGGTAAGGGGCCGGGAATGCCCGGGAGTCGACCTGTGCGGTGCTGTTCGACCACGGACGGGTGAGGGCGCCCGGTCCGGGGTTGTCGCAGATGATCGCAGCCGAAACGTACCGGCGGAGGCGGAGGCGACGGCGGAAGAGGGTGTGGGGCGGCGGACCGCGGCCCCCGGGGTCAGTGGCGGCGGCGGTGCAGGGCGACGGCGGCGGCCGTGCCGCCGGCCAGCGCGCCCAGGCCCGCGGCGGCGGGGATGCCGACCTTGGCGGCCTTGCGTCCGGTCCGGTAGTCGCGCAGCCGCCACTCCCGTTCCTTCGCGTGCTTCCGGAGCTTGGCGTCCGGGTTGATCGCGTACGGGTGCCCGACGAGCGAGAGCATCGGGATGTCGTTGTGCGAGTCGCTGTACGCGGCGCAGCGGCCCAGGTCCAGGCCCTCGGCGCCGGCGAGCGCCCGTACCGCCTCGGCCTTGGCCGGTCCGTGCAGGGGCTCGCCGACCAGCCTGCCGGTGTAGACGCCGTCGACGGACTCGGCGACCGTGCCGAGCGCGCCGGTCAGGCCGAGCCGGCGGGCGATGATCGTGGCCGTCTCGACCGGGGCGGCCGTGACGAGCCACACCTTCTGGCCCGCGTCCAGGTGCGCCTGGGCGAGGCCGCGGGTCCCGGGCCAGATGCGGTCGGCCATGTACTCGTCGTAGATCTCCTCGCCGATGCTCATCAGCTCGGAGACCCGGTGGCCCTTGACGATGGACAGGGCGCTCTCGCGGGCGTCCTGCATGTGCTCGGGGTCCTCGACGCCGGCGAGCCGGAACCAGGCCTGCTGCCAGGCGAAGCGGGCGAGTTCGCTGCGCTGGAAGAACTTCCTCTTGTACAGGCCGCGGCCGAAGTGAAAGATCGCGGCGCCCTGCATCACGGTGTTGTCGAGGTCGAAGAAGGCCGCCGCCCGCACGTCGCCGACGACCGGGAACTCGGGCTCGGCGGGGGGTTCGGCCGAGGCTTCCTCCCGCTCCCGTTCCAGCTGGAGCGAGGTCTTGCGCGCTGCCTCGGCAGCGGCCTCGCCTGCGAGGACGCTGCGCGCGGTGGCGGAGCGCCTACGAGGGGTGAGCCATCCCAGAGCGGCCATGCCGTGAGCATAGCCAGTCTGTTCGGTACTTCCCGACTTGTGACGATGCCGCGGCGTGAACAGTGCGGGACCCCCCTGTTAATCGGATCACGTCCGGACGGGTCCGGAACCGGCTCCGGCGGGCGGGGGACGGGGGCCGGAGACGGTCACGGCGGGCGGGTCCGGTCCCGGCGGCGGGACAGAATGGGCGCCATGTTCGGACGGAAGAAGAAGGCGGACGCCGGGGCGCGGACCGTGACCCTCATCGGCAGGCCGGGATGTCATCTCTGCGACGACGCAAGGGCGGTGATCGAGGCCGTGTGCGCGGAGACCGGGGCGTCCTGGGAGGAGAAGGACATCACCCGCGACGAGGATCTCCACCGGGCGTACTGGGAGCAGATCCCCGTCGTCCTGGTCGACGGGGAGCAGCACACCTTCTGGCGGGTGGACGCCGACCGGCTCCGGCGCGAACTGGGTGCGTGACCGGAACCCGGTTACCATCATGGACGTTTTGTTGGGTTTCGGGGGCGGCATCGTGAGGAGAGTGTGCGGTTTTGCCCCCTTCGGGTTCTCAACGCGCCGAGCTTCTCCGCGGTTCCACGACGGCGGGAACCGGCCGCGTGACCCCGGTCACTTTGGCCGGACAAAACGGACACCATCTTTGTGCACGCGTTCACAAAGACATAGCCTGCATTCGACGGGGCGGTCTTGGGACATATGGCCGCCTGCAGCCCCGCTCATCCCGCAGGAGCACCGTGGCAACTGGCCGAACTCACCGACCGGCGACCCGTAGCCGAGGAATTCCCGAGGCCACCGTCGCCCGGCTTCCGCTGTATCTGCGCGCGCTGACCGCGCTCTCGGAGCGTGCCGTACCCACGGTCTCCTCCGAGGAGCTCGCGGCCGCGGCGGGGGTCAACTCCGCGAAGCTGCGCAAGGACTTCAGCTACCTCGGCTCCTACGGCACCCGCGGGGTCGGCTACGACGTCGAGTACCTCGTCTACCAGATCTCCCGCGAGCTGGGCCTCACCCAGGACTGGCCCGTCGTCATCGTCGGCATCGGCAACCTCGGCGCCGCGCTCGCCGGCTACGGCGGCTTCGCCTCCCGGGGCTTCCGTGTCGCCGCGCTGATCGACGCCGACCCCGCCATGACCGGCAGGCCCGTCGCGGGCATCCCCGTCCAGCACAGCGACGACCTCGAGCGGATCATCGAGGAGGACGGCGTCTCCATCGGCGTCATCGCCACCCCCGCCGGCGTCGCCCAGCAGGTCTGCGACCGCCTCGTGGCCGCCGGCGTCACCTCCATCCTGAACTTCGCCCCGACCGTCCTCTCCGTCCCCGACGGCGTCGACGTGCGCAAGGTCGACCTCTCCATCGAGCTCCAGATCCTCGCCTTCCACGAGCAGCGCAAGGCCGGCGAGGAGGCCGGGGCCGACGGCGCCGACACCGCGCCCGCCCCCGCCGCCGTACCGCCCGCCCCCCGCGGCACCACGGGCGGCAGCCGCAAGGGACCCGACGGGGACGTCCCCGCCGTGATGCCGGCATGAGCCTCCTCGTCGTCGGACTCAGCCACCGCAGCGCCCCCGTCTCCATCCTGGAACGGGCCGCCCTGCCGGCCGACACCCGCACCAAGCTCCTCCAGGACACCCTCGCCGCCGAACCGGCCGCCGAGGGCACCGTCCTGGCCACCTGCAACCGCATCGAGCTCTACGCCGACGTCGACAAGTTCCACGCCGGCGTCGCCGAGCTGTCCACGCTCCTCGCCCAGCACAGCGGCGTCGGCCTGGACGAGCTCACCCCCTACCTCTACGTGCACTACGAGGACCGGGCCGTCCACCACCTCTTCTCGGTGGCCTGCGGCCTGGACTCCATGGTCGTCGGCGAGGGTCAGATCCTCGGCCAGATCAAGGACGCCCTCGCCCTCGGCCAGGAACTGCACACCGCCGGACGTCTCCTCAACGACCTCTTCCAGCAGGCCCTGCGGGTCGGCAAGCGCGCCCACAGCGAGACCGGCATCGACCGCGCCGGACAGTCGCTGGTCACCTTCGGGCTCCAGCAGCTGGCCGACGGCGAGGACGTCGAGACCTGGGCCAAGGGCAAGAAGGCCCTCGTCATCGGCGCCGGCTCGATGTCCTCCCTGGCCGCCGCCACCCTCGCCCGCTCCGGCGTCGCCGAGATCGTCGTCGCCAACCGCACCCTCGCCCGTGCCGAGCGCCTCGCCCAGATCCTGAGCGAGCCCGGCGGCACCGGAGTCGCCGCACGCGCGGCCGAGATGGTTGCCGTCGGCGACGAACTGCACCGCGCCGACATCGTCGTCTCCTGCACCGGAGCCACCGGCCTCGTCCTCACCGGCGACGACGTCGCCGACGCCGTACGGGACCGCCAGGCCCCCCTCGCCCTGCTCGACCTCGCCATGCCCCGCGACATCGACGCCGCGGCCCACCGCCTCCCCGGCGTCCGGCTCGTCGACATCGAATCGCTTGCCGAGGCCTCCGCCGACGCGCCCATGGCCGCCGACGTCGACCAGGTCCGGGCCATCGTCTCCGACGAGGTCGCCGCCTTCGGCGCCGCCCAGCGCGCCGCCCACATCACCCCCACCGTCGTCGCCCTGCGCGCCATGGCCGCCGACGTGGTCACCAGCGAGGTCGCGCGCCTCGAAGGCCGGCTCCCCGGCCTCGACGAGAAGCAGCGCGCCGAGATCACCCAGACCGTGCGCCGCGTGGTCGACAAGCTCCTGCACGCGCCGACCGTGCGGGTCAAGCAGCTCGCCAGCGAGCCCGGCGGCGCCGGGTACGCGGACGCGCTGCGGACACTCTTCGACCTCGACCCGGAGACGGTCGCCGCCGTCAGCCGGGCCGACCTGAATGACGCCGACGTCAAGAACCGAGGGCGAGTATGACCGAGAGGGCACTGAGGCTCGGGACCAGGCGCAGCAAGCTCGCCATGGCCCAGTCCGGGCACGTGGCCGACGCCGTACGGCAGCTGACCGGCCGGCCCGTCGAGCTCGTGGAGATCACGACGTACGGGGACACCTCCCGCGAGCACCTCGCGCAGATCGGCGGCACCGGCGTCTTCGTCGCCGCCCTGCGCGACGCGCTGCTCGCCGGCGAGGTGGACTTCGCCGTCCACTCGCTGAAGGACCTGCCGACCACCCCGCACCCCGACCTCGTCGTGGCCGCGATCCCCCGCCGCGAGGACCCCCGCGACGTACTGATCGCCCCCGACGGCATCACGCTGGACCGGCTGCCCAAGGGCGCCCGGGTCGGCACCGGATCGCCGCGCCGCATGGCCCAGCTGCACGCCTACGCGCGCAGCCACGGCCTGGAGCTCACCTGCGTCCCGATCCGGGGCAACATCGACACCCGCGTCGGCTACGTCCGCAGCGGAGAACTCGACGCGGTGGTCCTCGCCGCGGCCGGACTCAACCGCATCGGCGGCACCGAGGAGCTCACCGGCTCCCTGACGGTCGACCGCCTCCCGGTCGACTCCGTGCTGCCCGCCCCCGGCCAGGGGGCCCTCGCCGTCGAGTGTCCGGCGTCCGACGCCGGACTCGTCGCCGCGCTCGCCGCTCTCGACGACCCGCACACGCGGGTCGCCGTGACCGCCGAGCGCTCCCTGCTCGCCGCCCTGGAGGCCGGCTGTTCCGCACCCGTGGGTGCGCTCGCCGACCTGCTGGCCGACGACCCCGGTCACGGGCAGGCTGTCACCGAGATGCGCCTGCGCGGCGTCGTCGGCACCACCGACGGCTCGACGCTGGTGCAGCTGTCCACCACCGGACCCGTACCCACCTCGCACGACGAGGCCATGGCGCTCGGACGCGTACTCGCGGACGAGATGCTCGCCAAGGGTGCGGCCGGTCTTATGGGGGAGCGAGCACTTTGAACCCCACCAGCCCGACCACCAGCCCCCTGTCCCCGGCCTTCGCGGGCCACGGACACGTCACGTTCCTCGGCGCGGGACCGGGCGACCCCGGACTCCTGACCCTCCGGGCCGTCGAGGCCCTCGCGGGGGCGGACGTCCTGATCGCCGAGCCCGAGGTCCTTGACGTCGTCCGCGGCCATGCGCGCGCGGGGGTGAGCACGCCGGAGCTGGCGGTCGTCGACGAGGCGTCAACAGCCGCCGGTGTCCCCGTGTTGAGGGATGCCGCCAATCTTGTCATGGAGGCCGCGAGGGGCGGCAGGCGGGTCGTCCGTGCGGTGACCGGCGACCCCGGCCTCGACGGCAACGCCGGCGCCGAGATGCTCGCCTGCGCCGCCGAGGGCATCCCCTTCGAGGTCGTCCCCGGCGTCGCCACCGCCGTCGGCGTCCCCGCCTACGCCGGCGTGCCGCTGCGCGACGCCCAGGGCACCGACGTGCGCTTCGTCGACGCCCGCACCGCCGACGAGCGGTGCTGGAGCGAGGTCGGCGCCTCCGACGGCACCGTCGTCGTCTCCACCACCCTCGACGCGGTGGCCGCCGCCGCCGGCGAACTGGTCGCGGCCGGCCGCAAGCCGGACACCCCGCTCACCGTCACCGTCGCCGGCACCACCACCCGCCAGCGGACCTGGAACGCCACCCTCGGCACCATCGCCCAGGTCTTCAAGCAGGGCAAGGTCCTCCCCTCGCCCGAGGGCCACCGGCCGGTCATAGCCGTGGTCGGCGAGCGCAGCGCCCCGGCGCAGCGGGACCAGCTGTCGTGGTTCGAGTCCAAGCCGCTCTTCGGCTGGCGGGTCCTCGTGCCGCGCACCAAGGAGCAGGCCGCCTCGCTCTCCGACCAGCTGCGCTCGTACGGCGCCGTGCCGCACGAGGTCCCGACCATCGCCGTCGAGCCGCCGCGCACCCCGCAGCAGATGGAGCGCGCGGTCAAGGGCCTGGTCACCGGCCGCTACGAGTGGATCGCCTTCACCTCCGTCAACGCGGTGAAGGCCGTCCGCGAGAAGTTCGAGGAGTACGGGCTCGACGCCCGCGCCTTCGCCGGGATCAAGGTCGCCGCGGTGGGCGAGCAGACGGCCGCCGCGCTCGTCGACTTCGGCGTCAAGCCCGACCTGGTGCCCAGCGGCGAGCAGTCCGCCGCCGGACTCCTGGAGGACTGGCCGCCGTACGACCCGGTCTTCGACCCGATCGACCGCGTCTTCCTGCCGCGCGCCGACATCGCGACCGAGACCCTGGTCGCGGGCCTCATCGAGCTCGGGTGGGAGGTCGACGACGTCACCGCCTACCGGACCGTACGGGCCTCGCCGCCGCCGGCCGACACCCGCGAGGCGATCAAGGGCGGCGGCTTCGACGCGGTCCTCTTCACCTCGTCGTCGACCGTGCGGAACCTCGTCGGCATCGCCGGCAAGCCGCACAACGTCACGGTCATCGCCTGCATCGGCCCCGCCACCGCCAAGACGGCGGAGGAGCACGGCCTGCGGGTCGACGTCCTGTCGCCCGAGCCGTCCGTCCACAAGCTGGCCGAGGCCCTCGCGGACTTCGGCACGCGCCGCCGCGAGTCCGCCCTGGAGGCGGGCGACCCGGTGACGCGGCCGAGCGAGCGCCGGCCGGGTGCGAGACGGCGCCGGACGACGTAGCGGTTCTCCTCGCCGGGGTGCGGGTCCCTCACGGGGCCCGCACCCTTCGCGTTGCCCGGGCCCCCGCGGTCTTTCGCGGCAACATCCTGTCGGCAAGTGCACCGTTCGCGCGGGCGTAGCCTCGACCGTATGAACTCGTACGGATCCTTTCCCGGGGCGCGGCCGCGGCGGCTGCGGACGACGCCCGCCATGCGGCGGATGGTGGCCGAGACGCGGCTGCATCCCGCCGACCTGATCCTGCCCGCGTTCGTGCGCGAGGGGATCACCGAGCCCGTGCCGATCGGGGCCATGCCCGGCGTCGTGCAGCACACGCGCGACACCCTGCGGAAGGCCGCCGTGGAGGCGCTGGAGGCCGGGGTCTCCGGGATCATGCTCTTCGGCGTGCCCGAGGACGCCGAGAAGGACGCCGCCGGCACCGTCGGCACCGACCCCGACGGGATCCTCCAGCTCGCGATCCGGGACGTGCGGTCCGAGGTCGGCGACGACCTCGTGATCATGTCCGACCTGTGCCTCGACGAGTTCACCGACCACGGCCACTGCGGCGTCCTCGACGCCGACGGGCGGGTCGACAACGACGCCACGCTGGAACGCTACGCCGAGATGGCCCAGGTCCAGGCCGACGCGGGCGCCCACGTCGTCGCCCCCTCCGGAATGATGGACGGCCAGGTCGGCGTCATCCGCGACGCCCTCGACACCATCGGCAAGGAGGACGTCGCGATCCTCGCGTACACCGCGAAGTACTCCTCCGCCTTCTACGGCCCCTTCCGCGAGGCCGTCGGCTCCTCCCTCAAGGGCGACCGCAAGACCTACCAGCAGGACCCGGCCAACCTCCGCGAGTCGATGCGCGAGCTCGCGCTCGACCTGGAGGAGGGCGCGGACATGGTCATGGTCAAGCCCGCGGGCCCGTACCTCGACGTCCTCGCCAAGGTCGCCGCCGCCGTGGACGTGCCCGTCGCCGCCTACCAGATCAGCGGCGAGTACGCGATGGTCGAGGCCGCCGCCGAGAAGGGCTGGATCGACCGCGACAAGGCGATCATGGAGTCCCTCACCGGCATCCGCCGGGCCGGTGCGCAGATGATCCTGACGTACTGGGCGACCGAGGTCGCGCAGAAGCTGGGCCGCGGGGACTGACGCCGCAGGAGCCGGCCGCCTCCGCCCCTGGCTGGTGGGGGGCCGTCGACCGGCGCACCCTGGAGGGGTAGCCGACAGGTACCCCTACCTCGCCGGAGGTGGTCCTCATGATGCACACCCTGGTCGGATGGCACGTGGAGATGGAGTTCCAGGAGGAGGGCGACCGGACCCGGGCCGCCGCCATGGTCCGGCTCGGCGACGGCACCGAGTTCCGGGCCCACGGCACCGCGAACCGGCACCCCTCCGACCCGGACCAGCTACGGGTCGGCGAGGAGATCGCCGGTGCGCGCGCCCTGATGGACCTCGCCTCGCAGCTCCTCCAGAAGGCCCACACGGAGATCGACCAGGTCTCCGGACGCACCTCGCACTCCATCCGGTGACCCACGGCGGCGCGCCGCGCCCCGGGGAACGGGACGCGGCGCACCGGAGACGGTCGGGAACGGGCCCCGGGGTCAGAAGCCCAGGGCGTCCTCCATCGAGTTCTGCCAGTAGGTGACCCGGGTGGTGCTGTCCGTGTACGTGCCGGCCGGCAGCTTCAGGACGGCCGGACCCCCGGCCGAACCCACGTTGTCGCGCGGGGCGAACCACACGGTCAGCTTCTTCGACGTGCGGCCGTGGTTCCCGCTGCCGTCGGCCGCCGACAGGATCATGGCCGCGTACGCGCTCTCACCGGGGAACAGCGTGACGACCGCCTGCGGCTTGCTGGCCTGCTCCACCGCGACCGCCGCCTGCCCGTCGTCGAGGCGCAGCACCGGGGCGTGGTAGGCGTTGCACGCCGTGCGGCCGGTGTTGGTGACGGTGAGCAGCGCGTGGTTGAGCGGACGGCTCACCGGGCTGTAGACGACCCGCACGGCCGACGCGTCGCACGGCCGCTCGGTGATGTCCTTCCCGCTGCCGCCCTTGCCCTTGCCGCCGTTCTTGCCGGGGGCGGGGGTGAGGGTGGCGCCGGGTGAGCCCTGCGGGGAGGTGCTCTTGTTGCCGGAGGCGTCCGTGCCCGTCGGCGTGGCCGGCGCGTCCGGCGCGGGAGTCCCGGTGGGGGCCTGCGTGGGCGTCGGCGCGGCAGTCGCCGGTGCGGTGGTGGTCGTGGACGAGGCCCGGCCCTCGTCCCGCGTTCCGCCCGCCGAGCCCTGGCAGGCGGTGAGGGAGAGGGCGGCGACGGTGACGGCCGCCGCGGCGGCGACGCGGATGCGGTGTGTGCGCATGGTGGTGGAACCCCCGTGGGTGTCGTTGCTTTTCGGTCGGTCTCCTGCTGCCGCACTGCCCGTTCGACCGGTGCCGTGCTGCGTGGTCCCAGGTTGCGGGGCGACGGATTCCGGCCGCAACGCCGAACGGGCCATGGGGGACACTGGAACGCTCACGGGTACGGTGACCAGCGGGAACGGACCTTGCCTGGAACGCCGTTCCGGGACGTGAGAGCACCGAAACACGGGGAGGGGCACGGTGGCGACCACACCGGAGGCCCAGGAGTTGGGCACGCTGCTGCGGCAGCTCAAGGAACGTTCGGGGCGCAGCTACGGGGTGCTCGCCGGACGGCTGCACGTCAGCACGTCGACCCTGCACCGCTACTGCAACGGCGACGCCGTACCGGCCGAGTTCGCGGTGGCCGAGCGGTTTGCCCGCCTGTGCGGGGCCGAACGCGAGGAACTGATCGAGCTGCACCGGCGCTGGATCGTCGCGGACGACGCACGGACACGGAGCCGCTCGGCGGTGACGGTGAAGCCGGTGGAGTCGGGGCGGGAGGTGGAGCCTGGGGCGGGTGCGGGGTCTGAACCTGGGCCGGTGCCGGTGCCGGTGCCGGAGGCGGTGCCGGAGGCGGATTCGGGGGTGGGGTCGGGGTCTGTGGTCGTTACGGACGCGAGTACGGGGTCCGAGGCGGGAGGCGTTTCGGGTGCACCCGACGCGCCTGACGCGCCTGACGCGCTCGACGCGCCCGACGTGTCCGAAGTGCTCAGGGCCCCCGGCGTCCGCGGCCGGCCCGATGCCCCGGGCGGCGGTGCGCGCCGGCGCCGTGTGCTCGTCGCGCTCGCCGCCGCCGTGGTCGTCGCGGTGGCCGTGCCGGTCGCCGTGTTCGCGTCCGGCGGCGACGGCGGGGGACGACCTGAGCGGGCGGCCCCGGTGCCCGCTCCGTCCGGTCCGGCGACCGGCGGCACCCTCCCCGTACGCCCCGGCCCCGCCTCGTCCCCGGCCGTGACTCCGACCCCGTCCGGCACCCCGACCGGTTCACCGTCCGGGCCGCCCGACGGCAAGGGCTCCCCGTCCTCCCCGGCCCCGGACCCCTCGCGGAACCCGTCGCCGACCGCCCCGCGGTCCGGCGCGCCCGCGACCGGCGTCCCGCTGCGCGTCGGCATCAGCTCGTACAACTGGGAGCATCCCTGCGGCCAGTACTACCTGCTCGACCGCGACCCCGGCACCGTGCCCCCGCCGCCCCCGCCCCAGGACCACCGGGGCTGGGCGCGGTCGCTCGGCGCGGTGAACGGCGGCGGCATGCGCCTCGAACTCACCGCCACCGGCCGCACGGCCGACTCCGTGGTGATCAACAGGATCAACGTCCGGGTGGTGGGGCGCTCCGCCGCCCTGCCCTGGGCGGCGTTCTCGATGGGCGAGGGCTGCGGCAGCGGCGTCACCCCGCAGACGTTCGCCGTGGACCTCGACCGCCCCCAGCCCGGCGTCCGCCCGGTCGCCGGGCAGAACGGCGACATCGTCGTCCCCGCCAAGGACTTCCCCTACAAGGTCGCCTCCCACGACCCCCAGGTCCTCCGCTTCGACGTGACCACCAAGGCCCACGACGTCAGCTGGTACCTGGAGGTCGAGTGGAGCAGCGGCGACCGCAGGGGCACGATCCGGGTCGACGACGGAGGCCGCCCCTTCCGCACCAGCGCGACCGCCGGACGCCCCTCGTACGTCTGGTGGGTCGACCCGGGCGAATGGCGCACGGACGACGGGGGCTGAACGCGGAACGGGCACCTCTCGCGCAACGAGAGGTGCCCGTCGGTGAGCAGAGGGCCGGAGCCCGGCGGATCAGAGCCGCTCGGGCGTCCGGATGCCCAGGAGCGCCATGCCCTGGTGGAGCGTGCGGGCCGTCAGGTCGCAGAGGAACAGCCGGTTCTCCGCGACCTCCCGCGCCGGCTCCGGCTTGATCACCGGGCACTGGTCGTAGAACGTCGTGTACAGCGAGGCGAGCTGGTACAGGTACGCGGTCAGCTTGTGCGGCGCGTACTCCGCGGCCGCCTCCGCCACCGTCTCCGCGAACCCGTCCAGATGCAGGCCGAGCGCGCGCTCCGCCGGGGCGAGCTCCAGCTCCGGGTGGGCGACCGGGGTGCGGTCGCCCGCCTTGCCGAAGATCGACCTGACCCGCGCGTACGCGTACTGGAGGTACACCGACGTGTCGCCGTTCAGCGACACCATCTGGTCCAGGTCGAACTTGTAGTCCCGCGCGGCCGACGTCGACAGGTCGGCGTACTTCACCGCGCCGATGCCCACGTGCTGCCCGTTCTCGACGATCTCCGCCTCGGTCAGGAGCGCCTGCCCGGTCTTCTCCCGGTAGGCCTCCTCCTTCTCGCGGACGACCTCCGTCGCCCGGTCCACGGCCTCGTCGAGCAGGTCCACCAGCCGGACCGTCTCGCCCTCACGGGTCTTGAACGGCTTGCCGTCCTTGCCCAGGACCGTGCCGAACGCCAGCTGGTGCGCCTTCACCTCGTCGTTCAGCCAGCCCGCCCGGCGGGCCGTCTCGAAGACCATCTTGAAGTGCAGCGACTGCCGCGCGTCCACCACGTACAGCAGGGACGTCGCCTTCAGGTTCCGCACCCGGTCCCGGATCGCCGACAGGTCCGTCGCCGCGTACCCGAAACCGCCGTCGGACTTCTGCACGATCAGCGGCACCGGATTGCCGTCCGGGCCCTTCACGTCGTCGAAGAACACGCACAGCGCGCCCTCGGAGCGGACCGCGACGCCCGACTCCTCCAGGAGCCGGCAGGTCTCCACGAGCATGTCGTTGTAACCGGACTCGCCGACCACGTCGGTGTCCCGGATGTCCATGTCCAGCTTGTCGAAGACCGAGTAGAAGTAGATCTTCGACTCGTCCACGAACCGCTGCCAGAGCGCGAGCGTCTCCTCGTCACCGGCCTGGAGGTCCACCACGCGCGCACGGGCCCGCGTCTTGAACTCCTCGTCCGAGTCGAACAGGGCGCGCGACGCCTTGTACAGCCTGTTCAGGTTAGACATCGCCTCCTCGCCCGACACCTCGGACTCCGAGGAGTGGTCCAGCTCGTGCGGGTGCTCGATCAGGTACTGGATGAGCATGCCGAACTGGGTGCCCCAGTCGCCGATGTGGTGACGCCGGACCACCGTCTCGCCGGTGAACTCCAGGATCTCGACCATCGCCGCGCCGATCACCGCGGACCGCAGGTGGCCGACGTGCATCTCCTTCGCCACGTTCGGCTGCGCGTAGTCGATCACCGTCGTGCCCGCCGACTCGTTGAACGGCACGCCGAGCCGCGCGTCGGCGGCACGGGCCGCCAGGGTCTCGACGATCGCCCGGTCGGTGACCGTGATGTTCAGGAAGCCGGGGCCGGAGACCTCGACCTCCTTCAGGACGTCGTTCGCCGGAATCGCCTCGACGACCTTCGTCGCCAGCTCGCGCGGATTGCCCTTCAGCCGCTTGGCGAGGGCCAGGATGCCGTTCGCCTGGAAGTCGGCCCGGTCGCTACGTCGCAGCAGCGGGTCGGCGGACGCGGCCTCCGGCAGGGCAGCCGAGAGTCCGTCCGCGAGGCGCTGCTGCACGGTCGAAGCGAGGGAAGGGACCGAGGCCATGAGCTTCCGTTTCCGTCGAGAGGTGTCCGGTGGTCTATTTCGCTTGTCAAGTGTCCCACGGGAGAGCAACGTGTTTTCTCCGCCTGTGGACGAGCCGGACCCGCGGAGAACCCGGAGCTGTGGACAACCCGCACCTGTGGACAACCCCGGGGCCCGTCGTTCCGTCTGGGACAATGACAGACGTAGGGCCTGACGCAAGGCGCCGAGGAATTCCGGAAAGAAGGACGTACCGACCGTGGCTCAGAGCAGCACAGAGACCGACTGGGTCTCCCGTTTCGCGGACGAGGTCATCGCCGAGTCGGAGCGACGTGCGCCTGGCAAACCGGTCGTCGTCGCCTCCGGACTCTCCCCCTCCGGCCCGATCCACCTCGGCAACCTCCGCGAGGTCATGACCCCGCACCTGGTCGCCGACGAGATCCGCCGCCGCGGATACACCGTCCGCCACCTCGTCTCCTGGGACGACTACGACCGCTACCGCAAGGTCCCGAACGGCGTCGAGGGCGTCGACGGGACCTGGGCCGAGCACATCGGCAAGCCGCTGACCTCCGTCCCGGCCCCCGCCGGCTCGCCCCACGCCAACTGGGCCGAGCACTTCAAGGCCGCCATGGTCGAGTCCCTGGCCGAGCTCGGCGTCGAGTACGACCCGATCAGCCAGACCGAGCAGTACACCGCCGGCACCTACCGCGAGCAGATCCTGCACGCCATGAGGAACCGCGCGGGCATCGACGCCATCCTCGACCAGTACCGCACCAAGAAGGCGCCGAAGAAGCAGTCCCAGAAGCCCCTCGACGAGGCCGAGCTCGAAGCCGAGGAGGGCTCCGGCGCGGCCGCCGAGGACGACGGCTCCGGCGGCGGCACGGGCTACTTCCCGTACAAGCCCTACTGCGGGCGCTGCGAGAAGGACCTCACCACCGTCACCTCCTACGACGACGACACCACCGAACTCGCCTACACCTGCACGGCCTGCGGCTTCGCCGAGACCGTCCGGCTCAGCGAGTTCAACCGCGGCAAGCTGGTCTGGAAGGTCGACTGGCCCATGCGCTGGGCCTACGAGGGCGTGATCTTCGAGCCCTCCGGCGTCGACCACTCCTCGCCCGGCTCCTCCTTCGTCGTCGGCGGCCAGATCGTCCGCGAGATCTTCGACGGCGTCCAGCCCATCGGCCCCATGTACGCCTTCGTCGGCATCAGCGGCATGGCCAAGATGTCCTCCTCCCGCGGCGGCGTCCCCACCCCCGCCGACGCCCTGAAGATCATGGAAGCGCCCCTGCTGCGCTGGCTCTACGCCCGCCGCAGGCCCAACCAGTCCTTCAAGATCGCCTTCGACCAGGAGATCCAGCGCCTCTACGACGAGTGGGACAAGCTGGAGTCCAAGGTCGCCGACGGCACCGTCCTGCCCGCCGACGCCGCCGCCCACTCCCGCGCCGCCCGCACCGCCGCAGGCGAACTCCCCCGCACCCCGCGCCCGCTCCCGTACCGGACCCTGGCCTCGGTCATGGACATCACCGCCGGACACGACGAGCAGACCCTGCGGATCCTCACCGAACTCGACCCCGAGAACCCCGTCACCTCCCTCGACGAGGTCCGGCCCCGTCTCGACCGCGCCGAGAACTGGATCACCAACCAGGTCCCGGCCGACCAGCGCACCATCGTCCGCGACGAGCCCGACGCCGAACTCCTCGGCTCGCTCGACGACGAGGGCCGCGAGTCGCTCCGCCTCCTCCTCGAAGGCCTCGACACCCACTGGTCGCTCGACGGACTCACCACCCTCGTCTACGGCGTCCCGAAGGTCATGGCCGGACTCGACCCCGAGGCCAAGCCCACGCCCGAGCTCAAGCTCGCCCAGCGCGCCTTCTTCGCCCTGCTCTACAAGCTCCTCGTGAGCCGCGAGACGGGCCCCCGCCTCCCCACCCTCCTCCTCGCCGTCGGCGCGGACCGGGTGAGGAAGCTCCTCGGCGCCTGACACCCGCCGAAAGGCGCCCGGCGCACACGTGAAAGGGGCCGCCGCCCGGATGCTCTCCGGGCGGCGGCCCCTTTCACGTGCTCATGCGCTCATGCGCTCATGCGCTCATGCGCTCACGCGTTCACGCGCCGCGTACGGGTCAGGGCGTGTGCCGCTCGACCATCGCCTGACGGATCTCCTCCTGCACCCCGGGAACCAGCCGCTGAAGCAGCTCGGGGTCGTGGAACTGCTGGACGCCGTAGTACTCGGCCACCTGACGCGCCAGCTCCGCGTCCTCCGGGAAGCTCTCGTGCTCCACGGCGTACGCCCACGTGAGCTTGTGGACGACCTCACGGAGCTGACCGACCTGCTGGTCCGGCTCCTCCACGTACTCCGGATACTCCACGAACCCCTCGGGTCCCGGCGCCGGAATGTCCTCCGGACCCTGCGGCACCGGCACCGGCATCGGCTCCAGGCCCTCCACGATCTGGGGGTTGTACGTCCCCTCGTACGCCTCCGTGGACACCTTCTGCGTGTCGAACCACGGGCTCTCGTGGTTCACGGGCACGATCGCGACGTCCCCCTGCGGCAGGCCCCCCGCCTGCTGCGGAAGCTGCTGCGGCACCGCCTGCGGCGCCACGGGCGACTGGGACGACTGGGGCAACTGGGGCTGCTGCGGCTGCTCGTAGACCTGGCCCTGCTGTGCGGGCAGCACCGCCGGCTCGATCCCCGCCGCCGCCAGACCCGACGCCGCCGTCTCCGCCAACGGCACCCCGTACCGCGCCAGACGCAGCGGCATCAGCGCCTCCACCGGAGCCTTCCGCCGCCAGTTCCGGCCGAACCGGGCCTGGAGCCGGGCCTGGTAGATCATCCGCTCCTGCTCCAGCTTGATGACCTGCTCGTACGAACGCAGCTCCCACAGCTTCATCCGCCGCCACAACCGGAAGGTCGGTATCGGCGACAGCAGCCACCGCGTCAGCCGCACCCCCTCCATGTGCTTGTCCGCCGTGATGTCCGCGATCCGGCCCACCGCGTGCCGCGCCGCCTCCACGGCCACCACGAACAGCACCGGGATCACCGCGTGCATGCCCACGCCCAGCGGATCCGGCCAGGCCGCCGCGCCGTTGAACGCGATGGTCGCCGCCGTGAGCACCCACGCCGTCTGCCGCAGCAGCGGGAACGGGATCCGCAGCCACGTCAGCAGCAGGTCGAGCGCGAGGAGCACACAGATGCCCGCGTCGATGCCGATCGGGAAGAAGTACGAGAAGGTGCCGAAACCCTTTTGCACCGCGAGCTCGCGCACCGCGGCGTACGAACCCGCGAAACCGATTCCCGCGATGATCAGCGCACCGGCGATGACGAGGCCGATGAGTACCCGGTGTGTGCGTGTCAGCTGCATCGCGGCCACCCGCGACCCCTCCCGTCGATCGACATCTCGCGCGCACAGAGTGGCACATGTGAACGAAGCCCGGCCCCCGGGGGAGGGACGGGCTCCATGCAGATGTGCCGTTCCGTGGTGCTTTGTTCCTTCTTGTCGGCCGCTACTTGCCGACCGTTACTTGTTGGCCGCCGCCACCGACCCCACGGCCTCCTTGGCCGCCGCGGCCGCACCGTCCGTGATCGCCTTCTCCGTCGGCGTCGGCGCACCCGAGTAACCGGCGCCGTTGTACGACAGCAGCACCAGCACGTTCCCCGTGCGCGCCACGATCGACGTGTACACGAAGTTCACGCCCGTCTTGGTCTCCTGGTACGTGACCGTCTTCGCCTCGTCGCCGATCCCCGTGGTCGCCGTCGTCCGGAGGTTCTTCGCCCCGGCCGTCCCCTCGACCTTCGCGACCTCCTTCGCGAGGTTCTGCCGGGCCCGCTCCTGACCGCTGCCGAGCGAGGCGTCCGAGTCGTACCGGTAGAAGGACACGTCCAGCCAGCGGTACTGCGAACCCTTCACGCCCTTGTCGTCCAGGCCGTTCCACGAGCAGCCGCCGCGGCTCCCCAGGTCGCTGGAGACGCCCGGCGTGCCGTTCTTGGTCTTCGCCTTCGGCACCAGGGCCTCGGTCGTCTTCGCCGTGATCGACTGGCAGACCTGGGGCAGCTTCGCGAACTTCGCCGGCTCGACCGCCTTCGTCGTCTGCACGGGCGAGGGCGTCGCGGACGCCGACGCGCCCGGCGTCTCCTTCGCCTTCGACTTCCCGGAGTCACCGGAGTCGGAGGAGCAGCCGGCGACGACGAGCATCACCGGGACGGCTGCGCAGGCGAGTATGCGGGTGAGTCGCGGAGCTGATCGCTGCATGGTTCCTTCAGTCGCTTGTCGTACGGTCCGGCGGTCGTGCGGTACGGCTGTCGTACGGTCCGGCTGTCCGGCTGTCCGGCTGTCCGGCTGTCCGGCTGTCCGGCCGTGGGCCACGGCGACACGTTACGTGCTCGCCCTCCGCTCACGGAGCGGCACCGACCGGCTACTCCTCCAGCCGGTCGGCCAGCAACCGGGCCAGCTTCAGGGCCCTTTCCTGCAGTTCCCGGGCGTCCGGCGCCCCGGCGGAACCGGTGGCCTCCTCCCGGTACGACACCGTCACGATCACGTTGGATGTGCGGAACACCACGCCGACGGACCGCTGGCGGCTGCTCGCGCCCGGCCCGCCGAGGACGTCGTCGAGGTACGCGACCTCGCCGAGCCCCTCCAGGACGCGCGGCTCGAGACCCGTGGTGGAGGGGCCCCCGGACGGGGTCGGCCCCGAACCGGTCGGCCCGGTGGGCGTGGGGGCGCCGGGAGTGGGAGCGGTGGAGGCGGCGGCGTTCACCGGATCCGCGCCGCCGGTCGCCGACGGCTTGTGCGCCGGGGGAACGGTCGGACCGCCGGGAGTGCCGGTCGGCGTCCCGACGTTCTCGGACGGCGCGGCGGGCGGCAGCGGGATGCCCGCCGCGAGCTGCTTGCGGACGTACACCTCCTGCGCCCGGTCGTCGTCGCTGACCGAGGTGTCGTACGAGACCACCCGCTCGACGTCGAGCGAGAGCCGGTGCGAGGTCTCCGGCGCGTCGGCCCGCCACGAGCAGCCGACCCGCCGGTCGGTGTCGTACGTGACGGCGGCGGTGCCCCGGTAGGCCTTGTCGCGCTCGGGGTCGGGCAGGGCGGCGGCGCCCGGGAGCATCTCCTTGAGAACGCCCTGCGGGACGGCGCCGCACGGTTCGAAGAGGGTGCGGTAGCGGCCGGGAGACGCGGCGGGGGAGGCGACGCCGGCCTTGGCGTCGACGGTGACGTCGTCGGCCGGGGTGCCGGAGGAGCAGCCGGAGAGGCCCGCGCCGAGGCCCAGGCCGAGTGCGAGGACGAGGACGGTACGAGCCGTGGACCCGGTGCCACCGGGGGCGTACCTCTTTCGCTGCACGGTCCCAGGCTCCCTTCACCCGTAAGGCTTTTCCGAAAACTGTTTGCCGCGCGAACCCGGCCGATGGACACAATGTCTATCGCACACGCTGCCGTTGATGCCGGTCCCCTGTCACCTGTACGGGCTTTGGCTCCGGTTTTTGCGTTATCGGACGTTTCGGGGGAATCGAGGAAGTATGTCGTACGTAGAGGTGCCGGGGGCGAAGGTGCCGATCCGGATGTGGACCGACCCCTCCACGGTGGAGGGCGGCGCCATGCAGCAGCTCCAGAACGTGGCGACGCTCCCCTGGATCAAGGGTCTGGCCGTGATGCCGGACGTGCACTACGGCAAGGGCGCGACGGTCGGCTCGGTGATCGCGATGCAGGGCGCGGTGTGCCCGGCGGCGGTCGGCGTGGACATCGGCTGCGGCATGTCGGCGGTCAAGACCTCCCTGACGGCCAATGACCTGCCGGGCGACCTCTCCCGCCTCCGCTCCAAGATCGAACAGGCCATCCCGGTCGGCCGCGGCCTCCACCGCGAGGCGGTGGACCCGAAGCGGCTGTACCAGTTCCCGACGGCGGGGTGGGACGACTTCTGGTCGCGGTTCGACGGGATCGCGGACGCGGTGAAGTTCCGGCGGGAACGGGCGGGGCAGCAGATGGGGACGCTCGGCTCGGGAAATCATTATGTGGAAGTCTGTATAGATATGCACGGATCGGTCTGGCTCGTGCTGCACTCGGGTTCCCGGAACATCGGTAAGGAGCTCGCTGAATACCACATCGGTGAGGCCCAGAAAATTGCCCATAACAAGGGACTCGTCGATCGCGACCTGGCGGTGTTCGTGGCGGACACCCCACAGATGGCCGCCTACCGGAACGACCTCTTCTGGGCGCAAGAATATGCGAAGTACAACCGCGCGGTCATGATGGCCCTCTTCCAGGAGGTCCTCCGCCGGGAGTTCCGCAAGGCTCGGGTGACCTTCGAGCCGGTGATCTCCTGCCACCACAACTACGTGGCGGAGGAGCGGTACGAGGGCATGGACATGCTGGTCACGCGGAAGGGCGCGATCCGGGCCGGCTCCGGGGAGTTCGGGATCATTCCCGGCTCGATGGGCACCAGCTCGTACATCGTGAAGGGGCTCGGAAACGAGAAGGCCTTCAACTCCGCCTCGCACGGCGCGGGCCGCCGGATGAGCCGGAGCGCGGCGAAGCGGCGCTTCACGGTACGGGACCTGGAGGAGCAGACGCGGGGCGTGGAGTGCCGCAAGGACTCCGGCGTCGTGGACGAGATCCCGGGCGCGTACAAGCCGATCGAGCAGGTGATGGACCAGCAGCGGGACCTGGTGGAGGTCGTCGCGAAGCTGAAGCAGGTCGTCTGCGTGAAGGGCTGAGTCGTCCCTTCGGGGCCTCGCGGCTTCGGAGGGTGTGGGAGGGGCCGGTGTGCGTACGCGCCGGCCCCTCCCGCAGTTTCTACAGTTCCCGGTGGACCTTGGTGTTGGAGGCCTGGGCGCGGGGGCGGACGACGAGGAGGTCGATGTTGACGTGCGGGGGGCGGGTGCAGGCCCAGGTGATGGTCTCGGCGACGTCGTCGGCGGTGAGGGGGTCGGCCACGCCGGCGTAGACCTTGGCGGCCCTGTCGGTGTCGCCGCGGAAGCGGGTGGTGGCGAACTCGTCGGTCTTGACCATGCCGGGGGCGATCTCGATGACGCGGACGGGGGTGCCGACGATCTCCAGGCGGAGGGTCTCGGCGAGGACGCGGGCGCCGTTCTTGGCGGCGACGTAGCCGGCGCCGCCCTCGTAGGTGCCGTGGCCCGCGGTGGAGGAGAGGACGACGACCGTGCCGTCGCCGCTCGCGGTGAGGGCGGGGAGCAGGGCCTGGGTCATGTGGAGGGTGCCGAGGACGTTGACCTCGTACATGCGGCGCCAGTCGTCGGGGTCGCCGGTGGCGACGGGGTCGGCGCCGAGGGCGCCGCCCGCGTTGTTGACGAGGACGGCGAGGGTGCGGAAGGCGGTGGCGAACTCGTCGACGGCGGCGCGGTCGGTGACGTCGAGGGCGTAGGCGGTGGCCTGGTGGCCGGCGGCGTTGATCTCGTCGGCGAGGGCCTCGACGCGGTCCTTGCGGCGGGCGGTGAGGACCACGCGGTAGCCGGCGGCGGCCAGCTGCCTGGCCGTGGCGGCGCCGATTCCGCTGCTCGCGCCGGTGACGACGGCGATGGGGGTACCGGAGGCGGTCATGGCGTGCTCCTCGCGCAGGTGATCGAAGGTGGTGATCGTCCGGTCAGGATAGGCGGGGCGGTGGGGAGGGGATCGGGGGCGGGTGGGGCGGTCGACCGGAACCCGGTGAACGGTCGGTACCGCGTCCTGGTGCTCGTCACCGGTGACCCTTATGCCTTCCGAGCGGGAGACGTCCGTACGATCTCTGCATGACGCAGAAGGGTTCCGCCCGGCGCGAGGCGCTGATGACCGAGCTGTACGGGGAGGCCCGCCGCTACATGGCCGCCTACGCCCTGTTCAACCAGGCCGTCGCGGACCATCTGGGGCTCCACCCGACCGATGTGCAGTGTCTGAACCTGCTCAGTCTGGAGGGCGGGCCGGTGACCACCGGGCGGATCGCCGAGCTGACCGGGCTCACCACCGGTTCGGCGACCCGGCTCGTCGACCGTCTCGAACGAGCCGGGTACGTGACGCGGGCGCGCGACACCGAGGACCGGCGCCGGGTCCTGGTCTCGCTCGTCCCCGAGCGGACGGCGGAGCTCGGCGCCCTGTGGCGGAGGCTCAACGGCACCTGGGGCACGATGTTCGACGTCTACACCGACGCCGAGGTCGCCCTGCTCATCGCCCACATGCGGCGCACCGTCGAGGTGAGCGCCCGGCAGGTCGAGCGCCTGCGCGACGGCGACCTCGACCGGCCGGACACGCCCTAGCGGGCCGTCGCCCCGCCGAATTCCCGTACCGCATCGGAGACGATCGCCTCCAGGCGTGCGTGGTGGGCGCCGCGCCAGTAGACCCGGTCGCACTCCACGCACTGGGCGAACACGTCGTACGTCTTCTCGGTGCCCTGCTCCAGTCGCTCGCGCACCACGTCCTTGTCGGCCTCGCTCAGTGCGCCGTTGCAGGCCGTGCAGCGGGTCCAAGGCGCGAGCGGCGGTGCGAACCGTTCGAGGACGTCGCGGAGCTGCTCCTCCGGCCGGTCGCTGTAGACGTAGGCGCCCGCCCACAGTTCGCGGCGGCGCAGCAGGCCGCGGTCCCGGGAGAGCATGACGCGCCGCTCCCGCGCGGAGAGCGCGGCCAGGGCCGGGTCGCCGATGTCCTCGCTCTCGTAGGCGGCGTCCACGCCGAGCAGGCGCAGGCGCCGGGCCAGGGTGCCGAGGTGCACGTCGAGCAGGAACCGGAGGGGCGCGCCGGGGACCGCTTGCGGGCGGGCGACGTCCTCGACCTCGACCGTCTCGCCCGCGCTCGGGACGTGCGAGGCCTCGACGTGCCGTCCGTCGACCAGGAGCCGTCCGGCCTCGGTGAGGGGCACGCCCAGTGACTCCACGACGTGGCCGAGTGAGGAGGCGCCGTCGGTGGTCACGGGGGTGGGGCCGGTGCGCCGCTCCGCCGAGACGAAGAGCCGCAGGCCGGGGGCGAAACTGATCTGGATCTCCGGTCCGTTCACGGGGACAGGATGTCACCGGGGGCGGACGGGTTGCCAGGGAATTCGGCCCGGGGCGGTTCGGGTCGGTCCGGGGTCGGGGAGCGCGGCGGAGCGCGGGCGGTCCGGTCAGGGGCGGAAGGCCTCCGCGTGGTCCGTGGCCCAGGTGGCGAAGGTGCGGGGCGGGTGGCCGGTCAGTGCCTCCACGGTGTCGGTCAGGGGGACGGGCCGGCCGTCGTGGGCGGCCCAGTGGGCGAGGAGGCCGTCCGCGAGCGGCTCCGGCACGAAGGCGGCGACCGACTTCTTCCACTTCTCGGGGGTGACGGCGGTGTGCGGTGCGGGGCGTCCGGTCACCTCGGCGAGGATCGCGAGCTGTTCGGTGAAGTCCAGGGACGCGGGGCCCGTCAGCCAGTGGGAGGAGCCGCGCGGTCCGGGTTCGGTGAGGACGGCGAGGGCGGCTTCGGCGAGGTCGCGCTCGTGGATCGGGTCGCTGTGCGCGTGCGGGTGGGGCAGGTCCGGGCCGCGGCCCGCCTTGAGCGGACCTGCCCAGGCGAGGGCGTTGGTGGCGAAGGCGCCGGGCTGGAGGTGGGTGGCCTCGAAGGCGCCGGACGCGGCGGCGGCCGCCAGGGCGCGTTCGGCCGCCAGGTGGCGGGCGGCGACGGCGTTCTCGCCGGCGTCGGGGGCGAGGACGGCGCTGGAGGAGAGCAGGACGACGTGCTGGACGCCGGCGGCGCGGGCGCGGTCGGCGAAGGTGCCGGCGTGGGCGGCCTCGGCGTAGAGGAAGACGGAGTCGACGCCCTTCAGGGCGGTGTCGAAGGTGGCCGGGTCGGTGAGGTCGCAGTGCACGGTGCCGGTTCCGGCGGGTGGGGAGAGGTCGGCGGGGTTCCTGGATCCGGCCCTGGTCTCGATGCCGGCGGCGGTGAGGAGTTCGAGCAGGGCGGAGGCGACGCGGCCGCGGGCTCCGGTGACGAGAACGGTCATGGGGTGTCCTTCCGGGACGGCGGTCGACGGGCGACCGGCAGGTAGGGGTGAGTGGCAGGCGGGGGTGGGTGGCCGATGGGTTCGGCCGGCCCGGTCGGCCCGGCCGATTCGACTGCGCTGCGAATAGTCTGCGTGACACAGATAAATATCCGGGACAGTGCCTCGGCGGTCAACCCTGAAAAATCCTGGGGTACCGTCCCGGCATGAAGATCACCGACCTCGAACCGGGCGATCCCCGCCTGGAGAGCGACCTCCTCCCGGTCCTCTCCGAACTCCGCCCCCACCTCACCCCGGAGCTCTTCCGCGAGGTCTACGGGACCGGGCACGCCCAGGGGCTGCGGTTCAGCGCCGCCTACGCGGACGACGGGCGCTGCGTCGGCGCGGCCGGGTGGCGGATCGTCGTCAACACCAGCTCCCTGCGCAATCTGTACGTCGACGACCTGGTGACGGCGGCGGCCGACCGCTCCACCGGGGTCGGGCACGCGCTGATCGCCCACCTGGAGGGCCGTGCCCGCGAGGCCGGCTGCCACGAGCTGAACCTGGACTCCGGCACCCACCGCACCGGGGCCCACCGCTTCTACCTGCGCGAGCGCTTCGACATCGTGGCGTTCCACTTCGCCCGGCCGCTCACCGCGCCCGGTCAGGACTCCTGAGCCGGGTCCCCCAGGTCGAGCCGCCAGTCGGTGCAGCGCATCGGGCGGCCCGGCGGGTACTCGAAGTCCCGTTCGCCGCGCGGCTCGAAGCCGGCCTTGCGGCACACCGCGTTCGAGGCGGCGTTGTCCGAGGACGGGAAGGCGTGCAGATGCCGGCGGAGGCCCGTCGCCCCGGCCTCCGCGGTCACCGCGCGCGCGGCGGACGTCGCCACGCCCCGGCCCTGGAAGCCCGGCAGCACGGCCCATCCGGTCTCGTACACCGGCTCGTCGTCCCAGGTCTGCGCCCAGAAGCCGATGCTGCCCGCCACGGTCTCCTCCGGGAGCAGCACGATCCGGAACATCCTGCCCGCGCCCGGTTCCGCGGCGCTCATGTCCACGTACCGCCGGTGGCGCCGTACGAGCTGTTCCTCGGTCTCCGGGCCGCCGAGGTGGGCGGTCAGCTCCGGTGCGTTCAGGGCGCGCAGCAGTCCGGCGTCCTCCTCGGACCAGGGTTCCAGGCGTACGCGCGAGGTGTCGTTCTCCATCTCCGCACCGTAGGTCACGGCACTGACGGTCCGCGGGCGTACGCCGTCGGCGGCACTCCGATCGTCGCCGTGAAGTCCCGTACGAGGTGGGCCTGGTCGCTGTAGCCCAGTTCGGCGGCGAGGGCTGCCCAGTCCGGGGCGCCCGCCGTCTCCGCCGCCTCGGCGCGTTCCAGGGCCTCGTGGATCCGGTAGCGCAGGATCACCCATTTCGGGCCGACTCCGACGTGGCTCGCGAAGAGGCGCTGGAGGGAGCGGGCCGACAGGCCGGACGCGGCGGCCAGTTGGGACGTCCCGCGGACCGTGCGGTCCGAACGGACCAGCTCCACCAGCTCCATGGCGTGGTCGGCGGCCGGGTCGGGGACCGGTCCGTGGGCCAGCAGGAAGGCGTCGAGCGCCGCCACGCGCGCGTGGTCCTCGTCGGGGGTGAGGACGGCGGCCGTGGCGTCGTGGGATTCCGGGGCGCCGGGGAAGGCCGGGGTACCGCGGGAATCCGGGGTCCCGGGGAAGACGTCGGTCAGGGGGACGCGGCGGCCCGTCCACGTCGACACCGGCCACGCGGGCGCGAAGGGCCGGAAACCGCCGGGGCGGAACTGGATCCCGCAGACCCGGCCCGCCTCCGTCAGCTTGTGGGTGAACAGGCCGAGCCCGATCCCCGAGACCTCGGCCGACGCGTGTGCCCCGGCCGCCGGGGCGCCCAGCGGGCCGTACCGCTGGAAGACGACGTTCACCGACGGGTGCGGGACGACGTGGCTCGCGTACGGCTCCGGGAGTTCCCAGTCGATCAGCCAGTAGTGCTCCAGGTACGGCCGCAGCTCCGGCGCCGGGAGGTGCCGGCGGAAGCGGACGCGGGAGAGCAGTCCGGCGGGGTCGACGATGCCCCGGGTGTCCCGGCGGGGCGCGGAGTCCGACATGCCCCGCATGCTAGGGGGTGTCTCGTCGATCAGGCCGGGGCCGCGACGCCCGGTGCGGCACCTCGCCGCCTGTCGTGTTTCTTCAAGACCGGGCCGGGCATGCTTCCGTAGCGTCGGGATCATGACGAACGAGGCCCAGCTCCGCATCGGTGACCTGCTCCGTACCGCCGCCGACGACGCCGTTCCCCTGGTCGACGGCATCGCCGACGCGTCGCTCGGCGCGCCCACGCCCTGCGCCGAGTACGACGTGCGCGCCCTGCTCAACCATCTCTTCTCCGTCGTCGTGAACTTCCAGGTCCTCGCCGCCAAGGGGACGCCCGACTTCTCCGAGACCCCGGACCGGGTCGCCGGTCCCGGCTGGCGCGAGCTGTTCGCGGCGGAGACCGGGAAGCTGGTCGAGGCGTGGTCGGCGCCCGGTGCCGAGGAGGGCACGGCCGGGGCGATGGGGCTGCCCGCGCGGACGGTCGGCTCCATGGTGCTGCTCGACCTGACCGTGCACGCCTGGGACCTGGCCCGTGCCACCGGCCTGGCCTTCGAGCCGGATCCGTCCGTGGTGGCGGGCCTCGCCGGGGAGGTGGAGGGGATGGCTCCGACGGCCCGGCGGATGGGCGTCTTCGGGGACGCCGTCGAGCTGCCCGGGGACGCCACCGCCTTCGAGCGGCTGCTCGCCACGACGGGCCGCGACCCGCGCGCCCGGTAGACCCCGCCTGGTGGACCGCGTCCCGGGGCGGATCAGCGCGGGCGGTGCACCGGGCCGGGGGAGAGGCGGTGGGCGACCTGGCCGAAGGCGTGCTCCTCGGCGGGCGTCAGCGGGACCGACTCCTGCGGGTGCCAGACGCGCTCCAGCGGGACGCCCGCCCGGGCGCGGCGGGCGGCCCGGGCGCGCAGGCCCAGGGCCAGGCACGTCGCCGTCGTGGCGGCGAGCAGGCCGAAGAGCGTGATCGTACGGGGGTCGGAGAACCGGCCGGGCAAGGGCATGGCGCACTCCAGGGCGTGGGGGCCGCCCGTACGCGTGCGCCCCGGCAGACGGCGCGCCCGCACGGCGGCAGGACGATTCCTACTGCTTCCTCTGCTTCCTCCCGACGCTTTCAGTCAACACCTTCCGGGGGGCTTTCGGCAGGGGGAGCCCGGGCCGGGGTCCCGGCCGGGCGGGCCGGTGCGGGGGCGCACGCCCTCTTGTGCGGATCGGACAACCGTTCCAAGGTGGCGGAACAGGGAGATTCCGGCCGGGGAGGGAGCAGCCGCATGTCCGGAACACAGGCATGGGGATTCACGGACGACAGGGGCGAGCAGCTGGGGGCGGTCCGCGTGCCGAGGCGGGTGGTCGCGTACGTGCGGGCCGGGGCCGCCCTGTACGACCTGGGGGTGATACCGGTCGCGGTGTACGGCTCGGCCCACGACGGCGACGCGTACGACCCGGCGAAGGCGGGCGTCCTGGAGGCGGTCGGGGTGCCGTACCTCGGGCCGGGCCGGGCCCTGGGGGAGACGGTGCTGCGGGAGCTGCGGCCGGACGTCGTCGTCGACGTGACGTACGACGGGAAGACCCCGTACGCGCTGGACAAGGCGCTCGTCGAGCGGCTCGGGGTCCCGCTCGTGGCCCTCTCCGTCGGCAGCGAGCTCGACCTGCCGGCCATGCTCGACCGGTTCGCGGCGCTGGCCGCCGGGCTGAGGGTCGGCGGCCCGGAAGCCGGGACGCCGCCGGTCACGGGCCCGGAGACCGGAGCCCCTGGTGCCGGGGCCTTCGAGACCGGGGCCCCCGGGACGGGGGTCTCCGAGGCCGGGGCCTTCGAGGTCGGCGGTCCGCCGGCCGGCGCCCCGGCGGTCAGCGCCCCCGTGCCCGGAGCTCCCGTGCCCGCTGTCCCTGTGCCCGCCGTCCCCGTGATCGTCGGTTCGGATGCCGTCGGGCCCGAGATCGTGACTCCGGTGACCGTGAGCCCGGCCGTCGGGCCCGGTCAGGGCGCCGCCCTCGCGGAGTTCGAGGCCGCCGAGGCGGCGCTCCGGGAGGCGGCGGCCCGGAGCGGGCTCGGGGTGCTCGCGCTCTCCGGGGCCGGACCCGAGCAGGTGCACCTGGCGCGCCCGCACGCCTGGCCCGAGCTGGCGTGGCTCGCCGGGCTCGGCGTCCGGCTGCTCGACCCGGGCCCCGGGCCCGGCGCCAACTGGCTCACCTCCGGCTGGGAACGGGTCGCCGAACTCCGCCCCGACCTGGTCCTCTTCGACAGCCGGGAGCACGCCACGCCCCCGTACGCCCTCCCGGGCGGGGTGCGGCTCGCGCCCTGGAACCCGGAGACCCCGCCCAGCCCCGCCGCGTACGCCCGCTTCTTCCGCGATCTCGTGGAGGCGCTGGCCCCCTGAGGCGGGACCTTCTGCTCAGGCCGGGACCGCCGAGAGGCGGGAGCGGAGGGACTGGACGAACTCCTCCGCGCGGGCGAGCTGCGCCCGCAGGTCGGCGACGCACTCGGCGGCGGCCTGCTCGTAGCGGCGGACGTGGGACACGAGCGCGGCCCGGTCGCCCGGGTCGAGCTCCGTGTCCGTGCCCGGGCGGTCGGCGGCCAGCCGGTCCACGGCGGTGAGGAGTTCGCGGGTCTCGTCCAGGGTGAAGCCGAGCGGCTTCATCCGGCGGACCACCATGAGCCGGGCGACGTCCTCGTCCGTGTAGAGGGGGAAGCCGCCGGGGGAGGCCGCCGAGGGGACGACCAGGCCGCTGTCCTCGTACTGCCGGATGGTGCGCAGGGACAGTTCGGTCCGTGCGGCGACCTCGCCGATCTGCATGGGCTCGCCGGACATTCGTACTCCGCTCACGCGTCAGGTCCCTCCTCGTACGGGCACTTCCCCGGTACAGGCGCTTCCCGGGGCGCGGGGCACTCCACAGAGCGCGGCTCCGCGCATTCCATACCATTCGTCCTAATTTCAGCACTTATGGAAGCCGGAAGTGCGGCGAAACGCCTGTTCGTAGGCCGTCCGCCACGGAGAAGCCACGGCGGGGAGGAGAAGGCACGCGTGAGCCGGGGCCCGGTCGAAGGGGCCCCGTGTGGTTCGCCGACGCGTCAGCGCGTCCTCGTCACGGCCACACCAGGCAGTACGGCTGGTGGCCCGCCTCGTGGAGGCGTACCGAGAAGTCCTGCCACTCGTGGAGCAGCTGGTAGACGTCGAAGGCGTCGCGCGGGCCGCCGCGGTCCGGGACCGTGGACCAGATGAAGGCGGCGGCGCCGACCGACTCCTCGCCGATCGCGCGCAGCGGGTCGACGACGGTCATCGGCAGCTTCACCACCGCGTAGTCCGGGTGCAGGACCACCAGCTCCAGCGGGGGCACCTTGTACAGGGGCATGCCCTGGATGCCGGTGAGGACCATGGCCGCTATGGTCTCCGGCTTGATCTTGGTGAACATGCCGCCCATGCCGAGCTCGTCGCCGCCGAGTTCCTCGGGGCGCATCGAGATCGGCACGCGGGCCGCCGTGGCGCCGTCGGGCGCGCCGAAGTACTTGTACGTCACCCCCAACCGGCCCCTCCCGCCACCTGCGGCCGGTTCGTCCCGGGCGTCCGGCGGACCCTGCTTTCCCGGTGCGTCCGGGATCGGGTCCTCGGTCCGCCGGCGCCGGTGCCTTCCCCGCCGGGCAGACTCCGGACCCAGGTCGTCCGTCCCCTCGCCCGGTCCGCCACCGCGATGCATATCTCCACCCGACTGCTTTTTTTCGGCAACACGACCCCGCCGCGCGACCCGATCATCGTGACAGTGACCTCCCCCGCGCTCGTACGGCGAAACACCCGTCCGCGAGAACGCCGTGGCCTCTGACACCATGGATTCCGTGAGCCATCCCTATGACGCCCCAGTTTCGCAGACGCGGAGGCCGTACGCCCCGGCGTAATGCACAGGATGTCCACGCCGTCCCTCCGTTCCCGATGTCGTGCCCTAAGTCGTTCTCGCAGGTCAGGATCACAGTGCCGTATTCATACGAAGCCCCAGTCTCACAGACGCTTTTCGACCGCGCTTCCCTCGTGACGCCCGGCGGCGTGAACTCACCGGTGCGTGCCTTCCGGGCCGTGGGCGGAACGCCCCGGTTCATGGTGTCCGGTTCCGGTCCGTACCTCACCGACGCGGACGGGCGGGAGTACGTCGACCTGGTCTGCTCGTGGGGACCGATGATCCTCGGCCACGCGCACCCGGAGGTCACCGCCGCCGTGCAGGCCGCGGTGGCCCGCGGCACCTCGTTCGGCACCCCCGGCGAGGGCGAGGTGGCGCTCGCCGAGGAGATCGTCGCGCGCGTGGAGCCGGTCGAGCAGGTGCGCCTGGTCTCCTCGGGCACCGAGGCGACGATGTCCGCGATCCGGCTGGCCCGCGGGTTCACCGGACGCGCGAAGGTCGTCAAGTTCGCGGGCTGCTACCACGGCCACGTGGACGCGCTGCTCGCCGCGGCCGGCTCCGGCCTCGCCACCTTCGGGCTGCCGGACACGCCCGGGGTGACCGGCGCGCAGGCCGGTGACACGATCGTGCTGCCGTACAACGACCTGGAGGCGGTGCGGACCGCGTTCGCCGCGAACCCGGGCGAGATCGCCTGCGTCATCACCGAGGCCTCGCCGGGCAACATGGGCGTCGTCCCGCCGGCCGAGGGCTTCAACCAGGGCCTGGCGGACCTGTGCCGGGAGAACGGCGCGCTGTACATCTCGGACGAGGTGATGACCGGTTTCCGCACCTCGAAGGCCGGCTGGTACGGCGTCGACGGCGTGAAGCCCGACCTGCTGACCTTCGGCAAGGTCATGGGCGGCGGCTTCCCGGCCGCCGCGTTCGGCGGACGGGCCGACGTCATGGGGCACCTGGCCCCGGCGGGCCCGGTCTACCAGGCGGGCACGCTCTCCGGGAACCCGGTCGCGACCGCCGCCGGACTCGCGCAGCTGCGGCTGCTCGACGACGCCGCGTACGCGAAGGTGGACGCGGTCTCGGCGGAGATCCGCAGCCTGGTCGCGGACGCCCTGTCCAAGGAGGGCGTGGCGCACCGGCTCCAGACCGCCTCCAACATGTTCTCGGTGTTCTTCACCTCCGACGAGGTGCGGAACTACGACGACGCGAAGAAGCAGGACGCCTTCCGCTTCAACGCCTTCTTCCACTCGATGCTGGCCGACGGGGTGTACCTGCCGCCGTCCGCGTTCGAGTCCTGGTTCGTGTCGACCGCCCACGACGAGCGGGCGGTCGAGCGGATCGCCGCCGCCCTGCCGGCCGCCGCGCGCGCCGCCGCGGAGGCGACGGCATGAGCGACGTGAGCAGCGTGGACGACACCGACGACGTGAGCGCCGTGGACGACGTGAACGCCGAGAAGCCCGTGGGCGACGACGACATCACCGTCGTCCACCTGATGCGCCACGGCGAGGTGCACAACCCCGACGGCGTCCTCTACGGGCGCCGCGCCGGCTACCACCTCTCCGACCTGGGGCGGCGGATGGCGGACCGGGTCGCGGAGCACCTGGCCGACCGGGACGTCACGTACGTCGTGGCCTCCCCGCTGGAGCGGGCGCAGGAGACGGCGACGCCGGTCGCCAAGTCGCACGGCCTGGACCTGGCGAGTGACCCGCGTCTCATCGAGGCGGCGAACGTCTTCGAGGGCAAGACCTTCGGCGTCGGCGACGGGGCGCTGCGCAAGCCGGCGAACTGGAAGCACCTGACCAACCCGTTCCAGCCGTCCTGGGGCGAGCCGTACGTCGAGCAGGTCGTCCGGATGATGGGCGCGCTCGACGCGGCGAAGGACGCGGCCCGGGGCCACGAGGCGGTCTGCGTCAGCCACCAGCTCCCGATCTGGATCGTCCGCAGCTTCGTGGAGAAGCGGCGGCTGTGGCACGACCCGCGGCGGCGGCAGTGCACGCTGGCGTCGCTGACCTCGTTCACGTACCGGGGCGACAAGATCGTCTCGGTGGGGTACAGCGAGCCGGCCCGGGACCTGGTCCCGGCGCACCTCCTCGCGGGCGCGAAGCCGGTCAAGGGGAAGTCGAAGGCCTTCGGGGCGTAGCCGCCCCGTTCGGCAGGCCGGGTCCGTCCGGGAGGCCGGGTCCGTCCGATAGGCAGGTCCGTCCGGGAGGCCGGTTCCGTCCGTCGGACGGGTCCGGCCTTGACGGATCATGGCGCAGGGCGTTCGGATGATGTTCATGTCATCCGAACGCCCTTAAATTTTTGTTCTATTTAACGGGAACCCCCGTGTTCCTCCCCGCATCTCACTGTTTGTCGGTTTGGATGACATTCAGTTCATAATCAAGCGCGAATGGGGACGACATGCGCGAGATCAGCGGGATCACACGAAGGGGGCTCCTCGGGGCGGGTGTTGGGGCCGCCGCGGCGATGGGCCTCGCCGCCTGTAGCACCTCGAACCAGGACAATTCGGGCCGTCCCGGACCCGAGAAGCCCGGCAAGGGCGGCGACGCCACGGGGAACCAGGGCACTCCCACCCCGAGCAAGGACGCGGTCCGGCTCATCGGCGACGGCTCCACCGCCGACACCGGCAAGCAGCCCCACCAGCCCGACGCCCCCGTCCCGCTCGAACCCGGCCAGACCCCGCCGCAGTTCGTGGTCTTCTCCTGGGACGGCGCCGGCGAGGTCGGCAACGGGCTCTTCCCCCGCTTCCTCGAACTGGCCAAGAACCACGACGCGGCGATGACCTTCTTCCTCTCCGGGATCTACCTCCTGCCCGAGGCGAAGAAGAACCTCTACCGCCCGCCGAACAACCGCGTCGGCGCCTCCGACATCGGCTACCTCAGCGACGACCACATCAAGGACACGCTGAAGTACGTCCGGCAGGCCTGGCTCGACGGCCACGAGATCGGCACCCACTTCAACGGGCACTTCTGCGGCGGCTCCGGCTCCGTCGGCAACTGGACCCCGGCCCAGTGGCAGAGCGAGATCGACCAGGCCGTGAAGTTCGTCACCGAGTGGAAGACCAACAGCGGCTGGACCGAGATCGACCCGCTCCCCTTCGACTACTCCAAGGAGCTCGTCGGCGGCCGCACCCCCTGCCTCCTCGGCCAGGACAACCTGCTGCCCACCGCCAAGCGGCTCGGCTGGCGCTACGACGCCAGCTCGCCCGGCGGCCGCCAGACCTGGCCCGACAAGCGCCAGGGGATCTGGGACCTCCCGCTCCAGGCCGTGCCCTTCCCCGGGCACTCCTTCGAAGTCCTCTCCATGGACTACAACATGCTCGCCAACCAGTCGAAGAACAGCACGAAGGGCATGCCCTCGCGCTACCCGGGCTGGCGCAAGCAGGCGGCCGAGGCGTATCTCTCCGGCTTCACGCGCGCGTACGAGACGAATCGCGCGCCTTTCTTCGTCGGCAACCACTTCGAGCAGTGGAACGGCGGGATCTACATGGACGCCGTCGAAGAGGCGCTCAAGGGAATGGCCGGAAAGAAGGACGTCCGGCTCGTCTCCTTCCGGCAGTTCGTGGACTGGCTCGACGTCCAGGACCCGAAGATTCTCGCGAAGCTGCGCGGCCTGGGCGTCGGACAGAAGCCGGCCGGCGGCTGGAACGCTTTTCTCGGGGCCGTTTCGCCGACCGTTTCGCCGACCGGTTCACCGACCGCCTGACCGACCGGTTCGACGACCGCTTGACGGACCGGTCCGACCGGCCGATCGGATCGACCCGTTCGACCGTCCGGTCGGACCGACCCGTTCGACCGGCCCGATCGATCACCCCGATCGACCGCCCCGATTGATCGTTCTGGTCCGGCATGCCGTTTAAGTGACCTTGACAAGGTGCTTTACGGGCACGTAGGGGGGTGCCCAAGATCCCCCAAACGCCCATGCGAAACTTTTCACATGAGCCTTAGCCGCGCCCCTCGACGCACCCTGTCCGCCGTCGGAGTGCTGACCGCCGCCCTCGTGCTCTCGGCCTGCGGCGGCGACGGCGGCACGACCGGTGGCGGCGGCACCAACTTCGTGACCAATAAGGGCGGCATCTCCACCGCCCCCAAGGGCCAGCGCGCGGCCCCGGGCAAGCTCGCCGGCGAGACCGTCGACGGCAAGCCGCTCGACGTCGCCGACCTCAAGGGCAAGGTCGTCGTCCTCAACGCCTGGGGCTCCTGGTGCGGCCCCTGCCGCGCCGAGGCCCCCCACTTCGCGAAGGTCGCCGCCGACCTCAAGGGCAAGGGGGTCGAGTTCGTCGGCCTCAACACCCGCGACTTCAACAAGCAGCAGGCGCTCACCTTCGAAGAGGACTACAAGGTCCCCTACCCGAGCCTCTACGACCCCGACGGCAAGCTGATCCTCTTCGGCTTCCCCAAGGGCACCCTCAGCCTCCAGGGCATCCCCTCCACCGTCGTCCTCGACAAGGAGGGCAGGATCGCCGCCCGCGCGCTCCTGGCCCTCGACGAGAAGAAGCTCCGCTCGATGATCGACCCGCTCCTCGAGGAGAAGTGAGCCGGTGAACGAGACGGTCACCAGCGGAGCCCTGCTGCTCGCCCTGCCCATCGCGGTCCTCGGCGGCCTGGTCTCCTTCTTCTCGCCGTGCGTCCTCCCGCTCGTCCCCGGCTACCTCAGCTACGTGACCGGCGTCACCGGCACCGACCTCGCCGAGAAGCGCCGCGGCCGGATGACCGCCGGCGCCGTCCTCTTCGTCCTCGGCTTCACCGCCGTGTTCGTCTCCGGCGGCGCCCTCTTCGGCTACTTCGGCGAGAACCTCCAGATGTACCGGGGGACCCTCAGCAAGGTCCTCGGCGTGCTCATGGTCCTCATGGGCGCGTTCTTCCTCGGCCTGATGCCCTGGCTCACCCAGCGCGAGTTCCGCTTCCACCGCAGGCCCGTCGCGGGCCTGGTGGGCGCCCCGCTGCTCGGCGCGCTCTTCGGCATCGGCTGGACCCCGTGCATCGGCCCGACCCTCGCCTCCGTCAACGCGCTCGCCCTGGAACAGGCCAGCGCCGGGCGCGGCGCCCTGCTCGCCTTCGCGTACTGCCTCGGTCTCGGCGTACCGTTCGTGCTCGCCGCCATCGCCTTCCGCAAGGCGCTGGGCGCGTTCGACTGGGTCAAGCGGCACTACGTCTGGGTCATGCGGATCGGCGGCGGAATGATGATCGTCACCGGCGTCCTGCTCCTCACGGGGGCGTGGGACAGCATGGTCGCCACGATGCAGGGCTGGTCCAACGGTTTCACGGTGGGGATCTGAGGAGCGATGAGCAAGACCTACGCGACGGGGAACACCCCGGCCCCGGACGAGACGGACGAGACGGACGAAGTCGTCGAGACGGACAAGGCGGACAGGACGGACAAGGCGGAGAAGGTGGACGAGACCGCCCGCGCGGCCGGGGCCCAGCTCTCGACCGCCCCCGCCGAGGACCGCGAGGAGACCGTCACCGGCGGCCCCGGCCTCGGGCTCGTCGGCTGGCTCCGCTGGTTCTGGCGGCAGCTCACCTCCATGCGGATCGCGCTGCTCCTGCTGCTGCTGCTCTCCCTCGGCGCCGTCCCCGGCTCCCTCGTCCCGCAGACCAGCGCGGACGAGATGAAGGTGCAGGACTTCAAGGCCGCGCACCCCGCCCTCACGCCGATCTACGAGAAGCTCCAGTTCTTCGACGTCTACGGCTCGGTGTGGTTCTCCGCGATCTACCTCCTGCTGTTCGTCTCCCTCATCGGCTGCATCGTCCCGCGCACCTGGCAGTTCGTCGGCCAGCTCCGGGGCCGTCCGCCGGGCGCCCCCCGCCGCCTCGACCGGCTCCCCGCGTACGCCACCTGGCGCACCGGCGCCGACCCCGAGGAGGCCCGGGAGGCCGCGCTCGCCCTCCTCGGGAAGCGCCGCTTCCGCGTCCACCGGGTCGGCGACGCGGTCGCCGCCGAGAAGGGCTACCTGCGCGAGGCCGGCAACCTGGCCTTCCACGTCGCCCTGATCGTGATGCTCGTCGCCTTCGGCTGGGGCGTCCTCTTCAAGTCCGAGGGCGGCAAGCTGATCATCGAGGGCGACGGCTTCTCCAACACGCTGACCCAGTACGACGACTTCAAGTCCGGCTCCTGGTTCGGGACCGACGAGCTGGTGCCGTTCAGCTTCAAGCTGGACTCCTTCACCGGCACGTACGAGGAGGGCGGCCCGCAGCGCGGCACCCCGCGCACCTTCGAGGCGGCCGTCACCTACTCCGAGGGCGGCGCGGACGAGAAGCGGATCATCCGGGTCAACGAGCCGCTGAAGGTGGGCGACTCCAAGGTCTATCTGATCGCCCACGGCTACGCGCCCGTCGTCACCGTCAAGGACGGACGCGGCAAGACCGTCTTCCACGGCGCCGTGCCGCTGCTGCCGATCGACAACAACATCACGTCGACCGGCGCGATCAAGGTCATGGACGGCTACCGCGACAAGAGCGGCAAGAAGCAGCAGCTCGGCTTCCAGGCCTTCTTCGTGCCGACCTTCGCGGGCGCCGGCCAGGGCACGATGTTCTCGCAGTTCCCGGCGCTCGACTTCCCCGTCATGGCGCTCACCGGCTACCACGGCGACCTGCGCGTGGACTCCGGACTCCCGCAGAACGTGTACCAGCTCGACAAGTCCAAGATGACCCAGTTCACGGACGCGTCCGGCAACAAGCTCGCCCAGCGCCTGCTGCCCGGCGAGACCATGACGCTCCCCGACGGCGCCGGCTCGATCACCTTCGAGAAGGACATCAAGGAGTGGGCGAGCTTCCAGATCTCGCAGCAGTCCGGCAACGGCCTCGCCCTCGCGGGCGCCCTCGCCGCCATCGCGGGCCTGACCGGCTCGCTCTTCATCCAGCGGCGCCGGGTCTGGGTCCGGGCCGTACGGGGCGAGGACGGGGTGACCGTCGTCGAGATGGCCGGCCTCGGCCGCAGCGAGTCCGCGAAGCTCCCCGAGGAGCTGGCCGACCTGGCGGTCGCGCTCACGGACCAGGCCCCGCCCACCACGGAACCAGCGGACGCACCCGCGGAAGACCCCGCCCCTTCTGGAGAGGCTGACAAGTGATCCTCGCCGCCACGACCGACGAGAGCCTGGCGCGGATGAGCGACCTGCTCATCTACTCCTCGATGGCCGTCTACACCCTGGCCTTCTTCGCCCACATCGCCGAGTGGGTCCTCGGCAGCCGCAGCAAGGTCGGCCGCACCGCCGCCGCCCTCACCCAGCGGACCGCCACCGCCACCGCCGCCGTGACCGTCCAGGTCAAGCAGGCCGGCTCCACCGCCGTGCTCGACCGGCCGAAGGTCGTCACCCGGAGCGCGGCCGGCACCCGCGACGTGCCGGACGGCCCCGGCGCGGCCGGCGGCACGGTCAAGGGCGACCTGTACGGCCGGATCGCCGTCTCGCTCACCGTCCTGGCCTTCCTGGTCGAGGCGTCGGGCGTGGTCACCCGGGCGCTCTCCGTGCAGCGGGCCCCCTGGGGCAACATGTACGAGTTCTCCACCACCTTCTCCACGGTGGCGGTCGGCGCGTACCTCGGCTTCCTCCTCGCCAAGAAGAACGTGCGCTGGATCGGCCTGCCGCTCGTCACCACGGTCCTGCTCGACCTGGGCCTGGCCACCACCTGGCTGAAGACCCCCAGCGACCAGCTGGTGCCCGCGCTCGACTCGTACTGGCTGTGGATCCACGTCTCCACCGCGATCTTCTGCGGCGCGGTCTTCTACCTCGGCGCGGTCGCCACCGTGCTGTACCTCTTCCGCGACTCGTACGAGAACAAGCTCGCCACCGGCGGGAACCCCGGCGCCTTCGCCCGCTCGGTCCTGGAGCGGCTGCCCGCCGCGGCCTCGCTCGACAAGTTCTCCTACCGGGTCAACGCGGCGATCTTCCCGCTGTGGACCTTCACGATCATCGCGGGCGCGATCTGGGCCGGCGACGCGTGGGGCCGCTACTGGGGCTGGGACGCCAAGGAGGTCTGGTCCTTCATCACGTGGGTCGGCTACGCCGCGTACCTGCACGCGCGCGCGACGGCCGGCTGGAAGGGCCGGAAGGCGGCGTACATCGCGCTCATCGCCTTCGCCTGTTTCCTCTTCAACTACTACGGCGTGAACATCTTCGTGACCAGCAAGCACTCCTACGCCGGAGTCTGAGGCCCGGCGTCCGGGCTGGCACCGGGCCCGCCCCGGGGTGACGCTGGAACCATGAGCGAGATACCCCGGGGCAGGAGCGAGACCCACGACGGCGACACGCACGTGCTGCGCTTCACCGTCGAGCTGCCGCACCCGCCGTCCGAGGTCTGGACGGCCGTCACCACCCCCGAGGGCCTGGCGCGCTGGCTGTGCGCGGCGGACCCGCTGGAGCCCCGGCTCGGCGGCCGGGTCGTCCTCCACCGGCTGACCAGCGGCGACACCGAGGACCCGGGGCTCGTGACCGCCTGGGACCCGGAGAGCGTGGCCGAGTACACGGTCGATCCGACGCACGGCCGGATCCGGTTCCACCTGGAGCCGGGCCCGGGACCCGGCGGCGACGGATCGACCGTGCTGCGTTTCACCAACGAGCTGCGGGGCCCGCCGGAGCACCGCCTCGACCGGCTCGCCGCCTGGCACGACCACTTCGAGTGGCTCGCCCGCGCCCTGGACGGCCACCCCGCCGACTGGCGGGAGCGCACGTCCGAGCGCTGGCTGCACCTGCGGGAGCTGTACGAGCGGGACGCGGCGCGCTGGCCGACGTGGGAGCCCTGAGGGCTTTCACCCCCGCTTCGGCGGCAGGCACGGCGACTCCGGCGGGCGTCCCTCCGGCCAGGCGATCTGCACGAAGCGCTGCGAGCCGTTCGGGGCCAGCTCCACGATCGGCACGGCCTTGTTGTACGGGTTGCCGTAGTTGTCCAGGCAGATCCAGCCGCTCGCCCCCTCCACCCGCAGCGAGCCCTTCACCTGCGGCCACTGGGTGGCCACGTCGGCCGCCGCCGGGTGCCGGGCCCCCTGCGGGGTGGCCTGGCGGATCGCGTGGACGGCCGTGGCCATCGCGTCGTACGCGACGATCGCCTGCCCGTCCGTGAGCGGCGGCGGCGCCTTCGCCCCGCGGGTGACGTCGCCGAGGAAGGTCTCGTACGCCCGGGTGGAGCCGCCCGTGGCCGGCACCTTCCGCCCCTCCGCCGGCAGCCAGGCGTCCGGGTGGGCGAGCGCCGCGTACCGCACGGTCAGCCTCGACCTCAGGGCCTTCCGGTCGAGCTTCGCGTCCGCGCCCAGGTACGAGCCCTCGTCCCCGGTCAGGACGGTGAAGGCCCGGTCGGTGCAGCCGCGCGACCCGAGCGCGTTGATGAACTGGCGGAGCTGGGTGTGGCGGCCCGCGAAGAAGACGGTCTCGGCGCGGCTGTCGCAGATCAGATGGGTGATCTGGCGGAAGGTGTTGGCGGTGGTGCCCTCCTCGTTGGGGTCGGCGGGCGAGGTGAACAGCTCGGGGGCGTGCGGGCTGTTCTTGAGGGTGGCGGCGAAGGCGGCCTTCAGGGTGTCCGTGTAGTGGTCGCCGCTGCGGGTGTCCTGGACGAGGAGCGCCTTGGCGGAGTCGACGCGCCCGAAGTGGGCGAGGGCCTTGGCCTCGTCGCCGTTGGTCGGTGAGACGCGGGCGAGGCCGGGATAGCGCTCGTTCCCGGGCGCGTTGGCGATGTCGTCGGCGGTGATGGTGGTGCCGACGACGGCGAGCCCGGCCCCGGTGAGGGCGGTCACCGCCTCCCGCACCTCGGTGGAGGAGGTGGCGACGCCGGAGACGGCCCGGAGCCGGTCGGCGGAGTCCTTCATGGCGATCAGCCGGTCGACGGTGGGGCGCCAGTGGGCGTTGCCCTTGCCGGTGTTGGCGAGGACGAGCCGGATCTTGGGCAGCTCGTCGTTGGACTCGTGGTTGGCGCGGTACTGGTACGCGTGGGCGCCCCGCAGTTCGTTCAGCATCTTGATCCGCATGCCGCCGTCGGTGGAGGTCAGCGGCAGCAGGAGGGCGACGGTGACGTGGTCGTCGGGCTTGAGCGTGGCGTTCTCGGCGCCGATCGCGCCGGCGATCCCGGCCAGTTCGCCGATGCCGAAGTCATGGCCGTCGCCGTTGACGCCGACGCACTCCTCGCTGCCGGCGGGCCGCTCGACGCCCGTCGCGCAGGAACGGTCCTCCGGGGTGGTGAGGCGGACGACGCCGTACCCGCCGAGGCCGAGGACGACGGCGGCGGTGACGAGGGAGGCGACGAGCTTCTGGCGGGGGGTGCGGACGCGGCGGCGGAGCCGGTCGAAGGGGCGGTCGGTCACGCGGTCGGGCATGGCGTCAGACTCCGTCCTCGCGGCCCGGCGGCAGCGAGGGCTCCCGCCGGGCGCGGATGTCGCGCGGCCAGTGGGTGGCCGCGTCCCAGAGCGAACCGCTGCCCGACAGATGGCGGCCGGAGAGCCGGCGCAGCTCGTACGAGAGCCGGTCGGCGACCTCGTCGTCGGGCAGTGCGAGCGGATCGGTGAGCAGCCATACGGCGTGCAGCAGGCGCCGCAGGGCGAGGTGCAGCTCGACGGCGTCGGCGCCGAGCCCGGCGGGCGGCTCGGCGGCCGGGTCGGGGCCTCCGGCCGGGGCCTGGCCGAGGGCGACGGCCCGGCGCGGATCGGGCCCGGTCGCGTCGCGCTCGCGCGGGTACGGGGCGGAGGCGACGAACCGCAGCCGCCCGAGCCAGCCGAGGACGTCCGGCTCGGCGAAGGTGGCCCGCAGATGGGTGACGGCGTCCTCGGTACGGCCGAGCGCGAGGTCGTGGTGGAGCCGGTACGGGCCGGGCTCGGGCCCGTAGTGCCGGCGCAGGGTCTCGTGGACGGCGTGCCAGGCGGCGTAGCGCGGGTGGTCGCCGTCCTCGAAGCGCAGCCGGTGCAGGAGCAGGGCGCGCAGCAGCGGGTCGGCGACGAAGTGCCGGGTGCCGGGCGCGGACGCGGCCCAGTCCTCGGCGCGCAGCCGGTCGCGGACGCGCAGCGCCACGTCCCCGTCGCGGGACTCGGAGGGGAGCCGGGCGTGGGCCAGGACCCGGGCGGACTCCTCGTCGTGGGCGGCGGCGAGCACGGCGTACGGGCCGAGCCGGGGCACCGGTAACAGCTCGGCGAGCAGGGCGGGGGCGACGGGCACCGGCGGGGAGTCCTCGCGCAGCTCCACCGTCAGGTCGAGCAGCCGGGCCGGGGTGAGATCGGGCTTCAGGCGGGCGGGTGCCTCCCCGGCGGCCCGGCCGAGGAGCACCACGCCCAGGGGCCGGCCGCCGGTCAGCCGGTGGACGGCGGGGGAGAGTTCGGCGGGGGTGCGGCCCGCCGGGTCGTAGCGGTCGAAGGCGCCGCGGGTCTGGGCGGGGGAGAGCGGGGTCAGCTCGACGACGAGGATGCCGGAGCCGACGCTCGCCCCGCGCGGGCAGGGCGCCCGGTGCGCGGTCTCGGGGAGCCGGAGCCGGGTGGCCTGGCGCAGCGCCTCGTGGTCGCGGACCCGGGAGGCGGCGAGGACGACGAGCCGGTCGCGGCGCCCTTCGGCGGAGCGGGCGCGCAGGATCGGTTCGACGAGCTGCCGGCCGAGCGGTTCGTGGGCGTTGTCGAGGAGGAGCAGGGGCCGGCCGACGCGGCTGCCGCGCCGGAAGCCGGTGTAGGCGTGGAGCAGGTCCTCGGTGAGCGCACCGACGAGGAAGGCCTCGGCCTCACCACGACGCCGACCACCCTGCTCGAAGTCGTTGGCGAGCTGCTGGAGCCCGGCCTTCCCCCGCCCCCCGGCGTTGCGATATCCGCCGTACCACCCCTCGGCGGACCGCTGGAGCCGCCCGAAGACCTCCTCGATGACGGTCTCCACGGTCGCCTCGGCGAGCACTCCGGCGAGCGGGGCGGCGGTCTCCGCGAAGGTGGCGGCGAGCTTGGCGAGGACCTTGCCGACCCAGTGGGCGGCGGCGCCGCGGGTCGGGTCGACGGTCGCGAGGAGCGGCCCGAGCCGCTGGAGGTCGCGCCGGGCCCGCTCGTCGTCCTCCCGGGACCAGCCGATCGCGGCGACGGCCACCAGCCCGAGCGAGAGCCGGGGGAACCGCACGGGCGCGGCCCCGGGCACCTTGGGCGAGAACTGCACGGCCAGCTCGGCGAGCGAACCGGTGAGCGGGGTCCAGCCGGGCCCGTGGTCGGCGGGCGGCTCGACGCGGGCGCAGTCGAGCAGCGCGAGCGGGGTGTACCCCCGGTACCGGTTCCGGACCTCCTTGAGCAGCGCGGTCTTCCCGGTCCCGCGCCCGCCGGTGAAGACGGTGACCGGCGGATCGTCCCCGTGCTCGTACGCCACCCGCGAGACCCCGTGCCGGGTGAGCCCGCAGAGCCGCGCGACCAACCCGCCGTCGTCCAGGGCCGCTTCGCGGCCGTACAGCTCTCTGTCCAAGCCCCGCCACCCCCGTAACAGTCAACTCAAGGATATCGACGCTCTGTTGGGAAAGCGGTCGACTTTTCGAGTCTGTTGTGAGGGCGTTGCGGGTCTGTGGCGGAAGTGTGGGTTTAGGGGCGGCCCCTCACTCCTCCCCGATGTCCTCGCCCCAGAGAGCCGGGTTCTCCCGGACGAACTCCCGCATGAGCGCCACGCATTCGGGATCGTCGAGCACGACGACCTCGACGCCGTGCCCGGCCAGCCAGTCGTGCCCGCCGCGGAAGGTCTCGGCCTCGCCGACGACCACACGCGAGATCCCGAACTGCCGGACCAGGCCGGAGCAGTACCAGCAGGGCGAGAGGGTGGTGACCATGGTCGTCCCCCGGTACGAGCGCTGCCGCCCGGCGTCCCGGAACGCGGCGGTCTCGGCGTGCGCGGACGGGTCCCCGTCCTGCACCCGCCGGTTGTGCCCGCGCCCGAGGAGGGCGCCGTCGGCCCCGTAGAGGGCGGCCCCGATCGGAATCCCGCCCTCACGGAGCCCGGCACGGGCCTCGTCGAGGGCGGTGACGAGCCATGACCGGGCCTGGTCCTTGTCCATGGGGTCCATGGGGGACTCATTCCCGGTGGGGCGGGGGGATCACGTGTCGGAGTGCGCGTCCCCTCCCTGGTCGTCCGGCAGCGGGTCGGCGACGAAGGTCCCCTTGCCGTGGACGGTCAGGATCAGGCCGCGCTCGCGCAGGACCCGGGCGGCGCGGCGGACCGTCAGGTAGGCCACCCCGTACTCCTCGGCGAGGTCGCGCTCGGCGGGCAGACGGGCGCCCGGCGCCAGCTCTCCGGCCGCGACGCGGGCGGCGATGTGGTCGGCCACGGCGACGTAGACCAACTGGGGACCCTGCGGGTCGAATTCGGGGATCTGGCTGCGGTCGGTCACCCGACCAACGTAAGCATCGATAATCTGTGCGAACCACTAGTAAGCTATGCAGAGCTATACATGCCTCCTAGGGTTGATGACGTGAAGACCCCGGCGAGGTGGCAAGACCTCCCGGGGCATGGCCACCAACTACTCAGGGAGTTGATGACGTGCGGAACCCTATCGCGCGCGTACTGGGCCGGGCCTGGATCCCGGTCCTCCTCTGGCTGCTGATGCTGACGCTGCCGGCCACCGGCAGGCACCGCCCGACCCGCACCACCCACCGCCGCCCGGCCGCGCAGCCACGCCACCGGGCCCCGGTCGCCCCGCGCTCCCCGTACGCCAGGGAACAGACGATGCCCCTGGACGGCGCCCGCTCGCCCCTCACCCGCCCCTACCTGGCGACGGCCACGTCACGCGCGGCGCAGCGCAGGCGCCGGCGGGCGTTGTGGCTGGCGACGGTCGGGGTGGACGTCGACCAGCGGAACATCCACGCGGGATGCTCCCGGTGAGCCGCTGCGGGGCACGGCGTTCCGTGCTCGCCGTCGCGGAGGCGGTGCGCCCGGTGTGGGCGGGCTCGGTCTGCGTCCTCGGCCCCGGGCACGACGGCCCGCACCGCGACCGCGCGGGCGACGGCTGGTGGGTGACGCCCGAGATCGCGGACGCGGTGAGCGTGTCCCCGGCGGCCCACGCCCTCACGGCCGAGCCCGACGAACCGGAGTACCGCTCACCGCGCTGCGTCGTCGGCCGGCACTCCCACTGCCGGGACCACGTTCCGCGCGAGAGCGGTGTCCTCGGGGTCCGGTACCTGGTGTGCGGGTGCCCCTGCCATCAGGGGCCCCCGGGCTGAGCGGGGCGGCCCCGGTCGTCCGCGAGGCGGCCCCCGTGATTCCGCGCCCCGTTCACGCCAGGGCCGCCGCCTGCTCCTCGTAGGGAAACAGCGCCGGCGGCGTCTCCTCCCGGAAGAAGGTCCTCGCGCGGAGCATCGCGCGTTCGTCGGCGCGTACGCGGCCCGCGCGGGAGCCCGTGCCCAGCAGGACGCCGCCGAAGTGCATGCGGAGGTAGGCCGCCGAGTGGTGCAGGGAGGTGACCAGGCCGTCCGCGACGACGTGTTCGTCGTGGGCCAGGGCCGTCACCCCCCACAGGGTGCCGCCCGCCATGCGCCGCTTGAAGTCCGAGCCGGGGACGTTCAGCCAGCCCGACCAGTGGTCCAGGTAGCGCTTGGCCTGGGCGGAGAGGCTGTACCAGTACAGGGGCGAGACGATGACGACGTCCGTGGCCTCCACCGTCGCCTCCAGGAGCAGCCTCTCCGTCTCGTGCGTCGGCGGGCCCGTCTCCTCGTGCCGCCCGTCCCGGAAGTCCGGCAGCGGCAGTTCGTTCAGGTCCACCCAGCGCTGCGGCACGCCCGCTGGCAGGTGCGCGGCCGCCTCGCGGGCCAGGATCTCCGAGTTGCCGTCCGGGCGCGAGCTGCGCAGGACGAAGAGGAACGAGCGGTTCGGGAAGTCCGGGAGGGCGGGAAGGTCCGGCGTCATGTCTGCGGCTCCGTCTCGTGGGGGACTTCGGCGCCAACTCCGTTCCCCGTGGAGGTATTCCGCCTCCCGCCCCCGCCCCTCGTGGAGGTATTCCGCCCCCGCCCCCGCCCCCCCCGTGGAGGTACTCCTGCCGCCGATCGGCTGAGGACCGCGACCCGTACCGGCCCGGCGACCCGGTCGCGGAGGGTGACGGCCCTAGCGTGCGGAGTGCCCGCCCTTCCGCGGCGCGCCCCGTCGTCCTACCGAGAGGTCTTCCATGCGTTCCCTGCTGACCGCCTTCGCCGTCGGAGCCATCGTCCTCGGCACCGCCGGTGCCGCCAGCGCCGACGTCTACGTCGACTACGAGCCGGAGCCCTCGTACACGATCGTCTTCGGCGACTGGCTCCAGTTCGCGGGCGGCGACGTCTTCAACGCCGGCCACGACAACACCGTCGGCTCCGACGACTGAGACGCCGGACGGGGGCCTCACCGGGGTGAGTGCCGGACGCCGCCGGACCGGCGGGACCTCCGACACGCGCCCCGCAGGCCCCCGGGTCCGTCAGCCCTCGTTCTCCTCGCCCCGCTCGCGCCGCTTCAGCTCCTCCTCGCGGCGCCGCAGGTCCTCCTCCCAGTCCTTCAGGAGGGCGTCGTCGTCGGCCTTCGCGCCGGATCCGTCGTCCTTGAGGGACTTCAGGAACTCCGGGTTGTCGTCGGGCGCCACCCAGCCGCCCGCGCCCCGGCCGCCGCCCGCACCGGTCCGCCCCTTCGGTCCGCGCTCCTTGCCCGCGAAGATCCAGCCGATCGCGCCGACGACGGAGAACAGCAGGATGACGATGGCCCACACCGGCTTCGGAAGGTGCTTGACCTCTTCCTCCGGGGTGTTCAGGCAATCGATGAAGGCGTAGATCATCAGCGCCAGCGGCAGGATGAACAGCAGCGCCCTGAGCATGTGGGACAGCCCCCTGGAAGCGGTGGCGGGGGCGCGCTTGGGCGGCCCCGGTGACAGGTCCAGGGTAGCCGGTGACCGATACTTGCCCGTATGGCTTACGACGATCTCCGCTCGCTGCTCAGGGCCCTCGAGCGCGAAGGCGACCTCAAGCGCATCAAGGCCGAAGTCGACCCGTACCTGGAGGTCGGGGAGATCGTCGACCGCGTGAACAAGGCGGGAGGGCCCGCGCTCCTCTTCGAGAACGTCAAGGGCTCCTCGATGCCGCTGGCGATGAACGTCTTCGGGACGGACCGCCGGCTGCTCAAGGCCCTCGGCCTGAAGTCGTACGGCGAGATCAGCGAGAAGATCGGCGGGCTCCTCAAGCCGGAGCTGCCGCAGGGCTTCGTCGGGGTCCGCGAGGCCTTCGGCAAGCTGGGCTCGATGGTCCACGTGCCGCCGAAGAAGGTGAAGTCCGGCGACGCCCCCGTGCAGGAGGTCGTCCTCACCGGCGACGACGTCGACCTGGAGAAGCTGCCCGCGCTCTTCACCTGGCCGAAGGACGGCGGCTCCTTCTTCAACCTGGGGCTCACCCACACCAAGCACCCCGAGACCGGCGTCCGCAACCTCGGCCTCTACCGGCTCCAGCGGCACGACAAGCGCACCATCGGCATGCACTGGCAGATCCACAAGGACAGCCGGAACCACTACGCGGTGGCGGCCGAGCGCGGCGAGCGGCTGCCGGTCGCGATCGCCTTCGGCTGTCCGCCGGCCGTGACGTACGCCTCGACGGCCCCGCTGCCGGGCGACATCGACGAGTACCTCTTCGCCGGCTTCGTGCAGGGCAAGCGGATCGAGATGGTCGACTGCAAGACCGTGCCGCTCCAGGTCCCGGCGCAGGCCGAGGTCGTGATCGAGGGCTGGCTGGAGCCGGGCGAGATGCTGCCCGAGGGTCCCTTCGGCGACCACACCGGCTTCTACACCCCGCAGGAGCCGTTCCCCGCCCTGACGATCGACTGCGTGACGATGCGGAAGCGCCCGCTGCTCCAGTCGATCGTGGTCGGCCGGCCGCCGACCGAGGACGGGCCGCTGGGCCGGGCCACGGAGCGCTTCTTCCTGCCCCTGCTCAAGATCATCGTGCCGGACATCGTGGACTACCACCTGCCGGAGTCCGGCGGCTTCCACAACTGCGCGATCGTCTCGATCGACAAGAAGTACCCGAAGCACGCGCAGAAGGTCATGCACGCCATCTGGGGCGCGCACATGATGTCGCTGACCAAGCTGATCGTCGTGGTCGACAAGGACTGCGACGTCCACGACCTGCACGAGGTCGCCTGGCGGGCCCTCGGGAACACCGACTACGCCCGTGACCTGACCGTCGTCGAGGGCCCGGTCGACCACCTCGACCACGCCTCCTACCAGCAGTTCTGGGGCGGCAAGGCGGGCATCGACGCCACCAGGAAGCTCCCCGAGGAGGGCTACACCCGCGACGGCGGCTGGCCCGACATGGTCGAGTCGGACCCGGCGACGGCGGCCCTGGTCGACCGGCGCTGGAAGGAGTACGGGCTGTGACCACCGCCGCCGTGCCGGGCGCCCAGCCGGGGCGTACGAAGGCGTTCCTCAGGCTCGTGATGATCGAGCACTCGGTCTTCGCGCTGCCCTTCGCCTACATCGCCTCGCTCACCGCGATGTTCCAGACGGACAAGCGGGTCCACTGGTGGACGCTGCTGCTCGTCACCGTCTGCATGGTGGGCCTTCGGACCTTCGCCATGGCCTGCAACCGGATCATCGACCGCGAGATCGACGCGCGTAATCCGCGCACCGCCAACCGGGAGCTGGTGACCGGCGCGGTGTCCGTGCGCTCGGCGTGGACCGGGGCCGGGATCGCCGTCGTGGTGTTCCTGGGGGCCGCCGCCCTGCTCAACCCGCTCTGCCTGGCGCTCGCGCCGCTCGCCGTCGTGCCGATGGTGGTCTATCCGTACGGCAAGCGGTTCACGAACTTCCCGCACGCGATCCTGGGGCTCGCCCAGGCCATAGGGCCCGTCGGGGCCTGGCTGGCGGTGACCGGGGAGTGGTCCTGGGACGCGGTCATCCTGGGGCTCGCGGTGGGCGTGTGGATCGGCGGCTTCGACCTGATCTTCGCCTGCCAGGACGTGCAGGCGGACCGGGCGCACGGCGTCATGTCGGTCCCGGCCCGCTTCGGGATCCCGGCCGCCCTGTGGGGCGCCCGGGGCTCGGCGGTCGTGACGACCGGACTGCTCGTCTGGTACGCGCTCGCCACCGGCGCCGGGGTCTTCTTCTGGATCGGCCTGGCGATCGTCGTGGTGGCGTTCTGCTACGAGCACACGATCGTGAAGCCGCACGACCTGTCCCGGCTGAACCGCGCGTTCTTCACGACGAACGGCTTCATCGGGATCAGCCTGTTCGTCTGCGCGCTCCTCGACCTGCTGGTCCGCGGGCTCACCCCGTAGCCCCGACGTCCCGGACCCGTCCCGCACCACCCCGGATCGTCCCGGACCCCTCACGGATAGGCTCGACGGCATGAACGACGGCAAGCGCACCCCCTGGATCGTGGGGGTCTCCGGGGCGTCGGGCACGCCGTACGCCGCCGCCGTCCTGAGGGGGCTGCTCGCCGCCGGGGAGAGCGTCGACCTGGTCGTGTCGCGGGCCTCGCGGCTGACCCTGCTCGACGAGACCGGGATCTCCTTCCGGGACGCGCACTGGCGCGAGGACCTGGCGGCCTGGCTGGCGCGGGGCGCCGACGGGAAGCCCGACACGTTCGACGTGGACCTGGAGGACGTCCGGTACTGGCCGGCCGGGGACCTGGGCGCGGGCCCGTCCTCGGGGTCGTACCCGGCGAAGGGGATGCTGGTGGTGCCCGCCTCGACCGCCGCGGTGGCGGGAGTGGCACTGGGGCTCTCGAAGGACCTGCTCCAGCGGGTCGCGAGCGTGACGCTGAAGGAGCGGCGGCCGCTGGTGGTCGCCGTGCGGGAGACCCCGCTCAACGGGCAGACGCTCCGGCACATGGTGGCGCTGGACGAGGCGGGCGCCGTGGTGCTGCCCGCCTCTCCGGCGTTCTACGCGGGGGCGACGCACATCCAGGATCTGGTGGACTTCGTCGCCGGGCGGGTACTGGACGCGGCGAAGGTGCCGCACCGGTTGTACCGCCGCTGGGAAGGAGAGCTGGGTGCGGCTCTCCGGTCCGATTAGCGCTTCTTCGCGCGCTCCCGGGGAGCGCGCTTCGAGGCGGGGACGGGCTGGTGGGCACGCGAGCGGTTGGCCAGGTCCTGCAGCTCACGCATGCGGGCGTAGGCCATCTCGATCGTGTACACGGTGAACACCACTCCTGAAGGATCGTCTTTGATCTGCTGAAAGATTCACAGGGTGTCGCCCCTGTGTACCTTGGATTCTATACCTAAACTCGCGGTATCGCTGGACAATGGAAGGCCTCATACCTATGGACGCCGTGGACAGGCAGCTCATCCAGGCCCTGCGCGAGAACGGACGTGCCTCGTACGCCGAACTCGGCCGGCTCGTCGGGCTCTCCGGCCCCTCCGTCACCGACCGCATCAACCGTCTGGAGGCGGCCGGGGTCATCACCGGCTACCGCGCCACCGTCGACGCCGCCTCGCTCGGACTCGGCGTCACCGCCCTCATCGGCATCTCCCTCTCCGACGCCGCCGACCACGAGGACGTGGCCCGCCGGCTCAAGGACCTGGCCGAGATCGAGGACTGCTGGTTCATCGCCGGCGACGACTCCTTCATGCTCAAGGTGCGCGCGAACGACGTCGACGGCCTGGAGAAGACGATCCGCCGCCTCAGCGGCACCCGGGGCGTCTCCCGCACCCGCACCACGATCGTGCTCTCCACCAAGTGGGAGAACCGCGTCGGGGAGCTGCCCGAGGAGGGCTGACGGCGGGCCTGAGAGTACGGTGAACGGCGAAGTCTGATTTCGGAGAAGAGGGAGGCGGCCGCATGGACGCGGGGCTCAAGCGTGAGCTGGAGCAGAAGGTCCGGGACGGTGAGCGGCTGAGCCGTGAGGACGGCATCGCCCTGTACGAGTCCGACGACCTCGCCTGGCTCGGCGGTCTGGCCCACGAGGTCCGGACCCGCAAGAACGGCGACGTGGTCCACTTCAATGTCAACCGGCATCTGAACATGACCAACGTCTGCACCGCCTCCTGCGCCTACTGCTCCTTCCAGCGCAAGCCGGGCGAGAAGGACGCGTACACCATGCGCATCGAGGAGGCCGTGCGCCTCGCGAAGGCGATGGAGAACGAGAACCTCACCGAGCTCCACATCGTCAACGGGCTGCACCCCAACCTGCCCTGGCGCTACTACCCGCGCTCCCTCTCCGAGCTGAAGAAGGCCCTGCCGAACGTCTCCCTCAAGGCGTTCACGGCCACCGAGATCCACCACTTCGAGACGATCTCCGGGCTCTCCGCCTCCGACATCCTCGACGAGCTGATCGAGGCCGGTCTGGAGTCGCTGACCGGCGGCGGCGCCGAGATCTTCGACTGGGAGGTCCGGCAGCACATCGTGGACCACCGCACCCACTGGGAGGACTGGTCCCGGATCCACCGCCTCGCCCACGAGAAGGGGCTCAAGACCCCGTCGACCATGCTCTACGGGCACATCGAGGAGCCCCGGCACCGCGTCGACCACGTGCTTCGGCTGCGCGAGCTCCAGGACGAGACGGGCGGCTTCCAGGTCTTCATCCCGCTGCGCTACCAGCACGACTTCGTGGACATGCAGGACGGCAAGGTCCGCAACAAGCTCCAGGCGCGCACCACGATGGCGACCGGCGCCGAGGCCCTGAAGACCTTCGCGGTCTCCCGGCTGCTCTTCGACAACGTGCCGCACGTCAAGGTCTTCTGGGTCATGCACGGCGTCCAGACCGCGCAGCTCGCGCTCCAGCACGGCGCCGACGACATGGACGGCTCGGTCGTCGAGTACAAGATCACGCACGACGCCGACAACTACGGCACCCCGAACAAGCTGGGCCGCGAGGACCTGCTCGAACTGATCCGTGACGCCGGCTTCCGGCCGGTCGAGCGGAACACGCGGTACGAGATCATCCGCGAGTACCCGGGCCCGGACGCGGAGCGGCGGGAGTCGCCGCAGCCGATGCGGGTCTGACGCGAGTGCCGGGAAAGGGCTGGTGAGGGGTTCCTCACCAGCCCTTTCTCATACCTCCGTGCGCTCCACCGGGATCCACAGCTCCGCCCGCGCCGTCGTCCAGTCCTCCGAGGGGCGTACGGAGAGCAGCTCGGGGCCCGGCCGGCTCGCGTACGGGTTGGACGGGAACCACTGGGTGAAGACGTCCCGCCACAGGTACTGGAGCGCCTTCGGGTACGGACCCTCGTTCTCGAAGACGGCCCAGGTCCCGGCGGCCACGTCGAGCGCGTCGAACCCCTCCGGGACGTCGGCGCCGCTCACCGCCCCGTGCCAGTAGTCCAGGTCGGCGCCCTCCTCGCGGCTGTCCGAGAGGTGGGTGACCGCCGACAGGACGCCCCCGGGCTCCCCGTCCGCGAGGCGGGCGAGCCGGGCCAGGCCCTCCTGGCCGATGGACCGGATGTGGGCGGCGATCGCCGGGTTCTCACCCTCGTGGACCAGGGGGACCCGGGCCCCGCGCCCGATGATCCGGAAGGCGTCCTTCTCCACGATCCTGTACCGCATGCTGCTGTTCCCTTCGACGACGAGGCGGAAGGACATGCGCGGCTGGGAGCGCAGCGCGGCCCCGGTGCGGCGGGCCTCGCCGGGGCCGACGCCGTGCACCGCGCGGAACGCGCGGGCGAACGCCTCCCCTGAGCCGTAGCCGTACCGCACCGCGACCTCCAGGAGCGTCCGCTCGCCGGCGAGCACCTCGGCGCCCGCGACGGTGAGCCGCCTGCGCCGCACGTACTCCGACAGCGGCATCCCCGCGAGCGCCGAGAACAGGCGCCGGAAGTGGTACTCCGAGGTCGTCGCGATCCGGGCCAGCTCGGCCGGGTCGAGGTCGCCGCGCAGGTGCTCCTCGATGTGGTCGAGGGCCCGGTTCAGCCGCTCCAGCACGTGGTCCGTCCTTCCCTTTCCGTGTCCTCACCGTAGGAAGGGACCGGGGGTCCGGACCCGACATCCTGTGCCCGGTCCGGTCGGGTGCGGTTCGTCAGGTCAGGGGCAGCAGCATGACGATGTCGTCGCGGTCGTCGCCGGGGGCGACCCGGATCGCGTCGGGGACGCGGCCGACCTCCTTGTAGCCGCACTTGGCGTAGAAGCCGTCGACGCCGGTGCCGCCCCGGCAGGTCAGCCGGACCGCCTCGATCGCCTCGAAGCCCGGGGCGGTGCGGGCCGTGTGCTCGACCGCCGCCATGAGGTCGCGGCCGTGCCCCCCGCCCTGGTGCCGGGGGTGGACCATCACGGTGTAGAGCCACGACCAGTGCCGCATCAGCGGGTGGGTGTTGAAGGTGAAGAACGCGGTGGCGGCGACCCGGCCGTCCCCGTCGCGGCCGACGAGCAGGCGGGTGGTGCCGCGCTCCATGTCGACGAGGTGCTTGAGCAGGGCGGGGCGGATCTCGTCGGGGGTCACGGGCGGGACGAAGCCGACGGCGCCGCCCGCGTTGGAGACGTCGGCCCAGAGGGCCAGGACACCGTCGCGCAGGGCGGTGTCGACCGCCGGGTCCACCTCGAACGTAAGGGTCATTGGTGGAGGGTATATATTACTCGCCGGGCGCTCAAGGGGGTTGGTGCCGGGGAGGGCGCGGCCCCGTGTTTCACTGGGAAGGACGTTCGTCCCGTACGGGATCTTTTCGGAACGGAAGAGTGGACTGACATGCTCCGTTACACGGTGCTGCGGCTCGGCATCTTCGCCGGGTCCTTCCTCGCCCTGTGGGGGCTCGTCTACGTCGGCGTGCTGCCGCGCGGCCTCGGCGACTCCAACCTGCTCTGGGTCCTCGTCCTCTCCATCGTCGTCTCCGCCCCGCTCAGCTTCGTCCTCCTGCGCGGACAGCGCGACGACATGAGCGCGGAGATCGTCGAGAAGGTCGACCGCGCGAAGGGCCGCCTCGCCGACAACCGGTCCCGCGAGGACCTGCTGTAGGGCGTCGCCCTCCGGCCGTGGAGGCCGCGTAAGGATTCCGTAAGTTTCCTCACACATCTCACCCCAGGCGAGAGCTTCCAAGGCTCCCGGCTGGGGTTTTCTCCGTTTCGGAGGCGGAGGGGCGTTCTTGTACCCCAAAGAAGAGCTTTGAGGTTCTCAAAGTTCAAGTGTTAACGTGTTCGACATGAAGACCGCAGCGCGCACCTCCGACGCCATGAGCCCTCCGCTCGTGGCGCGCCTGCACGTCGACCTGTGCCGCTGTATGTCCGCGGTCTGTTGCCGCGAGCTCTGACCTTCCCGGCATTCATGCGGCGGCCCGCGCCCGAGCGCGTTTTCGTGGCCGCACCCCCGTCCCCGTATTCCCCCGATACGCCCTGTGGAGTGTGTCTGTGTCCGCGTCCGTCTCCGAGGCCCCCGAGGCCAAGCCCTCGTCCCGGATACCCAAGGTCCCCTTCTGGGCCCAGATCATCGTCGGTCTGGTCCTCGGCGTCCTGCTCGGCTGGATCGCCCGCAGCCAGGACGTCTCCTGGCTGAAGGAGACCCTCGGCCAGGTCGGCGACATCTTCGTCCAGCTGCTCAAGCTGGCCGTCGCCCCGCTCGTCTTCTTCGCGATCCTGGTCTCGATCACCAACCTGCGGAAGGTGAACAACGCCGCCCGGCTCGCCTCCCGCACTCTGCTCTGGTTCATGATCACCTCCCTGATCGCGGTCGCCATCGGCCTCGCGATCGGCTTGATCACCAACCCGGGCTCCGGCACCGGCCTCACCCCGCAGGACGGCAAGATGCCGAAGCGCGAGGGCTCCTGGATCGACTTCCTCACCGGCATCGTCCCGACGGACGTCATCACGCCCTTCACCGAGCTGAACGTCCTCCAGATCGTCTTCATGGCCGCCGTCGCCGGCATCGCCGCCCTGAAGCTCGGCGACCGCGCCAAGCCGATCCTCGCCCTCTCCGAGTCGGTCCTCGAACTGCTCCAGAAGGCCCTGTGGTGGGTCATCCGCCTCGCCCCGATCGGCACCGTCGGCCTCATCGGCTTCGCCATCGCGGACTACGGCTGGGACCTGATCGGCAAGTACGCCACCTTCACCGCCGACGTCTACGTCGGCTGCGCGATCGTCCTCTTCGGCGTCTACCCGCTGCTGCTCGCCACGGTCGCCAAGGTCAGCCCGGTCCAGTTCTTCAAGGGCGCCTGGCCGGCCATCCAGCTGGCCTTCGTCTCCCGCTCCTCGGTCGGCACCATGCCGCTCACCCAGAAGGTCACCGAGCGCCTCGGCGTCCCGAAGGAGTACGCCTCCTTCGCCGTCCCGTTCGGCGCCACCACCAAGATGGACGGCTGCGCCGCGATCTACCCGGCGCTCGCCGCGATCTTCATCGCGCAGATCTTCGACGTGCAGCTCGGCATCCAGGACTACCTCCTGATTGCCTTCGTCTCGGTGGTCGGCTCGGCGGCCACGGCCGGTCTGACCGGCGCGACCGTCATGCTGACCCTGACCCTCTCCACCCTGGGCCTGCCCCTGGAGGGCGTCGGTCTGCTCATGGCGATCGACCCGATCATCGACATGATGCGCACCGCCACGAACGTCGCGGGCCAGGCGCTGGTCCCGGTGATCGTCTCCGCCCGCGAGAAGATCCTCGACCACACCGCGTACGAGAACGCCTCGTCGTCCCCGATCGACGACCCGACCGAGACGCGGACCGAGGACGAGAAGGTCCTGGTCACGGCCTGACCGGTACGGAGAGCTCCGCGCCGTTCCTCGTGCCCCCGCCCCCTGCCGGGCGGGGGCACTAGGCTGCTCGGGGGCGGTCGGACGATCTTGTGGGCAGCGGGAAGCAGGGGTGGGCACCATGGCCGACGGTGCGAAGGCGCGGCGGCTGCCGCGCGCCGTGCGGGAGCGGCAGATGCTCGACGCGGCCGTGCGGAGCTTCGCGCGGCACGGCTACCAGACGGCCTCCATGGACGAGATCGCCGAGCTCGCGGGGGTCTCCAAGCCGCTGGTGTACCTGTACCTGAACTCCAAGGAGGAGCTCTTCACCGCCTGCATCCGGCGGGAGGCCGGCGCGCTGCTCGCCGCCGTGGCCGCCGGGGTCGGGGACGGGGAGCTGCCGCCCGACGAGCGGCTGTGGGCGGGGCTGCTCGCCTTCTTCACGTACGCCGCCGAGCACCCCGACTCCTGGGTGGTGCTGAGCCGGCAGGCCCGGACGCAGGGGGAGCCCTTCGCGACCGAGGCGTCCCGGATGCGGGAGGAGATCGCGGTCTACGTGGCGGGGCTCATCGGCGAGGCGGCGCGCGAGGCGCACGGGCCCGCCACCATCACGGAACGGGACGTGACCGCGCTCGCGCAGGCCCTGGTCGGCTCGGCCGAGTCCCTGGCGACCTGGGCGAACGAGACGCCGGGGGTGACGGCGAAGGAGGCGGCCGCGACGCTGATGAACTTCGCGTGGGCGGGGCTCGGGAACCTCATGAAAAGCGAGCGCTGGTCTCCCCGTTGAGCCTTACCGCACAGTAAGGTTACCGACTGGTTAAGTCGGTGCGGGCTCCAACGTGCCCGTACGCCGACCCAGTTCGGACCCGCGTACGGTCGCACGCCCCGTACGCCCGCGCACGCCCCGTACATCCCCGTACGCCCCGCACGTCCCCGCACGTCTCAGCCCGTCGCGAAGACCGAGGAGCCGCACGTGTCCGTCGCCACCGCCGCAGCCGGGACCGAGCCGGTCGAACCGCACAAGTCCCTGGTCGACGGGCGGGTGCGGGAGGTGTCCGTCCCCGCCCTCGCTCCCCGGATCGCCCGCGGCTCCCTCGCCGACCTGCCGTACGACAACGCCCGTCTGGACCCCGACGCCCCCCTCTTCTCCCGCAAGGGACCCGGGGGCGAGTGGTACGACGTCCCGGCCTCCGCCTTCGCCGCCGAGGTGCACGCCGTCGCCAAGGGGCTCATCGCCCACGGCCTGCAACCGGGCGACCGGCTCGCCCTCATGGCCCGCACCACCTACGAGTGGACCCTGATCGACTTCGCCGCCTGGGCCGCCGGACTCGTCACCGTCCCCGTCTACCCCACCTCCTCGGCCTTCCAGACCCGCTGGATCCTCCAGGACTCCGGCGCCGCCGCCTGCGTCGTCGAGGACCCCGACCAGGCCCGGGTCGTCGCCGCCGAACGGCGTCAGCTCCCCGGCCTGGCCCACCTCTGGGCGATCAGCACCGGCGCCGTCGAACTGCTCCGCCGGGCGGGGGAGCGGATCTCCGACGAGGCCGTCACCGCCCGCCGGGGACTGCTCACCCCCGAGACCCTCGCCACCCTCGTCTACACCTCCGGCACCACCGGCCGCCCCAAGGGCTGCGCCCTCACCCACGCCAACTTCTTCGCCGAGGTCGACAACGCCGTCCGGCTGCTCCACCCCGTCTTCGTCTCGGAGACGAAGGAGCCCCCCGCCACCCTGCTCTTCCTGCCGCTCTCCCACGTCTTCGGACGCATGGTCTCCGTCGGCTGCGTGCGCGCCCGGGTACGGGTCGGGCACGCGCCCTCCGTCGAGGGCGACGGACTCCTCGCCGACCTGGCCGCCTTCCGGCCCACCTTCCTCCTCGCCATCCCGTACGTCCTGGAGAAGGTCTTCAACACCGCCCGTGCCACCGCCGAACATGGTGGCAGGGCCGCCTCCTTCGACCGGGCCGCCCGGGTCGCCCGCCGCTTCGGCCGGGAGGCCTCGCCCTCGCTGCCGCTGCGCGCCGCCCGCGCGCTCTACGACCCGCTGGTCTACCGGCGGATACGGAACGCGCTCGGCGGACGCGTGAAGTACGTGATCTGCGGCGGCTCCCCGCTCGGCGCCCGGCTCGCGGAGTTCTTCGCGGGCGCGGGCGTCGAGGTCTTCGAGGGGTACGGCCTGACGGAGACCACGGCCGCCTCCACGGTCACCCCGCCCCGCCGGCCGCGCACCGGGACCGTCGGCTGGCCGCTGCCGGGCACCGCCGTCCGGATCGCCGACGACGGCGAGGTCTGGCTCAAGGGCGGCCACGTCTTCGCCGGGTACTGGGACGCGCAGCGCGGGACGGCCGTGCCGTACACCGACGAGGGCTGGTTCCCCACCGGCGACCTCGGCTCGCTCGACGAGGACGGCTACCTGCGGATCACCGGCCGCAAGAAGGACCTCATCGTCACCTCGGCCGGCAAGAACGTGGCCCCCGCCCCGCTGGAGGACTGGCTGCGCGCCCACCCGCTCGTCGCCCAGTGCATGGTGCTCGGCGACGACCGCCCGTACGTCACGGCCCTGATCACCCTGGACCACGAGGGCCTGTCGCACTGGCGGCGGATGCGGGGCAAGGAGCACCTGGCGCTCTGGGAGCCGACCCGGGACGAGGAGCTGCTCGCCGCCCTCCAGCGGGGCGTGGACGACGCCAACCGGCTCGTCTCCCGCGCCGAGTCGATCCGCGCCTTCCGCGTCCTGACCACCGACTTCTCGGAGACCTCGGGCCACCTCACCCCGTCCCTGAAGCTCCGGCGGGGCGCGGTGCTGCGGGACTTCGCGCGGGAGGTCGAGGAGATGTATCCGGCGGGGAGCGAGTAGGGCGCGGCGAACGGCTCCCGAGGCCTGTCCGGCGGATCGGGGCCGGACGGGCCCTACGGCCAGAGGAGTTCGCGGGTCCAGCCGTCGGGCGACGACGGGTCGCGGCGGTAGCGCAGGCGCACGTGGCGGCGCCGCTCGTCGCCCTGGAAGAACTCGACCTCGGCCGGTTCGACCGCGTACGGGGTCCAGGTGGGGGCCGGGGCGTCCGGCTCCGCCTCCGCCCGGCGCCAGGCCGCCGCGCTCGCCTCCGCGAGGGTCTCCGGGGAGTCCAGGACCTCGCTCTGGCGGCCGACCAGGGCCGCCGCGAGGGCGCCGGTGGTGCGGGCGTGGAGGTCCTCGTACGCCTCCTCGGGGGTGCCGGCGGAGACGTGGCCCCTGACCCGGACCTGGCGGCCCTGGACCGGCCAGTAGAAGTTGAGCGCGGCCTCCGGGCGGGCGGCGAGCTGGCGGCCCTTGGCGCTGGTGGAGTGCGTGGCGAAGTGCCAGCCGCGCGCGTCGGCGCCGTGCAGCATCACCACCCGCACGTCGGGGCGGCCGTCCTCGTCCACGGTGGCCAGGGAGGGGGTGTGCGGCTCGCTCTGGCCGGCCGCGACGGCCGCGGTGAACCAGTCGTGGAAGAGGGCGAGTGGACCGGGCGGTGCGCCCGCCGGGTCGAAGGCGGGCAGCGCGGTGTCCCAGACCCGCAGGGAGCGCAGGGCGCGGTCGAAGTCGGTCGTCATGGGGTCACGGTAGTCACGGGGGCGGTCCCTCTTCGCGTCCGTTCCGCCGTGCGGCCCGGAAGACGGCGACGCCGGCGGCGGTCCGCGGGTGCGGTCCGCCGCCGGCGTCGGCGACAGGACGGGGGAGGAGGGGGCGGGGCTATCTGGTCGGCTTCTTGCCGGTGATGCCCAGGTGCACCAACAGGGCCAGGTTCGGCTTCAGTTCGGCCTGCTTCACGCCCCAGGTCTGGAAGCCCTTCTGGTGCCCCGCGACCGCGGCCAGCATCGTCACCAGGGAGCCGGCCATCGCGGCGGGGCTGACGTCCTTGTCGACCTTGCCCTTGGCCTGGAGCTCCTTCACCGCGTCCGTGAGGGAGCTGGTGACCGAGTTCAGGATCTTCATGCGGATCTTGTAGAACCGCTTGTCGCCCTCGGCGGCGCCGAGGTCCACGACCCGGAGGATCGCGTCGTGCTTGCGCCAGAAGTCCAGGAAGCCTTCGACGAGTTCCTCGGAGGACTGCCAGCCGGCCTTGCCGACCCAGGAGCGGCCGGAGGCGAGGTCGGCCAGCCCGGCGCCCTCCTTCGCCATTTCCTCCGCGATCTCCAGAACCGCTCCCTCGACGTCCGGGAAGTACTGATAGAACGTCGCGGGTGAAGTACCCGCCTTCCGGGCCACGTCGATGACCTTGACGTCCCGGTAGGGCGAGGAGCTGAGCATCTCACCGAGGCAGTCGAGCAGCTTCTGCCGCGTCGCCTGACCGCGCCGACCGGCCACGCGGCCGTCGACGGTGCGTACTTGTCCTGTCATGCCGTCAGCTTACCGACGAGGCCTCAGGGCGCGATTCGGCCGACTGCAAATGGGGTGCACCCTCGTGCGCACGCGTTCTTCGAGGTGGGCGCGGGTGTGCGGCGGAAGGGGGAGAGAGGGGGTGGGTCGGTATTGAGACAAAGTGGAGGGCAGCGGCGGGGCCCGTGCCGGTGCCGGGAGCGTCGGCGGGCGGGGCCGATCGGGGTACCCCGTACCCGAATAGAGTTATGAACAGTCTGTGGACAACTTCGGTGGACAACCCAGGCACCGCAAGGGTCCCACCCCGCCGAATCGCCCCTTTGTTCGCATCCCGGGCCGTGCGCGGCCCTCGGCGCCGCCCTAGCGTGGAGCCATGGCCGTACGTACTGAGGGCACCCCGTGCTGGGTGGACGCGCAGCTCCCCGACCTGGAGGCGGGCAAGCGCTTCTACGGCGAGCTCTTCGGCTGGACCTTCGACCCCGACCGCGACGAGGCCCTGCTGCGCGGACGCCGGGTCGCCGGGCTCGCCCCCAAGCGGGACGGCCGCATGCCCACCACCTGGACCGTCTACCTCGCCACCGGGAACGCCGGCACCCTCGCCGCCCGGATCCGGGCCGCCGGCGGCCGGATGGTCATGGACCCTTACCCGGTCGGCCCCTTCGGCGTCCTGGCGCTCGCCGCCGACCCCGGCGGCGCCGTCTTCGGCCTTCGCCAGGCGGGCGACGACGACGGCTTCGCGGCGGTGAACGAGCCGGGCGCCTTCTGCTGGATGGAGGTGTACACGCGCCGGCCGGACGCCGTCGACACCTTCTACGCCACCGTCTTCGGCTACCTCGGCCGCCAGGCCGACCCCGAGGAGGAGGGCGCGGGCCCCGACCTCGACTACCGCGTCTGGTCGCCCCCCGGCTCCCGGCCCGGCGACGACAGCGCCTTCGGCGGCCGGGCCGTCATCACCGACGACTTCCCCGCCGAGATGCCCGGCCACGTCCTCGCCTACTTCGCCGTGGACGACTGCGACGGGGCCTGCGACACCACCGTCCGGCTCGGCGGCCGGGTCGTCACCCCGGCCCGCGACACCCCGCACGGCCGCGTCGCCGTCCTCCGCGACAACCAGGGCGCCCTCTTCGCGGTCCTCGCCGAACCGGAGAACGGACCCGGAGCGGGTCCCGGAGCCGGAACCGGGCCGAAGGCCGAGCCGAGCCCCGGACCGTAGCGGGCCGTACCCCGCCCGCACCGTAATCGTCCGGTACGGGCGAATAGCCCCGCACCCGTCCCGCCCGCCGCGCCCCGCCCCCGCCCGTCCCCCGTAGCAGGCGACACCCCGATCCGCCCCCGGGTTCGCCACCGGGCCCCCGGACAGGAAGAATCAGGGCCACGGGGCCGTACCCTCATGGCCCGTACGGGGAGGTGGCAGGCAAGTGGAGCAGCTGACGCAGCACGACCCGAGACGCATCGGGCCCTTCGAGGTGCTGGGCCGGCTCGGCGCGGGCGGAATGGGCCTGGTCTATCTCGCGCGCTCGGCCTCGGGCCGGCGCGTGGCGATCAAGACCGTGCGCACGGAGCTCGCGGAGGACCAGCTGTTCCGGGTCCGCTTCACCCGGGAGGTGGAGGCCGCACGGGCCGTCTCGGGCTTCTACACGGCCGCCGTCGTCGACGCCGACCCGCGCGCCGCCGTGCCCTGGCTGGCCACCGCCTACGTGCCGGCGCCCTCCCTCGAAGAGATAGTGAACGAGTGCGGGCCGCTGCCGGCCCAGGCCGTGCGCTGGCTGGCGGCCGGCGTCGCCGAGGCCCTCCAGTCCATCCACGGGGCGGGCCTGGTCCACCGCGACCTCAAGCCCTCCAACGTCCTCGTCGTCGAGGACGGCCCCCGGGTGATCGACTTCGGCATCGCGTCCGGCGTCTCCAACACGCGCCTGACCATGACCAACGTCGCCGTCGGCACCCCCGCCTACATGTCCCCCGAGCAGGCCCGCGACTCGCGCAGCGTCACCGGCGCCAGCGACATCTTCTCGCTGGGCTCGATGCTGGTCTTCGCCGCCACCGGCCACGCGCCCTACCACGGCGCCAACCCGGTCGAGACCGTCTTCATGCTGCTCCGCGAGGGCCCCGACCTGGAGGGCCTGCCCGACGAGCTGCGGCCCCTGATCGACTCCTGCATGCAGACGGACGTCTCCCGGCGGCCCAGCCCGGCCGACCTCCAGGCCCAGCTCGCCCCGCACCTCTTCGGCCCCGGCAGCGACGACAGCGGCACGGCCTCGGCCTGGCTGCCGCTGAGCGCCACCGCCATGATCGAGCGGCGCCGCGGCGGCGGCCGCACCCCGGCCGCGCCGCCCGCCCCGCCCGTGCCCCCGCCTCCGCCGCCGTCGGACCCGCCGGGCCCGTTCCCCGACCCGTACGGCCCGGAGCGCGGCCCCCGGGGCGGCGGCGGGTCCGAGCCCGCCCCCCTCGGCGGCCGGCACGCGGGCCCCGCCGAGAGCGCGGGCGGTCCCGTGCGCCTCGCCGGCGGGACCGTGCCCATCGGCCCCGGCCCCCGGGTCGCCGACACCCGGGCGGCGCTCGCCGTCGGCCGGGGCGCCGACGCGGGCCCCGCGACCGGCTGGATCCGGCCGCCCGGCGGCGGCCCGCACGGCGCCGAGCCCGGCCCGCCGCCCGGCTCCCGCCCGCTGAACGTGCCCGCGCAGGGCGGCACGGGGCCGAACCCGCCCCCGGCGGACCCCGGCCACTGGCGGCCCTGGCGCTTCCGCATGTCCAACGACGTCTGGGGCACCCCCGTCGTCGACGGCGACCTGCTCTACGTCACCTCCTTCGAGGTGCACGCCCTGGACACCGGCAGCGGCCGGCGCCAGTTCAAGACCCGGGACGTGGCCTGGTCCATGGCCGTCGCCGGGGGCCGCATCCACGCCTCCGACGGGCCCACCCTGTACGCCCTCGACGCCGGCGACGGCGGCGAGCGCTGGCGGCTGCACACCGACGCCTGGGTGTACGCGCTCAAGGTCGACCGGGGCACGGTCGTCACCGGCACGCGCGGCGGCGGGGTCCAGGGCTGGGAGGCCTCCAACGGCGCCAAGCTGTGGGAGGTCACCGGCGCGCAGACCGACTTCGAGACCCCGGAGGCGGGGCCCGCCGTGCACGGCGACACCGTGTACGTGTGGCGGGACGCCCGGCTCCAGGCGCTCGACGCGCGGACCGGGACGGAGCGCTGGTCGTACCCGATCGGGGACGCCGCCTCCTGCGGGGGAGTACCCGTACGGGTGGCCCCGGCCGAGGACGGCTACGTGTACGTGTCGGCCGGGACCCGGGTCCTGTCGATCGACGTCGCGGCCGGGCACGTCCGCTGGCACTTCGAGGCGCCCGCCGTCTTCCTCTCCCCGCCGGCCTTCGCGCCGGGCCCGGCCGTCACCGGCGGCGGGGTGTACCTCGCCGACCACCTCGGCACGGTGTACGCGCTCGACGCCACCACCGGCCAGGACCGCTGGCGGATCGCGACCGAGCAGCGCCAGTCCACCGAGCCGGTGCTCGTCGCGGACGGCAACGTGCACGTCGGCAGCGGCAGCGCGCTCTACACGCTCGACGCGGTCACCGGCACGCCCCGGTGGCGGTTCGCGGCGGGCGGCGAACTGGTCGGCTCCCCGGTGGTCGCGGACGGCCGGATCCACTTCGGCTCGGCCGACCACGTCCTCTACACCCTGGACGCGACCGGCGGGCAGCTCCGCTGGAAGCTCGCGACCGGCGGCGAGATCACCGGCTCGCCGGTGGCGAAGGGCGGGGTCGTGTACGCGTGCAGCAAGGACCGCTGCGTGTACGCGCTCGACGCGGTGAAGGGCACGGCGACGGGCCGGGGTTCGGCGGCGGCCCGCTGACGGGCCCGGCGTCTCAGCGGGGCCCGGGACCGTCCCGGTCCTGGTCCCGCCCCTCCTCGTTCTCCCGGCCGGGCACGTCGAAGGTCCGGGTCGGCTCGGACCCGTAGGGGTCGTACGCGTCGTACGGGCCGGGGGAGGAGGCCTCCCGGGGATCGCCCGCGGGCGCCCCGTAGGGATCGGACATCGGCGTCGCGCCGGGGTCGGGCCCGGCCGGGGGCGGGTACGCCCCCGTCTCCTCCGGCCGCGTCCGGTCCCTCCGTTCCCTCTTCCGCCTCCGCCCCGACATCACGAGCGCGCCGAGCAGCAGCAGGATCCCGCCGCCGAGGGCGTTCGCGACCCCGTCGCCGAGGCCCCTGCCGGCGCCGTCGACCGTGAGGCTGCCCTCGTACTGCCCGACGCGCACCATCCAGAAGACGGTGAAGCCGAGGACGACGAGCCCGGCGAGGGCGACGAGCAGCCGGGAGCGGAGCACCAGGCCGACGAGGGTGAGGAGGGCGGCGAAGGCGAAGGGCAGCAGGAGCGACCACCAGAGGTCGGCCTTCGCGTCGGTGATCCCGGTGAACAGCTCGTCGATCGCGTAGTCGCGCCCGTGACGGCCGTCGTACCAGGCACGGAAGGGGCTCAGAACGGCGGCCGTCGCTCCGGCGAGAGCCAGGACGGCGCCGGCGACGTTGCGGATCATCGAAGCGGCCTCCTGAGTGGTCCGGCTCTCGCTCCCGACGCTACGCCGGGTCGCGGGGACCCGCCATGCGGCACGGGGACGGCGCGGACGCGCCGGACCGGCGGCCGGGACCGAGCCGTTCCGACGGCGGGGCCCGGGGGCCCGTACGGGACCGAGCCGTTCCGGCGGCGGACCCCGCCGGTCCGTACGGGATCGAGCCATTTCGCCGGCGGGCCCCGTGGGTCCGTGCGTATGCCTACGACAATGACCCGATGCGTCCCCTCACCCGCCCGGCCGCCCCGGCCGCCCGCCTCGTCCTCGCAGGCGTCCTCGCAGGCGTCCTCCTGGCGTCCGGCTGCTCCTCGGAGGCGGAGGACCGCGCCGCCCCGCCCGTCACCCCCGGCCCCACGGTCACCGTCACCGCCGCCCCCGACGAGGCGGCCCGGACGGCCGAGCGCTACCGCCGGTCCGGCGGGGCGGAGGACGTGTACGGGATCCAGCGGGGCCCCGGCGCCGGGGGCGTTCCGCTGGTGACCGTGTGGACGCGCGGGGAGGAGCGGGACGCCGGACGGTTCGACGCGCTCAAGGTCTCGGTCACCGGATACCTGGAGCGGGAGGAGGGCGTCTCCCTCGAACGGGGCTACCTGATGGACGTCTTCGGCCCGGACGGCTCGCTCCGGCACCGCCTCGACGCGCGCCGGTAGCCGGGAACGCCGGAGGGGCCGGGCAGTTGCCCGGCCCCTCCTCTGTGCGGTGGTCCGACCGCGTCGCGCACGGGCCCCGCCCGGACGGATCCCCCCGGTTCCGCCGGACGTCCCCCGAGCCCGTGTGCTCCCCCGTCGACCGGACCTTCCGAGCCCCGGCGGCTCCCCCGAAGTCGCCGCCGCGGCCCTCTCCCCGTCGGGAGTGGTCTACTTGGCCGGCTCCGACGTGGCGTGCATGTTGCCGTTCGTGGTCGCGCCGGCGGTGCCGTCGATCGGCTCCGTGGTGGCGTGCATGTTGCCGTTGATGCCGATCTTCGCGGCCACCGAGTCGGCGAGCGGAGCGTCGGTCGCGTGCATGTTCTTGCTGACGATCTCTTCACCGGCGGCGTTCGGCGCGGTGGGGTCCAGGTCGGCCATGCTGATCATCTCCCGTTGTTACCTCGGATGGGGCGGGAGGGACCGTCCGGCAGTTCCCCCGTGGACTGCTGGACGGTCCCACCCGGAGCCGTTCACCCTAGTGCGACGGTGTGACGGCCTTACCGGTGACCCGCCTGCCCCCCGACGCGACGGATCGTGGGAAGAACATTGCCGCACCCTCATAAACGAACGATGAACGGGCAGTTCAGCGGCTACGCGGCGGCGGTCTCCCGCAGCAGGGTCCGCACGTCCGACTCCTCCGGCGAACCGAGCTCGACGAAGATGTCCAGCGCCTCCTGCCAGCAGACCCGTGCCCGGCCGTGCTGCCCTATCCCGGACAGCGCGCGGCCGAGGACGACGAGCACCTGCCCGCGACGCCATTCGCCGCCGACCCCGCGCAGGACGACCAGCGCCAGTTCGGAGCGGGAGGCGGCCTGGGCGTACCGGCGGGCCGCGATGTCCACCTCGGCGATCCGGAAGAGCGACATGCCCTCCCAGAGGCGCTGCCGGCTGTCCCGGAAGACGTCGAGCGCCTCGGTGAGCCGGGCCGCCGCCTCGTCGAGCCGGCCGCTCGCGGTCAGCGCGAGCCCCAGCGCGTAGCGGCCGTTGGCGCCCTTGAGGGCGTGCCCCATCGTGTCGTACATCCCGGTGCCCCGCCGGGCGAGTTCGACCGCGACGTCCGTCTGCCCCATGGCCAGGTGGATGCGGGAGAGGTTGCACAGGGCGCTGGCCTCGCCGGCCTCGTCGTCGCAGGCGCGGAACGACGTGGTGGCCCGGGTCAGGAACCGCTCCCCGTCCTCGGTGCGGCCCTGGTAGAGCGCCATGATCCCGAGGGCGTTGGCGGCCCAGCACAGCGGGAGGGCGTCCCCGGTCGAGGACGCCAGCTCCATCGCCTCGCGGGCCTCGCCGTCCGCCTCGTCGAACCGGCCGGTCACGTGCTGGACGTACGCCAGGGTCAGCGCGGCGCGGCCCTTCGCCCGGACGTCCCCCGACCGCCCCGCCGCCTCCCGCAGCACCGTCGCCACCGCCTCGTACTCCCGGGAGTTCGCGCCCGACTCCGCGAGGTCGAGGGAGGCCCACAACAGGTCCACGCCCCGCCGCAGCGTCGCGGGCGAGGCGGCGGACTGGCGGACCGTCGCCAGGAGGCAGTTGGCCTCCGCGTAGAGCCAGTCCTGGGCCTCGTGGCGGTCGGTGAAGGCCAGGCCGTCGTACCCGGTGGGCTCCAGGTGGTCGACGAGCCGGTCGCCGGGGCGTTCGATGGCGTACACGCGGGCGGCGGTCGACAGGTAGAAGTCGAGGAGCCGGGAGAGCGCCGCCTCCCGCTCCGACGGGGGCTGCTCGTCCCTCTCCGCGCACGCACGCGCGTAGAGCCGGACCAGGTCGTGGTACCGGTAGCGGCCCGGGGCCGCCGATTCGAGCAGAGACGTGTCGACCAGGGCCTCCAGCAGGTCCTCGGTGTCCCGGAGGGGCAGGTCGAGGACGGCCGCCGCCGCCGCGAGCGAGACGTCCGGGCCGTCGGCCAGGCCGAGCAGGCGGAAGGCGCGGGCCTGGGCCGGCTCCAGCTGCCCGTAACCCAGCTCGAAGGTCGCCTTGACCGCCAGGTCGCCCGCCTGGAGCTCGTCGAGCCGCCGCCGCTCGTCCGCCAGCTTGGCCGCCAGGACCGAGACCGTCCAGGTGCGGCGGGCCGCCAGCCGGGACGCGGCGATGCGGATGGCCAGGGGCAGGAAGCCGCAGGCCGCGACCACGTCGAGCGCGGCCTCCCGCTCGGCCCGGACCCGCTCCTCGCCGACGATCCGGGTGAAGAGCTGGAGCGCCTCCTCCGGGGACATCACGTCCAGGTCGACCAGGTGCGCCCCCGCCAGGTCGACCATCCGGATCCGGCTGGTGACCAGGGCCGCGCAGCCCGCCGTGCCGGGCAGCAGCGGGCGGATCTGGGCGGCGTCGCGGGCGTTGTCCAGGAGGACCAGGACCCGGCGCCCGTCCAGCGTCGAGCGGTAGAGCGCGGCCCGCTCGTCCAGGGAGTCGGGGACGGCCGAGTCCGGGGTGCCGAGCGCGCGCAGGAAGGAGCCGAGCACGGTCTCGGGCGCGGCGGCCCGGGACCCCGCGCCCTGGAGGTCGACGTACAGCTGCCCGTCCGGGAAGTGCGGTCGCGCCTCGTGCGCCACGTGCACGGCGAGCGTCGTCTTGCCGACGCCGCCGATGCCCGCGAGCGCCGAGACCGCCATGACGTGGCCCTCGGCGGTGGCGAGCCGGGCGCCCAGCTCCCGTACGAAGGAGGCGCGGCCCGTGAAGTCCGGCACGGTCGCCGGGAGCTGCGCCGGGCGCGCGACGGGCGTGGCGGCCGGGGCGGGCTCCTCGACGGGCCGGGCGAGCTCGGCGTCGGCCCGGAGGATCCGCTGCTGGAGCCGGGAGAGCTCGGGGTTCGGGTCGACGCCCAGCTCGTCGGCGAGCAGCCGGCGCGTGTCGGCGTAGACGGCGAGCGCCTCGGCCTGCCGTCCGCCGCGGTAGAGCGCCAGCATGAGCAGTTCGCGCAGCCGCTCGCGCAGCGGGTGCGCGGCGGTGAGCGCGGTCAGCTCGGAGACGGCCTCGGCGTGCGCGCCGACCTCCAGGTCGATGTCGAGCCGGGTCTCCAGGAGGGTGAGCCGCCACTCCTCCAGGCGGGTGCGCTGGGCCTCGGCGTACGGGCCGGGCACGGAGGCCAGGACCTCGCCGTCCCACAGGTCGAGGGCCTCGCCGAGCCGTGCCCGGGCGGCGGCGCGGTCCCCGCCGGCCCGCAGCTTCTCGGCCCCGGCGGCCAGCTCCTGCGCGGCGGTCAGGTCGAGCGCGGCGGCGGAGGCGCGCAGGGCGTAGCCGCCGGACTCGCTGACCAGGACCTCGGGGCCGAGGGCCTTGCGGAGCCGGGAGGCGTAGGTGCGGACGGCCGCGAGGGCCTGGGAGGGAGGTTCCTCGCCCCAGAGGGCGTCGATCAGCTCGGAGGCGGTGGCGTTGCGGCCGCCGCGCAGGAGGAGGGCGGCGAGCAGGGCGCGCTGCTGCGGCGATCCGGTGGGCACGGGCTCGTCGCCCCGCCAGGCCCGCACGGGCCCGAGCACCCCGAAGCGCAGCGCCCCCACGCCCGTTCCGGCGTCCGTCCTGGCCGTACCCGCCGGAGCCGCCGGGACCTCCGAACCCGTCGGCGCTCCCGATCCCGCCGCACCCACCGAAGTCGAAGTCGAAGTCACCGAAACCGCCGAAGTCACCGGGGCGTCCGGGTCCACCGGGGCGTTCCCGCCCGTTTCCGCAGCCCGCTGCGCCGGGACTCGCGGCCCGTCCTCACGGTCCATAGCTCCCCCTGCCGTACCGCTGGTTTAGCCCAGGACAGTCTGCCTTGTCCGGAGGGAGTCCGTCAGCATCGGGTCGGCCGGAGCGGAGCCGTTGCCGGACCGTTGTACGGGGCGCCCCCACGGGGCCTCGGGCGGTGTCCCGCCGGGTTCCCGCAGGCCCGTCGGGGGCCCGTCGGGGCCCGTCGGAGGGCCGACGTGCTCCGGATCCCGTTCCGCACCCCGTTCCACGGCCCCCGCGTCCGGCCTCGCGTCACCCCGTTCCGGCCCGTGGAAGCCCCCGGTGACCCTTCGAAAAATTCCTCGGGAAAATTCTGAAACGGACATTCCGGACTCCGCTGCGGTTCCCGCATATCGGACGCCACTCGACGGACCTACCGGTTGGTCGGGTGGTCCGGTTGGTCGATCTTTCAATCATTGGCGAGGATCCGCCTCGACCCCCGCAATGCAAGGCGACGGTCGATCACCCGTGCGGATTCCGAACCTCCGGATGTGGAAACCGCAGCATTTAACGTCCTGTTCATGACTCAGGTGGAAGCGCGGCCGCTGGCCGGAGACACGGTAAGGGGCGTCGACGCCCCGGGCGACGCCCGCGGCGTGCGCACCAAAGGGCTCGGCGGGAACTCCGTCGGCCTCCTCGGCAGCGCCGTCATCGGCGTCTCCACCGTCGCCCCCGTCTACTGTCTGACCTCCACGCTCGGCTCCACCGCCGGCGAGGTCGGGCTCCAGATGCCCGCCGTCTTCCTCGCGGGCTTCCTCCCGATGCTCCTCGTCGCCTTCGCGTACCGGGAGCTCAACAAGGCCATGCCGGACTGCGGCACCTCCTTCACCTGGACCGTGAAGGCCTTCGGGCCCAGGATCGGCTGGATGTGCGGCTGGGGCCTCGTCATCGCGACGATCATCGTGCTCTCCAACCTGGCCGGCGTCGCGACCTCCTACTTCTGGCTCCTCGCGGGCGAGATCACCGGCAGCGAGTCCGTCGCCGCCCTGGACGGCAACAAGGCCGTCCACATCGTCACCTGCCTCGCGCTCATCGCCTCCGCCACCGCGATCAGCTACCGCGGCATGACCGCCACCAAGGGCGTCCAGTACACCCTCGTCGGCCTCCAGCTCGTCGTCCTCGCCGTCTTCGTCGGCATGGCCCTGAGCAAGGCGGGCTCCTTCGAGACCTCGGTCGACTTCTCCTGGTCCTGGATGAACCCCTTCGCGGTGCAGTCCTTCGCCGCCTTCACGGCCGGACTCTCCCTCTCGATCTTCATGTACTGGGGCTGGGACGCCTGCATGGCGACCAACGAGGAGACCACCGGCAGCGAGAAGACCCCCGGCCGCGCCGCCCTCATCGCGATGGTCGTCCTGGTCGGCTCCTACCTGGCCACCGGCATCGCCGCCCAGATGGCCGTCGGCTCCGGCGAGCAGGGCCTCGGCCTCGCCAACCCGGAGACCTCCGACAACGTCTTCGCCGCCCTCGCCGGCCCCGTCATGGGCCCCGTCCTCGGCATCCTGCTCTTCGTCGCGGTCCTGGCCTCCGCCGCCGCGAGCCTCCAGACCACCTTCATCCCGGTCGCCCGCACGGTCCTCGCGATGTCCACGTACGAGGCGCTGCCGAAGTCCTTCACCGAGGTCCACCCGGTCTTCAAGACCCCCGGCCGGGCCACGGTCGTCGCGGGCGTCGCCACCGGTGCCTTCTACACCGTGATGACCCTGGTCAGCGAGCACGTCCTGGTCGACACCATCTACGCCCTCGGCCTGATGATCTGCTTCTACTACGCGCTCACGGCCTTCGCCTGCGTCCGCTACTTCCGCAAGGTGCTGTTCCGCTCCTTCCGCGACTTCGCCTTCAAGGGCCTGATGCCGCTGCTCGGCGGCCTCATGCTCACCGCCGTCTTCGGCAAGACCCTGTACGACATGTGGGACCCGGCGTACGGCTCCGGCTCCGCCGTCCTCGGCATGGGCTCCGTCTTCGTGATCGGCGTCGGCCTGCTGCTCCTCGGCGTGGTGATCATGCTGGTCATGCAGCGCCGCAGCCCCGCCTTCTTCCGCGGCGAGGTCCTGACCAAGGAGACCCCGTCCCTGGTGGTGGCCGACTGACCGGGGGCTCCTGAGTCGCGGAGACGCGAAGGCGGCGGGCCCGTGGGGGGTCCCGCCGCCTTCGTCCGTTCCGTACCGCTCAGCGGCCGCCCGGCAGCAGGCGCTCCACCGCCGCGTTCACGGGTGGCAGGGCGGGCCCGCCCGCCGGCTTCGTCTTGGAGGTCAGGACGCCGCTGAGCGGGACGACCGAGGGCAGGTTCACGCCGCCGGTGTCGGCGGCCGCGGTGCCGGCGGCCCCCGCGGCGCCCGCGGCGGCGAAGGCGGTCAGGGCGACTGCGGTGAGGATCCTCTTCATGCCCGCTCCAACGCGGAGGGCGCGGGTCCGGTCACGACCTTCCTAGGATGCCGTCCATGAGATCCGCGGGAGAGACGGTGGACTGGGCGCTGCGCCCCGGCCGGGCGGCGGACGTCGAGGCCGTCGCCGAGCTGCGGGCCCGGGTGATGCGGGACGACCTGGTGCGGCTCGGCCGCTACGACGGGCACCGGGTGCGGCAGCGGCTGCGCGACGGCTTCTCGCCCGCGCACACCTCCGTCGTCGAGGTGGACGGCGCCTTCGCGGGCAGCGTCACCCTGCGCCCGGACGCGAGCGGCGAGGGACTCCACCTGGAGCACTTCTACCTGGCACCCGGGGTGCAGGGACGGGGGCTCGGGACGGCGGTGCTGCGCGAGCTGCTGGACCGGGCCGACGCGGACGGGGTGCCCGTCCGCCTCGTGGTCCTCCAGGGGAGCGCGGCCCGCCGCCTCTACGAGCGGGAGGGCTTCACGACCGAGTCCGAGGACCCGGTCGACGTCCTGATGGTGCGGGCGGCCCGTACGGTCAGATCGCCACGCCGGCCGGCTGCCGGACGGTGACGTTGAGCCGGTTGAAGAAGTTCGTCAGGCCGATCATCATCACGATCGAGGCGAGCTGCTTCTCGTCGAAGTGGTCGGCCGCCGCGTCCCAGACCGGGTCCGGCACGGCGTCCGGGCTGTCGGCGAGGCGGGTCGCGTGCTCGGCGAGCGCGAGGGCCGCCCGCTCCTCGTCCGAGAAGTACGGGGTCTCGCGCCACGCGGAGACCGCGAACAGCTTCTCGTCGCTCACGCCCGCCTTCCGGGCGTTCTTCACGCCGTAGTCCACGCAGAAGCCGCAGCCGTTGATCTGGCTGGCCCGCAGGTGCACGAGCTCCAGGATCTCCTCGGAGACCCCGCCCTGACGGGTGGCCTTCACGAGGCCCTGGATCGCGGCGCCGGCGTCGGGCAGGACGTAGGCGGGGTTGGTCATGCGGGCCTCGGGGGTGTGCGTCATGGTGATCGCTCCTCGGCGTCTCGTTCGGCGTGTGCTTCCACCGCAATGACGGAACGCCGGCCGGGGATGTGACACGACCGGAGGACTTTCCCCGAAAGTTTTTCCCGGACCCCCGCCACCCCCCGTGCTCCTACGCCTCCGCCTCCGCTTCCGCGATGAGGGCGGTCGCCACCGTGCGGAAGCCGAGCCGGCCGTAGAGCCGGGCCACGTCCGCGTCCGAGGCCGACAGGAACACCAGCTCCGCGCCCCGGGCCCGGGCGTCCGCGACCAGGGCGGCCGTGACCGCGAGGCCGAGCCCCCGGCGCCGGGCCGCCGGGACCGTGCCGACGCCGACGACCTCGGAGACGTCCCCCACCGGCTGGTGCTGCCCGGCGGAGAGGGCGGCGACCCCCGCCGTACCGCCCCCCGCGTCGTCGAAGGCCGCCGCGAGCCGGGTCAGGCCGGCCGTGATCCGGTCGGCGGTCCGCCCGGCGGTCCCAGGCTCGGGCGGGAAGCCGAAGGCGGCGTACGGGGCGGCGACGGCGCTCTCCAGACCCGGGTCGTCCGCGTCCAGCATCCGTACGGTGACGCCCTCGGGCTCCGGTACGGCGAGGGGCCCGCCCTCCAGGACCATCAGCGGGTGCTCGCGCACGGTGAGCCCGCTCGCCTCCACGGCCGCCCGCAGCCCCGGCGCCGTCTCCGCGACCCACTCGAAGGACTCGGGCACCCCCAGCTCCCGCTGCCGGGCCCGCACCCGCTCCACGGCCGCGACCGGCACCTCCCCCTCGTACCCGGGCGCGGGCCGCGCGTAGAAGGGCCAGCCCTCCCCCTCCCGTACGAAGAGGGTCAGCGGGCCGAACTCCTCGGCGCGGGCGGAGGACCGGGGTACGGCGTCGTAGTACGCCTCGATTCGCTTCAGCACCGGGCCACGGTAGGGGCGGGGAGGGAGGGACGCAGCCGTATTTCCGGGCGGCGCACGGGCCGGGGCTTCGCGGGCAGGGGCCTCGCGGGAGGGCGACTCACGGGCGAGGGACTCGTGGGCAGGGGCGCGTGGCCGTCCGGGGTCTCGGAAAACTCCGCCCCACCCCCTACCGTGCCCGTATGCGGATCTCGACCACGATCTTCCTGACCGACGAGACCATCACCCCGGTGCGCCTGGCGCGCGAGCTGGAGGAGCGCGGGTTCGCCGGGCTCTACCTGCCCGAGCACACCCACATCCCCGTCGAGCGGACCACGCCCTACCCGGCCGGCGGCGAGCTGCCCCGGGAGTACGGCAGGACCCTGGACCCCTTCGTCGCCCTCGGACAGGCCGCCGCCGTCACCGAACGCCTCGGGCTCGGCACCGGCATCACCCTGATCGCCCAGCACGACCCGATCTCGCTCGCCAAGCAGATCGCCACCCTCGACCACCTCTCCGGCGGCCGCTTCACCCTCGGCGTCGGCTTCGGCTGGAACCGGGAGGAAGCGGCCGACCACGGCGTCGACTGGGCGTCCCGCCGGAGGCTCGGCCGCGACCGGATCGACCTGATGAAGGCCTTGTGGGCCCCCGAACCCACCGCGTACGCCGGTGAGTCGGGGGAGTCCGTGCGCGCCTCCGAGGCCTGGCCCAAGCCGGCCGGCGGCGCGCCCCGGATCCTCCTCGGCGGGGCGGCGGGCCCGAAGCTCTTCGCGCAGATCGCGGCGCAGGCCGACGGCTGGCTGCCGATCGGCGGCCGGGGCCTCGCGGACGCCCTCCCGGTCCTGCGGACGGCGTGGGAGGAGGCGGGCCGCGACCCGAAGGCCCTCCGGGTCGTCCCGTACGCGGTCCTGCCGAACCCGGACAAGCTCGCGTACTACGCGGACCTCGGCTGCGAGGAGGTCGTCCTCCAGCTCCCGCCGGGGGAGGAGGGCGAGGTGCTGGGGGTGCTCGACGGATACGCGCGGTATCTGTGACCGCGCCTGAGCGCCTGAGCGTCTGAGTGCCTGAGTGCCTGAGTGCCTGAGCGTCTGAGTGCCTGAGCGGGGAGTACGGGTTACGGGTCACGTGTCACGTGTTACGGGTACGGGGACCCGAACCCGCCTCCCCGTACCCGCTCGTATGCTCGCTCCATGACCGATCACCAGGCAGCACGCCCCACCGAGAACGCCATGCGACGGGCCCTCAGGCGGGCCAGGGACGGAGTCGCGCTCGACGTCTCCGAGGCCGCCGTGCTGCTGCGGGCGCGCGGGGACGACCTGACGGACCTGGTGGCGTCCGCCGGGCGCGTGCGGGACGCCGGTCTGGAGGCGGCCGGGCGGCCGGGCGTCATCACGTACTCCAAGAGCGTGTTCATTCCGCTCACCCGGCTCTGCCGCGACAAGTGCCACTACTGCACCTTCGTCACCGTCCCCGGCAAGCTGCGCCGGGCCGGGCACGGGATGTTCATGTCGCCCGACGAGGTCCTCGACATCGCCCGGCGCGGCGCCGAACTCGGCTGCAAGGAAGCCCTGATCACGCTCGGGGACAAGCCCGAGGACCGCTGGCCGGAGGCGCGCGAGTGGCTCGACGCGCACGGCTACGACGACACGATCGCGTACGTGCGGGCCATGGCGATCCGGATCCTGGAGGAGACCGGGCTGCTCCCGCACCTCAACCCCGGGGTCCTGTCCTGGACCGACTTCCAGCGCCTCAAGCCCGTCGCGCCCTCCATGGGGATGATGCTGGAGACGACCGCGACCCGCCTGTGGTCCGAGCCCGGCGGCCCCCACTACGGGTCCCCCGACAAGGAACCGGCCGTGCGGCTCAGGGTCCTGGAGGACGCCGGCCGCTCCTCCGTGCCCTTCACCTCGGGGCTGCTGCTCGGCATCGGGGAGACCCTGGAGGAGCGGGCCGAGTCGCTGTTCGCGCTGCGCCGCGTCGCCCGCGCGTACCACTCCATTCAGGAGCTGATCATCCAGAACTTCCGCGCCAAGCCGGACACGGCGATGCGCGGGATGCCCGACGCCGAGCTCGACGACCTGGTCGCCACCGTCGCCGTCGCCCGTCTGATCATGGGCCCCTCCGCCTGCCTCCAGGCCCCGCCGAACCTGGTCGACTCCGAGTACGAGCGGCTCATCGCGGCCGGCATCGACGACTGGGGCGGGGTCTCGCCGCTCACCATCGACCACGTCAACCCCGAGCGGCCCTGGCCGAGGATCGAGGAGCTGGCCGAGCGGTCCGCCGCCGCCGGCTTCGAGCTGCGCGAACGCCTCTGCGTCTACCCGGAGTTCGTCACCCGGGGAGAACCCTGGCTCGACCCCCGGCTCCTCCCGCACGTCCGCGCCCTCGCCGACCCCGGGACCGGACTCGCGAACCCCGGGGCGCCCGTGCGCGGCCTGCCCTGGCAGGAGCCCGACGAGGCCTTCGCCGCCACCGGCCGCACCGATCTGCACCGCACCATCGACACCGAGGGGCGCACGGGCGACCGGCGCGACGACTTCGACGAGGTGTACGGCGACTGGGAGGCGCTGCGCGAGGCCGCCGCCCCCGGGATGGTGCCGCAGCGCATCGACACCGACGTGCGGGAGGCGCTGGCCGTCGCCGCCGACGACCCGACGCGGCTCACCGACCCGCAGGCCCTGGCCCTCCTGCACGCGGACGGCCCCGCCCTGGACGCCCTGACCCGGATCGCCGACGACCTGCGCCGTGACGTGTCCGGCGACGACGTCACGTACGTCGTCACCCGGAACATCAACTTCACCAACGTCTGCTACACCGGCTGCCGCTTCTGCGCCTTCGCCCAGCGCCGCACCGACGCCGACGCGTACACCCTCTCCCTCGACCAGGTCGCCGACCGCGCCGAGCAGGCCTGGGAGGTCGGCGCGATGGAGGTCTGCATGCAGGGCGGCATCCACCCCGACCTGCCCGGCACCGCCTACTTCGACATCGCGCGCGCGGTGAAGGAACGCGTCCCCGGCATGCACGTGCACGCCTTCTCGCCGATGGAGGTCGTCAACGGCGCCTCCCGTACCGGCCTCTCGATCCGCGAGTGGCTGACGGCCGCGAAGGAGGCCGGGCTCGACTCGATCCCCGGCACGGCCGCCGAGATCCTCGACGACGAGGTCCGCTGGGTCCTCACCAAGGGCAAGCTGCCCACCGCCACCTGGATCGAGGTGGTCACCACCGCCCACGAACTGGGCCTGCGCTCCTCCTCCACGATGATGTACGGGCACGTGGACCAGCCCCGGCACTGGCTCGGCCACTTCCGGACCCTGGCCCGCATCCAGCAGGAGACCGGCGGCTTCACGGAGTTCGTGACGCTCCCCTTCATCCACACCAACGCGCCGGTCTACCTCGCCGGCATCGCCCGCCCCGGCCCGACCGTCCGCGACAACCGCGCGGTCACCGCCATGGCCCGCCTCCTCCTCCACCCGCACATCCCCAACATCCAGACGAGCTGGGTGAAGCTGGGCGCGGAGGGCGCCGCCGAGATGCTCCGCTCGGGCGCCAACGACCTGGGCGGCACCCTGATGGAGGAGACCATCTCCCGGATGGCCGGGTCGAGTTACGGCTCGTACCGCTCCATCAAGGACCTGGAGGCCATCGCGGAGGCGGCGGGCCGCCCGGCGAAGCCCCGCACGACCCTCTACGGGGAGGTCCCGGAGGAGCGGCGGCGCACGGCCGAGGCCTCCGACGGGCACCTGCCGGAGCTCCTCCCGGTGCTCCCAGCGGAGTGAGGCCGCCGCCCCCGGGCCGGACCGAGTGTGGTCAAAACAGGCCCGAAGGACGTCGGAACACATAACGTTCCGGTCCCCCGGAGGCGCGTATCCGGTCCATTACAGTGCGGCGAGGGAACCGACAGCGAACCGCCGACCGGGGGAGGGCACGTCGTGGCCACGACAGCCGCAGCCGTGTGGGGCCGTGCCGAGCAGCAGGACTTCCGGGCCCGGGTACGGGGCTGTCTGCTCGGCGGGGCGCTCGGCGACGCGCTGGGGGCGGGCGCCGGCGGCTCCTCCCTCGCGAAGCTGCGCGAGGCCCACGGACCTGACGGACTCACCGATCCCGTCCCCGCGTTCGGCCGCCGGGGCGCCGTCACCGCCGCGACCCAGATGACCCTGTTCACCGTCGACGGCCTGATCCGCGCCCAGGTCCGCCGCGACACCGGCGCCTGGCACCCGCCCACCGACGTCCACCGGGCCCATCTGCGCTGGGCCGCCACCCAGCGCGACTGGGGCCCCGACGAGCGCCGCAAGGACAACGGCTGGCTGGCCCGCGAAGAGTGGCTCTACGCCCGCCGCGACCCGGCCCGCGCCTGCCTCACCGGCCTCGGCGACGAGCACCTCGGCACCCTCGACAAGCCCAAGAACCCGGAGGCCGGCGACTCCGGCGCCCTCGTCCGCTCGGCCCCCTTCGGACTGCTCGTCGGCTGGGAGCCGCAGCTCGTCTGCCAGCTCGCCGTGGAGTGCGCCGCCCAGACGCACGGCGCCCCGGCCGCGCTCCTCGCGGCGGGCGCCTTCGCGGTCACCGTCCACGGCCTGGCCCGCGGCGGCTCCGTGGAGACGGCGGTGGCCGGGGCCCTGGAGCAGCTCGCGGTGCGCCCCGGCCACGAGCCGGTCACCGAGGCCCTCGACCGCGCCCTCGGAGCCGTACGGGAAGGGGTTCCGGACGCGGAGCGGGTGGCCGGTCTCGGGGCGGAGGAGGACCGGGCCGAGGGGCAGTTGGCGGCGGCCGTCTACTGCGCCCTGGTCGGCGAGGACGTACGGCACGGCCTGCGGCTCGCCGTGAACCACGACGGCCCCTCACCGGCGACCGGCGCGCTCACCGGCGCCCTGCTCGGCACCCTGCACGGCGACACGGCCCTCCCCCCGGCCTGGCTGGCCGACCTGGAGGGCCGGGGCACGCTCCTGGAACTGGCGGACGACTTCTCGATGGAGATGACCCAGGGCACCGCCCTGCACACCCCCGTGGAGTCGGCGCCGGGGTGGCTGGCGCGGTATCCGAGGGGGTGAGGGGGGTTCTCGGCCGGGGGTGGGGCTTTGCCGGCCGCGGTGGGGCGGCGGTCCCGGAAAAGGAGCGAGCCCCCTCGGCCAGGACGGCGGACCGGACGAGAGGGCTCTTTCGTGTTGCCGGCGCCCGAGGGCACCGAGAGGCTAGAGGGCCCCGGTGCTCACCTCGCCGACGAAGGCGTTCCAGGAGCCCGGGCCGAACGCGAGGGACGGGCCCTCGGGGGCCTTCGAGTCCCGCACCGCGATCGCGGCCATGACGGGGGACTTCACTTCGACGCAGGCTCCGTTCCCACCCGAGTAGGAGGACTTCGTCCAGGTGTCCGTGCCACCCTGAATAATCGCCATGCTGCTCAGCTCCGGTTCTGCCAGTTTCTGCCAGTGGGGTGTGTCGCGCCAACGTTCTTGACGACGTGATCGACGCTACTCGCCGGTCCCGGGCGGCGGGACCGGCGTTCACACGTCCGAGTGGCATATTCCAACCGGGCTTCCGTGGGAGCGATGACCAGGTGTACCGTGCCCGCTCCGCTCGGGCCGACCTCAGCCCTGGGCGTGCTTCTTGGCCATCTTCGAGATGAACTCCCTGGTCTGGTCGACGTTCAGCGCCTGCGCCCTGAGGTGCTCGTACATGACGCTGTACTTGCCGACGTCCTGGGTCTTCTCCAGGTACAGGTCGCTCGTGACGCCCTCGATGTAGACGACGCTGGAGTCCGAGGCGTCCGGGAACTCCAGGATCGAGTACTGCCCGCTGATCCCCGGGTGCGCGCCCATGTCGAACGGCATCACCTGCACGGTGACGTGCGGCAGCTGCGACTGTTCGAGCAGGTGCTCCAGCTGCTGCACCATCAACGGGCGGCTGCCGACGATCCGGTGCAGCGCGCCCTCGTCGATGACGGCCCAGAGGCGCAGCGGACGCTCCTCGTCCCGGATCCGCTCCTGGCGGCGGGTGCGGACCTGGACCCGCTTCTCGATGTCCGCGGGCGTCGACTCCGGCAGCGCGCCGGCGATCACTGCCTCGGCGTACTCGTGGGTCTGGAGCAGTCCGGGGATGATCTGCGGCTCGTACATCCGCAGGCTCTCCGCGTCCGTCTCCAGACCGATGTAGACGCTGTACGGAATGTCGCCGAAGGCGTGCCACCAGCCCTGCTGGCGCGAGTCCTTGGCCATCTGCATGAGGGAGTCGACCATGCGCTCGTCCTCGACCTCGTACACGCCGCACAGGTCGCGGACGTCGCGCTGGCTGATGGAACGGCGGCCGTTCTCGAGGCGGCTGATCTTGGACTGGGAGACGAGGAGGCGCTCGGCGACCTGCTCGGCCGTCATGTTCTTCGCCTCCCGGAGCTTGCGCAGCTCCTGGCCCAATCGGCGTCGCCTGACGGTGGGGTTGACGTTGGACGCCACGGAAACTGCACCTCCGGCTGTCTGCTGCGTAGCTGTGAGTATCTACCGCTTGGCAGACTGCCACCAAAGGTCGTGCGTGCGCTGGGAAACGGGGACAACGCACATGTGCGGGGCGGTCGTCCAGACCGCCCCGCACTGCTGTGCGGCTCCCGGGTGGGTATGTGGTGCGTGCCGTGCGGTGGTGCTCGGTGCGCTGTGGTGCGCGGCGCGTTCAGTGCGCCGTGGTGCGCGGCGTTCAGTGCGCCGCCGCGCGGGCCATTCCGCCGTGTGGCTGTGCCGGAACGCCCTGGGCGCTTCGGCGCGGTTGCGCCCCCGCGCCGTTCTGGACGTCCATCACGGCGTGCGCCACGAGGCCGCCCATCGGGTCGTGCCGGATCAGGTCGCGCAGCCGGGACCGCGACGACCGTCCTTCGTTGCCGGGGTAGAGGTGCTTCCCGAGACCGACCGCATGGGCCAGCGCGGCAAGCGCCGCGGTCCGCGGGTCCGGCGGTACGCCGGTGCGGATCGCACTGTCCAGCCGGGCACGGATCTCCCGACTGATCGCCGTCTCCGTCGCCTGGTAGCGAGTCGTCGGCAACACCCCGCACATCTGGCCCTCCACGGCATGCACCATGCCGCATCGCTCCAGATGCGAGAGATACGTCTGACGGAGCCCCAGTCGGGGCCCGCCTATCCAGTGGACGGCCCGTACCGGGCTGCCGCGCCTGCGCAGCAGCTCCAGTGCGGAGTCCAGTGTCGGATCTCCGGTCGGCCGTGGCATCACCACGGCGATACGATCCCCATCAGGGGCTATCCGGCCTGCCAGTGCCAGCTCCACTAGCTGTGCTCCGGCCAGGCCGAGGTCGAGCGACTGCGGCTGCGCTGTGGTACCCGTGGTCGGGTCCAGAGCGAGCAGCAGAAGCTCTTCCGGAATGGTTCTGCGGCTCCTGCCCATCCATGCCTCCCCGCGTGGATGAATGACAGGGTGACCCCTCTCACATTCATCTGTCGAGAGCACCCGGGTGGTTCATCCGGGAACCGGTAGGTATGTCGTTCTCGTCTAGCACGGGGGCCAAGGGGTTCACACAGGACACTGGTAGACGGTTCGGACGTACGCATGACGCATGGAGGAGGCACGGTGGCGGGCGAGTCCCCCGACAAGGCGGAGCAGCAGGGGTCGTCGGACACGGCGGCGGCCTCGGGCGGGGGCGGCCGGGATCCGCGGCTTTCCGTGCTCCGGGAGTCAGAGCCCTCACCCGCTTCGGAGCCGGCCCCGGACCCCGCCTCGTCGGAGCCTTCGGACACGCCGGTACGGGTCGACCAGCCGACCGCCGTCTTCAAGAACCTGGTTCCGCGTACGCCGGAGGACGACGAGCCGAAGGGGGCCGTCGAGCCGGAGGCGCAGTCCGAGCCGGAGGCGGAGTCGGGTTCCAGGTCGGAGCCGGAGAGCGAGCGCCTCAAGGCGGCCGTGGCGGCGTGGGTCGCCACGGCGGCGGAGGAGCCCGGGAAGGCCCCGGAGGAGCCTGCCGAGGCCGAGGAGGCCCTGGAGGCCGCCACGACGGCCGAGGCCGCCGGCGAGCCCGAGGCGGACGACGAGCCCGAGTCGGGCGAGGAGCCCGTGAGCGGTGCCGCGGACGCGGGCGAGCCGGACGAGGAGGCCGCTGGGCCTGCCGAGGCCGTGAAGGCCGACGCGTCCGTCGAGGACGCCCAGGGCGCCGCCGAGAAGGCCCCCGAGGCCGTCGGGGAGTCCGAGGGCAAGGCGCCCGTCGACTCCTGGTTCGCCGCCCGGAAGCCGTCCGCCGATGCGAAGCCCGAGCCGGAGAAGGACCCGGAGCCCGCCGAGGATTCGAAGGGCCCGAAGGAGCCCACGAACTCCAAGGCCCTCTCGGTCTCCGAAGGCACCGAGGCCACCGACGCCGTCGAAGGCGCCAAGAGCATCGAGGACGCCGAGGACGCCACGAGCACCGAGGGCACCGAAGACGCCAAGGGCACCGAAGACGTCGACGACCCCTCCGAGGACGAGAAGCCCGTCGACCAGCCGACGGCCATGTTCAAGATGATCCGGCCGCCGGTGGACCAGCCGACGACCGCCCTGAAGCTTCCGGCCGGGCCGGCGGGCGCGGGTGCCCGCGTGGACTCCGACAGCGAGCGCACCAGCACCTTCCTGCCGCTGCGGCCCGACATCCCGGCCGAGCGGAAGGCGCCCGAGGCCGAGACCGATGCCGCGCCCGCCGCCGAAGCCGCCGCGCCCGTCACGCCCGCCCCCGCCCCGCCCGCACTCGCCGAGCCGGAGCGGACCCGGCAGCAGCCGCTGCCGCCGCTCCCCCCGCTCGACCTGCTCGCCGAGCTGACGAACACCCCGCCCCCGCCGCCGAGCCCGCTGCGGACCACCCTGCGCCGGGTCCGGATCTGGACCCCGCTGGTCCTGCTCCTCCTGATCGTCTTCGCGATCGCGCAGATGGTCCGCCCGCTGCCCGCGCCCGCCCTGAAGCTCTCCGCCGCACCGACCTTCACGTTCGAGGGCGGCGCGCTGAAGATGCCGTGGCCCGGCGAGGGGCAGGGCGCCGTCGAGGTCGAGGGCGTCGGCTCCATGGGCACGTACGGGCCGCAGAAGCCGGCCCCGATCGCCTCCGTCACCAAGACGATGACGGCGTACGTGATCCTCCGCGACCACCCGCTCAAGGGGAAGCAGACCGGCCCCGAGATCGAGATCGACAAGAAGGCCGCCGACCAGGGCAAGGCGGAGCACGAGTCGACCGCGGCGGTCGAGGAGGGCCAGACCTACTCGCAGAAGGAGCTGCTCCAGCTCCTGATGATCCCCTCCGCCAACAACGTGGCCCGGCTGCTCGCCCGCTGGGACGCCGGTTCCGAGGCCGCGTTCGTCGAGAAGATGAACGCCGCCGCCAAGGACCTGGGCATGGAGCAGTCCACGTACACGGACCCGTCCGGCCTGCTCGACAGCACGGTCTCGACCCCGCAGGACCAGCTGAAGCTGGCGAAGGCGGTCATGCAGTACGACGTGTTCCGCGAGATCGTGAACATGCCGAACGTGACCGTCGAGGGCATCCCCGGGCGGATCGAGAACAACAACAACATCCTGCTGAAGCCGGGTGTGGGCGGCATCAAGACCGGCTCCTCCACCCCGGCCGGCGGCAACCTGCTCTGGTCGGCGAACACCGTCGTCGACGGTGAGAACCGCCGGGTCCTCGGCATCGTGATGGGGGCCAAGAACGCCAAGTACCTCGGCGACAAGCTCCAGCTCTCCATCGACTACAGCTACGAGCTGATCAAGCGGGCGCAGAAGGACGTGACCTCGGCCCCCGTGGTCCGCAAGGGCCAGGTCCTCGGCTACGTCGACGACGGCCTCGGCGGCAAGACCCCGGTCGTCGCCACCAAGGAGCTCAAGGCGGTCGGCTGGCCGGGCCTGGAAGTGAAGCTGGACCTCACCGACGGCGGCAAGGCCGTCCCGCACACCGGCAAGGCGGGCGACGTCGTCGGCCAGGTGTCGATCGGTACGGGCACGGGCAGGGTCAGCTCCCCGGTGGCCCTCCAGGCCGACCTGGCGGAGCCGGGCTTCGACAAGAAGCTGACCCGCGTGGGCTGACCGCCCGGAACGGCGGCGCACGGCGGCGCGGAACGGAAGCACGGAACGACGGCGGGTGGCCGGGAAGCACCCGCCCGGCGGGACGCCCCGGTTCTCCGGGGCGTCCTGCTGTTAGCGTTTCCGGGGGACGAGAAGCGCGCGTGGACCCCCGCGCGGAGCGAGACGGGACGTACGGGAAAGGGCCGCAGTGACCACCGCCGAGCCGACACGCGCCGACCGCGCGGACTCCTCCCCGCCCGATCCGCTTCCCGATGCGCTCCCCGGTCCCTCCGTCTCCTCCGAGTCGTCCTCCGGTTCCTCTGCGGGATCGTCCTCGGGGCCCTCCTCGGGCGCGGAGCCCGGCGCCGCCGGCACCCGCACCGACCCCGGTACCACCGGCACCCGCACCGACCCCGGCCCGGCCGCCGACGCCCCCCTCGCCGCCGCCAGACCCGCGACCCCTTCGCTCTCGCGAATACCGCTTCCGGCGCAGCGGCCCGCCCCGGAGGCGATCGTTCCGGCCCGGCGGCGGAAGCGCCGCCACACCGTCATGGTGGCCACGGGACTCGCCGCCCTCACCCACATTCTCTGGTTCTTCCTCTTCGCGAACAGCGGCGGGGATCTGGCCGCGCAGGACGCGTGGGCCGAGTTCGTCGGACGGCACCCGGACTCCGCGTACAACCTCGCCTGGTACGGCGGGATGCACCCGGTCTCGTACAGCGTCGTCTCGCCGTACCTGATGTCGGTGCTCGGCGTCCGCACCACGATGATGATCACCGGCACGCTGTCGGCCGCGCTGACCGCGCTGATCCTGGTGCGAGTGCGGACGGTCCGCAATCCGATGGCCTGCGCGGTCGCGGGCGTCTTCGCCTTCCTCTGCAACGCCCTGTCGGGCCGGGTGACCTTCGGCCTCGGCATGCTGTTCGCGGTCGGCGCGGTCGCCGCCGTCTTCTGCTGGCCGCACCGCTGGCGCCGCAAGCGCTGGGCCAAGGCCGCGGTCGCCGCCCCGCTCGCCGGGCTCGCGACCGCGTGCAGCCCGGTCGCCGGGCTCTTCCTCGGGGTGGCGGCGGCGGCGCTCTTCCTCAACAAGCGGCGCCCCGGCGCGTACGCCCTCGGCCTCGCCCCGGTGGCCGTGGTCGCCCTCTCCTCCTGGCTCTTCCCCTTCTCGGGCACGCAGCCGATGGCCTTCGGCTCGGCCGCGCTGCCGATGATCTTCGGGATCCTGATCTTCCTCCTGGTGCCGAAGGACTGGCGGACGGTCCGCACCGCCGCCGCCGTGTACACGGTGGGCACCTTCCTGACCTGGGCGATCGACTCCCAGATCGGTTCGAACATCTCACGGCTCCCGATGCTCTTCGCCGGGGTCGTGCTGCTCGCCGCCCTGCCGTACACCGCGCCGCGCTCGCGCCGCTGGTACGCGCTGCTGCTCGCCTTCGCGGGGCTGAACTTCTGGATCGGCTTCAAGGGCGTCGACGACGTCATCCGCACCGCCCCGGACGCCTCCTGGGCGCGCGAACTGGCGCCGCTGGTCAACCAGCTCCAGGTGCGGGGCGCGGACAAGGCGCGGGTCGAGGTCGTGCCGGCCTCCAGCCACCGCGAGTCCTCCGCGCTCAGCCCGTACATCAACCTGGCGCGGGGCTGGAACCGGCAGGCCGACATGGAGCGCAACCCGCTCTTCTACGACGACACCCTCAACGCCGTGAACTACCAGGACTGGCTCGACCGCTGGGCCGTCCACTTCGTCGTCCTGCCGACCGGCGCCCCCGACTCCGGCGCCGAGCGGGAGGCGGAGCTGGTCGACAAGGGCCTGCCGTACCTGGAGCAGGTCTGGTCGGACGAGAACTGGCGCCTGTACGAGGTCGCGGACCCGACCCCGCTGGCGGAGCCGCCCGCCCGGGTCGAGAGCGTGGCGGCGAACGAGGTCGTGATCCGGGTCGGCAGCCCCGGCCGGGTCCTCATCCGCGTGCCGTACTCGCCGTGGCTCGCCCTCATGGACGAGAACGGCGGCAAGATCGCGCCGCCGCAGGAGACCGAGGAGTCGAAGGCGGCCCGCGAGGCGTCGGAGACCGAGCTCCCCAAGGTCTTCGCCAACGAGGAGGGCTGCCTCTTCCGGACGGAGGCGGACGCGCAGGGCGACGAGTGGACGGAGCTGGTCGCGCCGAAGGCGGGCGTCTACCGCCTGGGCTCCCCGTACAACTTCTCCCGGGGCACGGCCTGCCCGGAGGAACTGCGCTGAGCCGCCCGTAGACCTCTTTCGGCCACGTCCCCGGGCGCCTCCCCAGGGCCCCGACCGCCTCCACCGAGTCGCGGAAACGGACATCCCGGACAAGGATGTCGGTGCGTGGACCGTGGCGCCCCGCACGGCGCCTTCTGGAGGTGGACAGGGATGTCCGAGCTCATCGTCATCGGCTACGACGGCCCCGCCGAGGCCGAGCGGGCCCTCGGCACGGTGCAGGACCTGCAACGGGACCACGTCGTGCGCCTGAACGGGCTCGCGACGGTCTCGGTCGACGCCGAGGGCCGCACCCACGTCGACACCTCCAGCCGCGTCGTCGCCTCCACCGCCGCCACGGGCGCCCTGTGGGGAGCGATCTTCGGGATCCTGTTCCTGCTGCCCGGCGTCGGGCTCGTGACGGGCGCGGCCCTGGGCGGCCTGGTCGGCAGGCTCGCCAAGTCCGGCGTCGACGACCGCTTCCGCGAGCAGGTCGGCGATCTGCTGAAGCCGGGCTCGGCGGCGGTCGTGATCATGGCCTCGAAGATCACGGACGACAAGTTCACGGCGGCGATGCAGCCGCACGGCGGCACGCTCCTGAAGACCTCGCTCAGCGACGAGGACGAGCGGGAGCTGTCCGAACAGCTCACGGGCCCGATCGGCCCGGACGGCCCGGGCCCCGTCCACGCCCCCGACGCGGCCCCGTAGACCGGGATCCGGCCCCGCCGCGCCGCGACCCGCAGGGACCCGGGCCCCGTCCCGTAACCCCGGCCCCGTACGCGCGCGGGGCCCCGCCCCGTACCCCCACGGCCCCCTCCCTCCCCCCACTCGAAAGGCGCCCCCATGCACCCCGCGCTCAGCGCCGACGCGCTCGCCAAGCTGCGCCGGCCCCGCCCGTACCCCGCCGTGTCGCTCGTGATGCCGACGCACCGCCGCGAACCGGACAGCTCCCAGGACCCCGTACGGCTGCGCAACCTCCTCGCGCGGGCCGGGAAGGCCCTGGAGGAGGACCCGGCCGTGACGCGGGAGCGGCGCGCGGACGTCCTCGACCAGCTGGAGCGGGCCGCCGCCGAGATCGACCTCGTGCACGCGGAGGACGGCCTGGTGGTCTTCGTGGCGCCCGGCGAGCACCAGGTGTGGACGGTGGCCCGGGAGGTGCCGGAGCGGGTGGTCCTCGCGGACACCTTCCTCACCCGCAACCTCGTCGCCGCGCAGGCCGCCGAACGCCCGTACTGGGCGCTGACCGTGGCTGCCGACCGGGTCTCGCTGTGGAGCGGCGGACCGGAGCGGACCGTCGAGCACACCGGGGACGGCTTCCCGTTCGAGCGGAGCCTGGAGCCCCAGGACGTGGAGCGCGAGGAGCGCGTCGGGGACGTGCCGAGCACTTTCCAGGACGAGGACACGCGCGCCTTCTTCCGCGACGCGCACCAGGCGCTGCGGACCGTCCTCGCCTCCGAGCCGCGTCCGCTGTACGTGGTCGGCGAGGCGCCCGCCGTCTCCCTCCTGGAGGAGACCGGGGCCCTGCCGCAGGGGACGACCCCGGTCCGGCAGGGCGGCCTGGGGCACGGGCCCGCGGAGGCCGTGCGGAAGGCGGTGGAGCCGCTGATCGCGGCCCACGAGGCGGCCCTGACGACCACCGTCCTGGCCGAGCTGGACGCGGCCCGGGGCCGGCGGGAGTACGCCGGCGGCCTCGACGAGGTGTGGCGGGCGGCGAAGGAGGGCCGGATCCACCTGCTCGCCGTCGAGGAGCACTACCGGACGGTCGTACGGGACTACGGCGACCACCTGGAACCGGCGGAGGCCGCCGACCTCGACGCCCGCGACGACATCGTGGACGAGATCGTCGAACAGGCCCTGGAGACCGGGGCGGAGGTGCGGTTCGTCCGGGACGACTCCCTGGCCGACTCCGCCCGCGTCGCCGCCGTACTGCGCTACTGACCCCCGGAGGCCTCATGAACACCGCACCACCGTCCCGCACCACCGCCGGAAGGCGGCTCCGCACCCGGGCGGCGGGCGCCGCCGTCGCCGTCGTCGTCACCGCGCTCGGCGCGGCCGGTCTCGTCTCCTGCGACTCGGGCGGGGACGAGGGGGGTTCGCCGACGTTCAGCGACGCGCCCACGGCCCCCGACACGGCCTCGTTCTCCGGCGGCGCCCCCTCCGCCCTCGCCTCGGCGGCGGAGTCGGCGGCCTCCGCCGCGCGCGAGTCGGCGTCGTCGGCGGCGGCCTCGGCGTCCGCGCGGGAGTCCGAACGGGCGTCGTCGATCGGCGCCGAGACGGAACGCTCCCGCAAGCAGGCCGAGAACGAGCTGAAGGGCGTGCAGGGCCGGGGGAACGCCCTCGGCGAGGTCGCGATGACGGGCAAGCCGAGGGCCGAGACGAACAACCTGCTCACCGTGGTCGTCACCATCACCAACAAGACGGACGAGGAGGCCTCCTACGCGGCCCAGGTCGACTTCCTCGACCCGTCGGGGAAGGTGGTCGAGACGCAGTTCGTCGGGGCCGAGGACCTCGCGCCGGGCGAGCGGCAACAGCCCCTGGTCATCAGCAGGCAGCCGGCCGAACCGGTGCTGACGCCGAGGCTCACCAAGGCGCAGAGGTACTGAGCCACCACCGCCCCTCGTACGGAGGAGACCCGCATGTCCGAACTCATCGTCATCGGCTACGAGGACCACGCCGTGGCCCGCGAGGCCTTCAAGGCGGTCCAGCAGCTCCGCGACGACCACGTCGTCGAGCTGAACGGCCTCGCCGTCGTCCGGGTCGACCAGGACGGCGAGACCCATGTGGACACCCCGGCGAAGACCGAGGAGATCGCCCTCTCGGCCACGGCCGGGGCGCTCTGGGGCCTGGTCTTCGGCATGATCGTCCTGACCCCCGGCATCGGGGTGGTGGGCGCGGCCCTCGGCGGCCTCATCGGCAAGCTGAACCAGATGGGCGTCGATCGCGGCTTCCGCCAGAAGGTCAGCGACCTCCTCGCCCCGGGTTCGGCCGCCGTCGTGATCATGGCCTCCAAGATCACGGAGGACCGCTTCGCCGCAGCGATGGAGCCCTTCGGCGGCACCGTACTGAAGACCTCCCTCTCGGAGGAGAGCGAACGGGAGCTCTCGGAGCAGCTGACGGGGGAGGGGTCGGGGACGGCTTGAGGCCGGTTGTGCGGAGGACCCCCGTCCACGAGGGGCGGGGGTCTTCGACGAGCGGGCCGCGAGGCGGGGCGGGGCAGGACTTCGCTCCCGGTCCGATCGCTGCCTCGTCCGCATGACCTCGAAGGGGCCACCTCCGAAAATCCGGAGGTGGCCCCTTCTGAACTGGTGCCCCCGGCAGGATTCGAACCTGCGACACCCGCTTTAGGAGAGCGGTGCTCTATCCCCTGAGCTACGAAGGCGGGGATCCGTCGTGCCTTCCGGGGATGGGCCCGGAGGTCGACCGACCGCTGACAGCGTAGCGGATGGGGGTCGTGGAGGTCGCCCCCGTTCGTGCGGGCGTGGGGGGAAGGGGTGTCACCTGGGGTTTCCGGTGGGGGTGGGCTGCCGGGGGTGTGCGGGTTCGGGTGCGTGATCCTGCCGGGGGACGCCCTGTTCGCGTTCTTTCCGTAGGTCGAGAGCGTGCCCGTGAACTTCCTTGTCGTGCTGGTGTCGGTCCTCCTGGCGGAGGACGAGGACGAGGAGGAGCGCCTCCGGCGGTACGTGACCGGCCTCGTCCCGCCCGGCGTCGTGCTCGACGTCCCGTCCGCCCTCGGTTGACCTCCCGAACCGGGTCCGCCTAGCGTCTGACCTCCCGGACCGGGGCCGCCCGGCGCCGGCCGTCCGGCGGAGCGAGCGCGTGGAGGTGGCCCGGTGGCCGGTGGGGTCGGGAGGCTGACGGCCGACGGGGCGCCCTTCGCCGTCGAGGGCGGGACGTACGCGCACGGGCCGCGGACCCTGCGGGAGTTCGTGGAGCCGGCCTGGGGCTACGGGGACCGGGTGTTCCTCGTGCACGAGGGTGTCCGGACGACCTACCGGGAGTTCTTCGACGAGGCCTGCGGGCTCGCCCGGCGGCTCCTCGGGGAGTACGGGCTCGTGCCCGGCGACCGGGTCGTCGTCGCCATGCGGAACCTGCCCGAGTGGCAGGTCGCCTTCTGGGCCGCCCAGCTCGCCGGGCTCGTCGCCGTACCGCTCAACGCCTGGTGGACCGAGGGCGAGTTCGCGTACGCGCTCGACGACTGCGCGCCCCGCGCGCTGCTCGTCGACGGGGAGCGGGTCGGGCGGGTGCGGGCGTGGGCCCGGGAGCGGAAGGTGCCCGGGATCGTCTTCCGGGGGGAGGACGAGGAGGGGTTCGACGCGTACGTGCCCGACCGCGACCCGTACCTCGGGCCGCCACCCGTCGACGTGCTCCCCGAGCACGACGCGACCGTCGTCTACACCTCCGGCACCACCGGCCGCCCCAAGGGCGCCGTCGCCACCCACCTCGCGCAGGCCGGGGCCGCCATGAACCCCCGGTACTTCGCCGCCGCCGCGGCCCTCGCGCGCGGGGACGTCCCCGGGACCGGGCCGGCGCCCGTGTCGCTGACCACGTTCCCCTTCTTCCACGTCGCCGCCTTCACCTCCTTCTACGGAGTGATCGCGGCCGGCGGGACCCTCGTGACCCTGCGGAGGTGGGACGCCGGGGAGGCACTCCGGCTGATCCGGGAGCACCGCGTCACCCACTACGCCGGGGTGCCCACCACCGCGCTCCAGCTCCTCGAACGCGCCCGGAGCGACGGCGACCCGCTGGAGAGCCTCACCCTGCTCAGCACGGGAGGCGCCCCCGCCCCGCCCGGGATCGTCGCCGGGCTCACCGAGGCGTACGGGGAGCGCGTCGAGCCCCGCAACGGCTACGGGCTCACCGAGACCTGCGGCGGGGTCCTGGCGAACTTCGGCGCCGAGTACCGCGCCCACCCCGGCAGCGCCGGCCGGCCCTCGCCCGTCACCGAGGTGCGGATCGACCGGCCCGGCGCGGAGGGCGTGGGGGAGCTGTGGCTGCGCGGGCAGTCCCTGGTCCGGGGGTACTGGGGGGACGAGGAGGCCACCCGTGCCGCCTTCACCGACGACGGCTGGTTCCGGACCGGGGACCTCGCGCGCGTGGACGCGGACGGGCGGGTCTCGGTCGTCGACCGGCTCACCGACATGGTGATCCGCGGCGGCGAGAACGTGTACTGCGTCGAGGTCGAGGCCGCCCTGCACGCGCACCCGGACGTCCTCGACGCCGCCGTCCTCGGCGTCCCCCATCCGCTCCTCGGCGAGGAGGTGGTGGCCGTCGTGCGGCGGCGGCCGGGGTCCGCGCCGGACGCGGCGGCGCTCCGGGCGCACGTCGGCGGGCGTCTCGCCGCCTTCAAGGTGCCCGCCCGTGTCCTCATACGGGAGGAGGAGCTGCCCCGGAATCCGACCGGGAAGATCCTCAAGCGGGAGCTGCGGGGGCTGTTCGGAAGCGGGTAGGCGCTCGGTTCCGGGTGACGCGGATCCGGTAGGCGCTCGGTTCCGGGTGACGCGGATCCGGTAGGCGCTCGGTGCCGGGTGACACGGATCTGGCAGGCGCTCAGTTCCGGGTGACGCGGACCCGGCAGGCGCTCAGTTCCGGGTGACGCGGACCCGGCAGGCGCTCAGTTCCGGGTGACGCGGACCCGGTAGGCGCCGTCCCGGCCCTCGTCCAGGACCGTGATCCGGATGCCGTTCGCGCGGTCGGTGAAGCTCTCGCCCGGCCCGTACGGCGCGTCCGACAGCTCCGCGTGGACGTTGGCGCGGCGCGTGCAGCCGCCGCTCGCCCGCTCGCTGTCGGCGACGGTCACCGGGCCGTGGCCGGTGTCGACGTCGGACTCGACCCGGTAGACGAGGACGCCCTGCTCGCACACGGCCTCGTCGTTGCCGCCCTGGCCGCGGACCTCGATCGCGTACCCGGAGGTGCCGGAGAGCGGGACGAAGGCGAGCTTGGGGCCGCCGGGCTCCGCGAGCGGGGTGAGGTCGTACTCGGTGGTGCCGGTGCCCGAGGCGCAGCTGACCTGCTCGTTGTCGAGCCAGCCCAGCTTCCACTTGTGCCAGCCGAGCAGGTCGTTGTTGGCCCCCCAGTCCTCGGACATGATGTCCCAGTGCCCGACGGAGCCGCCGCCGTCGGCGGTGTAGAGGTCGGGCAGGCCGAAGACGTGCCCGTTCTCGTGCGGCAGGACCCGGTAGCCGGTCTCCGCGAAGCTGCCGGAGCCGTCGTCCTGGCGGCTGTAGACGAAGGACGTGTTGGCGAGCGGCACGCCGTCGGCGTACGGGGCGTCGTCGTTGCCGGAGAAGGTCACGGACAGGACGGTGTCGAGGGCCGAGGGGCCGGCGTTCGGCGTCACCAGGACGTTGACCAGGTCGTACGCGCTGAAGTCCACCCGCTGGTCGGCCGCCTTCACGATGTCCTCGACGAGGGAGCGGTAGCCCGGCTCGTACGGGGAGCCGCGCTCGATCCCGTACGCGGAGAACGCCCGGGGCATCCGCAGCCAGTCGGGGATCGGGGCCTCGGCGCGGTAGTGCAGCCGGCCGTACGAGCTGACGCGGAACCAGTCGGAGGTCTGCGGGAAGAACTCGCGGAAGCGGCCGGCCGCCGTGCCGTCGCCGACGGCGTCCGGGAAGTCGATCATCAGGGTGAGGGCCCTGACGAGGCCCGTGGAGCGCACGTACCCGGGGGCGGTGGGCAGCCCCTCCGACATCTGCACGCCCATCGTCGTGGCGATGCGGCACGGCGCGAGCTGGGCGCTGTTCGGCGCGGCGGCGACGGGGCCGGCCGAGGCCGGAACGGGCCGGGGGAGCGTGGTGCTCGCGGAGGCGAGCAGGGTGAGGGAGAGCGTCGTGGTCGCCGCCAGGGCGACGGGTCTGCGTATCCGTCGGCGGGGGTGCTGCATGCGTCGCCTCTCCGGTGGGGGCAGGTCGGCGGGCGGATCCCCTTCCGCGTGCGGGCGGGATCCGCGCTGTGCGATCAGCCTGTGACGGGCGGTCCGGGCGCGCGCGCCGGGTGGCCCGATCGTGGGTACTCCGTGAAACGAGGATTGTGTGACCGGGGTCACAGGAGTGGCCGGAAATAACCGGGGAGCCCGTCCCCGTTTACGCCTGTGTCGAGAGAAGTGGGGAACCTTTCCCCGGATACGAGTCCCGGATACGGGTCCCGGGTCCGGATCTCCCGGGTACGGGCCCCGGATACGGGTCACTCCCGGTCCGGATCCCCCGGGCACGGCCTTCCGTGGACGTGCTCGACCCGTCGGAGCGGCTGCGACCCAGCGGCCCGGCGGCCCCTTGACGACGACCCCGTGACAACGACCGTGATCTCCGAGGAGGACCGACGTGACCGGCAACGCCGACACCGCCGTGCCCGCCCGCCGCGCACCCCGGCCGCGGGCCGACGCCCTGCGCAACCGCGAGCGGATCGTGACGGCGGCCCGCGAGATGTTCGTCGAGTTCGGCTCCCAGGTGCCGTACGACGAGATCGCGCGCCGCGCCGGCGTCGGGAACGCCACGCTCTACCGGAACTTCCCCGAGCGCGCCGACCTCGTCCGCGAGGTCGTCCTCTCCCTCATGGCCCGCGTCACCGAACTCGCCGAACGGGCCGCCGAGGAGGAGGACGACACCTTCGAGGCGCTGCGGCGCTTCACCCTCGGCGCCGCCGACGAGCGCGTCGGCGCCCTCTGCCCGATGCTCGACGGCGCCTTCGACCAGGACCATCCCGACCTGGTGGCCGAACGTGACCGCCTCGAACAGGTCGTCCAGGGGATCGTCGACCGGGCGCAGCGGGCCGGCCGGCTCCGCGCCGACGTCGGCGTCGGCGACCTGATGGTGGCGGTCTCCCAGCTCACCCGTCCGCTGCCGGGCACCGCCTGCGCCGCCTTCGCCCCGTTCGTACGCCGTCATCTGCAGCTGTTCCTCGACGGCCTGGAGGCGCCCGCGCGCTCCGAGCTGCCCGGGACGGCCGCCACCCTGGAGGACCTGAGACGCGACTCCTGCCCGTCGTGACCCTTCCGTAGGCCTGTCGGCAAGGCGCCCTCCTCCCGAGCGCCCACCCCTTTCTCACGTCCCTTTTTCGCCAGTACGCACCAAGAGGTGGCCCCACCCATGTCCAAAATCGCCGGCAACCCCGTGAGCGCCGCGCTCGCGCCCGATCCCGGGCGCTGGAAGGCGCTCGTCTTCATCGCCCTCGCCCAGCTGATGGTCGTCCTCGACGCGACGATCGTGAACATCGCGCTGCCCTCCGCCCAGCAGGACCTGGGGATCTCGGACGGCAACCGGCAGTGGGTCATCACCGCCTACGCCCTCGCGTTCGGCGGACTGCTCCTCTTCGGCGGCCGGATCGCCGACCTGTGGGGCCGCAAGCGCACCTTCATCGTCGGCCTGGCCGGCTTCGCCGCCGCCTCCGCCCTCGGCGGGGCCGCGACCGGCGAGGCCACGATGCTCGGCGCCCGCGCGCTCCAGGGCGCCTTCGGCGCGCTCCTCGCGCCCGCCGCGCTCTCGCTGCTCGCCGTGACCTTCACCGACGCCAAGGAGCGCGCCAAGGCCTTCGGCATCTACGGCGCGATCGCGGGCGGCGGCGGCGCCGTGGGCCTGATCCTCGGCGGCTTCCTCACCGAGTACCTGAACTGGCGCTGGACCTTCTTCGTCAACATCCCGTTCGCCGTGGCCGCCGCCATCGGCGCGTACCTCGTCGTCCGCGAGCCGGCGGGCGGCCGCAACCGCTCCCCGCTCGACGTCCCCGGCGTCATCCTGTCCACCCTGGGCCTGGTCGCCCTCGTGTACGGCTTCACCCGCGCCGAGTCCGAGGGCTGGAGCGACGCCGGCACCGTCGGCCTCTTCGTCGGCTCCGCCGTGCTGCTCCTGGCCTTCGTGCTCACCGAGGCGCGCGTGAAGTCCCCGCTGCTCCCGCTGCGGGTCCTGACCGACCGCAACCGCGGCGGCGTCTACCTGTCGCTCGGCCTCGCCGTCATCGCGATGTTCGGCCTGTTCCTCTTCCTGACGTACTACCTCCAGATCGTGAAGGGGTACTCGCCGGTCAGGACGGGCTTCGCGTTCCTGCCGATGATCGCGGGCATGATCGTGGGCTCGACCCAGATCGGCACCCGCCTGATGACCCGCGTCCCGCCGCGCCTGCTGATGGCCCCGGGCTTCCTGACCGCCGCCGTCGGCATGCTGCTCCTCACCCAGCTGGAGATCGGCACCTCGTACGCCGGTCTGATCCTGCCCGCGCAGCTGCTGCTCGGCCTGGGCATGGGCACGGCGTTCATGCCGGCGATGTCGCTCGCGACGCTCGGCGTGGACCCGCGGGACGCCGGCGTGGCCTCCGCGATGGTCAACACCTCGCAGCAGGTCGGCGGCGCCATCGGCACCGCCCTGCTGAACACGATCGCCGCCTCGGCCACCACCGCCTACCTGACCGACCACGCGGCCGGCGCCACCACCCCGGCCGCCCAGAAGCTGCTCCAGCTCCAGGGCATGGTCGAGGGGTACGCGGCGGCCATCTGGTGGGCGGTCGGCATCCTGGCCGTCTCGGCCGCGATCGCCTTCGCGCTCATCAACACCGGGAAGCCGGGGAGCGGCGTGGTCGCCGGGTCCGGCACGGACGCGGACGACGAGGTGAGGATCCCGGTCGTCGCGCACTGACCGCCACAGCCCCCCGCGCCCCTGCCCCGGCCCCGCGTACTCGTGTGCGCGGCGGAGCCGGGGCAGGGGCGTACGCGTGTACTCAGCGGAGCCAGGGCAGGTCCGCGTCCGGGCCCGCCGGTTCGAGGCCCTCCGCCATCACCCGCATGATCTCGCCGAGCTGCTTCACCTGGTCCGCCGAGAGCCGGTCGAACAGGGCCTGGCGCACGGCGGCCACGTGGCCGGGCGCGTTCTTCCGCAGGACCTCCATGCCCTCGTCCGTGAGCCGGGCGAACTGGCCGCGCTTGTCGGAGGGACAGTTCTCGCGCCGCACCCAGCCGTTCTTCTCCAGGCGGGCCACGGCGTGGGAGAGCCGGGAGCGGGTGATCTTGGCGTCCTTGGCCAGTTCGGTCATCCGCATGCGGCGGCGGGGCGCCTGGGAGAGCTGAACGAGCAGGCCGTAGTAGATGTGCGGCATCCCGGCGTCGCGCTGCAACTGGCGGTCGAGGTGGTCCTCCAGGAGCGTGGTGGCGTGGAGGTAGGCGCGCCAGACGTGGTGCTCCTCGTCGGTGAGCCAGCGGGGTTCGGTCATGTCTCCCATGGGTCCCATCGTACGACTCATTCTTGAATATTGAACTAAATCGGGTTAGGGTGCGTACCGAGAAGCTTGAAGTTTCAAGGAAAGCTTCGGGAGCGACGGAAGGTCGAGGTGGACGCCATGCAGGTCACGCCGGAACGCACGCACGCCGGGCCGGAGCGGATGCCCGCCCTCTACCTGTCCCACGGCGCCCCGCCGCTCGCCGACGACCCCGTCTGGCCCGGTGAGCTGGCCGCCTGGTCCGCGGAGCTGCCGCGCCCGAAGGCGATCCTGATGGTCTCCGCGCACTGGGAGGAGGCCCCGCTCGCGCTCGGCGCCACCGAGACCGTGCCCCTCGTGTACGACTTCTGGGGCTTCCCCGAGCGCTACTACCGGGTCGCGTACGCGGCCCCCGGCGCGCCCGCGCTCGCCGAGGGCGTCCGCAAGCTGCTCCGCGCGCCCGGCACGCCCGTGCAGGACATCCCCGACCGGGGGCTCGACCACGGCGCGTACGTGCCGCTCGTCGAGATGTTCCCGGACGCCGACGTCCCCGTGCTCCAGATCTCCCTGCCCACCCTCGACCCGCGCCGGCTCATGGACGTCGGACGCCGGCTCGCCCCGCTGCGCGACGAGGGCGTCCTGATCGTGGGCAGCGGCTTCTTCACCCACAACCTGGCCGCGCTCCGGCACCCCGGGGGCGGGGTGCCCGGCTGGTCCGCCGAGTTCGACGCCTGGGGCCACGAGGCCCTCGCCGCGCGGGACGTCGACGCGCTCCTCGACTTCGCGCGCAAGTCGCCCGCCGGACGCCTCGCCCACCCCCGAACCGAGCACTTCGCCCCCCTCTTCGTCACCATGGGCGCGGCGGACGCGGCCGGGGACCTCGACGCGGAGCGGTCGGTGATCGACGGCTTCTGGATGGGCCTCGCCAAGCGGTCGGTGCAGTTCGGGTAGGTGCTCGGGCGGTCCGGGTAGACGCTCGGGCGGCCTCACCGGAAGACGGGCGCGTTCAGCTCGACCGAGCGGACGGCGGCGGCGAGCGCGAGCGGACCGCCCACGTCGAGCGCCGTGTCCGTGAACTTGATCGTGTGGTCGTCGCCGTGCGCCGCCGCCCGCTCGAAGACCTCCTCGGGGGTCGTCCCCGGAGTCTCCGCGTACGGGGCGGGTTCCGCCGGGGCGTACGCGGCGGTCACCGCGGCCGACGCCGCCCAGGCCGCCGACAGGCTCGGCGCCCACAGCTCGCGGGGGAGCGCGGGCAGGGCGCGCAGGACCGCGTTCGGCGCGGTCGCCGCGTGCACCAGCATGACCGGCTCGCCGTGCCCGTGGGTCGCGTACCGGTGCGTCGCCGCCGCGACCAGCTCCACGAGCCGCGCCTTCGCCGTCTCCGGGTCCGGCGCCGCGCCCCACACGGGGAACGCCGTGAGCTGCGCCAGCCGGTGCCGGATCCCGCCGTCCTGCTCCGGAACCAGGGGTACGGCGTCCAGCGCGGCCGCCGCCGTCGGCGCGGCGGCCAGCGGGGCGAGTGGCGGGAGCGGCTGGTGGCGGGCCGCCCAGTAGCCGAGGGCGTGCGCCAGCTCGGCCAGGCGCGGGGCCGTCGCGCCCTCGGGAGACGCCAGGAGGGTCCGTACGGCGTGGCCCGTGCGGATCACCGGATGAGTCGCCCCGGCGGCGATCCCCGGGAGCAGCCGGGGCCACCACGCGGCGAGGACCGCCCGCCACGGGTGCTCGGCCAGCTCCCGGGCGAAGAAGCGGGTCCAGTCCGTGATCCGGGCCGGGTCGCCGAGCGCCTCGCGCCAGCCGTTCGCCGTGACGGGGGCGTGCGGGGGCGGCAGCTCCTCCAGCTTGTCCGCGTAGTGGTCCAGCCAGCGGTGCACGGTGGCGGCCTGCCCGTGGCGGACCAGCGCCTCGACGGCCATCGGGGCGTGGTTGGTCAGCCAGCCCTTGCGCTCGGGTCCGCTGGTGTGGAGCCGTTCGAGGGCCTCGTCCAGGGTGCCGGTGGTGTCGGTCATGGGCCGACGGTAGGCCGGGGGAGGAGCGCGCCGGAACGGGCCGGGGACCTAGGACGGGGGGTCGCCGGGACCTAGGTCCCGCCCTCCCGGACCGGGCAGGACCGGACCGGGCAGACCGGATCGTGGCCGGATGGACCCCGCTCCCCGCCCTCCCGCTCCCCGCCCCCGCGCAGGCAACCGCTCCTCCCCGTCCCGCGTCTGAAGGGGTGGCGCCGCATGTGATCGCGGTCTCACCGACAGTGTGGTCGAGGACTCCCGCGAGGGGCGCCGCACCACCCTCCGTGCCCGGTCTGACCTGCGCCTCCGTGGGTTCCGGCGGCATGCCTACAGGGGCAGAAGCCGCGCAGGATACTGCATGATCGCGAAAATCCATGCGACGGGTGGGAATTCTGTCCTGATTCCAGTCGTTGTTTCCGTCGGATGCAGGGCACCCGAAAGGGTGTCGCGACCTACTCAGCAAGGGAGTACGCATGGCAACCCGTGCCGTCGCCCGCCGTCAGACCTCCGCCCAGAGCGGGGCCGGCCGGGCAAGCAGCGTTCGCGCCGTGGGCGGGGAGATCGCCGACCGCGACCTGGTCGGCATGTACCTCGACGAGATCGCGCGTACGCCCCTGCTCGACGCCGCCAAGGAGGTCGAGCTCTCCCAGACCATCGAGGCCGGGGTGTACGCCCAGCAGATCCTCGACGACGAGGTGCGGAGCGAGGCGGGCGGCGCTTCCCGCGAGGAGCTCGAGGCGCTGGTCGCCGAGGGCGAGCGTGCCAAGGACCTCTTCATCAAGTCCAACCTGCGGCTCGTGGTAGCCGTCGCCCGGCGCTATCCGCGCAGCGGGCTCCCCCTGCTCGACCTGATCCAGGAGGGGAACGCGGGCCTGGTGCGCGCGGTCGAGAAGTTCGACTACGCGAAGGGCTTCAAGTTCTCCACGTACGCCACGTGGTGGATCCGGCAGGCCATCACCCGCTCCATCGCCGACCAGTCCCGCACCATCCGGCTCCCCGTCCACCTGGTGGAGGAGCTCGGCCGGATCCGGCGCGTGCAGCGCGAGTTCAACCGGGAGCACGGGCGCGAGCCCGAGCCCGCGGAGATCGCCGCCGAGCTCGGCTCGACGCCGGAGCGGGTCGTCGACGTCATGGACTGGGCGCGGGACCCCGTCTCGCTGAACATGTCGGTGGACGACGAGGGCGAGACCCAGTTCGGCGACCTGCTCGAGGACACCTCGGCGGTCTCGCCGGAGCAGTCGGTGCTCACGCTGCTGCGCAGCGAGGAGCTCGACGACCTCATCGACAAGCTGGACCACCGGACGGCCTCGATCATCCGCATGCGGTACGGCATCGAGGACGGGCGCGAGCGGACGCTGACCGAGGTCGGCAAGGAGCACGGCCTCACCCGCGAGCGGATCCGCCAGATCGAGAAGCACGCGCTCCTGGAGCTGAAGAAGATGGCCCGCGACACGGGCTTCGACGCGGTGGCCTAGGACTTTTCCGGCGGCCTGCCGCACCCGCCCGGGGCCCAGGGACGATCACCGTCCCCGGGCCCCGGCTGCGTTTCCTACCCCCGTGCCGGGACCGACGCCGTCAGGCGCCCCGCCAGGCCCTCGACGTACGCCCGCAGCGGCTCCGGGCCGTGGATCGTGAAGGGGGCGTCGACCAGGGCCAGGCGGAGGGCCAGCCACTCGACCGAGTCGGCGGCGCGGGCGCGCAGCCGGCAGGAGGCGGGGCCCGTCGCGGCGGGGACCAGATGGGACGGGAGGCGGGCCGTCACGAAGTCGGCCGGGGCCTCGAAGGAGACGTCCAGGTCCAGCTCCGGCTGCGACCGGGCCATCGAGCGGTTGAGCATCTGCGCCGCGTCGCCCGCCGGCAGCTCGCGCGGGGTGAAGCGGGCCCCGGTGGCCAGCGGGTCGCTCACCCGGTCGACCCGGAAGGTGCGCCAGTCCTCGCGCCCCAGGTCGTAGGCGACGAGATACCAGCGGTATCCGGTGGAGACCAGCCGGTAGGGCTCGACCAGGCGCTTCGTCTCGGCGCCGTCGCCCGCCCGGTAGCCGAAGCGCAGCTTCTCCCGGCCGGTGACCGTGCCCGCGAGCGCGGTCAGGGTGGCGGGCGCGACCGTGGCGCCGTCGCCCCTGGTCAGCGGGATCGTCGCGTTCTGGAGGGTGGAGACCCGGTGCCGGAGCCGGGCGGGCAGCACCTGCTCCAGCTTGGCCAGGGCCCGTACGGAGGCCTCCTCGACGCCCTCGATGGCGTGCCCGGCCCCGGCGCGCAGGCCGACGGCGATGGCGACGGCCTCCTCGTCGTCGAGGAGCAGCGGCGGCATGGCCGTGCCGGCGACCAGGCGGTAGCCGCCCACCGCGCCCAGGGTCGCCTCGACCGGATAGCCGAGGTCGCGGAGCCGGTCCACGTCCCGGCGGATGGTGCGCGGAGAGACCGAGAGGCGTTCGGCGAGCTCGCTTCCGGGCCACTCGCGCGGGGTCTGGAGGAGCGAGAGCAGATGCAGGAGTCGTGCCGGAGTGTCCGTCATGCCGTCCAGGATGCGGCCGATCTAGGACACGACCTGACCTATATGACTCCTATCTTTCTTCGTATGAGTTCACACGACGCCGTCACGGACGCGGCGAACCCGGCCGGGCCCGGCACCGACTCCGGCGACAAGCGGCGCTGGATCGCCCTCGCCATCGTCATGACCGCCGCCTTCATGGACCTGGTCGACGCCACGATCGTCAACATCGCGATCCCCAGCATCGAGCGGGACCTCGGCGCCACCATCGGCGCCATCCAGTGGATCACCGCCGGGTACGCGCTCGCGTTCGCCGCCGGTCTGATCACCGGCGGGCGGCTCGGCGACATCTACGGCCGCAAGCGGCTCTTCCTCCTCGGCACCGCCGGCTTCACGCTCGCCTCGGCGCTCTGCGGGTTCGCGGCCAACCAGGAGATGCTGATCGCCTCCCGCCTCCTCCAGGGCGTGGCCGCCGCGATGATGGTGCCGCAGGTCCTGTCGATCGTCCACGCCACCTTCCCGGCCCACGAGCGCGGCAAGGTCTTCGGCCTGTTCGGCGCGATCGTCGGCCTGGGCGCGGTCTCCGGGCCGCTGCTCGGCGCGCTGCTCACCCAGTGGAACATCGCGGGCCTGGAGTGGCGCCCGATCTTCCTCATCAACCTGCCGGTCGGCATCGCGGGCCTGCTCCTGGGCCGGAAGTTCATCACCGAGTCCAAGGCGCCGAAGGCGCTCCGCCTCGACCTGGTCGGCGTGCTCCTGGTGACGACCGCGCTGCTCATGCTGATCTACCCGCTGACGCGCGGCCGCGAGCTGGACTGGCCGCTGTGGGGCCACCTGATGATGGCCGGCAGCCTGCCCGTCTTCGGCGTCCTCGTCGCGTACGAGAGGTACAAGGCGCGCAAGGACGGTTCGCCGCTCGTCGAGCTGTCGCTGTTCAAGGTGAAGAGCTTCGCGGCCGGCATCGCCGTCCAGCTCACCTTCGGCGTCGTGATGGGCATCTTCTTCCTGGTCTGGACGCTCTACATGCAGATCGGGCTCGGCTGGACCCCGCTGCGGGCGGGCCTCACCGGGGTGCCGTTCTCGATCGCGGTCTCGGTGGCCGCCGGCCTCTCGGTGCAGAAGCTGGTGCCCCGCTTCGGCCGCAAGGTGCTCCAGGCGGGCGCCCTGACGATGACGGCGGGCGTCCTGCTCTACCTCTTCGAGGCGGGCCGGTACGGGACGGGGATCGCGTCCTGGCAGATGATCCCGCCGCTGGTCGTCATGGGCCTCGGCATGGGCCTGATCGTGGCGCCGCTGACGGACGCGGTCCTCTCCGAGGTGCCGCGCGAGCACGCCGGTTCGGCCTCCGGCCTGATCAACACCACCACGCAGATGGGCAACGCGCTCGGCCTCGGCCTCGTGTCGGTCGTCTTCTTCGGCGTGATCGACGACGACCGCCTCAGGAAGGCCCCGGCGGAGGCGGGCGCGGCGTTCACGGACGCCTTCCAGAACTCGATGGGCTGGGTCGCGGGCGTGCTCGCCGTGATCTTCCTGGTGATGTTCGCGCTGCCCGCCAAGCCGAAGCAGCACCTGGAGGGCGGCGGCGACGACGAGACCGCCCCGGAGGCCGGGGTCGGCAAGGAGCCGGCGCTCACCCACTGAGCGCGGCCCCGCCGAAGGGCCCTCGCCCCGGGAGAACGTCCCGGGGCGAGGGCCCTTCGGCGTGCGCGTGCGTACGGGCCGGGGGCTCACCCGGGCACGGGCGTACGGGCGGGGCTCAGCGCACCCGGGCGCGGGACTCCATCGCCCCGCGGGCCGTGTCCTCGTCCTCGTACACCTCGCACATGTGGCGCCCGTCGGGGGTCGCCGTGTGCTCGACCTCCCAGAGGCTGACCTCGCTGCCGTCGAGCAGCAGGAACTGGTGCTCGTAGAGGGTGAATCCGGCGTCCCGGCCGCCCGCCACGGGGCAGCGGCGTCCGAAGGCCTGCGTGATGTGGTGCGCGAAGGCCGACCGGAGGCGGCGGGCCGTCGCCTCGCCCGGCCGGTCCGCGTTCTCCGCGCGGCGCAGGACGCGGCGCGCGTGGTCGGCGGAGTCGTCCGGCACGTACATCCGGGGCCGGGCGGGTATCGGGCGGGCGAACAGGGTGCTCAGCGGCTCGAAGTCGTCGTCCTCGTCGAGGACGCGCCCGTCGGGGCGCTCGGCCGACCGGTGCGTCGGCGGTCCGGAGGGCAGGCGGGAGGCGGCGAGCCGGGCCTCCGCCTCCTCCGCGTACAGCTCGTGCTGTTCGGTGCCGTCCCGGCCGGCGTTGTGCACCAGCTCCCACAGGCTGAGGACGCCGCCGTCGGCGAGCAGATAGGCGTGGCGGTGGGTCGTGCGGTGCAGCGACGCGCTGTGGTGCGAGGAGTGCGGCGCGCTGGAGTGGGCGAGCGCCGTGGAGAGGCGCTCGACGGTCGAGTCGGGCAGGTCGAAGGAGTTGAGCGCCCGGCCGAGGAGCCGTTCGACGTGCGCCTCGGTCGTCTCGTACGGATCGGGGTGATCCTGCGGATCGTTCAAGGGGATCTCCAGGCCGTCGCCGCATGTCACTTGATGCTTGCTTAACGTAGTCCCTGGGTCTGACATCGTGTCCGGTGTTCCGGCAAAACGAAAGGTCTGCGGGGGAAGTTCCCGCCGTCCTCCCCTAACTCCCCTCCCCTTACCGGGAGTACGGGTCCGCCTGCGGTCCGTACAGCTCGCGGTACGACGGGAAGTCCCCGCCCGGGCCGCGCAGACCGCCGGGGGCCGCGAGCAGCGCGCGGACGATCGCCCGGGTCACCAGGTCCGCGCCCGCCGCCAGGATCTCGTTCAGGGCGAGCGGCCCCGGCTCCTCCGGCAGCTCCACGGCGCCGGTGGCGAGGGCGAAGACCGTGTCCCCGTCGTTCATCAGGTGCACCGGCCGCACGGCGCGCGCGATGCCGTCGTGCGCCGTGCCCGCCACCTTCCGCGCCTGCGCGCGGGTCAGCGCCGCGTCCGTCGCGACCACGGCGAGCGTGGTGTTCAGCGGGGGCGGGGCGGCCGCCGCCCGCGCCCGCGCGAGGCGCCGCAGCGCCGCCCCGTGGACCTCCGGGTCGGGGAAGGCGGTCCTGCCGTCCTCGAAGTAGGCGCCGTACGGGACGCCCGTCGTCGGGTCCACGGCCGAACCCACCGCGTTCACCACCACCAGCGCCCCGACCGTGATCCCGGATGCCAGGACCGTGCTCGCCGTCCCGACGCCGCCCCGCAGGCCGCCGACCACGGCCCCGGTGCCCGCGCCGGCCGCGCCCGTCCCCACGCGCGCGCGGTCGCCGCTCGCGTGGGCCGCCTCGGCCGCCGCCCGGCCCGTCGCCGCGTCCGGCCGGGCGGTGAAGTCGCCGCCCCGGCCCAGGTCGAAGACGCACGCGGCGGGCACCACCGGCACCACGTGGGACGGGTCCGGGCCGACCCGGACGCCCCGGTGCCGCTCCGCCAGCCAGGCCATGACGCCGGAGGCGGAGTCGAGGCCGTACGCGCTGCCGCCGGTCAGGACGACCGCGTCGATCCGCTCCACCACGTTCCTCGGGTCCAGGGCGTCCGTCTCCCGCGTGCCCGGCCCCCCGCCCCGTACGTCCACGGCGGCCGTCGCCCCGCCCTCCGGCGCGAGCACCACCGTGGTGCCGCTCAGCGCCCCAGGCCCGGCCACGCGCGCGTGGCCCACGCGCAGCCCGCCGACATCGGTGATCCCGTCCTGGCCGTCCGTCGTCTTCCCGGGCTGCGTCATGCGCCCTGCCTACCACGGGCCCCGCCCGGTGTTCAGGCCCCGGAGCCCCGCGTCGCCGGGTTCCGGGCGCTCAGGGTCACCCCGGTCGCGACGGCCGCCGCCGCGACGAGACCGGCCGCCAGGACGGCCCAGCGGCCCGCGAAGGAGCACATCAGGATCGCGAGCGCCGCGACCGGCAGGACGAGCTGCTGGGCGGTGCCGACCTTGAAGTAGCGGGCGTGCAGCAGCCACACCAGGAGCAGGAAGAGGGCCGACGGGATCGTCACGGCGGCCGAGGCGGAGAGCGTGGAGATGTGGGCCTCGCCCACGGCCTGCTCGACGGCGATCTCCAGGCCCGCCCCGATGGCGGCGGCCGACATGAGGATCAGGTAGTGCCCGTATCCCCACAGGAAGGCCTGGCGGCTGGAGGTCAGCCGGTCGTGGGCGGGCACCACGAAGTAGACCCACCAGGCGGCGAAGACGAGCAGCAGGCCGCCGGCGGCGATCGGCAGCAGCTCGTCCAGGGCGTCGTTCTCGACGATGCCGGACTTCACGGCGACGGTCGCGGCGGCGACGGTCTCGCCCAGCACGATAAGGGTGAACAGGCCGTACCGCTCGGCGATGTGGTGGGCGTGCCAGGTGCTGGTCCCGGCCCGCTCCGCGTACAGGGGCACGGCCAGTTCGGCCAGCGCCATGACGAGGAAGACCCACGGGCGCGCGGGCTCGGGCGCGAGGAGCAGCCCGAGCCAGCCGACCTGGCAGAGCAGCACCCCGCCCGCGTACCGGTGGCACATCGTCCGCTCGGCCGGGTCGGTCGCGTGGCGCGCGGCGCGCATCCACTGGAAGACGAGGGCGAGCCGCATCACGAGGTAGCCGAGGTAGACGACGAGGAAGTCGTGCTCCTCGAAGGCCCGCGAGACGCCGGCGGCGAGGATCAGGACGCCGGCGATCTGCACGAGGGTGACGACCCGGTAGAGGACGTCGTCGTTGTCGTACGCGGAGGCGAACCAGGAGAAGTTCATCCAGGCCCACCAGATCGCGAAGAAGACCATCGCGTAGTTCGCGATGCCCGAGCCCGCGTGCCCCTCGGCGACCGCGTGCACGAGCTCGGCACCGGCCTGGGCGACGGCGACGACGAAGCACAGGTCGAAGAAGAGCTCCAGGGGCGTGGCGGACCGGTGGGCCTCCTCGCGCGAGCGGGCCGTGAGGGGAAGGAGAGGTCTGGTCATATGCCCAGCACACCAGGGACCGGCCCTTTCCGGCCAGATGCCACGCGTGTCGCCGCCCCGCCCCGCCCCACCCCCTGCCCCGTTCCACCCGCCCCGTCCCGCTTCACCCCCCTGCCCTGTTCCCCCCACCCTGCTCCACCCGCCCCGCCCTGCTGCCCCGTTCCCTCCGCCCCGCCCTGCTGCCCCGCTCCACCGCCCCGCCCCGTCCCGCGCGACGCGCCGCCGTTCCCGACCCCCGGTCAGATCGCCGGAGGACACCCGGGCTTCCGGCCCCGCGCCCTGAACGCCGTCCGAGCGACGTCCGCACCACGCCGCCCCCGCAAAAGGCGCGAAACGTACCATTCGGCCTTACCGTGGCCGCGTGACCGAGCCACCGCAGACCGCCGAGCCGACCCCTCCGCCGGGCGGGCCCGCCCCCGTGTCCGGCGCCACCGACCCGGCCGCGGCCGGCCCCCCGCCGCAGAGCCCCGCCGCCGTGCGCCGCCGCGCCTCCCTGGTCGGCGCGGTCGTCTCCGCCCTGCTGATCGTCGCGATCGTCCTCGGCAGCCGCCTGCTCCGCGACTTCGACTCGGCCCTCCTGCCCTACGCCGTCGCCACCGTCTTCCTCGCCTTCGGCGTCGCCTACCGCTACACCGTCTGGATCTCCGCCCCCGGCGCCCGCCGCCTCTTCCGCAAGGGCTGGGGCTCCTTCTTCTCCGTCGCGAACTTCCGCAGCGCCCCCACCGCCCTGCCCAGGATGATCGCCACCTACCTCGGCTTCCAGAAGTTCCTCGGCGCCCGCTCCCACGCCCGCTGGGCCGCCCACCAGCTCATCTTCTGGGGCTGCCTGCTCGCCGCCGCGATCACCTTCCCGCTCACCTGGGGCTGGTTCACCTTCACCTCCTCCACCAGCTCGGGACCCGGCTACGAGATGCGGATCTGGGGCTTCAAGATCCTCGGCTTCGACTCCCTGAACATCGTCGGCTGGCTCATGTTCCACGGCCTCGACATCGCCGCCGTCCTCGTCATCCCCGGCGCCGCCTACTTCCTCTGGCGCCGCATGAAGGACCGGGGAGCCATCACCGGCCAGCGCTTCGCCTACGACCTGGTGCCCCTGCTCGCCCTGATCGTCATCTCCGTGACCGGGCTGCTGCTGACCTTCTCGTCGATCTTCCTGCACGGCGGCGGCTACCAGTTCCTCGCCGTCCTCCACATGGTGTCCGTGGTCTTCACCCTGATCTACATCCCCTTCGGGAAGTTCTTCCACATCGTGCAGCGGCCCGCCGCCGTCGGCATGCAGCTCTTCAAGTACACCTCCCGCCGCACGGACGAGGGGGGTGAGGTCTTCGCCTGCCGCCGCTGCGGACAGCCCATCGACACCGCGCCGTACGTGGAGAACCTCCGGGGCACCATGCGCGACCTCGACCTCGGCTTCGAGGAGTGGGCCGAGTACTGCCCCCGCTGCAAGCGCGTCCTGCGCGGCACCGCCTACCTCGACCACGTGAAGAAGGGCTTCAAGTGAGCGCCATCGCCCGCCCCGGCCACCCGAAGAAGGGCTTCGAGTGAGCGCCACCGACCCCGCGGCCGTCCCCGGCACCGTCCCCGGGCGGCCGCTGTCGCTCGACCCCTTCCTCGCCCCGCCCGGCTCCCGGAACTTCCGCGACGCCGGAGGCATCCCCGCCGACCGCTGGCACGCCGACCAGAACGAGGAGACCCTCGTCCCCACCCACTGCTGCTTCTGCGGCGTCCAGTGCGGCATGTACCTGCGGGTCGACCACCACGGCAAGGTCTTCGGCGTCGAACCCCGCAACCACGACATCAACCGGATGCGGCTCTGCCCCAAGGGCATCAACGCCTACCAGCAGGTCAACCACCCCGACCGGCTCACCGCGCCCCTCATGCGCCGCAACCGCGACGAGGAGTTCCGCGAGGTCAGCTGGGAGGAGGCCCTCGACCACACCGTCGCCGAGGTCCGCCGCATCCAGACCGAGTACGGCAACGACGCCTTCGGCCTCCTCGGCGGCGCCAGCCTCTTCTCCGAGAAGACCTACCTCGTCGGCAAGTTCGCCCGGGTCGCCCTCAAGACCAAGCACGTCGACTACAACGGGCGCCTCTGCATGGTCTCCGCCGCCGGCGCCAACAAGCTCGCCTTCGGCATCGACCGCGCCGGCAACCCCTTCTCCGACATCCTCCTCACCGATTGCCTCCTCATCGCCGGCTCCAACGTCGGCGAGTGCTTCCCCGTCATGACCCAGTACGTGTGGGGGGCCCGCGACCGGGGCGCCACCCTGATCGTGATCGACCCCCGCGAGACCGCCATCGCCCGCACCGCCGACGTCCACGTCGCCCTCAAGCCCGGCACCGACTCCGCTTTCTTCAACGCCGTCCTGAACGTCGTCGTCGCCGAGGGCCTCACCGACGAGGCCTACCTCGCCGCCCACACCACCGGCTGGGACGAGGTCAAGCGGACCGTCGCCGAGTACCCGCCGTCCCGCGCCGCGCGGATCTGCGGCGTCCCCGAGGAGCAGATCGTCCAGGTGGCCCGTATGTTCGCCGGCGCCGGCCGGGCCATGGCCTGGCACGCCCGGGGCATCGAACACCACTCCCAGGGCGTCGAGAACTGCCTCACCGTCATCAACCTCTGCGCCGCCACCGGCAACATCGGAAAGCCGGGCGCCGGCTACGGCACCATCACCGGCCAGGGCAACGGCCAGGGCGGCCGTGAACACGGCCAGAAGTCCGACCTCCTGCCCGGCGGCCGCTCCATCACCAACCCCGAGCACCGCCGCCAGATCTGCGAGATCTGGGGCATCGACGAGACCGAACTCCCGCCCGCCGGAACCTCCATGATGGAGATGGTCTGGCAGATGCAGCGCGAGGCGATCCGCGGCCTCATCGGCATCTGCAACAACCCCTTCGTCTCCCTCCCGAACTACGCCACCGTCAAGAACGGCTACGACACCCTCCAGTTCCACGCCCAGTTCGACTTCTTCCTCTCCGAGACCGCCGCCAACGCCCACGTCGTCTTCCCCGTCACCGTCTGGGCCGAGGACGAGGGCGTCATGGCCAACGCCGAGGCCCGCGTCGTCAAGCACAACAAGGCCCAGGAACCCCCCGCCGGCGTCCGCACCGACACCTGGGTCATGTGCGAGCTCGCCCGCCGCCTCGGCGCCGGCGACAAGTTCGACTTCCCCGACTCCCGCTCCGTCTTCGAGGAGCTCCGCGTCGCCTCCGCCGGGACCGTGAACGACTACTACGGCATCACCTACGAGCGCCTGGAGGAGACCGGCGGCATCGCCTGGCCCTGCCCCACCACCGACCACCCCGGCACCCCCCGCCTCTTCGAGGACGGCCGCTCCTACCACCCGGACGGCAAGGTCCACCTCCAGACCGTCGAGTGGCACCCGCCCATGGACCCGTACAGCGAGGAGTTCCCCCTCTCGCTCACCACCGGCCGGACCGTCGCCCACTTCCTCTCCGGCAACCAGACCCGCCGCCTCGCCGGACTCGTCGAGCAGACCCCCCGGCCCTGGGTCGAGGTCCACCCCTCCCACGGCTTCCGCAACGGCGACCCCGTCCGCGTCGTCACCCGCCGCGGCAGCGAGGTCTTCCCCGCCCTCGTCACCGACGCCATCCGCCCCGACACCGTCTTCGTGCCCTACCACTGGCCCGTCCCCACCGCGGCCAACGCCCTCACCATCGACGCCCTCGACCCGCGCTCCAAGATCCCCGAGTACAAGGTGTGCGCCGCCCGCGTCGAGGCCGCCGAACGCATCGACGAGGTCCCCGCCCCACCCACGCCCCCGGGACAACCGGCCTACCCGGAGGCCCAGGTCTCCCGCACCGACCCGCTGCCCCCCACCGCCCCCCAGGGCCGCGGCACCGCCGAGAGGAGCTGACCCGCACATGATGGGCCGCACGATCTTCATCGACCCCGGCCGCTGCATCGGCTGCCAGGCCTGCGTCTCCGCCTGCCGAGAATGCGACTCCCACCGCGGCAAGTCGATGATCCACCTCGACTACACCGACGAGGGCCACTCCGTCGCCTCCCTCCCCACCGTCTGCATGCACTGCGAGGACCCCGTCGCCCCCTGCGCCGAGGTCTGCCCCGCCGACGCGATCCTCGTCACCCCCGACGGCGTCGTGCAGCAGGCCGACACCACCCGCTGCATCGGCTGCGCCAACTGCGTCAACGCCTGCCCCTTCGGTGTGCCCAAGATCGACCTCCAGGCCAAGCTCCAGCTGAAGTGCAACCTCTGCTACGACCGCACCGCCTACGGCCTCGCCCCCATGTGCGCCACCGTCTGCCCCACCGGCGCCCTCTTCTACGGCACCCTCGACGAGCTGCGGGCCGAGCGCCCCGGCGTCCAGGTCGCCGACTCCTTCACCTTCGGCACCACCACGGTCTCCACCGGGGTCGCGATGGTCGTCCCCGCCGACAAGGTCCAGTGGCCGGTCCCCGGCGGGCTGCCCGTCGTGGAGATCAACGGAAGGGACGTCCGTTGAGCGTCACCGACCCCCAGCCGCCCGCCCCGGGCCCCCGCACCGACGCCGCCCAGGACGCGCTCCACGACCGGATCGCCTCCGACTCCCTCACCACCCGCCGCGACTACCTGCGGATCGTCGCCACCGTCTCCGGCGGCCTCGCCGTCGGCGGCGTCGGCGTCGCCTCCGGCATCCTGCACCGGCACGGCGACAGCGAGGGCGCCCCCGAACCGAAGCGGATCGCCGACCGGATCCTGCCCGGCGACTCCCTCGCCTTCCGCTACCCCGGCGACGACGACCGCGCGGTCGCCGTCCGCCTGGAGGACGGCACCCTCGCCGGCTACTCCGCCGTCTGCACCCACCTCGCCTGCGCCGTCCTCTGGCGCAGGGACCGGGGGAGCGAGGGCGAGCTGTACTGCCCCTGCCACGAGGGCGTCTTCGACGCGCGCACGGGAGAGGTCACCGCGGGACCGCCGCCCCGGGGGCTCCCGAAGGTGCTCCTGGTGGAGGAGACCGACGGCAGCGTCTGGGCGGTCGGCACCGCCCGCTCGGGCGAGAGCGCCCGCGAGGGCCTCTGCCGCGAACTCGGCCCGGACCGCCCCGACCTCGCCACCCGCCTGGGCTGCCCGGGAGCCTCCGGAGCCAACGGCTCCCGTACGGGGACGGGCACGGGTGCCGGCGCAGGCACGGGTGCAGGCACAGGCGCAGGCACAGGCGTGGGCGCAGGCACGGGCGCCGGAGCAAGGGCGACGGAGCGGAGCGAGCGCACATGAGCGAGAGCGCCTTCCCCCGCGACCCGGAGGCCCCGGACCCGGCGGAGCCGCCCCGGCCCCCCGCGTACACCCCGGGCAGTGTCCAGCCGCGCCTGAACCGGCCCCTGCACGAGCGCTACCCGCAGATCCGGCCCACCAGCGGTTACGGCGATCCCCGGATCCGGCACACCGGGCCGGGGCCGGGGGCCGGCGTGGAGCAGGAGCCCGAGCGCTCCTCGAAGCTGACCGCCCGCCTCGCCCTGGCGCTCTCGGTCGTCGTCGGCCAGCTCTGGGGCCTGACGATCGTGGTGGACGAGTGGATGTCGGGCGACACCGGCACCGCCTGGTGGGGCGCGGGCTTCCTCGTCCTGTCGTTCCTCGTGGTGCTCGGCCTCTGGCTGCTCGACCCGAAGGACCGCTGACCCCGGGCGGAGCGGGGCCGCGGACGAGGGAGGCGCGGGTCAGGGAGCCGCGGATCCGGGAGGTGCGGAACGGGGCCACAGGCGTACCCTGAAAGGATGAGTACCGCCCCCGCCCACGGCCCGCGAGACACGGAGCGACCCGGCACGCCCGCCCGCCCCGAGGGCGGGCCCAGGCCGGCCATCGTCTTCGACGATCCGCTGGACCGCCAGTCCGCGGACGACACGGACCGCGGGTGGGGCGAGCGGCCTCCTTCCGGCGGCGACAGCGCCGCCGACCTCGCGCGCTTCCTCGACGAGAAGCCGCCGCACCACCTCTGAACCCGGCGTACGGCGCCGGTCAGGAGGTGGGGTGTGTTCCCGTGCCACCACCCGAGCCGGAACCGGGAGCCGAACCGGGGCCCGTTCCCGTGCCCGCCGAGGGGCCGCGCTGGGCGACCAGGTGGTCGCGGATCTCCTTGAGCACCTCCAGCTCGCTGACCTCCAGCGTCTCCTGGACGCCCTCCTTCGCCTTGTCGTGCGCGGCGCGCTTCGCGAGGATCTTCGCCATCGGCAGGACCATCAGGAAGTAGACGACGGCCGCGGTGATCAGGAAGCTCAGCACCGCGCTGAGCACCAGGCCCCATTGGAGCTGGATGCCCTGCACCTCGCCGCCGACCACCTCGCAGGTGCCCTTGATGCAGGACGAGTAGCTCTCCAGGTCCTTCGTGCCGAAGGCGCCCACGATCGGGTTGATGATGCCCTTGACCACCGAGTTCACGATGTTCGTGAACGCGGCGCCGATGACGACCGCCACCGCCAGGTCGATCACATTGCCGCGCATCAGGAAGGCCTTGAAGCCTCCCAGCACGGTTTCCTTCTTCGCCACCGAGGTGCCTTTCGTCTCCGTCACTCGTGCTGAGTGCCGTGCCATTACGCCGTGCTCGGTGCGAGGGCGTCCAATCCGTACACACGGGACGGTTACTCGACGGTGTGTGCGTGCGAATCAGCACATCGTCACCGCCAGCCGGGACGTGACGCCGGCACCCGCCAGCGCCGCGGCCGTCGCCCGGGGTACGGAGAGCACGACGAGCGCCCCCGCGTCCGGGCCGTCCCCGCCGTCCGCCCGCGGGATCCCGGCGACCCGGGCGCCCGTCGCGACCACCCGGGCCCCGCCCTCCCCGCCCGGCGGCGCGTGGGGCGCGGCGATCACGTCGACCCGGTCCCCGGGCCGCAGCAGCCGTACGGTCGCGGCGTCGGCGATCCGCACCGCGGCGGACACCAGGGGGACGGCCGGCGCGGGGCGCGCGGGGGAGGCCGCCGCGGCCTTCGCGTTCCCGGGAGCGGACCTGCCGCCGGAGACCGATCCCGCCACGGCCAGCGCCGCCGCCATCAGCGCCAGGAGCACCACCTGCACCCGCCGCCCCCGGCGCGGCGCCCCGCGCAGCCGCGGCCGGGCACCCCGTACCCGTACGGGCTCGAAGGCCGGCACCGCGCACGGCGCCGGCACGGAGACGGGGGAGACCGGGGCGAGGGAGACGGGGGCGAGGGAGGCGAGGAGCGGGTCGTTCGTGGTCGTCACGGGAGACCGCCTGTCCTGGTGGGAGGGAAGGAAGAAGGGAAGCGGCTCCCACTCTCCCCGTCCCGCCCCCGCCCCGCTCCGGCCTGGGGATCACCCGGCGCCTGTGGACAACTCCCTCACCCTCCCGGGGGACCTCCCGGGAGACCTCCCGAGGAACCCGCCCGAGGGACCCTCCGAGGGCCCCCGAGGGACCCGCCCTCAAGGCTCCGGACACGCCCGAGGGCCCCGTCGCACGCGACGGGGCCCTCGGGGAAGAGCGGGATCAGGCGGCCGGGCTTCCGGTGCTCGACGAGGACGTCGAGGAGGAGGAAGAGGACGACGACGAGGCCGCCGCGGCCGGCTTGGCGTCCGACGTCGAACCCGACGTCGAGGTCGAAGAGGTCGAGGTCTTCGACGAGGACGACGACGGCGAGCTGCTGGACGACGAGCCGCGGCTGTCGTTCCGGTAGAAGCCGGATCCCTTGAAGACGATGCCGACGGCCGAGAACACCTTCTTCAGGCGGCCCTTGCAGCTGGGGCACTCGGTCAGCGCGTCATCGGTGAACTTCTGCACCGCCTCGAGGCCTTCGCCGCACTCGGTGCACTGGTACTGGTAGGTCGGCACTTGACTTCCTCCTGGCACTCACACTCATCGAGTGCTAACGACGATCCATAGTGACGTATTCCGTGGCCTCAGTCCACCGTCACCGGCACGCGGTGACCGATACCACGCGCCGCGACCCGGCTCGCCTCGCGCGGCTTCAGCCGCGACCGCAGCAGCACCAGCGTGGTCAGGGCCAGGGCCGTGCCCGCCAGCGGCACCAGGAATCCGGTGCTCGCGCCGTGGGCGTCGGCGAGGCGGCCGGCGACCGTGACGGCCGCCGCCTGCCCCAGGGCGACGGCGCCGGTGAGCCAGGTGAAGGCCTCCGTGCGGGCCGACGCCGGGATCAGGGTCTCGACGATGGTGTAGCCGGTGATCAGGGCGGGGGCGATGCACAGGCCCACGACCAGGCCCAGGGCGCCGAGGAGCAGCACCGAGTGCACGGACCACAGCAGGGACGCGGCGACGGTGAGGCCCGCGTAGCCCAGGATCAGGCGGCGGAGGGGGCCGGTCTTCCAGGCGACGGCGCCCATGGCGATGCCCGCGAGCATGTTGCCGGCGGCGAAGACCCCGTACAGCAGGCCGTTGGCGCCGGGGTTGCCGATCTCCTCGCTGAAGGCGGTGAGGGAGACCTGCATGCCGCCGAAGACGGAGCCGATGCCGAGGAAGGCGACGATCAGGACGCGGACGCCGGGCACGGAGAGCGCCGAGCGGTGGGGCTCGGCGGCGTGCGAGGCGGCCAGGCCGTGCGCGGGCTGGGTGGCGCGCTGCGCGGCGAAGAACAGGCCGCCGACGAGGGTGAGGGCGGCTTCGGCGATCAGACCGGCGGCCGGGTGGACGCCGGTGCACAGGGCGGTGGCGAGGACCGGGCCGACGACGAAGGTGAACTCGTCCGTGACGGACTCGAAGGCCGCGGCCGTCGGCATCAGCGGGGTGCCGTCGAGCCTGGCCGCCCAGCGGGCCCGGACCATCGGGCCGACCTGCGGCACGGAGGCGCCGGCGGGCACGGCGGCCAGGAACAGCGCCCAGAGCGGGGCGCCGGCCAGGGCGAGGGCCACGAGCAGCGAGACGGACGCGGTGTGGACGAGGACGCCGGGGACCAGGACGGCGCGCTGGCCGAAGCGGTCGGCGAGCTTGCCGCTCTGCGGCGCGAAGAGCGCCATGGAGACGCCGGTGACGGCGGCGACCGCGCCGGCGCTGCCGAAGGAGCCGGTGGTGTGCTGGACGAGCAGGACGATGCCGATGGTCAGCATCGCGAAGGGCTGCCGGGCGGCGAAGCCGGGGAGCAGGAAGGACAGCGCGCCGGGGGTGCGCAGCAGCTGTCCGTAACCGGGCCGCTTGCCCGTGCCGGGCCGCTCGTCCGCGTGGATCTCCTCCGCGTCGACCGTGCCCGTGTTGACCGTGGACGCCACGGTCCTTGCCTTTCCGCCGCCTGGTAGCGCTCCCCGTGCACGGTAGTGCGGGTGTCGCCGAGAGCTGTCCTCATGCGCGGAACTGCGGTAGATACCGGGCCGGCCCCACTGCGGAGGGGCGCCACGGCCGCCATACGGTCGCGCCAGCTCTGCGTCAGGCAGAGTTGGTTCGATCAGGTGTGCCTTCATGGTACAGGGAAGGAGCGTCCTCCCGCCTGGGAAACGCTCCCTCCCCTTCATCGATTCCTGCGAACACGGGGATCGTGTGGTCCACGTCTCAGCCGGCGGGCTTCTTCTGCCCGTGTCCGGCCCGGTGGAAGCGCGTCTCCGTGCCCGGCGGCGGGCCGAGCGCCGTCGAGCCGCCCCCCGTGCCGAGCCAGCCGGCCAGCTTGCCGCCCTGGCCGACGGCCCGCAGGCGCCGCTCCGTGGCGTCCCGCACCGGGTCGGTGGCGACGACCAGGAGCTCGTCGCCGTGCCGCAGGACGGTCGCGGGCGCCGGTACGAAGCTCTTCTCGTCCCGTACGACCAGGGTGACGGCCGCTCCGGCCGGGAGGCGCAGCTCCGCGACCTCCACGCCGTGCATCCGGGAGCCGTCCGGGATGGCGACGGAGAGCAGGTGGCCGCGCAGCCGCTCCAGGGGCGCCGACTCCACGCCGAGGTCGGAGGCGTCCGAGGAGGCCCCGAGCCTGAGCGCCTTCGCCAGCCAGGGCAGCGTCGGACCCTGGATGAGGGTGTAGACGACGACGAGCACGAAGACGATGTTGAAGATCCGCTCGCTGCCCTCGACCTGCGCCACCATCGGGATGGTGGCGAGGATGATGGGCACGGCTCCGCGCAGGCCGGCCCAGGACATGAGGGCCTGCTCCTGCCAGGGGATCCGGAACGGCAGCAGGCTGACCAGGACCTCCAGGGGCCGCGCCACCATCGTCAGGACCAGGCCGATGACGACGGCGGGCCAGAAGTCGTTGACCAGGTCGTGCGGGGTGACGAGCAGACCGAGCAGGACGAACATGCCGATCTGCGCGATCCAGCCGAGCCCCTCGGCGAAGCCGCGGTTCGCGGGCGCGTGCGGCAGCTTGGCGTTGCCGAGGACCATCGACGCCAGGTAGACGGCGAGGAAGCCGGAGCCGTGGGCCAGGGCGCCGGCGGCGTACGCGACGACGGCGATGGCCATGACGGCGATCGGGTAGAGGCCGGAGGCGGGCAGGGCGACGTGCCGCAGTCCGAAGGAGCCGAGGAAGCCGGCCGCGATGCCGACGGCCGCGCCGATGGCGAGTTCCAGGGCGATCTCGCCGAGGAGCACGTACCAGTGGTCGATCGGTCCGGCGGTGGAGAAGGCGACGACGAGGATGACGACGGGGGCGTCGTTGAAGCCGGACTCGGCCTCCAGGGTGCCGGTGACCCGTGAGGGGAGGGGCACCTTGCGCAGCACGGAGAAGACCGCGGCGGCGTCGGTGGAGGAGACGACGGCGCCGATGATCAGGGCCTGCCGCCATTCCAGGCCGACGAGGTAGTGGGCGCCGGCGGCGGTGACGCCGACGCTGACCGCGACGCCGACGGTGGAGAGGACGGCCGCGGCCGGCAGGGCCGGCCTGACCTCCTTCCACTTCGTGCCGAGGCCGCCCTCGGCGAGGATCACGACGAGGGCCGCGTAGCCGATGACCTGCGTGAGCTCGGCGTTGTCGAAGGCGATGTTGCCGATGCCGTCCTGACCGATGGCGACGCCGATCCCCAGGTACAGCAGAAGGCTGGGGAGGCCGCTCCGGGACGAGATCCGCACGGCCGCCACGGCGATCAGCAGCACGAGCGAGCTGACGAGCAGGAGTTCGTTGAGCTGGTGGACAGTCAGTGGCCGATCCTTCCCCTCATATGCGGCTGGAACGTTCCTCCAGCGGTCGACACTTCGTTACCTTACCTAATCTTTAACGTTTTCTTGACGCCTTCCCGGTGGCTCGTCCGCTCACCAGTACGGTTCTCTTCCTGACACCGCGTCCGAGCCGTCCGGACGCTGCGCCTAAGGTGGCTCCCGTACTCCAGGACCACCCTGCCCCTCGAAGGACAGCGATGCCCTCCAACACGTCCGCGCCCCCCGCCAAGAAGAAAGGGCGGCGTGCCCGCCTGCTCCTCGTCCTCCTGGTCCTCGTGCTGGTCGCGGGCGTCGGGGCCGGCGGGTACTGGGGTGTCAGCACCGTCCGGGCCTCGTTCCCGCAGACCACCGGCGAGATCCGCCTCGACGGGCTCTCGGGCCGGGTGGAGGTGAAGCGGGACGCCCTCGGGGTCCCGCAGATCTACGCCGACAACGAGCAGGACCTCTTCCGCGCGCAGGGCTACGTCCAGGCGCAGGACCGGTTCTACGAGATGGACGTCCGCCGGCACGTGACCGCGGGCCGGCTCTCCGAGATGTTCGGCGAGGGCCAGGTCGAGACCGACTCCTTCCTGCGTACGCTCGGCTGGCGCCGGGTCGCGCAGGAGGAGTACGACAAGGTCCTGTCGGCGGAGACCAAGAAGTACCTCCAGGCGTACGCGGAGGGCGTCAACGCCTACCTGAAGGACCGGAAGCCGGGCGACGTCTCCGTGGAGTACGCGGCCCTGGCCCTCACCAACGACTACGCGATCGAGCCGTGGACCCCGGTCGACTCGGTGGCCTGGCTCAAGGCGATGGCCTGGGACCTGCGCGGCAACATGCAGGACGAGATCGACCGCTCGCTGCTCACCAGCCGGCTGACCCCGGCGCAGATCAAGCAGCTCTACCCGGAGTACCCGTACGCGCTCCACCAGCCGATCGTGGACAAGGGCGCGGTCGACGAGTCCACCGGGAAGTTCGACCCCAAGGGCGAGGGCGACGACGACCTGGGGACGGGCGAGACCCCGGGCAGCAACCCGACCGGTTCCGACGGCTCCACCGGCTCCGGGAGCTCCGACGGCTCTTCCGGCTCCGGCGGCTCGACCGGCTCCGGCGGCTCCTCCGACGGCATGACGTCCCAGCTCGCCGCCCTCTCCGAGGTCCTCGACGGCGTCCCGGCCCTGCTCGGCCCCAACGGCAACGGCATCGGCTCGAACTCCTGGGTCGTCGCCGGGAAGTACACGACCTCCGGCAAGCCGCTGCTCGCCAACGACCCGCACCTCGCGCCGCAGCTCCCGTCCCTCTGGTACCAGATGGGCCTGCACTGCCGCTCGGTCTCGGCGACCTGCCGCTACGACGTCTCGGGCTACACCTTCTCCGGCATGCCCGGTGTGATCATCGGACACAACGACAAGATCGCCTGGGGCCTCACCAACCTGGGCGCCGACGTCACCGACCTCTACCTGGAGAAGATCGGCCCCGACGGCTACCTCGTCGACGGCAAGGTCAGGCCCTTCACCGTCCGCGAGGAGACCATCAAGGTCGCCGGCGCCTCCGACCGGAAGATCACCGTCCGCTCCACCGAGCACGGCCCGCTGGTCTCCGACCGCTCCTCCGAACTGGAGACGGTCGGCCAGAAGGCCCCCGTCGGCAACGCCGCCCCCGACCGCGGCACCGGCTACGGCGTCTCCCTCCAGTGGACCGCCCTCCAGCCCGGCCGGTCGATGGACGCGATCTTCGCCATCGACCGCGCCAAGGACTTCGCCTCCTTCCGGGCCGCCGCCGAGAACTTCGAGGTCCCCTCGCAGAACCTGATCTACGCGGACACCGAGGGCAACATCGGCTACCAGTCCCCGGGCAAGATCCCGCAGCGCGCCAAGGGCGACGGCACCCTGCCCGCGCCCGGCTGGGACTCCTCGTACGCGTGGAAGAAGCAGTACGTCCCCTTCGAGAAGCTGCCCTACGAGTACAACCCGGAGCGCGGCTACATCGTCACCGCCAACCAGGCCGTGATCGACCCGAAGAACTACCCCGACCTGCTCACCAAGGACTGGGGCTACGGCTCGCGCAGCCAGCGGATCAACGACCTGATCGAGTCGAAGACCAAGGACGGCGGGAAGATCTCGCCGGACGACATGCGGACCATGCAGACGGACAACCGCAGCGAGATCGCGACCCTGCTCAACCCGCTCCTGCTCAAGATCGACATCGCCGACCCGCACGTCCGCGAGGCACAGAAGCTGCTGGAGGGCTGGGACTACACCCAGGAGCCCGACTCGGCCGCCGCCGCCTACTTCAACGCGGTCTGGCGCAACGTCCTCAAGCTCGCCTTCGGCGACAAGCTGCCCAAGGAGCTGCGCGCCGAGGGCGACTGCATCAACGTGCGCCCGGCCGACGCCACCGGCCCGGTCGACGAGCAGAACAAGCTCGTCCGCGAGTGCGGCCAGCGCGACGCCGACTCGGCCCAGCCGGACGGCGGCGACCGCTGGTACGAGGTCGTCCGCCCGCTCCTCAAGCAGGAGAAGAACGAGTGGTGGACCACCCCGGGCAACCGCACCGACCAGGCCACCGAGACCCGTGACCAGCTGCTCGCCCGCGCCATGAAGGACGCGCGCTGGGAGCTGACCGCCAAGCTCGGCAAGGACGTCTCCACCTGGAGCTGGGGCCGGCTGCACCAGCTCACGCTGAAGAACCAGACCCTCGGCACCGCCGGACCCGGCGCCGTGCAGCGGCTCCTCAACCGCGGCCCGTGGAACCTGGGCGGCGGCGAGGCGGCCGTCGACGCCACCGGCTGGAACGCGGCCGGCGGCTACGAGGTCATCTGGGTCCCGTCGATGCGGATGGTCGTCAACGTCGGCGACTGGGACAAGTCCCGGTGGGTCAACCTGACCGGCGCCTCCGGCCACGCCTTCCACTCGCACTACACCGACCAGACGGACGCGTGGGCGAAGGGCGAGCTGTACGACTGGGCCCACGGCAAGGCGGCGGTCGACGCGGCGACCAGGGACACGCTGGTCCTCAACCCGTAGGGGCGGCCCGGAAGCGGACGACCGCCTCCGGGGTCACCACCGCGTGCACGGGGTGGTCGTGCGGTTCCTCCGGGACCCGCCCGACCACCTCGTCCGCGTAGAGGAGGACCACCAGGGCCGGGTCCCGGCCGGCCCGTACGATCCGGGCGAGGACCCGGTCGTACGAGCCGCCGCCCCGCCCCAGCCGCATCCCGCGCGCGTCCACCGCGAGGCCCGGCAGCAGCACCGCGTCCGCCCCGCACACGGCCTGCGGACCGAGCCGGGGCCCGACCGGTTCGAGCAGCCCCCGGCCCGCCCGCGCGAGCCGGTCCGGGCCCTCGTACGCGGCCCAGTCCAGGTCGTTGTCGGGGAGCAGCACCGGGAGCAGGACCCGCACCCCGCGCGCGTGGAGCGCGTCGAGCAGCGCGCGCGTGCCCGGCTCGCGGCCCACGGACACGTACGCGGCGACGGTGGAAGCCCCGGCGAGCTCGGCCAGTTCCAGCCCCTGGCGGGCGAAGGATCCGGCCGATTCCACCAGGAATTCCGGAGTCAGCGCGGCGCGGGCCCCCAGAAGTCGACTGCGCAGCACGGTCTTTTCGGACATCTCCGGTGTCATGACGGTCCTCTGTGAATACGCGAAGCTCATGTAACTGCCTTTATGCGGAGGAAGTTAATCGAAGCCACATCTTTCTCTCATTCCGAACCGTTAGGGTGCACCGCATGAATCAGTCGCTCCCCAGGCTCGGCCGGATCAGCAAGGCTGTCATCCCGGCCGCCGGTCTCGGCACCCGCTTCCTCCCGGCGACCAAGGCGACGCCGAAGGAGATGCTGCCGGTCGTCGACAAGCCGGCCATCCAGTACGTCGTCGAGGAGGCCGTCGCGGCCGGCCTCTCCGACGTCCTGATGATCACCGGCCGGAACAAGCGTCCCCTGGAGGACCACTTCGACCGGAACCACGAGCTGGAGGAGGCCCTGAGCCGGAAGGGCGACGCCGAGCGCCTCTCCAAGGTCCAGGAGCCCAGCGACCTCGCCACCATGCACTACGTCCGCCAGGGCGCCCCGCGCGGCCTCGGCCACGCCGTCCTGTGCGCCGCCCCGCACGTCGGCGACCAGCCCTTCGCGGTCCTCCTCGGCGACGACCTGATCGACCCGCGCGACCCGCTGCTCGCGCGGATGGTGGAGGTCCAGGAGCGGGAGGGCGGCAGCGTGATCGCCCTGATGGAGGTCGAGCCCTCGCAGATCCACCTGTACGGCTGCGCGGCGGTCGAGGCCACCGCCGAGGTGGACGTCGTCAAGGTGACGGACCTGGTGGAGAAGCCCGAACCGGGCGAGGCGCCCAGCAACTACGCGATCATCGGCCGCTACGTCCTGGACCCGGCCGTCTTCGGCACCCTGCGGGAGACCGAGCCGGGCCGCGGCGGGGAGATCCAGCTCACCGACGCCCTGCAGAAGCTCGCCTCGGACGAGAAGATCGGCGGACCGGTGCACGGCGTCGTCTTCAAGGGGCGCCGCTATGACACCGGCGACCGGGGGGACTATCTGCGTGCCATTGTCAGACTCGCGTGCGAACGTGAAGATCTGGGACCGGACTTCCGGGCCTGGCTCCGGAGATACGTCAGCGAGGAGATGTAGGCCTTGAGCAGCAGCACGGCACCGTCGCCGTCCCACGACGACCACGACGAGGACCGGGAGAAGGGCGCGCCCGACCCCTGCGCGGGCCCGGCCCGCGACCTGTGGACGGTCGACGAGCACCTGGACGACGTCCTCGCGTCCGTGAGCCCGCTCGAACCCATCGAGCTGCAACTCCTCGACGCGCAGGGCTGCGTCCTCGTCGAGGACGTGACGGTGCCGGCCGCGCTGCCCCCCTTCGACAACAGCTCCATGGACGGCTACGCGGTCCGGGTCGCCGACGTCGCCGGGGCCACCGAGGAGTTCCCCGCCGTCCTCACGGTGATCGGCGACGTCGCGGCCGGCGCGGACGGCCTGCCCGAGGTCGGCCCCGGCCAGGCCGCCCGGATCATGACCGGCGCCCCGCTGCCGCCCGGCGCCGAGGCCGTCGTCCCCGTCGAGTGGACCGACGGCGGTACGGGCGGGGGCGCGGCCACCGGCATGAGCGCCGCGAGCACCGCACCCGAGGGCGCGGCCGGCGAGGTCCGGGTGCACCGCGCCGCCGAGGCCCGCGCCCATGTGCGCGCGGGGGGCAGCGACGTCCGCGCCGGAGAGCTGGCCCTCGCCGCCGGCACGGTCCTCGGGCCGCCGCAGATCGGGCTGCTCGCCGCGATCGGGCGCGGCACGGTCCGGGTGCGGCCCCGCCCCCGGGTCGTCGTCATCTCCACCGGCAGCGAGCTGGTCCAGCCGGGCGAGCCGCTGGGCCCGGGGCAGATCCACGACTCCAACAGCTTCGCGCTGGCCGCCGCCGCGCGGGACGCCGGAGCCCTCGCCTACCGGGTGGGGGCCGTCGCCGACGACGCGGAGTCGCTGCGCTCCGCCATCGAGGACCAGCTCATCCGGGCGGACCTGATCGTGACCACGGGCGGGGTCAGCGTCGGCGCGTACGACGTGGTGAAGGAGGCGCTGACCGGCGACGGCGAGGTCGACTTCCGCAAGCTGGCCATGCAGCCGGGCAAGCCGCAGGGCTTCGGCGCGATCGGCGCCGACCGGATCCCGCTGCTCGCCCTGCCGGGCAACCCGGTCTCCTCGTACGTCTCCTTCGAGCTGTTCGTCCGTCCCGCGATCCGCGCCCTGATGGGGGTGGGGGACCTGCACCGGCCGCGGGTGCGGGCGGTCCTCGACGTGGACGGCCCCCTGCGCTCCCCGGCGGGCCGCCGCCAGTTCCTGCGCGGGGTGTACGACCGGGAGACCGGCGCCGTCACTCCCGTGGGCGGTGCCGGCTCCCATCTGATCGCGGCCCTCGCGCACGCGGACTGCCTGCTCGTGGTCCCGGAGGGGACGGAGAGCGTGGAGCCGGGCGCCGAGCTGGAAGTGGTCCTCCTCGGCTGAGGGGGCCAGGGTGGGGGTACGGTGTCTCGTCCCACCCAGCGACCGGGAGTGTCACGGCCATGAGCACGCAGCAAGGTCTCACCCACATCGACGAGGCGGGGGCGGCCCGCATGGTCGACGTCTCCGCGAAGGACGTCACGGCCCGCACGGCGCGTGCCAGCGGACGGGTCCTCGTCTCGCCGCGCGTGATCGAGCTGCTGCGCGGCGAGGGCGTCCCGAAGGGCGACGCGCTCGCGACCGCCCGGATCGCCGGGATCATGGGCGCGAAGAAGACGCCCGACCTGATCCCGCTCTGCCACCCGCTGGCCGTCTCGGGCGTGACGCTCGACCTGTCGGTCGCGGACGACGCGGTCGAGATCCTGGCGACCGTGAGGACGACGGACCGCACGGGCGTCGAGATGGAGGCCCTGACGGCGGTCTCGGTGGCGGCCCTGACGGTCGTCGACATGGTGAAGGCGGTCGACAAGGGCGCGGTCATCTCCGACGTGCGGGTGGAGGAGAAGACGGGCGGCAAGTCGGGCCGCTGGGCGCGGGGCGAGTCGTGACGCGCGCCGACGGGGTGGCGGGGACGCACGGGCACCCGGAGCCCGCCGGGTCCGCCGCGCCGGGGGAGACCCCGGCGGACGCCTACTCGGCCCTGGTCGTCACCGCCTCCAACCGGGCGGCGGCCGGGGTGTACGAGGACAAGGGCGGCCCGCTGATCGCCGAGGCCCTGACCGCGCTGCGGTTCGCGGTCGAGGGGCCGCAGGTCGTCCCGGACGGCGAGCCCGTCGAGGCGGTGCTGCGGGCGGCCGTGGCGGCCGGGTACGACCTGGTGGTCACCACCGGCGGCACGGGGATCTCGCCCACCGACCTGACCCCCGAGGTGACCCGCCGGGTCCTGGAGCGGGAGATCCCGGGCATCCCGGAGGCCATTCGCGCGTACGGCCGGGAGAAGGTGCCGACGGCGGCGCTCTCCCGGGGCCTCGCCGGGGTCGCGGGCACCACCCTGATCGTGAACCTGCCCGGATCGACGGGCGGGGTGCGGGACGGCCTGGCCGTCCTGGAGCCGCTGCTGCGGCACGCCGTCGACCAGATCCGCGGCGGCGACCATCCGAGACCGTCGTGATCCCGTCCTGGCCCGCGGTCCTCGTCGACGGCGACGTCGTCCTGCGGCCGATAAGGATGCGGGACCACGCGGCCTGGCGCGAGGTGAACCGGCGCAACCGCGAGTGGCTGCGCCCGTGGGAGGCGACGGTCCCGCCGCCGCCGCCGGGCGGCCCGGCCGCCCAGCGCCCGACCTACCGTCAGATGGTGCGCCACCTGCGGTCGGAGGCGAACGCGGGCCGGATGCTGCCGTTCGTGATCGAGTACCAGGGGCGGCTGGTCGGCCAGTTGACGGTGGCCGGGATCACCTGGGGCTCGATGTGCTCCGGGCACGTGGGGTACTGGGTGGACAGCGCGGTGGCCGGGCGCGGGGTGATGCCGACGGCGGTCGCGCTCGCCGTGGACCACTGCTTCCGCACGGTCGGCCTGCACCGCGTCGAGGTGTGCATCCGCCCGGAGAACGGCCCTTCGCGCCGGGTCGTGGAGAAGCTGGGCTTCCGCGAGGAGGGGCTGCGGCCCCGCTACCTCCACATCGACGGGGCGTGGCGGGACCACCTGGTGTTCGCGCTCACGGCGGAAGAGGTGCCGGAAGGGCTGCTGAGGCGCTGGCGCCAGGCAAGAATGAAATAAGTGTTCGAATTTAATCAGTAGTGGGCGGTCAATCGATCTGAACAATCACAAAAAAGTTCAGTGATATCAGCCAGATCGTGCGACACACCGGGCCAATTGGCCTATGCCCTCGTGCGAACCCCTCTACCGTGTGAACCGTGAGCAGCAGCGGCCTCATCTACGCAGTCATCGTCGGGGCCTGGGCCGCCTACTTGGTACCGATGTGGCTCCGCAGGCAGGACGAGCTGAACGAAGCACGTCCGACGGAGCGCTTCAGCACCGCCATCCGGCTGCTTTCCGGACGGGCGGGCATGGAGCGCCGTTACGCCAGGGAGCTGAAGGAGCGGGACCGTACGGCGGAGGACCCGACGCCCGACGTCGACCCGGACGCGGCGACCGAGCATCTCGGCTCGGTCGACGTCCGGGCCTTCTCCGCGCCCGCGGCCAGGACGGAAGCGCGCCTGGAACTCCCGGACCGCGACCGTGACCGCGCGTCGGACCGCGCCCCGGATCACGCGCAGGGCCGTGAACCGGGACGCGACCCGAACCGCGAGTCGCACCGCGAACCGGAACCCGCGTCCGCCCCGCCCCGCCCCGCCCCGGGCGCCGCCGAGCGCGCCCGCCGCGGCAAGGTCCTCGCCCGCCGCCGCCGCACCACGATCCTCCTCTTCCTCGCCTTCACGCTCGGCGCGGTCGTCGCGGCCGTCGGCGGCGTCCCCTTCCTGTGGGCGCCCGCCGCCCCCGCCCTGCTCCTCAGCGCGTACATCGTCCACCTGCGGATCCAGGAGCGGCGCCGCTTCGTGTACGTGATGGACCGGCGCCGCGCCGAAGCGGCGGCGGCCCGGCTGCGCGAGAGCCGCCGCCCCGCCCCGACGCCCGAACCGGAGGCCGACCCGGCGCCCGCGACGGCCCCGGCGGTCTCCCCGCAGGAGGCGGACCGGCGCGCCCTGGTCGAACAGACCGACCACGCCGAGTGGGTGGACCAGCAGCGCGACCGCGGCCCGGCCCGCGGCGACAGCTGGGACCCGGTCCCGGTCCCGCTCCCCACGTACGTCACCGCCCCGGTCGCCCCGCGCGCGTCCGGCGGCGTCGACATCACGGACCCGGAGACCTGGAGCGCGGCCCGCTCCTCCACGGCGGCCGACCCGACCCCCGCCCCGGCCCCCCGCAAGCGCCCCGCCGCCCCCCGCCGCGACCGCGACCACGGCCGCACCCCGCTCTTCGACCAGTACGCGGACGACGACCGCCCCCGGGCCGCCAACGAGTGACCCGGCGGGCGGACGTCTCTCTAGGCTCCGCCCATGGACGGATACGAGAACCCGACGGCACGGGTCGAGAAGGCCTGGAAGGAGTTCGACGACCCGGCCACGCCGTCCCGGAGCGCCTGCCTCGACTCCGTCGACGACCTCCTGGAGGCGGGCCTGCTGACGCGGGAGGACGCCGAGCGGGTGGTCGGACGCATGGCCCGGATCGCCCTGTCGGAGGACGAGGACGGGGCGGTCCTGGAGTCCGCCCTGCACGCCGTCTGCACGGCGGGCACGCGCTACACGCTCCCCCTCCCGCTGGTGGAACCGCTCGCCGCCGCGGCGGACCGCTTCGAGCGCCCGCTCCTCGTCTACGTCCTGTCGGCCCTCGGCTCCACGCACGACAGGGCGGCGATACCGCTCGCCGAACGGTTCCTCGACCATCCCCACCCGGAGATCCGCAGGGAGGCGGAGGACGCGCTGACCGAGATCAGGTGGCAGTACCGGGACGAGCCGATCCGGCGGGAGGAGCGGCGCCGGCCTTCGTAGGCGTCCTCCGGGCAGCCCCACCAGCCGCTCATCGGACCACCGGGCGGGCCCCCGCCGCGTTCGTCATGCGCCGAAGGTGCGCCGGTCCCCGCTACGGCCTCGGCTGACCTGCGGCGGAAGCGATTTTTGTTCTCGTCGGTCGGGGTGCTAATGTTTCACACGTCGCAAGGGCCTGTGGCGCAGTCTGGTAGCGCACCTCGTTCGCATCGAGGGGGTCTGGGGTTCAAATCCCCACAGGTCCACAGACACCGGGAATCCCGTCCGATTGAACAATCGGACGGGATTTCTGCTTTTCCGGGGAGATCGGCCTGCCCGAGAACGCGGGAAACGGCTCCCGCCGACCGGGGGAACGGGCCTCGTATTTCCCGGTCCTCCGGTGAGGCGGCGCGAGGCCGTGCGGCACCCCGGGGCAATAATGCGGAGCGTGACCCACAGTTCGAAGAACCGGTGGAACGAGCTCGCGCTGTTCCTGGTGGTGACGGGTGTCAGCGTCTTCGCTCTGTCTTCTCTGGTGACGTTCCTGATCGGTGACCGGGACGCGGTCGTCAACGGAATCCTCGTCGTCCTTCCCAGCGTCCTCATCGGGCTCGGCACCGCGAGGGCCTACCGCCGCCGCCCGGCGGGCGGGATCGGCAAGTAGGCGGTCCTGTCGGCCCGGTGAAGGGCGGGGGCGATCGACGGAATCGCTCCTGACACGCGGCTCGACGTCCGGTGGGCGCTCCTGGAGTGGCCGTCAGACCAGGGACTTCGCGTAGCAGCGGCTCTCCGGGTGGTCGCGGTAGTGGCCGAACTTCGGGCACGGGGCGTAGCCGCTGGAAGCGTAGAGGGCGATGGCCTCCGGCTGGGCCGTGCCCGTCTCCAGGACCATGCGGACGCGGCCGGCGGCGCGGGCGTCGGCTTCGAGGGCCGCGAGGATGCGGCGGGCCAGACCCAGGCCGCGGGCCTCGGGGATCACGTACATGCGCTTGAGTTCGGCGTCGCCGTCCGCGTAGCCGTGGTCGTTCGCGTCCTGCGTGCGCCAGCCGCCGGTGGCGAGGGGGTGGCCCTCCGGGTGGTACGCGAGCAGGTAGAGGCCGCGGGGCGGGACGAACATCCCGGCGTCCAGCGGTGTGACGTCGCCCTCGTCGCCGTAGCGGACGGCGTACTCCGCCTGGACCGCGTCGTCGAGCTTGACGGCATCGGGGTGGTCATAGGGGGTGGGACGGATGTTCATGCGTTTCATCGTACGTGTGTGCGGGTCGTGGGTGTCGGTATTCTCCCGGGATGCTCACTGTCACGACAGCTAACGTCAACGGTCTCCGCGCCGCCGCCAGGAAGGGCTTCGTCGAGTGGCTGGCGGGCACCTCCGCCGACGTCCTCTGCCTCCAGGAGGTGCGCGCCGAGGAGGCCCAGCTGCCCCCGGAGGTGCGGGCGCCCGAGGGCTGGTTCGCCGTGCACGCCCCCGCCACCGCCAAGGGCCGGGCGGGCGTCTCCCTCTACACCCGGCGCGAGCCGGACGCGGTCCGGGTCGGCTTCGGGTGCCTGGAGTTCGCCGACAGCGGCCGGTACGTCGAGGCCGACCTGCCCGGCGTGACCGTCGCCAGCCTCTACCTGCCCTCCGGCGAGGTCGGCACCGAGCGGCAGGACGAGAAGTACCGCTTCATGGGCGAGTTCCTGCCGTACCTGAAGGACCTCCGCGCCCGCGCCGCCGCCGACGGGCGCGAGGTGGTCGTCTGCGGCGACTGGAACATCGCCCACCGCGAGGCCGACCTCAAGAACTGGAAGGCCAACCAGAAGAAGGCCGGCTTCCTGCCCGACGAGCGGGAGTGGCTGACCCGGGTCCTCGACGAGGGCGACGGCGGGTACGTGGACGTCGTCCGGGAGCTCCACCCCGACCAGGAGGGGCCCTACTCCTGGTGGTCCTACCGCGGACGCGCCTTCGACAACGACAGCGGCTGGCGCATCGACTACCAGATCGCCACGCCCGGCCTCGCCGCCAGGGCCGTGAAGGCGTACGTCGAGCGGGCCGCCACCCACGACGAGCGGTGGAGCGACCACGCGCCCGTCACCGCCGTCTACGACCTGTAGGGGCGTCTCAGGGGCCGTCGCGCAGGCGGCGGTCCAGGGCCATCGACAGCTCCGCCTCCACCACGCTCTTCGCGAGCGGGCGCAGCCGCCACAGGTCCTGCTCGGCCGCGTGGGCGCGGAGCAGCTCGGTGAAGAGGTCCGCGAGCGCCTCGGCGTGCTCGCGGACCCTCGCCCCCGCCTTGAGGACCTCCGCGAGCGGCACGCCCTCGCGGACGAGCGCGGCGGAGACGTCGAGCAGCCGGCGGCTGATGTGGACGATCTCCTCGCCGTCGGTGACGAGGTAGCCGAGGTCGAGGGCGGCGGCCAGGTTCTCGGGTGTGACCTCGCCCGCGAAGTGGTCGGCCAGCTCCCCGGGGGTGAGCCGGACCGGCTCCTCCTCGCTGGGGACGTCGATGGCGAGGACCTCGCGGACGTTCCGGCCGCTCTCGAAGGCGGTGGTGAGGTCGGCGATGCCGTTGAGGGTGTGGCCGCGCTCCAGGAGGGCGGCGATGGTCCGCAGCCGGGCCAGGTGCTGCTCGTCGTACCAGGCGATCCGGCCCTCGCGGCGGGGCGGCGGGATCAGTCCGCGCTCGCGGTAGAAGCGCAGGGTGCGCACGGTGATGCCGGCGGCGGCCGCCAGCTCCTCCATGCGGTACTCGCGCACGCCCCCCTCGGCCGCCGCGCCCGTCGCGCCGCCCGCCGCCGGGCCCGCGCCCGCCGGTGCGCCCGCGCCCGTGTCCGCCGGGTCGCCGCCCGCGCCCGGTCCCTCGTGTCCGCCCGTCCCGGGACTCGATCCTTCTGCCACGCCCGCCAGCCTATGTTGTACCGCCGGTAACTTTCCCTCGTCGTACCCCTACCGCTCGGTAGGGAGCTGCTCTACAGTCCCCACCATGCCAGTGATTGCTGGCGGAATCAGCCGGGCGCACGGGAGGCGGCATGGCGAAGCACGAGCACGTACGGGTGGCGGTGATCGGATCGGGATTCGGCGGCCTCGGGGCCGCCGTCCGGCTGCGCCGCGAGGGCATCACCGACTTCGTGGTCCTGGAGCGGGCCGACTCCGTGGGCGGCACCTGGCGCGACAACAGCTACCCCGGCTGCGCCTGCGACGTCCCCTCCCACCTGTACTCCTTCTCCTTCGCGCCCAACCCGGACTGGCCCCGCACCTTCTCCGGGCAGCGGCACATCCGCGCGTACCTGGAGCACGTCACCGACACCTTCGGGATCCGGCCGCACCTGCGCCTGAACCACGAGGTGCTGCGGATGGAGTGGGACGCCGACGCGCTGCGCTGGGAGATCGAGACCTCCGCCGGCTCCTTCAGCGCCGAGGTCGTCGTCTCCGCCACCGGCCCGCTCTCCGACCCCAAGGTGCCGGACGTTCCGGGGCTCGCCGACTTCCCCGGCAAGGTCTTCCACTCGGCCCGCTGGGACCACGACTACGACCTCACCGGCAAGCGTGTCGCCATGATCGGCACCGGCGCCTCCGCCATCCAGATCGTGCCCGCGATCCAGCCGCAGGTCCGGAAGCTCACGCTCTTCCAGCGCACGCCCCCGTGGGTCATGCCCCGCATGGACCGGAACATCACGGGCGTCGAGCGCCGGCTGCACCGCGCCCTGCCCGCCACCGCCACCCTGCGCCGCGGCCTGCTCTGGGGCATCCGCGAGCTCCAGGTCGGCGCCTTCACCAAGCACCCCGGCGAGCTGGGCCTCGTCGAGAAGCTCGCCAAGGCCAACATCGCCAGGGCGGTCAAGGACCCGGTGCTGCGGGCCAAGCTGACCCCCTCGTACCGCATCGGCTGCAAGCGGATCCTGCTGTCGAACACGTACTACCCGGCGGTCGCGCGGCCCAACGTCGACGTCGTCGCCTCCGGTCTGCGCGAGGTCCGCGGCTCGACCCTGGTCGGCGCCGACGGCAGCGAGACCGAGGTCGACGCGATCGTCTTCGGCACCGGCTTCCACGTCACCGACATGCCGATCGCCTCGCGCGTCTTCGGGGCCGACGGGCACTCGCTCGCCGACGCCTGGAAGGACGGCATGGAGTCGCTGCGCGGCGCCACCGCCGCCGGCTTCCCCAACTGGATGACGATCATCGGCCCCAACACCGGCCTCGGGAACTCCTCGATGATCCTGATGATCGAGTCCCAGCTGAACTACCTGGCCGACTACCTGCGCCAGCTCAACGTCCTCGGCGGGCGCGCCGCCCTCGCCGCCCGGCCCTCCGCCGTCCACTCCTGGAACCGCAAGGTGCAGGCCCGGATGGAGCGGACCGTCTGGAAGTCCGGCGGCTGCGAGAGCTGGTACCTCGACGCCAACGGCCGCAACACCACCCTCTGGCCGGGCACCACCGGCGAGTTCCGGCGCGAGACCCGGCAGGTCGACCTCTCCGAGTACGAGGTGATCCGCGCGCCCAGGACCGCCCCGGCCGCCAAGAACCGTCCGTCCCGCACGAAGGAGGCCGCCCAGTGAGCCGGCACCTGACCCCGCTCCCCGGAGCCCGCGAACTCACCGTCACCTCCACCGACGGCTCCCGCATCCACGTCGAGGTGTACGGCCCCGAGGGCGCCCCCGCCGTCGTCCTGGCCCACGGCTGGACCTGCTCCATCGCCTTCTGGGCCGAGCAGATACGGGCGCTCGCCGCCGACCACCGGGTCATCGCCTACGACCAGCGCGGCCACGGGCGTTCGCCCGACCCCGGCCCCGGCGGCTACTCGACCACCGCGCTCGCCGACGACCTGGAGGCGGTGCTCTCCGCCACCCTCGCCACCGGCGAGCGGGCCGTTCTCGCCGGGCACTCCATGGGCGGCATGACGATCATGGCCGCCGCCGAGCGCCACGGACTGCGCGACCACGCCGCCGCCGTCCTGCTCTGCTCCACCGGCCCCTCGCGGCTGACCGCCGAGGCCACCGTCGTACCGCTGCGGCCCGGCGGCCTGCGCACCCGGCTCACCGCGGCCGTCCTCGGCTCCAAGGCGCCGCTCGGACCGGTCAACGCCGTCTCGAAGAAGGTCCTCAAGTACGCGACCATGGGCCCCGGTTCGGCGCCGGAGAAGGTCGACGCCTGCGCCCGGATCGTGCACGCCTGCCCGCGCGGCCCGCGCCACGGCTGGTCGCAGGTCCTCGCCGGGCTCGACCTCGAACGGGACGTCCGGGCGCTGCGGCTGCCGGTCGCCGTGCTCGTCGGCACCGCCGACCGGCTCACCCCGGCCGCCCACTCCCGCGCCCTCGCGGAGGCGCTGCCGCACTGCACGGGCTTCGTCGAGCTGCCCGGCATGGGCCACATGACCCCGGTGGAGGCCCCGGAGGCCGTCACCGCGCAGATCCGCGAACTGACCCTCACGTACCTGGGCGTGAAGGACACCGCCACCGTGAACGCCAAGGAGGACGCATGAGCAGGGTGAGTCTCGAAGGACAGGTCGCGGTCGTCACCGGAGGGGCCCGCGGCGTCGGCGAACTCCTCGCCCGCAAGCTCTCCGCGCGCGGCGCGAAGATCGCGCTCGTCGGCCTGGAGCCGGAGCAGCTCAAGGAGGTCGCGGGCCGGCTCCACACGGAGGCCGACTGGTGGCACGCCGACGTCACCGACCACGAGGCGATGGCCCGGGTCGCGACCGAGGTGAAGGAGCGGTTCGGGAAGGTCGACATCGTCGTCGCCAACGCCGGCGTCGCGTCGGGCGGCCCGTTCGTCGACTCCGACCCGGCCGCCTGGCGGCGGGTCATCGAGGTCAACCTGATCGGCGGCGCCGTGACCGGCCGGGCGTTCCTGCCCGTCCTCATGGAGTCCCGCGGGTACTTCCTCCAGATCGCCTCGCTCGCCGCGATCACCCCGGCCCCGATGATGACGGCGTACTGCGCCTCCAAGTCGGGCGTGGAGGCCTTCGCGCACAGCCTGCGCGCCGAGGTGGCGTACAAGGGCGTGAAGGTCGGCGTCGGCTACCTCTCCTGGACCGACACGGACATGGTGCGGGGCGCCGACGAGGACGACGTCATGCGGGAGCTGCGCCAGCGGCTGCCCTGGCCGTCCAACCGCACGTACCCCCTCGGCCCGGCCGTCGACCGGATCGTCGAGGGCATCGAGCGGCGCTCGCCGCACGTCTACGCCCAGTGGTGGCTGCGCGGGATGCAGTCGATCCGCGGCTACCTGCCCGGCGTGATCGCGACCGTGGGGCAGCGCGAGATGAGGCGCTTCGAGCCGCGCCTCAACACGGTCTCCAAGGGCCTCGTGGGCGCGGGCGGCGCGGCCGACGAGCAGGAGCGGACGGAACGGGTCTGACCCCCGGCCCCCGCGCCCGACCTCCGTCCTTCACGGTCCGTAACTGATCGAAATGCGCGGAATGTTCGCTCGTGCGAGGCTGATCGAGGCCGGGGACACCACGTCCCCGACCTCCCCCACACCTCTCACAGGAGTGAACTTCCATGGGCGTGCAGGACCAGTTCAAGGACAAGGCCGAACAGCTCAAGAACCAGGCCAAGGAGGCCATGGGCAAGGCGAAGGACGAGGCGTCCGAGCGCGCCTCCCAGGGCCGCGACCGCTCCCAGGACGCGCAGGACCGCGCCCAGCAGGAGGTCCAGGACCGCCGGCCCCAGGACCGCCGACCCCAGGGCCGCCAGGCCTGACGTCCGCCGGTTCGCACCGGAGGCGCACCCGGGAGACCGGGTGCGCCTCCGCGCGTTTCCGGCCACCGCCCACAACTCCCGCGCGCCCGCCGCCGGATCTCCGTACGGTGGCGCCCATGGCCGTACTCGAACGTCTGCGCTCCGACCACGCCCCCGCCCTGCTCGTGTTCGAGCGGGAGAACCGGGGCTACTTCGCCGCGTCCGTGCCCGATCGGGGCGACGCTTACTTCAGCGGGTTCGAGGAGCGGCACCGGGCGCTGCTCGACGAGCAGGAGACCGGGGCGGTCCACTTCCACGTGCTCGTGGGGGAGGGCGGGGAGGTCCTCGGGCGGTTCAACCTGGTCGACGTCGCCGACGGGGGCGCCGAGCTGGGCTACCGGGTCGCCGAGCGGGCCGCCGGGCGCGGGGTCGCGACGGCCGGGGTCCGGGAGGTGTGCCGGCTGGCCCGCGAGGAGTACGGGCTGAGCCGGCTGACCGCCGTCACGACCCTCGACAACCCGGGATCGAGGGCCGTGCTCGGGCGGGTCGGCTTCGGCGCGGTCGGGAGCGTGGTGCTGGACGGCCGCCCGGGCACGTCGTACGAACTCGACCTGGCGTACGGGGTGGGGTGAGGGAACTCAGCCCTCCGGCCTCGGCGGCAGCTTCGGGCGGGAGCGGTCCGGGAGTTCCTCGTACGCCGGGGGGCTCGCCGCCGGGGTCTCCTCCAGGAGCGCGAGGGCGACGTGGACGGCGTCGTCGAGCTGGGCGTGGCGGCCCTCCGCCCAGTCCAGCGGGGTGCGCAGGACCGCGAGGTCGGGCTCGACGCCGTGGTTCTCCAGGGACCAGCCGTACTCGGGGAACCAGGCCGCGTTCATCGGCACCGTGATCTGCGTGCCGTCCCCGAGCCGGTGGCGGCCGGTCATGCCGACGACCCCGCCCCAGGTGCGCTGGCCGACGACCGGGCCGAGGCCCAGGAGCTTGAAGGCGGCGGTGATCATGTCGCCGTCGGAGGAGGTGGCCTCGTCGGCGAGGGCGACGACGGGGCCGCGCGGCGCGTTGGAGGCGTAGCTGACGGGCTGGGCGTTGCGCGTCAGGTCCCAGCCGAGGATCCGGCGGGTCAGCTTCTCGATGACCAGCTCGCTGATGTTGCCGCCCGCGTTGCCGCGCACGTCCACGATCAGGGCCGGCCGGGAGACCTCCATGCGCAGGTCGCGGTTGAACTGCGCCCAGCCGGAGCCGCCCATGTCGGGGATGTGGAGGTAGCCGCAGCGCCCGCCGCTGAGTTCGCGGACCACGGTCCGGCGCTTGGCGACCCAGTCCTGGTAGCGCAGCGGACGCTCGTCGACGAGCGGGACGACGGCGACGCGGCGGGCCCGCCCCTCGCCCTCGGCGGGGGTGAAGGTCAGCTCGACGGTGGTGCCGCCGGTGCCGGAGAGCAGCGGGTACGGCCCGGCGACCGGGTCCACCGGCCGCCCGTCGACGTGGGTGAGGACGGCGCCCTCGCGGATGCCCGTACCGGCGAGCGGGGAGCGGGCCTTGGAGTCGGAGGACTCGCCGGGCAGGATCCGCTTCACCGTCCATCCGGCCTCCCGGAGCACGAGGTTGGCGCCGAGCAGGCCCATGGGCCGCTGGTAGTGCGGCGGGCCCTCGTTGCGGCGGGCCGGGGTGACGTACGCGTGCGAGGTGCCCAGCTCGCCCATCACCTCGCGCAGCAGGTCGGCGAACTCGTCGGGGGAGGAGACCCGTTCGACCAGCGGCCGGTACTGGTCGAGGACCGCCGTCCAGTCCACCCCGCCCATGCCGGGCTCCCAGAAGTAGGCGCGGACGATCCGTCCGGCCTCGTCGAAGGCCTGCCGCCACTCGGCGCCCGGGTCGACCTCGTGCAGGATGCGCCGCAGGTCCAGGTAGACGGTCGAGTCGCCGTCCCCGGCCTCGGTCGCGGGCACCGCCCGCAGCTCGCCCTCGTCCGCGACGACGAGCCGGGTGCCGTCGCCGCTGACCGCGAACCAGTCCAGGTCGGAGGCGAGTTCGCTCTTGCGGGCCTTGGTGATGGAGAAGTGCTCCAGGGTGGGGCGGCCCGAGGTGTCGGCCGGGTTGGCGAAGGTCTCGCCGAGCGCGCCCGAGATGGGCCAGCGCAGCCAGACCAGGCCGCCGCCGCTGACCGGGTGCAGCCCGGAGTACTTGGAGGCGGCCACCGGGAACGGCGTGACCCGCTCGGCGAGCCCTTCGATCTCCACCGTCACCGTGCCCTCCGCCGGCGCCGTGTCGTCGTCGGCCGGGTCCAGGCCGCCGGCCGCCGGGCGTCCGTCCGGGAGCAGCGCGAAGGGGGACGGGGTCGCGGAGGAGAGCGGTACGAGGTAGGGGCGGCAGCCCAGCGGGAACGACAGGTCGCCGGTGTGCACGTCGTACACCGGGTCGAAGCCGCGCCAGGAGAGGAAGGCGAGGTAGCGCCCGTCCCGGGTGAAGACCGGGTTCTCGTCCTCGAAGCGCCCGTTGGTGACGTCCACGACCGTGCGGGCGCCCGGGCCCGAGATCCGGGCCATCTTGATGGAGCGCAGGGAGCGGCCGATGCCGGGGTGGGACCAGGTCAGCCAGTCGCCGTCGGGGGAGAAGGCGAGGTCGCGGACAGGCCCGTTGACCGACCTGATCAGCTCGCTGACCTCGCCGTTGGACTCCTCGCTCGCGTCCAGGAGCAGGAGCCGGCCGTCGTGGGAGGCGAGGGCGAGCCGCTCGCCGTCCGGGTCGGAGACCAGCTCCTCGACCCGCCCGAGGTCCCCGGAGGCGAGCCGGCGCGGCGGACGGTCGCCGCTGGCGCGCGGCAGGTGGGCGACCTCGACGGCGTCCTCGCCGTCGGCGTCGGTGACGTACGCGACCTGGCCGCCGCTGCCGAGCATCTCGGGCAGCCGGACCCGGACGCCGGGGGAGTCGATGATCGTGCGGGCCGGGCCGTCGCGGTGCGTCAGCCAGTACAGGCTGCCCCGGACGGAGACGGCGCTGGCCCGGCCGGTCTCGTCGACGGAGAGGGAGTCGATGTGGCGGGCGGCGGGCACCTGGTAGCTCCGCCGTCCCACGCGCTGCCCGCCGAGCCGCACTTCGAGGCGGCGGGGCCGGGAGTCGGGGGTGAGGGCGTCCACGGTCCACAGCTCGCCCGCGCACTGGTAGACGACCCGCCGCCCGTCGCTGGAGGCGTGCCGGGCGTAGAACTCGGCGTGGTCGGTGTGGCGGCGCAGGTCGGTGCCGTCGGGCCGGCAGGAGTACAGGTTGCCGACGCCCTCGTGGTCGGAGAGGAACGCGATCCGGCCCCCCACGGCCATCGGGCAGTCCAGGTGCCCGCCGATGTCCGGCAGCAGCCGCCTGCCGTGCAGCCAGAGGCGGCCGGTGGCGCCGCCCAGGTACCGCTTCCAGGCGGCGGGCTCGTGCGGCGGCTTGCCCGTCAGCAGCAGCGTGCACCGCTCGCCGTCGTGGCCGGGGGCGGTGGTGTCGTCGGTGACCGTGATGTCGGAGACCGGGCCCCAGGGCAGCCGGCGGCCGGGGGTGCCGTCGGTGGGCACGGTGTAGGCCCACGAGTAGTACGAGAAGGGCTGCCCGTGCGAGGAGACGGCGAGGATCTCGGAGCGGCCGTCCTTGTCGGGGGGCGTCCAGCCGCAGACCCGGGTGTCGGTCGAGCCCCAGTGGGTGAGCCGCCGGGCGGCCCCGCCGTCGACCGGGACGAGGTGGATCTCGGGGTCGAGGCTGCGCCAGTTCGTGTACGCGATGTGGCGCCCGTCCGGCGAGAAGCGCGGGTGCCCGACCCGGGTGCGGTCGACGGTGAGGCGCCAGGCCCGCTCCGGTCGCCGCCCCTCGGGCGCGAGCGGGGCGATCCAGAGGTCGTCCTCGGCGGCGAAGCACAGCAGGTCGTCGTGGAGGTGCGGAAAGCGGAGATACGCGACGTCGTCACTCACCTCCCCATGCTTTCCGGGCGGAGGGGGCGTGGCAACTCGTACGTGTTTGCGGGCGGGTACGCGGGAGGGGGCCCGGATGTGGCCCAGGACACGTACGAAACGGTTTCGTTTCGCTGGGGGCGGGGGTACCTTTGTACTGTACGAAACCGTTTCGTTCGCCCTTCCCCGGTCCGCGGAAGGGTCGCTGAAGCAGGAGACCCGGCATGGCGCGCAGCAGACTCACTCCCGAGCGGGAGTCCGAGCTGTACGCGGCCGTGCTCGACCTCCTCCGCGAGGTCGGCTACGACGCCCTCACCATGGACGCCGTCGCCGCCCGCACCCACTCCAGCAAGGCCACCCTCTACCGCCAGTGGGGGAGCAAGCCCGAGCTGGTCGCCCGGGCGCTGCGCGCCAACAAGCCGGCCGACCTCTCCGAGATCGACACCGGCTCCCTGCGCGGCGACTTCCGGGTCATGCTCGAACGGACCGACGACTGCCAGATGGAGAAGGACTCCGCGCTGATGCGGGGCCTGGCCCATGCCGTCCACGACAACCCCGACCTGCACCGGGCGCTGCGCGAGCTCCTCATCGAACCCGAGATGAACGGTTTCGAGGAAGTGCTGCGCCGGGCGGTCCGCAGGGGCGAGGTCGACGCCGGCAACCCGGCGCTGAAGCTCGTCCCGCACATGCTGATCGGAGCGTTCGTCGCCCGCCCGCTGATCGAGGATCAGCCGGTCGACCACGCGTTCCTCAGCGCCTACGTCGACGCCGTGGTGCTCCCCTCACTCGGCGTCTGAGCCCCACGGGACCTCTCCGGAGGCCCCGGCCCCACGGGACCTCCCCGGAGGCCCCCGGCACCACTCGCACCACCCGCACCGCCCTCTCCACCTGACGTCGCGCCGCTCACGCCGTCGGGCCGGCTCCCCATGCCCCTGTCCCTCAACACCGGGAGTACGCCCCCGTGGCCACGTTCCTGTACAAACTGGGTCGTTCCGCCTTCCGGCGCCGACGGCTCGTCGCCCTCCTCTGGGTGGCGCTCCTCGCGCTCGCCGGCGTCGGCGCCGCGACCGCGCCCGCCGCCACCTCCAGCTCCTTCTCGATCCCCGGCACCGAGGCCCAGCGCGCCTTCGACCTGCTCGAAGAGCGGTTCCCGGGCGCCGGGGCCGACGGAGCCACCGCCCGCGTCGTCTTCAAGGCCCCCGAGGGCCAGAAGGTGACCGACCCGGCGCACAAGGCCGTCGTCGAGGAGACCGTCGCCGCGCTGAAGTCGGGCTCGGACCAGATCGTCTCGGTCGCCGACCCGTACACAGCCCAGGCCGTCTCCCAGGACGCCTCCACCGCCTACGTCTCCGTCGCGTACAAGGTCAACGCCATGGAGCTGACCGACGCGACGCGCGAGGCCCTCAAGGAGGCCGGGCACCAGGCGCAGGGCAAGGGCCTGACGGTCGAGGTCGGCGGCGACGCCCTCCAGACCATGCCCGAGACCGGCGCGGGCGAGATCGTCGGCGTGGTCATCGCCGGCATCGTGCTCGTCGTCACCTTCGGCTCGCTCGTCGCCGCCGGACTCCCGCTGCTCACCGCGATCATCGGCGTCGGCATCGGCGTCTCCTCGATCACGGCGCTCGCGAACGTCCTCGACCTCGGCTCCACCACCTCCACCCTCGCGATGATGATCGGCCTCGCGGTCGGCATCGACTACGCCCTCTTCATCGTCTCCCGCTACCGCGCGGAGCTGGCCGAGGGCCGCGACAAGGAGGAGGCCGCGGGCCGCGCGACCGGCACCGCCGGCTCCGCCGTCGTCTTCGCCGGACTCACCGTCGTCATCGCCCTCGTCGGCCTGGCCGTCGTCAACATCCCGATGCTGACGAAGATGGGCTTCGCCGCCGCAGGCACGGTCGTCATCGCCGTCCTCATCGCGCTCACCCTCATCCCGGCCCTGCTCGGCTTCGCCGGCGACAAGGTCGTGGGCCGCAAGCAGCGCAAGGGCGCGGCGTCCGTCGCGGGTGAGGACGGCAAGTCCGGCAAGGAGGAGAAGCCGAACGGCGGCACCCGCTGGGCCCGCTTCGTCATCCGCCGCCCCGTGCTCGTGCTCCTCGTCGGCGTCCTCGGCCTCGGCGCGATCGCGGTGCCCGCCGCCTCCCTGGAGATGGGCCTGCCGGACGACGGCGTGAAGCCGGTCTCCACCACCGAGCGCCGGGCGTACGACATGCTGTCCGACGGCTTCGGCCCCGGCTTCAACGGCCCGCTGCTCGTCGTCGTCGACGGCGACAAGTCCGCCGCCGACGAGACGGTCTCCGCGATCAAGAAGCTCGAAGGCTGGGCCGCCGTCACCCCGGCGACCCCGAACAAGGCCGGCGACGCCGCGATGATCACGGTGGTCCCGAAGGACCGCCCGTCCTCCGCCGCCACCGAGAACCTGGTCCACGACATCCGCGACGCCACCGGCGACGACGTCCTCGTCACCGGCGCCACCGCGATGAACATCGACTTCTCGCAGAAGATGAACGACGCCCTGGTGCCCTACCTGGCCCTCGTCGTCGGCCTCGCCTTCCTCCTCCTGACCCTGGTCTTCCGCTCGGTCCTCGTCCCCCTGAAGGCGGCCCTCGGCTTCCTGCTCTCGGTGGTCGCGGCCCTCGGCGCGGTCGTCGCGGTCTTCCAGTGGGGCTGGCTCGGAAGCCTCTTCGGGGTCGAGCAGACCGGCCCGATCATGTCGATGATGCCGATCTTCATGGTGGGCGTCGTCTTCGGCCTCGCGATGGACTACGAGGTCTTCCTCGTCACCCGGATGCGGGAGGCGTACGTGCACGGCGAGCGTCCCGGCGAGGCGATCGTGACCGGCTTCCGGCACAGCGCCCGGGTGGTCACCGCCGCCGCGGTGATCATGATCGCGGTCTTCTCCGGCTTCATCGGGATGACCGACCAGATGATCAAGATGATCGGCTTCGGCCTGGCCGTCGCGGTCCTCTTCGACGCCTTCGTGGTCCGCATGGCGATCGTCCCGGCCGTCCTCGCGCTGCTCGGCCACAAGGCCTGGTGGCTGCCGAAGTGGCTGGACCGGGCCCTGCCGAACGTGGACGTGGAGGGCGAGGGACTCGCCGCGCACGTCGGCGGAACCGGCTCGGAGGAGAAGCCGGACCTCGTGAAGGTCTGAGTCCGGCCTCGTGAAGGGCGTGCGGGCCGGGATCCGGTCCGTGCGCCCGGCAGCCCGACGCCGTCGGCGTGTCGCCCGTCAGCGACGCGCCGACGGCGTTCGCGTGCCCGGGCCCGCCGTGCGGGCGGTGGCGGAAGGTCCCGAGGAGTACGTGTGGCGCAGGAACCGGGCCAGGGCGGCGGTGTCGAACTGGACGACCTCCACCCCCTCCTCCGTGTGGAACTCCACCACCGTCTGCACCCGGCCGCAGGGCCAGACGCCGATGTCGCCGCGCCGGGTCGGGGTCCGCAGGCCCGTCTCCAGGAGGGCGCGCGGGAAGGACCACTCGACGGCGCCGGGGAAGACGAAGCGGACGGTCGCGGGGGAGTAGCCGGGGTCGTAGCGCAGGGCCACCGGGACGGGTCGGGAGAGCGGCGCGTCGGTGATGATCCGACCCTTGGCGCGGTCGTCGACGGCGGGGGCGGGTGCGGTGGCCATCGGTGGCTCCTGACTTTTGTCCTCTTATAGGCCAATGTGGCACTCCTTCCCCGTGATCGCACGGCTCATGCGGGGAAAGGTGCGGCCATGATGTGACCCGTGCGCTCTTGCAAGGCCTTCGCAGGAGCGCCCATCATGCCGACGTGCATGTACCTGACGGATTCATCAACGCCCCCGTATCGGCCGTCGCCGGTGTCGTCGCCGCCGGCGCCGTCGCCGTCAGCCTGCGCGGAGCCCGCCGCGAACTCGACGAGAAGACGGCACCGCTCGCCGGACTCGTCGCGGCCTTCGTCTTCGCCGTCCAGATGCTGAACTTCCCGGTCGCCGCCGGGACCAGCGGACACCTCCTCGGCGGCGCGCTCGCCGCGATACTCGTCGGCCCCTGGACCGGCGTCCTGTGCATATCGGTCGTCCTGCTCATGCAGGGCGTCCTCTTCGCGGACGGCGGCCTCACCGCGCTCGGCGTGAACATCGACGTCATGGGCGTCGTCACCGTCGTCGTGGCCTACGCGCTCTTCCGGGGCCTCGTCCTGGTCCTGCCGCGCACCCGCCGCTCGGTGACCGCCGCCTCCTTCGCCGCCGCGCTCGTCTCCGTACCGGCCGCGGCCGCCGCCTTCACCCTGATCTACGCGATCGGCGGCACCACCGACGTCCCCGTCGGCAAGGTCCTCACCGCGATGGTCGGCGTGCACGTCCTCATCGGCGTCGGCGAGGCCGTCATCACCATGCTGACCGTCGGCGCGGTCCTCGCCGTCCGCCCCGACCTGGTGTACGGCGCGCGCGGCCTGACCGCCCCGCTCAAGCTCCGGGTGGGCGGCGAACTGGTCGACGCCGAGCCCGCCGCCCCGGCCGCTCCCGCCCAGGGCTCCCCCAGGAAGCTGTGGATCGGCGGCCTCGTCACCGCCCTCGTCCTCGCCGGCTTCGTCTCCTTCTACGCCTCCGCCAGCCCCGACGGCCTGGAGAAGGTCGCCGCCGACAAGGGCATCGACGCCAAGGCCGAGGAGTACGAGCACGCCACCGCCGACTCCCCGCTCGCCGACTACGGCGTCCAGGGCGTCGCCGCCGAACGCCTCTCCGGCGGCCTGGCCGGCGTCATCGGCGTGGGCGCCACCCTGGCCGTCGGCACCGGCGTCTTCCTGGTCGTCCGCCGCCGACGCGCCGCCGCACCGGAAAGCGTCTGACGTGGGTGCGGGCCACGCCCACAAGCTCTACCGGCACGGGCACTCGCCGGTCCACGGGCTGCCCCCGCACACCAAGCTCGTCGCCGTCCTCGGCTTCGTCGTGGTCGTCGTCTCGACGCCCCGCGAGGCCGTCTGGGCCTTCGCCGCGTACGCCGCGCTCCTCGCGGCCGTGGCGGCGAAGGCCCGGATCCCGGCCGGCTTCCTCCTCAAGCGGCTCCTCGTCGAGGTGCCGTTCGTCGCGTTCGCGCTGCTCATGCCGTTCGTCGTGCCCGGCGAGCGGACCGAGGTCCTCGGGATCTCCCTGAGCGTCCCCGGCCTGTGGGGCGCCTGGAACGTGCTGGCCAAGGGCACCCTCGGCGTCGCCGCCTCCGTGCTCCTCGCCGCCACGACCGAACTGCGCTCCCTGCTCCTCGGCCTCCAGCGGCTGAGGCTGCCGCCGCTGCTCGTCCAGATCGCCTCCTTCATGATCCGGTACGGCGACGTCATCACCGACGAGATGCGCCGCATGTCCGTCGCCCGCCGCTCGCGCGGCTTCGAGGCGCGGGGCGTGCGCCACTGGGGCGTCCTCGCCAAGTCCGCGGGCGCGCTCTTCATCCGCTCGTACGAGCGCGGGGAACGGGTCCACCTGGCCATGGTCAGCCGCGGCTACACCGGCACCATCCCGGTGCTCGACGAGGTGACCGCCACCCGCGCCCAGTGGGCGCGCGCCGCCGCGCTGCCGCTGGCCGCCCTCCTGATCTGCCTCCTGGGATGGACCCTCCGATGAACGCTCCCGCCTCCCTCGACGTCCGCGGCCTCGCGTACGCCTACCCCGACGGCCACCAGGCCCTCTTCGGGGTGGACCTGACCGTCGGGCGCGGCGAGCGGGTCGCCCTGCTCGGCCCCAACGGCGCCGGCAAGACCACCCTCGTCCTCCACCTCAACGGCATCCTCACCGGCGGTGCGGGCACCGTCACCGTCGCCGGGCTCCCGGTCGGCCGCGCCCACATGGCCGAGATTCGCCGCAGGGTCGGCATCGTCTTCCAGGACCCCGACGACCAGCTCTTCATGCCGACCGTCCGCGAGGACGTCGCCTTCGGCCCGGCCGCCGCCGGGCTGCGCGGCGCCGAGCTGGACGCCGTGGTGCGCCGGGCCCTGGAGCGGGTCGGGATGGCGGAGTACGCCGACCGGCCGCCGCACCACCTCTCCTTCGGACAGCGCCGCCGGGTCGCCGTGGCGACCGTCCTCGCCATGGAGCCGGAGATCCTCGTCCTCGACGAGCCGTCCTCCAACCTGGACCCGGCCTCGCGCCGCGAGCTCGCGGACGTCCTGCGCTCCCTGGACGTCACCGTCCTGATGGTCACCCACGACCTCCCGTACGCCCTGGAGCTCTGCCCGCGCGCGGTGGTCCTCAGCGAGGGCGTCATCGCCGCCGACGGGCCGACCGGCGAACTCCTCGCGGACGAGGAGCTGATGGCCCGGCACCGCCTGGAGCTGCCGTTCGGCTTCGTGCCGCGGCCGGTGGTCTGAGGGCCCGCCTCCCCGACGGCCCGAGGGCCGGCCCCCGGTGCTCCGAGGGCCCCGGAATCGGCCCCGCGCCCGCCGCGTTGCACCATGGAGAGTCGGAACAGGGCAAGAGGAGGAGCGGGAACGTGGACGTCCGGGGCACGGTGGCGGCGGGCTGGGAGCCGGTCGGGGACGCGTTCCTGCGCAACTTCGAGCAGCGCGGTGAGCGCGGGGCGGCCGTCGCCGTCCACCGGGACGGCGTGAAGGTCGTCGACCTGTGGGCGGGCAGCCGCGACGTGGACGGCGAGGACCCCTGGACCGAGGACACCGCCCAGGTCGTCCGCTCGGCCACCAAGGGCGTCGCCGCCGCCGTGCCGCTGCTCCTGCACCAGCGCGGCCTGCTCGACCCGGACGCCCCCGTGGCGACGTACTGGCCCGAGTTCAAGGCGGCCGGCAAGGACCGCGCGACCGTGCGGGACCTGCTCGCACACCGGGCCGGCGTCCCCGTCCTCGACCGGCCGCTCACCCTCGCCGAGGCCGTCGACCTGCCGACGGCGACGGCCGCCGTCGCCGCCCAGGCCCCCGTCTGGGAGCCCGGCACCGACCACGGCTACCACGCCCACACCTTCAGCTGGCTGCTCTCCGGCCTGGTCCACCGGGTCACCGGCCGGACGATCGGCCGCTGGGTGGCGGAGGAGATCGCCGGCCCGCTCGGCCTCGACCTGTGGATCGGGCTCCCGGAGGCGGAGGCCCACCGGGTCGGCCGCATCGGCCCCGTCGAGGAGGTCGAACCGGCCGGCAGCGGCGCGCTCAGGCTCCGCCCCAAGCGCGCGGTCACCGAGGCCTACCGGGACCCCGGCTCCCTCACCCGCCGCGCCTTCGGCGTCATCGACCCGAAGCCCGACGAGAACGATCCGGTCTACCGGGCCGCCGAACTCCCCGGCTCGGCCGGCGTCGCCACCGCCCGCGCGCTCTCCCGCTTCTACGCCGCCACCCTCGGCCCCGTCGACGGCGCCGACCGCCTCTTCGCCCCGGCGACCCTCACCCTCGCCCGTACCGAGGAGTCGGCGGGCACGGACCGCGTGCTGCTCGTCGACACCCGCTTCGGCCTCGGGCACATGCTGCACGGCCCGGCCTCGCCGCTCCTCGGCCCGTCCTCCTTCGGCCACCCGGGCCGCGGCGGCTCCCTGGGCTTCGCGGACCCCGACTCCGGGATCGCCTTCGGATACGTCACCAACGGCATGCGCAGGACGGTCACGGCGGACCCGCGCGCCCAGGCGCTCGTACGGGCGGTGGGGGCGGTGACGGGCGTAGGGTCGACCCGTCAGGCGACGAAGGCGAATTGAGACGGGGAGTGGGCGCATGACCGTGGAGACGGCGGAGACCGGAGGGGCGGCGGCCGGGGACGGCACCCACGCCGCGTACGAGAAGCTGATCGCCCTGCTCGACGAGCGCGGGGCCGCCTACCGGGTGCTCGAACACGCCCCCGAGGGCGCCACCGAGGCGGTCAGCGCGCTGCGGGGCAACACGCTCGCGCAGGCGGCCAAGTGCATCATCGCGATGGTCAAGATCGGCAAGAAGGAGAAGCGGTTCGCGCTGGCCGTCGTCCCCGGCGACCGCCGGATCGACCTCGCGGCGGTGAAGGCGCTGTACGGCGGCACGTACGTCTCCTTCGCCTCCCCGGAGATCGCGGAGGAGCTCGCGGGCTCCCCGAGCGGCACCATCCTGCCCTTCGCCTTCGACGAGCGCCTCGAACTGCTCGTGGACCCGGACCTGTTGGTCCACCCGGAGATCTACTTCAACGCGGCCCGGCTCGACCGCTCGCTCGCCCTCTCCACCGAGGACTACCGGGCGGTCGCCGAGCCGCGCGTGGAGCGGGTCTCGACGGCCTGAGGCCCCCCTCAGGCGGCCGACGGCGTCAGCGCGAGCACCATCCCGAGGCCGACGAGCACGGCGCCGATGGCCTTGTTGAGCACGGTCTGGCGCCGCAGCAGCCGGGTCCGCAGGCTCTGCTGGGAGAACAGCAGCGCGGCGAGCGAGAACCACACCAGGTGCGCGAGCGACATGAACAGGCCGTAGCCGATCTGCTGGGGCACGGGGGTGTCGGCGCTGACGACCTGGGTGTAGGTGCTCAGGACGAACAGCATCGTCTTCGGGTTGAGCGCGTTCGTCAGGAAGCCGGTGCGCAGCGCGCCCGCCTTCGACAGGCCCTCGCCGTCCGACAGGTCGACGTCCACCTGGGACTTGGTGACGAAGGTCTTGTACCCGATGTACACCAGGTACGCGGCGCCGATCAGCTTCATCGCGGTGAAGAGCGCCGGGCTCCGGGACACCAGGAGCCCGACGCCCAGCATGGTGTACGTGACGTGGACCAGGACGCCGAGGGCGATGCCGACGGCGGCGAGGACGCCGGCGGTCCGCCCGTACAGATAGCTGTTGCGGACGGTCATCGCGAAGTCCGCGCCGGGACTGATGACGGCCAGGACGGTGATGACCGCCACGGCGATGAGCTGACCCATGTTCCCGCTCGTTCCCGTCTTCTTGTTCGGACTTCTCGTTCGGACTTCTCGTCGGGGCTTCTCGTTCGGGCCGGGACGGTGCGGATCCGCGCCGGGCGCCGGGGGTTGCGACAGTAGATGATCTCCGGCGCGTCGTGCGAGGCCCTTCGAACATTCCTCTGGTGCGGACGCCGCGGTCGGTGTTGTGATCAGCCCATGGAGCACTTGAAGCACGTGGATCTCGGCAAACGGCTCGACGGGTACGGGGTACTGATCACGGGCGGGGCGCGCGGCATCGGCGCGGCGACCGCGCGGCGCCTCGCGGCGGAGGGCGCGCGGGTCCTCGTCACGGACGTGGACGAGGAGGCGGCCCGGGCGACGGCGGCGGAACTGCCGGGGGCGGAGTCCGTACGCTGCGACGTGTCCGACCAGGGCTCGGTGGACGCGGCCGTGGCGTACGCGGTGGAGGCCTTCGGCGGCCTCGACGTCCTGGTGAACAACGCGCTCGGGCCCGTGACCCCCGACCGGGACCGCTTCGAGGACGAGCCGGACGAGGTGTGGTCCGTCCAGCACGAGGTCACGTTCATGGGGGCGGTGCGCTGCTCGCGGGCGGCGCTGCCGCACCTGGCGGCGGCGGGCGGGCGCGGGGCGATCGTCGTGATCGGGTCGGTCAACGCGGAGACGGACTTCGGCAACCACGCGTACAGCGCCGCCAAGGCCGGACTCGCCTCCCTCACCCGCACCCTGGCGGGGGACGCGGCGGCGCGCGGGGTCCGGGTCAACCAGATCAACCCGGGCACGATCGCGACCAGGGCGTGGGAGGGCAAGGAGGCCGGGCTCGCCGCCCTCGCCGAGCGGGTCTACCCGCTGGGCCGCGTCGGCACCCCCGAGGACATCGCCGCCGCCGTCGCCTTCCTCGCCTCCCCGGACGCCTCCTGGGTCACCGGCACGGTCCTCCGCGTCGACGGCGGACTCCTCGCGGTGAACCGGCACTTCAGGGAGGTGCTGGGGGACTGAGGGGCCGGTCCCCTTCCACCGCACGACACGGCGTCCGGTCCGGCGGGTGAGAACGGACCCGTGTGAAAACGCTCGTACCGAGCAGGCGAAGAAGAGGAGAAGCGGGGAAACGGACGAAGAGAGGACGCGATGAGCACCATCCAACGGCCGGTCCACGGCAGCGCCGCCGACGCGTCGGTGGGCGACCTCGTCTCGCGGGCGTCGCAGCAGATCTCGGAGCTGGTCCGCGACGAGATGCGGCTCGCCCGGGCGGAGATGACCGAGAAGGGCAAGCGCTACGGCGTGGGCGGCGGCCTGTTCGGCGGCGCCGGCCTGGTCGGCGTGCTGGCCGCGCAGGCCCTCGTCGTCGCCGTGATCGCGGCCCTCGCCCTGGTCCTCCCGGTCTGGGCGTCGGCCCTGATCGTCGCCGCCCTGCTCGCGGCGGGCGCGGCGGGCATGGCCGCGGCCGGGAAGAAGCAGATCGACGAGGCGGGCGCGCCGACCCCCGAGCAGACCATCGACAACGTCAAGGCCGACGTGGCCGAGATCAAGGAGAGGGCCCACCGATGAACCACCGGACGCAGGGCGACAAGACCGCGAACGACCTCGGCGAACTGCGCGAGCAGGCCGAGCACACCCGCGACGAACTCGGGCGCACGGTGGAGGCGTTGGCGGCCAAGGCGGACGTCAAGGCACAGGCCGGGGAGAAGGTGGCCGAGGTGCGCGAGAAGGCGGCGGTCGCGACCGAGCGGGCCAAGGAGAAGGCGGTGGTCGCCGCCGACCTGGTCAAGGAGAAGACGGCGGTCGCCGCCGACCGGGCCAGGGAGAAGACGGCGGTCGTCACCGACCGGGCCAAGGAGAAGGCGACGCAGGCCGCCGACCTGGTGCAGGAGAAGACCCCCGACCCGCTCCTGGAGAGGGCCGAGGTGGTCGCTCACAAGGCGAAGGCCAACAGGACCCCGCTGGTCGCCGGGGCCGCAGCCCTGGCCGGCTTCCTGCTGGTGCGCCGGATCATCCGGGGCCGCCGCGGGCGCCGCTGACGGCGCCGCCGAGGAACGCCGGCACCGTGCCCCGGCCCCGGGTGGGATACCTCCCCGGGGCCGGGGCACACGGGTTTCATGAACGGACACCATGCGCGCCCCGGCAGCACCATGTTCGGCTCAGTCCTGACCCCGTCGACCGACCGCCCCGCGGCCAGGCACTCACGACCGGGCAGGCTCGCGACCCGCCTGCGCCGCCGGTTCCTGGCGTACGGGGCGGTCGAGTTCCTCTCCACGCACGTCCCGGACGACCCGGGCCCGGGCGAGGAGCGCCTGCTCCTGGTCCACGCCCGCCAGGTCGTCGGGCAGGTCCACTACCGGATGTGCGCGCGATGCGCCCGGGGCGTCATCACCGACGTCGCCCTCGACGAACGCTTCCGCGGCAGCGGCCTGGGCACCCGGGCCCTCTCCCACCTCCGCGCCCGCCACCCGGGCACCGCCTGGCACAGCACCCTGACCCTCCGCGCCACCCGCGACCTCCTGCGGCGCATGCGCATCCCGACGACGGGCCCGGGACCGCTCTGCGCCCACGCGTGACGCACAGGCGGACCGGGCCCGTCGATCCGGTCGGCTGAGCGAAATCCGGGTGCGGCCGGTCGCCGCGATGGTGTGGGATGCGGGACATGACGATCGTTCTGAACGTGCCCGGCGTCGAGGGGCTGACCGGGGTCGTGGATGCCCTCCGCGCATGGCAGGACGACCGCACGCCGCTGCAACTGCATCCGGGAGACCTCGGCTGGGCCTGGGCGCTGGGCGCGGAGAGGCTGGCTGCGGCCGTCCGCACCTGGAGCGTGGACGGACGGATCGTCGCCGTCGGATATCTGGACGACCCCGGTGTGCTGCGCCTGACGACCGCGCCGGATCTGCGCCGGGACGGTGATCTGGCGCGCCGGCTGCTGGCGGACCTCGACGATCCGGAGCGCGGGGTCCTGCCGCCCGGGAAGGTCGGCCTCGAAATCCCCAACGGCGCCCTGCTCCGCGAGGTCCTCTTGGAGGCGGGCTGGACTCCGGACGAGCCGTGGACGCCGCTGCGCCGCGACCTCGCCCAGCCGGTGAAGGACTCCGGCCTGCGGATCGAGGTGGCCGGTCCGGAGACGGCGGGGGTGCGGACCGCGGTGCATCGCTCGGCGTTCGGCAGCCCGGCGTTCACCGAGGAGGTGTGGCACGTCCTCGCGGCCGGGCCGGTCTATGCCGACGCCCGCTGCCTGATCGGCTACGACGGCCAGGACAACGCGGTGGCCGCGGCGACGGTCTGGTCGGCCGGGCCCGGCAAGCCCGGTCTGCTGGAGCCGGTGGGCGTGCACGCCGACCATCGCGGTCGCGGCTACGGGACGGCGATCGGCGTCGCCGCTGCGGCGGTGCTGCGTGAACTGGGTGCGTCCAGCGCACTCGTCAGCACCCCGACCTCGAACGCTGCCGCCGTCGCCGCCTACAGGGCGGCCGGCTACGAGCCGTCGCCCGAACGGCTGGACGTCGGCCGAGCCGCCTGAGAGCACGCTTCGTTCCACCGGGCCGAAGGCGTCATCGCCGCCCTCGTGATCCGGCTCCGCCGATCGACGGCCCCTGCGGCCGGACCTCCACCTTCACCGGCCCCGACGGCCACCACGTCACCCTCCACGACCGCGCCCGACGCGCCCCGCGGCCTACTGCCCGGGGACGAGCCGCCCGGTGAACCCGGCGTCCCGGAGCCGCTCGTAGGCCGCGACCACGGCCCCGGGGATCTCCTGCTCGATCATGAACCCCCGCGCCGGATAGACGATCAACCGCTGTACGGCCCCCACGAGCATGTCGAGGACGAGCCGGGCGTCGCCGAGGGACGCGACGTACGCGTCGAGTGCCAGGGGAGCGGACGCGCTGACGACCTCCACCCCGGGCCAGAGCCGCCGGACGGTGGCGTACGCCCGCCGCTCCTCGTACGGCTTGCTGACGAGCAGTACGGAGGACACCTCCACGCCCCGCCCGGCGAGCAGTTCCCGCGAGAACCGGATGTTCTCCCCGGTGTTCCGCGCCCGCGTCTCCACGAGCACGACCTCCCCGGGCACCCCGCTCTCCAGCGCCCGCTCCCGGTAGTGCACGGCCTCGCCGCGCGGCATCCGGTCCCGGGTCGTCGGGCTGGTGGCCCCGGTGAACACGATCAACGGCGCCATGCCCCGCCGGTACAGCTCCACCGTCACGTCGGCCACCCCGAGATCGTGACTTCCGAGCCCGACGGCCACGGAACAGGGGCGGGGCTCGTGGCCCATCCGCTGGAAGTCCCAGAGGAGCCGGGCGTCGGCCATGACCACCCTGTTGCCCTCCGGCGCTTCGGAATCGTCGTAGTGCTCGGTCCGTGCCATGCGCTCAGCCTTCCACGGGCAGGCCGGCGAACACGCCCGGAGCGGTCGCCGTGCCGGCCGGGACCCCGTCCACGCCCCACGGGAGAACAGGCGCACGGACGGGGCGGTTCACACGTCAGCCCGTTACGGGGACGGGCCGGTCGGGGTCTTCGTGCCACGTCCACCACACGTCACGGAGCCGCAGCCCCATGGCGAACTGCGCGGCGAGGTCGTCACCCGCCACCCGCCACGGCGGAAGAGCGAGGCAAGGTCATCCTCCGGGCCGAACCCGCCATCTGCGACCTCGGCACAGATGCGGCGAAGCAATCCGGGCAGGGGGGTACCCGAGGCTGCGCTCGGTAAGGTGCACCTCCGCTTTCGTGAGAGGCGGGAACGGCTGATCCGGGAGAAGCCCAGGAGAGGCAGGCACGCTTTTTGAGCCCCAGGCGATGGCGTGCAGCCTCTCCGGAAGAGCGTCGTCATCCGCGGCGGCGCGGCAGGCGGTATCGGTCATGAACCGAGACTGTGGTGCGCATTGTCTCAGGTAGCGCGCTTCCATAGGGCCGACTGCGCAGCGTGCATCTCCTGCTTTCCGGGTCGGCTTGGCAACCGCAGCCCTGGTGGAAGACCTGTATCGGGGAATGCGTCGCGTCCGGGTGGGGTCCTCACTCATCATGAAGGTGACAACCGCGTTATGGGGGAGGCGGGTTGAGGGCTTGTGTGGTTTTACTCGTGGTTTTGTTGTTTGGGATCCTTGTCCTATCCGGTCAGGCTGCTCAGGCGTCGGATGATGGTGCCTGCGGCTCGGGGGGTCTGGCCAAGGCCCAGGTGAGCGCATCCCTGCGGCTGGAGCATGAACGTCGCACCCAGACCAAACTGGTCAGCCAGTTCACGGTGCGGGTTCCCTCCAGGTGGATGCATGCGGCCGGGTTGCTCATGGGCGAAGACTCTGAGGTGTACCGGCAGGCGATGCGCTGTCTGCTGAGAGGTACGGGGACCCAGTACGCGTGGTGGGGCGAGTGGCGTTCCCGCGCTCCGCGCATCACGGCGGAGAAAAATCTCGTAGAGGTCCAGGTGGACACCTACGCCTGGGCAGACAGTAGCGGTGTGAAGTACTTGGGGCCCTGGGACGTCGAGATCGGCAAGGATTATTGGCGCGTGCGTCTCAATCCTGCCGAGGCTCTGCGTGGTGCGCGATGGATGTCTGTGGTGGTGGATCCGGGCTCTGCCAGTGCTCTCACGGTCAGCCCTCGTCCGACTGGCGGCAAAGGGAACACGGCGTTGCTTTGGCAGCAGAAGTCCGAGATCATGCCGGCCGTCGATGTCCGTGTCGATCCGGCCTGGCAGCGCTCGTGGGCAACTCAGCTTAATCGGCTCCGCTTTCTCGGTGCGGACACCGCCGGCAGACTGCTTTGGGTGGGTTCCCTGTCTGTCTTGCTGCTCGTGGTCGTACGCAGAACCAGACAGGCCACCGGGTCGCTGACAGTGGACGAGACAAAACAGCTCGGCACGATGAGCCAATGGGCTTGGATGTACGCCGCGATAGGCGTGGTGGACCTCGGGGAAGATTTTCTCTACCGTGCGCTGGCCGAGTCTCCCTATGACGGCTGGGCCTTGGGGCAGGCACGTCACGGTCTGGCTGCCAGCCTTGTCACCAGCTGGGCTCTGCTGCTCTTCGGCCGTCCGCGGCGTACCATCCATGTGGCTGGCGTGGTCCTCACCGTGCCCGCGCTGGCCGTGGCGGTTTGGCCCGAGGGCTTTGGGCTGCCTGCCCACCTCTTCCTTCCGGCAGATGCCTCCGACTGGGCTGTCATTGCGCTCTTCATGGCGAGCGGCTGCGCCTTCGGTCTGCTGCTCCTGGGCACGGCAGCCACGGGCTGGCGTCTGTCGCGCGCGGCTGGACTGATCAAGGACCGTACATCTGGTACTCCGCGCGAGCTGCGGCTGCGTCATGCGGCACCAGTGCTCCTTCTTGCCGTCGTCGTGATCGGCCTGTGTGTGGGGTTCACCAGGGAACGGGACTGGCAGCGTGCCGCCTGGCTGAGCGCGCACGGCGATCCGTCCTATGGCACTGCTCACCTGGAGGCTCTGCGGAACGAGCTGACCTGGTTCGCCGAGACCAGCATGGACTGGTGGCTCACGTATGACTGGACCCTTGTCGGCTTGGCCGTCCTTGCCGTGCTACGAGCTCGAGTGCATCGGCCTGCGGCTTCGGCGTACGGCCCCGACACTGTCGAGAAGTTCTGGTTGCTTATCTTCTTCCCGGTTGCGGTCGGCATGGGACTTGGCTGGTTCGTCAACAACGGTGCGTTGAGCTGGCTGTGGGTCTTCGTGAACCTCGGCGCCCTGTGGCTGGTCCTGGTCCTCGGCAAGGGCCGAGGCGTGCTCGACCGATCGTTGCGGCGTTCGGGCATCCCACTCGGCAAAGCCCTGGATGAGGCTCGCCGTCACGACTTGCTCGACAGAGCCCGTAGGTTTCGAGAGGTGCACGCCAAGCTACGCCGCCTGGATCAGGGGCAGTCCGACGACGAAGCGCACAGCCGACGCGCCTATGAGCGCGAACTGCGCGGCCTCCATCACTGGCGGACGCCCTCAGGAACTGCCGACAGTCTTCCCGCAGACGTCTCCGTGGTCGACGCCGCCCTCGCGTTGGGGCCCCGTACGACCTGGTGGAAGAACGGCTGCCGGGCTGCCACGCTCGCTGGGATCATCGGACTGCCGATGAGCGCCCTCATGATCTGGTCCGATCATCTCAGGGGTGAGTTCCTCACCTCGACCTTCTACTACGGCTACGGTCTTCCTGAAGTTCTCAGGAGTCTCGTTTACTGGGAGATAACCTGGGCTGGTGCCGGCTTCCTGCTCGGTGCGCTCTGGCGGCAACTCCCTGGGCGCCGAGGCCCGGTGCGCAGCCTGCTGATCACGGCCGCGTTCACGCTCCCGATAGGGCTCGATGCTGTCGGTAACTGGATCACACGCGAGGGGCAGAGCACCCTGGCCCAGAGCGCTGCGGCCATGCTCCTGGTCATGACCCTGACTGGTATAGCCGTCGACCTAGACACCTTCCGTGGTGAACGTCGTTACTGGCAAAGCCGCTTCGGACTTCTGCTTTCGATTTACCAGATGCGTTACTTTTCGCTACAGATGGCATACCTGTTCGCCCAACTCATCGCTTTTCTCACCCTGTGGCAGTTCTTCACCGACACCGGAGGGCCACCAGGATCCGGCCCGTCGGGATCTGGCTCGCCGGGATCCGGTCCGTCGGGAGGCGCGACAGGAAACTAAGACCGTGTCCTATGTAGTGAGGCTGAGGAGTCGTTTGTAGCAGCAGAGGGCCGCGGCGAGACCGAGGAAGGCCAGGTAGTTGCGGGGATGGCGTTCGTATCGGTGGTTGAGTCGGCGGTAACTGGTGAGCCAGGACATCGTGCGCTCGATGACCCATCTGCGGCGTCCGAATCATTCGCTGGACCCGATGCCCTTGCGGGCGATGCGGACGCCGATGCGTTTGTCGCGGAGCCATTTCCGCAGTTCAGGGATGGCGTAGGCCTTATCGGTGTGCGGACGCCGGGGTTTGAAGTGGCGGCCTCGGTGGGGGTCGTGTCTCGTTTGGTGGCCGAGGACCATGGGTTTCAGGGCTTGGCTGTCGTGGGTGTTGGCAGCTGAGAGGCCGACGAGGAGAGGCAGTCCGTTCGCGTCCGGCAGGACGTGCATCCTGGAACCTGCTTTGCCCCGGTCCACGGGGCTCGGACCGGTGAGTTCGCCCCTTTTCGCCCTGACGTGGGCGGAGTCGAGGACGGCTCGGGTCAGGTCGAGCAGGCCGGCGTCGTCGAGGCGGTGCAGGATCTCCTCGTGCAGCCGGCCCCAGACACCGGCGCGGGACCAGATCAGGAACCGGCGATGGGCCGTGGACTTCGATATGCCGAAGCACGGCGGTAAGGCCCGCCGGGCGCAGCCGGAGACCAGGACGTAGATGATCGCGGCGAACAGCGTCTCATCAGGTGTGTCCTGCGTTCCGTCGCCCTGCGGCCGCACCCTGGAGGGCGGGATCAGCGGCTTCGCGATCTCCCGCGGTCCGTCCGGAACAATCCAACTCCACGCACCCCGCCCCATGGCGACGTCAACGATCGCCTCACCGCATAGGGCACAGTCTTAAGATCTTCAAGTGCGTTCAAACAGAGGGGAGTTGATTGCTTATGGCCGCCCCGAAGCCGAACGAAGGACTCGTGCGCCTCTACCGGGAGACCGGTTGGACGCTGCGGCAGTTCGCACAGGAGATCAACCGGCTGGGTACGGAGCGGGGCACACCCCTCCGGTACCGGGAGCCGTCGGTCCACCAGTGGCTCAAGGGCCACCTGCCGAAGGAAGCGGTCCGGCCGCTGATCCTGGAGGCGTTCGCCCGCAGGCTGCGTTGTCCCGTGGCGTACGGCGAGACGGGCTTCCCGTCTCCTCCCGCCGGAGAGTCCAGTGCGCTCCCCAGTACCGTGGAAGGACTGTTGGACCTGGGGAGGCAAGACATGGATCCGTCCCGTCGTAGCGTTCTCGGGGTCGGCCTCTTCTCCGTCGCGCTGACCATTCCCCACTGGCCCGACGTCATCGGCCGAATGGAAGCGGCGCAGAAGGGTCATGTGCGGCGCATAGGAACGGCGGACGTCCGGGCCGTCGCCGCCATGACCGAGCGGATCTCCGACCTCGACGACCAGTTCGGCGGACGGACCGCCCGCCCCATGGCCGCGGCGTTCCTCGTGAACACGGCGGCCCCGTACCTGCGCGCGGAAGCCCCCGACGACGTACGCAAGGCGATGACGGGTGCCGTCTCGGACCTCTGCTACCTCACGGGGTACATGGCGGTGGACGAGGGGCTGCACGGGTTGGCGCAGCGGTACTACCTCAAGGCGCTCGAACTCGCGGGTGCCGCCGAGGACCACTTGACGTTCCGCACCACCTTGCGGGGCATGAGCGTCCAGGCCGTCGACCTGGGGCACGGCGCGGAGGCGATGCGGCTCGCGGACGCCGCTGCCGCCGCCTCACCGCAAGCGGGCCCCCGGATGCGGGCCTTCCTCGCCGGCCAGCAGGCCCACGCGGCGGCGCGGACGGGGGCGCGAGCCGCAGCGCGGACTTATCTCAAGGAAGCCGAAGTGGCCATGGAAAAGGCCGAGTCGCAGTCCAAGGCCTTCGGCTCCTACGATCCCTCCTCGCTCCTGTACCACACCAGCCAAGTGCGTTTCGAACTGGGCGACGTCGCCGGATCGATTGCGGCCATGCAGGAATCGGACAAGGTCCGCCAGAGCGTCTACCGGCGTGCTCGCGTCCGGCATCGCTGCACCCTGGCCGAGAGGCAGCTCGATCTGGGGCACCTCGAAGCCGCGTGCGCCACATGGACCCTCGCGCTGGAGGATTACCCGAGCCTTCAGTCCGGACGGGCGGACGAGCGCATCAAGGTCATGCACAGCCGCATCAAGCCGTACCTCAAGAACCCCGTGGCGCGAGACCTCTTCGAGCGGGCGCGAGGGGTGACGCCGGCCGGCCTCCTGCCCCGGTGAGGAGAAGCGAGCCCCCGGCTTCGTCGACGTGACGCGCCGTCACCCCGCGTGCAGCATCAACCCGATTCCCACCGCCATCAGCGCCGCCGCCGCGATGCGCGGGGCGCCGAAGCGTTCCTTGAAGAGGAGGGCGCCGATGGCCGCGCCCACGATGATGGAGGACTCGCGGAGGGCGGCGATCGGGGCGAGGGGGGCCTTCGTCTGGGCCCAGAGGACCAGGCCGTACGCGGCGACCGAGAGGGCCGCGCCGAGGAGGCCGCGGGCGGCGTACGGGCGGAGCTGGGGGAGGAGGGCGGCGCGGCGGCGCCACAGGGCGTACGCCGGGATCGCGAGGCCCTCCAGGGCCATCAGCCACGCGATGTAGCCGAGCGGGGTGCCGGAGGCGCGGACGCCCATGCCGTCGACGACCGTGTACAGGGCGATCGCGACGCCCGTCGCGCCCGCCGCCAGGAGGGCCGGGCCGTGCGGTCGCGCGCCCTTGCCCCGGATGCCCCACAGGGCGAGCCCGGTCAGGCCCGCGCAGGCCACCGCCACCCCGAGGAGCTGCCGGCCGTCCGGGACCTCGTCGAGGAGGACGGCCGCCAGGAGGGTCACGATCAGCGGGGCCGTACCGCGCGCGATCGGATACATCTGGCCGAAGTCGCCCAGCGTGAACGAGCGCATCAGGAGCACGTAGTACCCGACGTGCAGGAGCGCGGACACGATCAGGTACGGCCACGCCCCCGCCGCCGGGAAGGGGGCGAAGGGGGCGAGGGCCAGGCCGATCAGCGCCCCGCCGCCCGCGATCAGCGTGAAGGAGAGCAGCTGGTCCTTGATGTGGTGCGCGAGGGCGTTCCAGCCGGCGTGCGTGACGGCCGCGACCAGGACCGCGAGCGTGACGAGCGGAGTCACGCCGACGGCTCGCGCACGTCCACCAGCGTGCCGCCCGCGTGCGCCACCAGCGCCTTCGGGTCGATCGCGAAGACCGTGTGCGGGGTGCCCGCCGCCGCCCACACCACCTCGTGGTCGAGGATCCCCCGGTCCGCGAGGACCCGGGTCCGGCTGCGGTGGCCGAACGGCGGGACGCCCCCGATCGCGTACCCCGTCGTCTCGCGGACGACCTTCGCGTCGGCCCGGGTCACCTTCTCCGCGCCCAGTTCCTCCCGTACCCGCTCGACGTCCACCCGGGACGCGCCGTCCATCAGGACGAGCACCGGCACCCCGTCCGCCGCGAAGACCAGGGACTTCACGATCTCCGCGACCGCGCAGCCGATCGCGTCGGCGGCCTGCTGCGCGGTGCGGGTCTCGTCCGGGAAGCGGCGGACCTCGACGTCGAGCCCCAGCTCCTGGAGAGCGGTGGCGAAGAGGGGATGGGCGGTGGTGTGATCGGTCGTCATGGGGGGACGTTAGCGATCCGCGTACGGGTCGTGCGACCGGCTTTCGCCCCTCGGGATCCCCCGGCGGATCAGCCCGCCTTCAGCACCCCCGCCACCACCTTGCCCGCCGAGTCGCCCCCGTGCCCGCCCGCCTGCACCACGGCCGCCGCCGCGAGGTTTCCCGAGTAGCCGGTGAACCAGCTGTTCGAGACGGACTGGTTGCCCATCTCCGCCGAACCCGTCTTCGCGCCCTTCGGAGACGGCACTCCCGCCATCGCCTCCGTCGCGGTGCCGTCCGGCGCCGTCGCCGCCGACCTCATCATCTTCTGCAGCCCCGAGGCGATTCCCGCGGGCAGGCGCTCGGCCGTGGCGAACTCGCGGTCGCCGTACTTCTTCGCCACCAGGTACGGCTGGAGGAAGCCGCCGTTCTTCACGGTCGCGGAGAGCGAGGCGACGTTCAGCGCGTTCATCGTGATCCTGCCCTGGCCGATGTACGAGGCGGCCGTCTCGGGGCCGTCCGACGCGGGGACGCTGCCGTCCGTCGTCGAGGTGCCGACCTCCCAGGTGGCGCCGATGCCGAAGTAGCGGCGGGCGGTCTCGCCGAGGGCGGTGTCCGCGACGTTCTTCTCGTTGAGGGGGCCGATCGCCTTGATGAAGGCGGTGTTGCAGGAGCGGCGGAACGCCTCGGTGAGGGTGCCGTTCTTGATCTCGAAGCGGTCCAGGTTCTGGAAGGTCGTGCCGAGCCACTGCGCGGTGGGCGGACACTCCACCCGGTCGCCGGGGCCGGCGATCCCGTGCTCCATCATCATCGCGGCCGTCACGATCTTCATCGTCGAGCCCGGGGCCTGCGTTCCCAGGAAGGCCGTGTTGTAGCCCTCCGCCGGGCTGTTCGCCACCGCCCGTATCGCGCCCGTGGACGGCTCGACCGCCGCCACGGAGGCCTGGCCGTACGCCTTGACCGCCTTCTCGGCCGCCGCCTGGACCCCCGCGTCGATGGTGGTCTCTATCGTGCCCGGCTTGCCCTGCCGCAGGACGAGGAGGGTGGTGTCGGCGACGGTCTCGCTGCCCGAGTCGATCCAGGTCTCGACCCCGGTCGTGCCGCCCGCCTGCGCCCCGTACCGCTGCCGCAGCGTGTCGATGATGACGCCGAGCGAGGGGTACTTCTCCTTGGTCAGCTCGGCGCCGTTCCGGTCGACGGCCTTCACGGAGGCGACCTTCGCGGTGCCGGTGCGCAGGGTCGCGTCGGCGGTCAGCTTCGGGTGCAGGACGGTCGGGCGCCACTGCACCAGCGGCCGGCCGGTGGTCTGCCCCCGGACCACCGTCAGCTCGGAGGCGTACGACAGGTCCTTGGAGACGCCCTCGTGCGAGACCGTCGCCTTCACCGTGAACGGCACCTTCGTGCCGACCGGCGTCCCCGGGGTGATGACCGCCTTCGAGACCTTCGCGCCCTCCTTGTAGGCGAGCAGCGCGGGACCGGCCGTGACCGGGTCGTTGGTGAGCTGGGCCGCCTTGTCCGACTCACCGGCGGCCCAGGCCGCCAGGAAGTCCTTCGAGGTGGCCGTCGTCTCCTCGGGGGTGACGGGCCCCGATCTCTTCTCCGGTGCGGCCTCGCTCCGGGTGTTCACGGTCGAGTCGCCGCCCGTGACCCCGTTCCAGAGGTTGTAGCCCCCGTAACCGACCCCGCCCGCGACGACCGCGAAGACCCCTCCGACGACCGCGACCTTGGCTCCACTGCGCATGGCTGCGCCTCCCCTCCCCCAGACGACCGTCCAGTCAAGCAGTGCGCTCCCGGGCGTGTCGAGCAACCCTGGTCATCTCCGTCACTCCCGCCCCGCTACACCCACGTGTCCAACCACATCCGCCCCCGCCAGTCCTCCAGCGGGATCGGCGTGCCCGTGTAGATCGGCCAGAAGTAGATGAAGTTCCAGACGACGAGGAGGACGAGGCAGCCCGCCGCCACCGCGCCGAAGGTGCGGCGCCTCTCCGTGGAGCCCCGGGGGCCGATGAGCGCGCCCAGCATCATCGCCACCGCCAGGCACAGGAAGGGCACGAAGACGACCGCGTAGAAGAGGAAGATGGTGCGTTCCTGGTAGAGGAACCAGGGGAGCCAGCCCGCCGCGACGCCGCAGGCGATCGCGCCCGCGCGCCAGTCGCGGCGGAAGGCCCAGCGCCACAGGACGTACAGGAGCGCGAAGCAGGCGGCCCACCAGAGCAGCGGAGTGCCGAGGGCCAGGACCTCCTGGGCGCACTTCTCCCTCGCGTCGGCCGGGCAGCCCTGCGTGCCGGGCGCCGGGGACTCGTAGAAGTACGAGACGGGGCGGCCGAGGACGATCCAGGACCAGGGGTTCGACTCGTACGTGTGCGGCGAGGTCAGGCCCACGTGGAACGAGTAGACCTCGGTCTCGTAGTGCCAGAGGCTGCGCAGCCAGTCCGGCAGCCAGCTCCAGGTCCCGCCGCCGTCCAGCTTGTCCTGGTCGGCCGCCCAGGAGCGGAAGTACCCCTTGTCGCTGACGATCCAGCCGGTCCAGGTCACCAGGTACGTCGCGATCGCCACCGGCACCACCGACACGAACGCCGGGACCAGGTCCTTCCTGATCACCGAGGCGTACGGGCGGACCGCCCCGGCCGTGCGCCGCCCGGCCACGTCCCACAGGACCGTCATCAGGCCGAAGGCCACCATGACGTACAGGCCGTTCCACTTGGTCGCCGCCGCCAGCCCCAGCATCACGCCGGCCGCGATCCGCCACGGCCGCCACCCGAGGCGCAGCGTCTCCGCGACCTCCGCGTCCGGCCGCAGCACCCCCTCCTCGTCCTCCGGGAGCGCCGCCGCCAGCCGTTTCCTGACCCGGTCGCGGTCCAGGACGAGACAGCCGAAGGAGGCGAGCACGAAGAACATCAGGACCTGGTCGAGGAGCGCGGTGCGGCTCATCACGAAGTGCAGCCCGTCGACCGCGAGCAGCAGGCCCGCCAGACAGCCCAGGAGCGTCGAGCGGAACAGGCGCCGCCCGATCCGGCACAGCATCAGGACCGACAGGGTGCCGAGCAGGGCCACCATGAAGCGCCAGCCGAACGGCTCGAAGCCGAACAGCTTCTCGCCGACGCCGATCACCCATTTGCCCATCGGCGGGTGCACGACGTAACCCGGGTCGGTCGGCACGAGGACCGACCCCGGGTCCTTCAGGATCGACTTGTCGATGTCCTTCGGCCAGGACCCCTCGTACCCCTGGTTGATCAGCGCCCAGGAGTCCTTGGCGTAGTACGTCTCGTCGAATATCACCGCGTTCGGCCTGCCCAGGTTCCAGAACCGGAGCAGGCCCGCGACCGCCGTGACCAGGAGCGGACCGCCCCAGGCGAGCAGCCGCCACAGCCGCTCGGCCCGGTCGGGGCCGACGCCGAGGAGCGACCACACGCGCGCGGAGGGCCGGGTGTACGGGGGGTCGAGCCGCTCCCGCAGCCCGACGGGGGCGGCGCTTCCGGCGGGCGGCGCGTAGCCGAAGAGCCGGAGCCGCTGCTGCCACGAAGAGGGCTCTGCCACGGACTGCCGGCCCTCCAGGGTCTCGGGTGCGGTACTGGTCACCGCGCCATCGTAGGGAACGCGCCTGTGCGAGTCGCCTGTCCGGGCTGGGAGGATGGCACCCGTGACAGGAACGCTGGTACTCGCAGGGACCCCCATCGGCGACATCGCGGACGCCCCGCCCCGGCTCGCCACCGAGCTGGAGAACGCGGACATCGTGGCCGCCGAGGACACCCGCAGGCTGCGCGGCCTGACCCGGGCCCTCGGCATCCACACCTCCGGGCGCGTCGTCTCGTACTTCGAGGGCAACGAGTCCGCCCGTACGCCCGAGCTGGTCGAGGCGCTGGTGGGCGGGGCGCGGGTGCTGCTCGTGACCGACGCGGGCATGCCGTCCGTGTCGGATCCCGGCTACCGGCTCGTGGCCGCCGCCGTCGAGCAGGACATCAAGGTGACCGCCGTCCCCGGTCCGTCCGCCGTCCTCACCGCGCTCGCCCTCTCCGGCCTGCCCGTCGACCGCTTCTGCTTCGAGGGCTTCCTGCCGAGGAAGGCGGGCGAGCGCCTCGGACGGCTGCGCGAGGTCGCGGACGAGCGGCGGACCCTCGTCTACTTCGAGGCCCCGCACCGGCTCGACGACACCCTCGCCGCGATGGCCGAGGTCTTCGGCGCCGAGCGCCGGGCCGCCGTCTGCCGCGAGCTGACCAAGACGTACGAGGAGGTGAAGCGCGGCCCGCTCGCCGAGCTCGCCGCCTGGGCCGCCGAGGGCGTGCGGGGCGAGATCACCGTCGTCGTCGAGGGCGCCCCCGAGACCGGGCCCGCCGAACTCGACGCGGAGGAGCTGGTGCGCAGGGTGCGGGTGCGCGAGGAGGCGGGGGAGCGGCGGAAGGAGGCGATCGCCGCCGTCGCGGCCGAGGCGGGCCTTCCCAAGAGGGAGGTGTTCGATGCCGTCGTCGCGGCAAAGAACGCGGCTGCGCAGGCCCCCGGAAAGGCTGAGCGGGACCCCGGAAAGGGTAAAGGGCTAATCTGAAAAGCAAAGCCGAAACCGGCGCCGGGACCCTTCGCAGGGCGCTTGGCAAGGGAAGGGCCAAAAGCCCTCCATGGTTCGACCCGCGCTGATGCGCTCCGGCCCGAAAAGGCGTCCACTGATCAGTGGAGAGGAGCTGGCATGAGCGAGATCACCGGCACCGGCACATCCGTCGCCCACGAGGCGTACGCCTTCGCCTGCATGCGCTGCGGATACGGCTGGGAGCAGGCGTACGACATCGAGCACCACGTCGACGCCGCCGGCCACGCGTTCGTCGTCTACAAGGCCGGGGGAGAGCGGGTCCCGTCCCCGTTGTCCAGTCCCACCTGCATGAACTGCGGCGGTCACGTCGTCAGGATCATGCGCGCGGGGCAGGTGTCCTCGGTGCTCGACCTGATCGCCGCGACGGAGAAGCACGGACGCGGATCCAAGGAGACCAAGCCGATCGGGCCCGCGGGACCCATCGGACAGGAGCTGACCGAGGGCCCCGACACCCCGCCCGTGCCGCACCACTGGCACCTGTCGGACCTCCTGCACCCCTTCCGCAAGCGCGGGTAGCCGAAAAGGGGCGGGCGCCGGTACTCGTGGCCCTCGTACGATCGGGGCCATGAGTGCCAAGGACGCCCCGCCCCCGCTGCCCGAACCCCTCCTCGTGGAGGTCGCGGACTCGCACACCCACCTGGACCTCCAGTCCGGGACCGTCGAGGAGGCCCTGGTGAAGGCCGCCGCCGTCGGCGTCACCACGGTCGTGCAGGTCGGCTGCGACGTGAAGGGCTCCCGGTGGGCCGCCGAGACGGCCGCCGCCCACGAGAACGTGCACGCGGCCGTGGCCCTGCACCCCAACGAAGCCCCCAGGATCGTCCTCGGGGACCCCGACGGCTGGTCCCGCCAGGGGGCGCGCGAGGGCGGCGGGGACGCGGCCCTGGACGACGCGCTCACCGAGATCGACCGGCTCGCCGCCCTGCCGTACGTGCGCGGGGTCGGCGAGACCGGCCTCGACTTCTTCCGCACGGGCCCCGAGGGCGTCGCCGCGCAGGAGCGCTCCTTCCGCGCCCACATCGAGATCGCCAAGCGGCACGGCAAGGCGCTCGTCATCCACGACCGGGAGGCCCACGCCGACGTGCTGCGCGTCCTGGACGAGGAGGGCGCCCCCGAGCGGACCGTCTTCCACTGCTACTCCGGCGACGCGGAGATGGCGGAGATCTGCGCGGCCAAGGGCTACTACATGTCCTTCGCCGGCAACGTCACCTTCAAGAACGCCCAGCCGCTCCGGGACGCCCTCGCGGTAGCCCCCCTGGAGCTGGTCCTCGTCGAGACCGACGCCCCCTTCCTCACCCCGGCGCCCTTCCGGGGCCGCCCCAACGCCCCGTACCTGATCCCGGTCACCGTCCGGGCCATGGCGGAGGTGCGCGGGATCGGGGAGAACGAGCTCGCCGAGGCGATCGCGGTGAACACGGCCCGCGCGTTCGACTACTGAGCGAGGGGACGGGGGCTCGGGGTCTGAAGCCCCGGGTCCCGGACCCCGAGCCTCGGACCCTGGGCCCGCCGACCATCACCGATCCATAACGGTTACGGGAAGTAGTCGGGTCGCTGTGGAGCGTGACCGGGGTCGGGGCTAGGGTCCCGGCCTCGTGAGCACTTCCCAGGGCAGTCACCGGGCCGGGCGCCGGAGCGCCGGCACGGCCCCCGACGTCCTCCCCGCCCCTCCCGGCCCCTCCGTACCCCCCGGCCTCCCGCTCCACGAGCAGCCCACGCAGGCGGCGCCGCTGGTGGTGCCCGGGGGCGTACCCGGGGCCGTCCCCGGCACCGTCCCCGGGCAGGGCACCCGGGCCGGCGCCCGCCGGGCCGCCCGCCGCCGCAGGGCCGCCAAGGGACCCACGGAGCGGCCCGCGGGGGCCGTGGGCTCCACGGGCTCCTCGGGCTCCGTGGGAGGGGGGCTGCGGCGGCTCGTCCCGCAGGCCCTCGTCGTCGCCTTCCTCGCGGGCGGCACCACCGCCTTCGTCGCCGACGACAAGACCGTCCGGCTCTCCGTCGACGGCGTCCCGCGCACCCTGCACACCTTCGCCGACGACGTCGGGGAACTCCTCGCCGACGAGGGCCTGGCCGTCGACGGGCACGACATCGTCGCCCCCGCCCCCGGCCACGCCCTCACCGACGGCGACGAGGTCGTCGTCCGCTACGGGCGCCCGGTCTCCCTCACCCTCGACGGCCGGCGCCACCGGGTGTGGACGACCGCGCGGAACGTCGAGGAGGCGCTGCGCCAGTTCGGGGTGCGGGCGGAGGGCGCGTACCTCTCGGTCTCCCGCTCGGCCGCCATCTCCCGGCACGGCCTCGCCCTCGACGTGCGCACCGAGCGGGCCGTCACCTTCCTCGCCGACGGGCGCGAGCGGACCGTCCGCACCAACGCCGCCACCGTCGGGGAGGCCCTCGCCGAGACCGGCATCACCCTCGCGGGACAGGACGCCCTCTCCGTCGACCCCGGCTCCTTCCCCCGCGACGGCCAGACGGTCGCCGTGCTGCGGATCACCGACAGCAGGCGGGTGCGCGAGGAGACCGTCCCGTACGCCGTCGAGCGGGTCCGCGACCCGGAGCTCTTCGCCGGGACCGAGGTCGTCGAACGGCAGGGCGTCCACGGCCTCCGCCGCATCACGTACGCCCTGCGCACGGTCAACGGCGTCCAGGGACGACCCCGCAGGCTCGGCGAGGAGATCGTCCGCGAGCCCGTCAGCCGCACGGTGCGGGTCGGCACCCGCCGCCCGCCCGCCTCCGTGACCGGCGCCGACGGCCTCGACTGGGCCGCGCTCGCCGCCTGCGAGTCCGGCGGCCGGCCGGACGCCGTCGACCCCTCGGGGACGTACGGCGGGCTCTACCAGTTCGACCCCGCCACCTGGCGCTCGCTCGACGGCACCGGCACCGCCCAGGACGCGCCCGCCGCCGAGCAGACCTTCCGCGCGAAGAAGCTGTACGTGCAGCGGGGGGCGAGCCCGTGGCCCCACTGCGGGCGCAGGCTGGGCGGGTGAGCGGCGGGCCGTGCGACGGGCGGGGTCCCACCGGGCAAGGCCTAGTCTGTACTGGTGAGCGACACCACCGGTTCCGAAACCTCCGACGCCCTCCTCGGCCCCGCCGACATCCGTGAGCTGGCCGCCGTCCTCGGCGTGCGCCCCACGAAGCAGAAGGGCCAGAACTTCGTCATCGACGCCAACACCGTCCGGCGGATCGTCCGCACGGCCGGGGTGCGCCCCGACGACGTGGTCGTGGAGGTGGGGCCCGGCCTCGGCTCCCTCACCCTGGCCCTCCTGGAGGCCGCGGACCGGGTGACCGCCGTCGAGATCGACGACGTGCTCGCCGCCGCGCTGCCCGCCACGATCGAGGCCCGGATGCCCGCGCGGGCCGACCGCTTCGCGCTGGTGCACTCCGACGCCATGCTGGTCGAGGAGCTGCCGGGCCCGGCGCCGACCGCGCTCGTCGCCAACCTGCCGTACAACGTGGCCGTGCCCGTCCTGCTGCACATGCTGGAGCGCTTCCCGAGCATCGAGCGGACCCTCGTCATGGTCCAGGCCGAGGTCGCGGACCGGCTCGCCGCCCGGCCCGGGAACAAGGTGTACGGCGTGCCGTCGGTGAAGGCCAACTGGTACGCCGAGGTGAAGCGGGCCGGAGCGATCGGCCGCAACGTCTTCTGGCCCGCGCCGAACGTCGACTCCGGCCTGGTCTCCCTGGTCCGCCGCGCCGAGCCGCTGGCCACCACCGCCACCCGGCGGGAGGTCTTCGCGGTCGTCGACGCGGCCTTCGCACAGCGCCGCAAGACCCTCCGCGCGGCCCTCGCGACCTGGGCCGGCTCCCCGGCGGCGGCGGAGGAGGCCCTGGTGAAGGCCGGGATCTCGCCGCAGGCCCGCGGCGAGGCCCTGACGGTGGAGGAGTTCGCGCGGATCGCGGAGGCGAAGGCATGAGCGGCGGTACGGGGTCGGTGAACGGCGGCGGTGCGGAGACGGTGCGCGGCGGTGCGGAGCCGGTGGACGGCGGCACCGAGACGGTGGACGGCGGTGCGCACGGCGGCGGGGCGCGGTCCGTCACCGTCCGCGTCCCCGCCAAGGTCAACGTCCAGCTCGCGGTCGGCGCGGCCCGTCCCGACGGCTTCCACGACCTGGCCAACGTCTTCCTCGCCGTCTCCCTGTACGACGAGGTGACCGCCACCCCCGCCGAGACCCTGACGGTCACCTGCGAGGGCCCGGACGCCGACAAGGTGCCGCTGGACCGCACCAACCTCGCCGCGCGCGCCGCCGAGCTGCTCGCCGCCCGGCACGGCCTCTCCCCGGACGTGCACCTGCACATCGCCAAGGACATCCCGGTCGCCGGCGGCATGGCCGGCGGCAGCGCGGACGGCGCGGGCGCGCTGCTCGCGTGCGACGCGCTCTGGGGGCTGGACACGCCCCGCGCCGAACTCCTCGACATCTGCGCCGAGCTGGGCTCCGACGTGCCCTTCAGCCTCGTCGGCGGGGCGGCGCTCGGCACCGGGCGGGGCGAGAGGCTGACGGAGCTGCCGGTGGGCGGCGCGTTCCACTGGGTGTTCGCCGTCGCGGACGGCGGGCTCTCGACCCCGGTCGTCTTCGGCGAGTTCGACCGGCTCACCGAGGGCACCGACGTCCCCGGACCGGCCGCCTCGCCCGTCCTCCTGGAGGCCCTGCGCACCGGCGACACCGCCGCCCTCGCGGGCGCCCTCGCCAACGACCTCCAGGCCCCCGCGCTCTCCCTGCGCCCCTCGCTCGCCGCGACCCTGGCGGCCGGCACGGAGGCGGGCGCGCTCGCCGCGCTGGTCTCGGGCTCGGGCCCGACGACCGCGTTCCTGGTGAAGGACGAGGAGTCGGCGAAGGCGGTCGCCGCGGCCCTGACCGCCTCGGGCACCTGCCGCACGGCCCGCACGGCGACGTCCCCGGCGGCCGGGGCGACGATTCTGCCGGACTGACACCTTCCCTTCACCCGCCCCTGCCACCCTGACCCGCCGGGCCGGACGGGCCGGGGCGGCGGACGGAGGCGACGGATGGGGAAGCGGCGACGGACCGCGTGGGCGCGGCTGCTGTCGCACGCCGCCGTGGTGGGGCTGTGCGGCTGGTTCACGCTCCTGTGGTGCGTCCGGGACGAGCCGCTGCGGCCGCCGCCCCTCCTCGGGTGGGTCCCGTCGCCGGCGCTCCCCGGCCTCGTGCTCCTCCTCCTGACCGCCCTCACGGTCGACTCCGTCCGCGGCCTCGCCCGCGCCTGGCGGGACCGGCGGCCGGAACGCGCGCCCTCGGACGACGACTGAGCCGCGGAGGCGGTCCGGGCCCGTCACGGACACCCGGCGGGCGAGCGGTCGTGTCGACGTACCCTGGACGTCGATCGATCACCCCGTCAGGAGTCAACGTGGCCGTCAACCTGGTCAATGTCGAGAACGTCAGCAAGGTGTACGGCACCCGTGCCCTGCTCGACGGCGTCTCGCTCGGCGTCTCCGAAGGGGACCGGATCGGGGTCGTGGGCCGCAACGGCGACGGCAAGACCACCCTGATCCGGATGCTCGCCCGCCTGGAGGAGGCCGACACCGGCCGCGTCACCCACAGCGGCGGCCTGCGCCTGGGCGTGCTCACCCAGCACGACTCGCTCGACCCGGAGGCCACCATCCGGCACGAGGTGATCGGCGTCATGGCCGACCACGAGTGGGCCGGCAGCGCCAAGATCCGCGACGTGCTCACCGGCCTCTTCGGCGGGCTCGACCTGCCCGGCTTCGAGCACGGCCTGGACACCGTCATCGGCCCGCTCTCCGGCGGCGAGCGGCGCCGGATCGCGCTCGCCAGGCTCCTCATCGAGGACCAGGACCTCATCGTCCTCGACGAGCCCACCAACCACCTCGACGTCGAGGGCATCTCCTGGCTCGCCCAGCACCTCCAGAACCGGCGCTCGGCGCTCGTCTGCGTCACCCACGACCGCTGGTTCCTCGACCAGGTCTGCACCCGCATGTGGGACGTGCAGCGCGGTGACGTGCACGAGTACGAGGGCGGCTACTCCGACTACGTCTTCGCCCGCGCCGAGCGCGAGCGGATCGCGGCCACGGAGGAGGTCAAGCGGCAGAACCTGATGCGCAAGGAGCTGGCCTGGCTGCGGCGCGGCGCCCCCGCCCGCACCTCCAAGCCCCGCTACCGCATCGAGGCCGCCAACGAGCTGATCGCCGACGTGCCGCCGCCGCGCGACACCAGCGAGCTGATGAAGTTCGCCAACGCGCGCCTGGGCAAGACGGTCTTCGACATGGAGGACGTGACCGTCACCGCCGGGCCCAAGGAGCTGCTCAGGCACCTCACCTGGCAGCTCGGCCCCGGCGACCGCGTCGGCCTGGTCGGCGTCAACGGCGCGGGCAAGACCTCACTCCTGCGCGCCCTCACGGACGCGGCCCGCAGCGGCGGCGAGATCCAGCCGCCCGCCGGCCGGATCGTTGTCGGCAAGACCGTCCGGCTCGCCTACCTCTCCCAGGACGTCACCGAACTCCCCGGCACCCTGCGCGTCCTGGAGGCCGTGCAGCAGATCCGCGACCGGGTCGACCTCGGCAAGGGCCGCGAGATGACGGCCGGCCAGCTCTGCGAGCAGTTCGGCTTCTCCAAGGAGAAGCAGTGGACGCCGGTCGCGGACCTCTCCGGCGGCGAGCGCCGCCGCCTCCAGCTGCTGCGCCTGCTCATGGACGAGCCGAACGTCCTCTTCCTCGACGAGCCCACCAACGACCTCGACATCGAGACCCTGACCCAGCTGGAGGACCTCCTCGACGGCTGGCCGGGCTCCATGGTCGTCATCTCCCACGACCGGTTCTTCATCGAGCGGACCACGGACAAGACGTTCGCCCTGCTCGGCGACAAGACCCTGCGGATGCTGCCGCGCGGCATCGACGAGTACCTGGAGCGGCGCCGCAAGGCCGTCGAGGCGGCCGTCCCGGCGCCCGCCGCCGCCCCCGCGCAGCCGAAGCCGGGCGTCTCGGCGGCCGACGCGCGCGCCGCGAAGAAGGAGCTGCAGAAGGTCGAGCGGCAGCTCGACAAGGTCTCCGAGAAGGAGACCAAGCTGCACGCGCGGATCGCGGACAACGCCACCGACTTCGAGAAGGTCGCGAAGCTCGACGCGGAGCTGCGGGACCTGGTCGCGGAGCGCGAGGAGCTGGAGATGCGCTGGCTGGAACTGGCCGAGGACGCATAACAAGGGCATCACAGGCCGGTCCTCCCTTGGGAACAAGGGGTGGACCGGTCGCTTTTGCGCCATCGCGTGAGTGGTAGAAAGAAAACCCGTTCACGCCTAGGGGGAAACCAGCCGATGACGCAGCCGCCCAGCAACCAGCCGCCGGGGGGCTTCGGAGCCCCCCAGGACCCGAACCAGCCCTCGGACCGGCCCCCGCAGCCGGGGCAGCCGCCCGTGCCGCCCGTCCCGCCGCAGACGCCGCCGCCCCCGCAGGGCCCGCCGCCGGCCGCGCCCGGCCCGTACGGACAGGCCCCGCAGCAGCCGGCGCCCGGCTATGGCCACCCGCAGCAGCCGGGCCAGCAGCCGGGGCAGCCCGGTCCGTACGGCCAGCAGCCCGGCCAGCCCGGCCAGCCCGGTCCGTACGGCCAGCCGGTGCCGCCGCCCTACGGCTACCCGCAGCAGGGTCAGCAGCCCGGCCCGTACGGCCAGCAGTCCAACCCCTACGGCGGCTACCCCACCCAGCCCGGACACCCCGGCGCCCCGACCCCGCCGCCGCCCGGCGGCGGTCCCGCCAAGAACCGGACCGCCCTCGTCGCCGGTGTGGCCGCCGCGGCCGTCCTGGTCGCCGCCGTCACCACCTGGGCCGTCGTCGGCGGCGGCGGTGACGACGAGAAGGACCCGGTGGCCCAGCCCACCGCCACCGCCCCCCCGACCTCCGGCGCCCCCAAGCCCTCGGAGTCGGTCGACCAGGGCGACGGCTCCGGCGACGGGCGCAACGGCGAGGAGGACCTCAACGCGGGCCGCCAGGACGGCGAGGCGAAGGTGAACTGGCTCGCGAAGAACACCGTCGACCTGCCCCGCAACGGCGCCGACGTCAAGGGCCCCTGGGTCGTCGGCGACACCGTCGTCAAGGCCATGTACAAGAGCGTCGAGGGCTACGACCTCACCACCGGCGCCGTGAAGTGGACCGTCCCCCTCCCGTTCGAGCTGTGCGCGGCCCCGACCGAGCCCTCCGCGAACGGGGTCATGGTCTTCGGGTACGAGGACAGCGCCAAGGACGGCGCCAAGTGCACCGAGCTCCAGCAGATCGACCTGAAGACCGGCAAGGCCGGCTGGAAGAAGGCCGTCCCGAAGGCCACCGGCCTCTTCGCCTTCTCCGACAACACCCTGACCATCAGCGGCGACACGGTCACCGCGGCCGGCTCCAGCAGCGCGTACGGCTTCTCGCTCGCCGACGGCCGGCAGCTCTTCACGGGCGCCACCAGCGGCTGCAAGCCCTTCGCCTACGCGGGCGGCAAGAAGCTGATCGCCGCCATGAGCTGCCCCTCGGGCGACACCTCCAAGAAGGTCCAGGCGGTCGGTGAGGTCGACCCCACCACCGGCAAGCCGAAGTTCACCTTCCAGCTGGAGGCGAACTGGGAGGTCGACAAGGTCTACTCGGTCGACCCGCTGGTCGTCTCGGCCACCCAGCGCGAGCAGAAGAAGTGGGGCGTCTTCGCCCTCCGTCCCGACGGCAAGCTGCGCTCCAACATCCAGGGCGGCACCGACAAGTTCGCCCCCTCGTGCGGCGGCAGCTTCGTCATCTTCGGCAAGAACCTCCAGGGCTGCACCGGCGTCGCCGCCGATGCGAACACCTTCTACATGGCGACCGACACCGGCTACGGCAAGGCCAACGAGATCGTCGCCTTCGACCTGAACAACGGCAAGGCCAAGTGGCGTTCCAAGGCCCCCGGCGAGCAGACGATCGTGCCGCTGCGCATGGAGGGCTCCGAGGTCCTGGCGTACGTGAAGGCCTCGTACAACAAGGGCGGTGCCGTCGCCACCGTCGCCCCGACCGGCGGCGCGCCGAAGATCGTGCTCCAGCACCCGGCCTCCACCGCCGATATCGAGAACAACTTCTACAGCGCCGGCTACGCCTACGGCAACGGCACCTTCGTCGTGGCGAGCGGACGCGTCTCCGCCACGAACGACAAGGAAGAGAAGCTGGTCAAGACGATGATGGCCTTCAGCAAGTGAGGTACACGGACCGATGACGCAGCCACCCCCGCCGAACCAGCCGCCGGACCCCCAGGGCGGCTTCGGAGCCCCGACGCCTCCGCCGCAGGAGCCCGGCTACGGCTACCCGCAGCAGCCCGGCCCCGGCTACGGCCACCCGCAGCAGCCTCCGGCCGACCAGGGCTACGGCTACCCCCAGCAGCCCCCGGCCGACCAGGGCTACGGCTACCCGCAGCAGCCCCCGTACGGCCACCCCGGGCAGCCCCAGCTGCCCCAGCCCGACCAGGGGTACGGCTACCCGGCCCAGCCGCAGGCCCCGTACGGCTACCCGACGCAGCCGCAGTACGGCGGCTACCAGCAGCCCGCCCCGCCGGCGTCCGGCGGCGGCAGGAAGCTGTCGGCGCAGCTCCAGATCGTCATCGCGGCGGCCGTCGCGATCGCCCTCATCGTCGGCTTCGGCATCTGGTACGCCACCTCCGGCGACGGCTCCGAGGAGGCCAAGGGCGCGGGCGGCACCACGCAGGGCTCCACGGGCGGCGGCGACACCGGTGCCCAGGGCGGCGGGGGAGGCAAGGAGAAGGCGCCCGCCGACACGCAGGCGAAGGTGGCCTTCAAGATCGACATCCCGAAGGTCCCGGACGTCACCGGCGTCACCGGCTCGTGGATCACCGACAAGGCGTTCGTGAAGCCCGGCGTCGACTCGCTGGTCGCCTACGACCTGGACAAGGGCGGCGTCCTGTGGACGCTGCCGCTGACCGGCCAGATGTGCGGCGCCTCGCGGCACGTCAGCGCCGACAACAAGCTGCCGATCCTCTTCGAGGCCGCCAAGCGGGTCGCGCCGCGCTACTTCCAGCAGTGCACCGAGGTCGGCGTGGTCGACCTGAACACCGGCAAGCTGGTGTGGTCCGACGCGGTCTCCCTCGGCGACGAGAAGGCGCGGCTCAGCGAGGTCACGCTCAGCGGGTCGACCGTCGCGGCCGGCGGCGGCGACGGCGGCGCGGCCTTCGACCTCAACAGCGGCAACCCGCGCTGGAAGCCGAAGGAGGACGCCAACCGCTGCTACGACCTGGGCTACGGCGGCGGCCCGGCCCTCGTCGCGGTCCGCAAGTGCGGCTCGTACGACAACCCGACCGTCCTCGTCCAGAACCTCGACCCGGTCTCGGGCAAGCCGCTCTCGCAGTACAAGATGCCGACCGGCGTCAAGTACGCCTCGGTCGTCTCCAGCCTGCCGCTGGTCGTCGCGGCCGACGTCGGCGAGACCGCCGGCGACGGCAGCGGCATCTCGGACTTCTTCTCGATCGACGAGAAGACCGGGAAGCTGAAGGCGAAGATCACGGCGGACGCGGACCAGTACGCGGCCCGCTGCCGCACGACCCAGGTCGAGTCCTGCACCCAGGCGCTCGTCGGCAACGGCAAGCTGTACGTGCCGACCGAGGAGCACGAGGGCAGCACCGGCGAGTACGGCTCCGAGACCAACGAGATCGTCGCCTTCGACCTGGCCACCGGGCGCATGGCGCCGGAGAAGGCCGACGCGGGCGACAAGTACACCTACGTCCCGATGCGGATGGACGGCGCCAGCCTCATCGCCTACAAGGAGGCGCCGTACGACAAGGGCGGCCGGGTCGTCTCGGTCGACGGGGCCACGATGAAGGAGACGCTGCTCCTGGAGAACCCGGCGGACAAGTCGCCCCAGAACCTGGAGCGGACCTTCACCCTGACCGGCGCCGACCTCCGTTACGCGGACGGCCGGCTCTTCATCTCGGACAACCTGCTCAGCAAGCCCCGGGAGTCGGACACCGGCCCCAAGGACTACCTGGCGGTCTCCTTCGCCGTCCCGCGCTGACGGCGCGACGGCACACGGCAGCGGGCCCCTCCGGACCACCGGAGGGGCCCGCTGCCGTCTCCGGCGGTCCCGTTCGCCCGCCCGGGCGGCCCGTGTCCGGGATTGGCGCGATACGGGGCGGGGGAGCGTGTAGCTTGCCGGGTTCAGGCCCGCCGGGACCTCCGGCGGGCGGAGGAGGGGGAATGACCGGGATGGGCGTACGCCTCGTGGTGGTCGACGACCACCGGCTGCACGCGGAGGCGCTCGCCTCGGCGCTGAAGCTGCGCGGGCACCGGGTGCTCGCGGCGGCCGCGCCGGTGGCGGGGGCCGCGGAGCTGGTGGTGGGCCGGGTGCCGGAGGTCTGCCTCCTGGGCACGGCGGCGCCGGACGGGCCGGGGGTCTTCGACCCGGTCGTGCGGATCAAGCGGGAGCGGCCGCAGGTGGCCGTGGTGGTGCTCGGCCCGGTGCCGTCGCCGCGCGGGATCGCGGCGGCGTTCGCGGCCGGGGCGTCGGGGTACGTCCGCCACGACGAGCGCATCGAGGGGGTCGAGCGGGCCCTGGTGAAGGCCAGGGCGGGCGAGTCGGCGGTGGCGCCGCAGCTCCTCCAGGGCGCCTTCGCGGAGCTGCTGCACCCGTCGGAGCAGCCGGACGACGAGGGGCAGCGGCTGCTGCGGCTGCTGACCCGGCGCGAGGTGGAGGTCCTGGTGCGGGTCGCGGAGGGCGAGGACACCCGGCTGATCGCGGTGGGGATGGGGATCGCGCCGAGCACGGCGCGGACGCACGTGCAGCGGGTCCTGATGAAGCTGGGGGTCGGCTCCCGTCTGGAGGCGGCGGCCCTGGCGGCCCGCACGGGCCTCCTGGACAGGGCCCTGCCAGGGCCTAGGGGCGCCTCCTAGGACCCCGCCCGGCATCCGTCCGGCATCCCGTCCGGCGTCCGTTCGGCATCCGTCCGGCATCCGTCCGGCGGAATCGCGCGGATCGCGCCCCGCGCCGGGGCGTGCTTCGCCATTGACGGCGATGTTTGAATGTGATTCTTTGTGCGTGGTTATGTTTGATCACGCTTGGTCCTGCCCGGAGGGCATCCCGTGAAGAAGACCGTCACCACGCTCGCCGACGGGCGCGAGCTCATCTACTACGACGCGCGTGAGGACACCGTCCGCACCGCCGCCGACCCCCGCCCCCTCACCCGCGTCGTCTCCCTCTCCGAGATCCGGTACGACGAGCTGACCGGCGACCCGGTCGCCGTCGCCTCCCACCGGCAGGACCGCACCTACCTCCCGCCGGCCGACGCCTGCCCGCTCTGCCCCTCCCGGGACGGCCGCGAGAGCGAGATCCCCGAGAAGGGCTACGAGGTGGCGGTCTTCGAGAACCGCTTCCCCTCCCTCTCCGGCGGCGTCGGCCGCTGCGAGGTCGTCTGCTTCACCGACGACCACACCGACTCCTTCGCCGACCTCACCGAGGAACGGGCCGCCCTCGTCCTCGACGCCTGGACCGACCGCACCGCCGCGCTCTCCGCCCTCCCCGGCGTCGAGCAGGTCTACTGCTTCGAGAACCGGGGCGCCGAGATCGGCGTCACCCTGCCCCACGCCCACGGCCAGATCTACGCCTTCCCCTACGTGACGCCCCGGACGGCGGCCATGCGGCGCCGGATCGACGAGCACCGGGAGGCCACCGGACGGAACCTCTTCGACGACGTCGTCGCCCGGGAACGGACCGACGGCGAGCGGGTGGTCCTGGAGACCGACCACTGGATCGCCTTCGTGCCGTACGCCGCCCACTGGCCCTACGAGGTGCACCTCCACCCGAAGCGGCGGGTGCCCGACCTGCTCGCCCTCGACGGCGACGCCCGCACAGAGTGTCCACAGGTCCTTCTGGAACTCTTGAGGCGCTTCGACCGGATCTTCGGCCCGGACGCACCGCCGACCCCCTACATCGCCGCCTGGCACCAGGCGCCGTTCACGGACGGGCGGCGCGAGGACTTCGGGCTCCACCTGGAGCTCTTCACCGTCCGACGGGCCCCGGACAAGCTCAAGTTCCTCGCGGGCACCGAGTCCGGCATGGGGGCCTTCATGAACGACGTGCGGCCGGAGGACGCGGCCCGACGACTGCGAGAGGTGGCGAGCGCATGACGCGCAGGTATCTGGTGACAGGCGGAGCGGGGTACGTGGGCGGCGTCGTCGCCGCCCACCTCCTGGAACGGGGCCACCGGGTCACCGTCCTCGACGACCTCTCCACCGGCTTCGCCGAAGGCGTCCCGGAGGGCGCCGAGTTCGTCGAGGGACGCGTCCAGGACGCCGCGCGGTGGCTCGACGGCTCCTACGACGCCGTCCTGCACTTCGCCGCCTCCTCCCAGGTCGGCGAGTCCGTCGCCGAGCCCGAGAAGTACTGGGAGAACAACGTCGGCGGCACCATGGCCCTGCTCGCCGCCATGCGCGCGGCCGGGGTCCGCCGCCTCGTCTTCTCCTCCACCGCCGCCACCTACGGCGAGCCGGAGACCGTGCCGATCCCCGAGACCGCGCCCACCGCCCCCACCAGCCCCTACGGGGCGACCAAGCTCGCCGTGGACCACATGATCGGCGGCGAGTGCGCCGCCCACGGCCTGGCCGCCGTCTCGCTGCGGTACTTCAACGTGGCCGGGGCGTACGGCCCGTACGGCGAGCGCCACGAGCCCGAGTCGCACCTGATCCCGCTCGTCCTCCAGGTCGCCCTGGGCCGGCGCGAGGCGATCTCCGTGTACGGCGAGGACTACCCGACCCCGGACGGCACCTGCGTCCGCGACTACATCCACGTCGCCGACCTCGCCGAGGCCCACCTCCTCGCCCTCGACGCCATGACGGCGGGCGAGCACCTGATCTGCAACCTGGGCAACGGCAACGGCTTCTCCGTCCGCGAGGTCGTCGAGACCGTCCGGAAGGTCACCGGCCACCCGGTTCCCGAGGTCGTCGCCCCGCGCCGCCCCGGCGACCCCGCCGTCCTCGTCGCCTCCGCCGACACCGCGCGCGAACGGCTCGGCTGGACCCCCTCCCGCCCCGACCTGGCGGACGTCGTCACCGACGCCTGGGCCTTCGCCCGGAGCAGAGAAGGAGAGCGCCCGTGAGCGTCGCGGCCGGATTCGAGAGCCTCTACGGGACCGCCCCCGACGGGATCTGGGCGGCCCCCGGGCGGGTCAACCTCATCGGGGAGTACACCGACTTCAACGACGGCTTCGTGCTGCCGCTCGCCCTCCCGCACACCGCCGTCGCCGCCGTCTCCCGCCGCGACGACGGCGTCCTGCGGCTGCACTCGGCCGACGTCGACGGCGGAGTCGTCCAGCTGGCCGTGGACTCCCTCGAACCGCTCTCCGGCGGCGGCTGGGCGGCCTACCCGGCCGGGGTCGTCTGGGCGCTGCGGGAGGCCGGGCACCCGGTGACGGGGGCCGACCTGCACCTCTCCTCGACCGTGCCGACCGGCGCCGGACTCTCCTCCTCGGCCGCCCTGGAGGTCGTCACCGCGCTCGCCCTGAACGACCTGTTCGGGCTCGGGCTCTCCCGGCCCGAGCTGGCCCGGCTCGCCCAGCGCGCCGAGAACGCCTTCGTCGGCGTGCCCTGCGGGATCATGGACCAGATGGCCTCCGCCTGCGCGGAGGAGGGCCACGCCCTCCACCTGGACACCCGCGACCTGTCGTACCGCCGGGTCCCCTTCGACCTGGCCGCCGAGGGGCTGACGCTGCTGGTCGTCGACACCCGCGTGAAGCACGCGCTCGGGGACGGCGCGTACGCCGAGCGGCGCGCCGGGTGCGAGGCGGGCGCGCGGGCGCTCGGCGTGCGCACCCTGCGCGAGGTCGACGCCGCGCGTCTGCCGGAAGCGCTCGCACGGCTGGACGACGAGACGGTCCGGCGGTACGTGCGGCACGTCGTCTCGGACAACGCGCGCGTGGAGCGGACGATCGCGCTGCTGGACGCCGGCGACCCCCGGGCGGTCGGCCCGGTCCTCACCGAGGGCCACGCCTCCCTCCGGGACGACCTGCGGGTCTCCTGCCCCGAACTGGACCTGGTGGTCGAGTCGGCGAACGCGGCCGGGGCGCTGGGCGCCCGGATGACCGGCGGCGGCTTCGGCGGCTCGGCCGTCGTCCTGGTGGAGACCGACCGGGCGGAGAAGGTCGCCGCCGCCGTCGGGGAGGCCTTCGCCCTGGCCGGGCACGCGGCCCCGGGCGTCTTCCCGGCCGTCCCCTCGGCGGGCGCCCGCCGCCTCTGAGGAGACCCGCCGCCGAGAGCGTCCGCCGCCTTCGGGGAGCCCTTTCCGGCCCCGGCCCACGGCGGTTCCGGCCGCCGCCCCCGACAGTTCCGCGATTCGGCCCCCGCCGTGACGCACCGCCCCTACCCTGAGGGGCGGTGCCGGCGGGGGCCGACGCCGTCCAGGGGACGAGAACCGCCGGGTACGGCGCCGTGGGCGGGGGTATCTGTCCACGCACGGCGGCGGCCGTGTCCCACGACGGACCCGCCCCCGGCGCCGTGCCCGCGCCGGTCCGTTCCTCGACGCATGGGGGTGTCCGTGGCACGTATCCGGGTCCTGGTGGTGGACGACCACCGGATCTTCGCCGAGTCGCTGGCCGCCGCCCTCGCGGCGGAGCCGGACGTCGACGTCGCCGCGGCGGGCAGCGGCCCGGCCGCCCTGCGCTGTCTGGAGCGGGGCGCGGCGGAGGGGCGCAGGTTCGACGTGCTGCTCGTCGACGCCGAGCTGGGCGCGGGCCCGCCCGGGACGGCCGTGGCCCGCGTGGTGCCCGACGACGGCGAGGGCGCGGTGGACGGGATCTCCCTGGTGGCCGGGGTGCGCCGGATCCAGCCGGCCCTCCGGACCGTCGTCCTCGCGGAGCGGGACGACCCGCACCGGGCCGCGCTCGCCCTCCAGGCCGGGGCGTCGGGCTGGGTCGCGAAGGACTGCTCGCTCCAGCGGCTGCTCGCGGTGGTCCGGGGGGTCCTCAGGGACGAGACGCACCTGCCGCCGGCCCTGCTCACGGGCGTCCTGCGGGAGCTGACGGCGGCCCGCAAGCACCGCACCGACAGCGAGCGGCTCGTGGAGTCGCTGACCCCGCGCGAGCGGGAGGTGCTGCGCTGCATGGTCGCGGGCCTGGGCCGCAAGGCGGTCGCCGAGCGCCTCTTCCTGTCCCCGCACACCGTCCGCACCCACATGCAGAACGTGCTGGGGAAGCTGGGCGTGCACTCGACGCTGGCGGCGGTGGCCCTGGCCCGCCGCGCGGGCGTGGGGCCCGCGGAGCCGCTGCCGGCGGCCGCGGCCGTCCTAGCCGGGGACGTTGTCGAACGGGGCGGTCAGCCGGCGTAGCAGGGCGGCCAGTTCGGCGCGCTGGGCGCCGGAGAGCCGGGCCAGGATGGCGCGCTCCTGGGCGAGGAGCCCGGCGAGCGCCTCGTCGGCGCGGTCGCGGCCCTCGGGGGTGAGCCGGACGAGGACCCCGCGGCGGTCGCTGGGGTCGGGGAGCCGCTCGACGAGGCCCTTCTTGGCGAGCCGGTCGATGCGGTTGGTCATGGTCCCGGAGGTGACCAGGGTCTGGGTGAGGAGCTGGCCGGGGGAGAGCTGGTAGGGCGCTCCGGCACGGCGCAGCGAGGTGAGGACGTCGAACTCCCAGGGCTCCAGCTGGTGCTCGGAGAAGGCGAGCCGACGGGCGCGGTCGAGGTGCCGGGCGAGCCGCGAGACGCGGCTGAGCACCTCGAGCGGTTCCACGTCGAGGTCGGGGCGCTCGCGGCGCCATGCTGCGACCAGTCGGTCGACCTCGTCCTCCATGACGATCAGTGTAGAGGGTCTGTTGACATAAAGTCTCTTCAGCTGAAGTTTCTTTATGTAAAGATTCTTGACATCAAGATATAGTTCGTCGAACTATGGGGAAGGGACCCGGCCGGAACACCGTTCCGCTTCGGCCATTCGTTCCAGCAAGGGGGCTTCGAACATGCATTCCGTGGAATCCGCCGCGCCCACGTGGGATCCGCAGCAGTACCTGCGCCACTCCGGGCACCGCGCCCGGCCCTTCCTCGATCTGCTCGCCCGAATACCGCACCTGCCGGCCACGGGCCGGCCCGCCCGCATCGCCGACCTCGGCTGCGGCCCCGGCAACGTGACGGCCCTCCTCGCCGACCGGTGGGCCGACGCGCACATCACCGGGTTCGACCTCTCGCCCGAGATGCTGGAACGGGCCGACAAGGACTGGGCGGGGGCCACCGGGGGAGGCGGCTGGATCGACTTCCGGCCCGCCGACGCCGCCCACTGGACCCCGGACGAGCCCTACGACCTGATCGTCTCCAACGCCGCCCTCCAGTGGGTCCCCAACCACCCCGAGTCCTTCGCCCGCTGGATCGACGGACTGCGCCCCGGCGGCAGCTTCGCCTTCCAGGTCCCCGGCAACTTCGTCTCGCCCAGCCACGCCCTGCTCGGCGACCTCTGCGACAGCCCCGGGTGGCGCGACCGCCTCGGCGACCAGGGGCGCCGCTTCGTCCACGTCCTCGGCACCGCCGAGTACCTCGACCGCCTCGTCGGCCTCGGCTGCGAGGCGGACGTCTGGGAGACCACGTACTGCCAGCTCCTCCAGGGCGAGGACCCCGTCCTCGACTGGGTGAAGGGCACCGCGCTGCGGCCCGTCCTCACCGCCCTGGGCGACGACCGGGAGGCGGTCGACGCCTTCCTCGGCCAGTACCGCGCCCTCCTGCGCGAGGCCTACCCGCCCGGCCCGCACGGCACGGTCTTCCCGTTCCGGCGCGTCTTCGCCGTCGCCCGCAAACCGGCCTGAACATCGACCGGCTCGGACGTCGACCGGCCTGAACGCGCGGACGCCCCGCACCGGATGACCGGTACGGGGCGCCCGCGGGCTCGGGCCCGTCAGGAGATCGAGTTGTAGATCTGGAAGCCGGGGCCGAACCTGGCCCGCGCCGAGAACTTGCCCGGCGTGGTGTTCAGGTAGGTGAACAGGTCGCCGTTGTGGGCGACGCCGATGAGGTCGGCCTTGCCGTCGGCGTTCAGGTCGCCGGGGGAGACCAGCTTGGCGTAGGTCTGCCAGCCGGGACCGATCTTCACGCGGCCCTTGAACGGAGCGGTCGCGGTGCCGGTGCCCGGGTAGAGGTAGAGGTCGCCGCCCGGGGTGGTGGCCAGGATGTCCGTACGGCCGTCGCCGGTGTGGTCGCCCGCACCGACGATCTTGTCGTACGCGCCCCAGCCGGGGCCGATCTTGATCCGGCCGCCGAAGGCGGTGCCCGCGCCATTGCCCGCGTACAGGTAGAGGACGCCGGACTTGTCCCGGGCCAGCAGGTCGCCCTTGCCGTCGCCGGTCAGGTCGCCCGGGCCCACGATCCGGTCGTAGGCGTCCCAGCCGGGGCCGATGTACTCGCCCTCGACGTAGAGGTCGCCGTAGGTGAGGATGCCGAGGTCCGAGAGGCCGTCCCCGTTCAGCGAGGAGAAGTGCAGGGGGACGAAGGTGTCGTTGAAGGAGCCGTTGTCGGAGGCCAGTACGCGCGGGCTCGGCTTGCCGACGGTGTCGTTGCTGTACCAGTAGAGGGCTCCGGCGGGCGTGGTGGCGAAGAAGCCCTCCTTGCCGGTGTACGCGGTGCCGCCGCCGTTGGCGAAGTGGACGATGCCCTTCATGCTGCCCGTGCTGCCGGACTTCTGGCGCCCGGCCAGGGTGCCGTTGCCCTTGCCCGGGTAGACGTACAGCGTGCCCACGTTGTCCCGGGCCAGCAGGAAGCCGTCGCCGCCGGGCAGGAGCTGGGTGTAGGTGCCCCAGCCGCCGCCGATGGCCTTGCGTGCGCCGAACGGCGCGGCCGGCTTGCCGGTGCCGGCGTAGAACCACAGCGTGCCGGCGTTGTCGCGGGCGTACAGGTCGGCCCTGCCGTCGCCGTTGGCGTCGCTGAAGCCCACGATCTGGTCGTACGCGCCCCAGCCGGGGCCGATCGACGTCCGGGCCCCGAGCGGCTTCGACAGGTTACCGGTGCCCAGGTACAGGTACAGGTACCCGTCCTTGGTGCGGGCGATCACGTCGGCGCGGCCGTCGCCGTTCACGTCACCGGGCGAGGTGACCTTGTTGTAGACCTGCCAGCCGCCGCCCACGAGCGACGAGGTCGGCGTGCCGTACGGGCCGGCGTCGCGGTGCAGCCTCAGCGTGCCGTTCTCGGAGAGGGCGAGCACCTCGGGCTCGCCCGCGCCGCCCTGGTTGCCGATCGGGATGATCTCCTTCGCGACGTCGTCGGTACGGAGGAGGTCGAACAGGTCGCCCTGGCCGCTGGACGTGGCGGAGTAGAGCTCGCCGTCCACGGCGCGGAAGATGAGGTCCTCGAAGCCGTCGCGGTCCAGGTCGGACAGCAGCGGCGCGGCCTTGGCCGTGGCGGTGGCGGCGCCCGCGCGGACTTCCCGCTGAGGGAGCGTCAGCTGCGGAGGCGTGAAGGAGGGCGCCTTCTGCTGGACTGCCCCCTTGGTGACGGCCGGAGGCGGCGTCGGGTCGGCGGACGCGGGGCCCGCCAGGAGCATGCCCGCGGAGAGGGCGAGAGCGGTGCAGGCGGCGACGCGGCCGGCACGCTTGGAGTGCGCGAAGAACAAGAGATTCCCCCCAGGGATCAGAGGTGCGGCGAACTCGAACGAGAAAAGAGGTCGGACGAGAGGGCTCGCACGGCATCGAACGGCGTCGGCGCGGGCCCTGCGGGCACGCCGAGACGGCTTCGTTCGAAGATGGGAACACCCCCCCGGATGTTGAACATGATCCTACCCCGGGCCCCACGGTCTGCCAGGGGTTTTGTTCGGGGGATCCGGAGCCTCCCGGATCCCCCGGACGGGCCGTGCCGAACGCCCGTCGGCCCGCGGGCCGACGGGACGCAGGGCCGTCAGGACAGGGAGTCGTAGATCTGGAACCCGGAGCCGAACACGACGCGCGCGGAGAACACGCCCGGCGCGGTGTTGAGGTAGCGGTAGAGCTTGCCGTCGGGGGCGACGCCGATGAGGTCGGCCTTGCCGTCCGCGTCGAGGTCGCCGGGGGCGACCAGCTTGGCGTAGGTCTGCCAGCCGGGACCGATCTTCACCCGGTCCTTGAACGGAGCGGTCGCGCTGCCGGTGCCGGCGTACAGATAGAGGTCGCCGCCCGGAGTGCGGGCCAGGATGTCCGTACGGCCGTCGCCGGTGTGGTCGCCCGCGCCGACGATCCGGTCGTACGCGCCCCAGCCGGGGCCGACCTTGATCCGGCCGCCGAAGGCGGTGCCCGCGCCGTTGCCCGCGTACAGGTAGAGGACGCCGGACTTGTCCCGGGCCAGCAGGTCGCCCTTCCCGTCACCGGTCAGGTCGCCCGGACCCACGAGCACGTCGTAGGCGTCCCAGCCGGGGCCGATGTACGCGCCCTCGACGTAGAGGCCGCCCCGGTCGACCCACGCGACGTCCGACGAGGCGTCCGGGTCCAGCGAGGACAGGTGCGCGAGGCCGACCCCCGCCCAGCCACCCGCTTCGCCGATCTGCCCCCGGTCGGCGAGCAGGCCGTCGGTCCTGCTGCCGTACCAGAACAGCGTGCCGGCCCTGTCCCGCGCCAGGACGCCCTCCTTCTCGCCGGTGACCGGGATGTTGCCCGCGCCGCCGAACTGCGGGACGCCCGCCCAGTAGCCCGTGCTGCCGGACTGCCGGCGGGTCGCGAAGGAGCCCTTGCCCACGCCGACGTAGTACCAGAAGGTGCCCTTCTTGTCGCGGGCGACCAGCTCCCCGTTGCCGTCCGCGTTGTCGTCGCCGACGGCGAGGATCTGGTTGTACGCGTTCCAGCCGCCGCCGACGGCCTTGCGGGCGCCGAACGGCGCCGACTTGTCGCCCTTGCCGGGGTAGAACCACAGGACGCCCGCGGGGTCGCGGGCCAGCAGGTCGGCCCAGCCGTCGCCGTTGTTGTCGCCGATGCCGAGGAGCTGGTCGTACATGTTCCAGCCGGGGCCGACCTTCACGCGCGCGGAGAACGGCTCCTTGCGGTCGCCGGTGGCGTAGTACAAGTACAGGTTCCCGGCGTGGTCGCGGGCCAGCAGGTCGGCGCGGCCGTCGTCGTTCACGTCGCCGGGCGCGAGGACCTTGTTGTAGGTCTGCCAGCCGGTGCCCCGCCAGGCGTACGAGGCGGTGGTGGGCGTGGCGTTCTCGTACAGGGAGAGCACGCCGCTCGGCGAGAGCGTCAGGACCTCGGGGCCGGCGTTGCCGTCCTGGTCCCCGATCGGGATGACGTCCTTGACGGGCTCCGTGGCCTCCGCGAGGAAGGGCCCGCCCCCGTCCGTCGTCGTGGCGGTGTAGAGGCCGCCGTTCCAGGCACGGTAGACCAGGTCGCCGTACCCGTCGCGGTCGAAGTCCGACAGCAGCGGAGAGGGACGGGCCGTGGACGCCCCCGCGGCGCCCGGGCGGGCCGCGCCGGCGGCCTCCGGGATCCGCAGGGTCGGCGGGGCGAAGCCGGGCGCCGGCTTCTCGACGGCCGGGCGGGGCGAGGGCCTGTCGGCCGACGCCGGGGTCGCGAGCAGCATGCCCGCGGAGAGGACGAGAGCGGTGCAGGCCGCGAGGCGCGCACGCGTGGAACGCACAGAACGCAAGAGATCCCCCCCAGGGATCAGATGACCACGGACCGGGTGCGGGGCTCTGCGACACCCGCGCGCGTGGAGGACGCGCGCCGGGGGCGAACACCCTCCCGGTTTCGGCAGGAGCATATCCCGCCCCTCCGACAGGGCGTCGACGCGTACGCCCGGCAACCGGGGACGCCCTCCGGCTGCCGGGTCCGAACCTTCCCGCCCACGGTCCGCCCTGTCGCCCGGCCCCACGGGCCCCGCCTCGCCGGTAGGTCTCACCGGTCCGCCCTGTCGGCCCGCCCGGTCAGACCCCGGACCCCGCCGGTGCCACCGGCCCGTCAGCTCTTCCGGTGGCCTATCAGCCGCGGCTTCTGCTCCAGCCCGTCCAGGCCGTGCCACGCCAGGTTCACCAGGTGCGCCGCGACCTCCGCCTTCTTCGGGCGGCGCACGTCCAGCCACCACTGGCCCGTCAGGGCCACACTGCCCACCAGCGCCTGCGCGTACAGCGGCGCCAGCTTCGGATCGAACCCCCGCGCCTTGAACTCCAGGCCCAGGATGTCCTCCACCTGCGTGGCGATGTCGCTGATCAGCGACGCGAACGTGCCCGTCGACTGCGCCACCGGCGAATCCCGTACGAGGATCCGGAAGCCGTCCGTGTAGTTCTCGATGTAGTCGAGCAGCGCGAACGCCGCCTGCTCCAGGAGCTCCCGCGGATGCCCCGCCGTCAGCGCCCCCGTCACCCCGTCCAGGAGCTGGCGCATCTCCCGGTCCACCACGACCGCGTAAAGCCCCTCCTTGCCCCCGAAGTGCTCGTACACCACCGGCTTGGAGACCCCGGCCTTCGCCGCGATCTCCTCCACCGACGTGCCCTCGAAGCCCTTCGCGGCGAACAGCGTGCGGCCGATGTCGAGCAGCTGCTCCCGGCGCTCCGCGCCCGTCATCCGCACCCGGCGCCCGCGCCGGGGCTTCTGCTCTCCGCCGCTGCCGCCACTGCCGCCGGTCCTGCCCTCGATCGCCACGTCCTCCATCATGCCGCGTCTGCGGACACGCCCTGGCGGCGGGCTTCGATGCGGGACTTCGCCGGCCAGCGCACGTCGTACGCCCAGCCCGCCTTCTCGAACCAGCGGATCAGCCGCGCGCTGGAGTCGATCTGCCCGCGCAGCACCCCGTGCCGCGCCGACGTCGGGTCCGCGTGGTGCAGGTTGTGCCACGACTCGCCGCAGGAGAGGACCGCCAGCCACCACACGTTGCCCGAGCGGTCGCGCGACTTGAACGGCCGCTTGCCCACCGCGTGGCAGATCGAGTTGATCGACCACGTCACGTGGTGCAGCAGCGCCACCCGCACCAGCGAGCCCCAGAGGAACGCCGTGAACGCGCCCCACCACGACCACGTCACCAGACCGCCCACCAGCGGCGGGATCGCCAGCGACACGACCGTCCACAGCACGAACTGGCGCGAGATCGCCCGCAGCGCTGGATCCTTGATCAGATCGGGGGCGTACTTGTGCTGCGGCGTCCGCTCCTCGTCGAACATCCAGCCGATGTGCGCCCACCACAGGCCCTTCATCAGCGCCGGGACCGTCTCGCCGAACCGCCACGGCGAATGCGGGTCGCCCTCCGCGTCCGAGAACTTGTGGTGCTTGCGGTGGTCCGCCACCCAGCGCACCAGCGGGCCCTCCACCGCCAGCGACCCCATGATCGCGAGCGCGATCCGCAGCGGCCGCTTCGCCTTGAACGAGCCGTGCGTGAAGTACCGGTGGAAACCGATCGTGATCCCGTGGCAGCCGATGAAGTACATCGCCACCAGCAGGCCGAGATCCAGCCAGCTCACCCCCCGGCCCCACGCCAGCGGCACCGCCGCGAGGACCGCCAGGAACGGCACCACGATGAACAGCGTCAGGGCGATCTGCTCGACCGACCCCTTCCTGTCACCGCCCAGCGTGGCGAAGGGCAGGGCCCCGGCGCCGTCCGGACCGTCCGGCGCCTCCGGCGCCGAGGTCATCTCGGGACTCATGGTCATGGGTCTCCCTGGGAGGTGAGGGCAGAAGGGGTGACGCGCGCGGAAACGCGCACGTGAACAGTCCCGTGGCTACGGCTCCGTAACCTACGGTGTCGTAAGTATGGCAGCGTCGTGGCGCGCGGCAAGAGGGCACAAGAGGGGTCCGGCCGCCACCGGAGGGACGGCCACCTATCCTTGGTGCGTCGGACAGCGCGGTCCGCAAGCCTCCAGAACACCTCCAGACGTGCTGAAACACTGCAAGGAGCCGCACCTGTGAGCAGTGCCGACCAGACCTCCACCGCCAGCACCGAGCTGCGCGCCGACATCCGCCGACTGGGCGACCTCCTGGGCGAGACCCTCGTCCGGCAGGAGGGCCACGAACTCCTCGACCTCGTCGAGCGCGTCCGCGGCCTCACCCGCGAGGACGGCGAGGCCGCCGCCGAGCTGCTCCGCGGCGTCGAACTCGAGACGGCCGCCAAGCTCGTGCGCGCCTTCTCCACCTACTTCCACCTCGCGAACGTCACCGAGCAGGTCCACCGCGGCCGCGAGCTCCGCGAGAAGCGCGCCGCCGAGGGCGGCCTCCTCGCCCGCACCGTCGACATGCTCAAGGACGGCGACCCCGAGCACGTCCGCGAAACCGTCAAGAACCTCAACGTGCGGCCCGTCTTCACCGCGCACCCCACCGAGGCCGCCCGCCGCTCCGTCCTCAACAAGCTGCGCCGGATCGCCGCCCTCCTGGAGACGCCGATCGCCCAGGCCGACCGGCGCCGCACCGACCTGCGCCTCGCCGAGAACATCGACCTCATCTGGCAGACCGACGAACTCCGGGTCGTCCGACCCGAGCCCGCCGACGAGGCCCGCAACGCCATCTACTACCTCGACGAGCTGCACGCCGGCGCCGTCGGCGACGTCCTGGAGGACCTCGCCGCCGAGCTGGAGCGCGTCGGCGTCGAGCTGCCCGCCGGCACCCGCCCGCTCACCTTCGGCACCTGGATCGGCGGCGACCGCGACGGCAACCCCAACGTCACCCCCCAGGTCACCCGCGACATCCTGATCCTCCAGCACGAGCACGGCATCACCGACGCCCTCGAACTGGTCGACTTCCTGCGCGGACTCCTCTCCAACTCCATCCGCTACACCGGAGCCACCCCGGAGCTCCTGGAGTCCCTCGGGCGCGACCTGGAACTCCTCCCCGAGATCAGCCCCCGCTACAAGCGCCTCAACGCCGAGGAGCCGTACCGGCTCAAGGCCACCTGCGTCCGGCAGAAGCTCGTCAACACCCGTGAGCGCCTCGCCACCGGCACCGCCCACCAGGAGGGCCGCGACTACCTCGGCACCGCCGAGCTGATCGACGACCTCACCCTCATCCAGACCTCGCTGCGCGAGCACCGCGGCGCCCTCTTCGCCGACGGGCGCATGGACCGGGTCATCCGCACCCTCTCCGCCTTCGGCCTCCAGCTCGCCACCATGGACGTCCGCGAGCACGCCGAGGCCCACCACCACGCCCTCGGCCAGCTCTTCGACCGCCTCGGCGAGGAGTCCTGGCGGTACGCGGACATGCCCCGCGACTACCGGCAGAAGCTGCTCGCCAAGGAGCTGCGCTCGCGCCGCCCGCTCGCCCCCACCCCGGCCCCCCTCGACGCCGCCGGAGAGAAGACCCTCGGCGTCTTCCACACCGTCAAGGAGGCCTTCGAGCGCTTCGGCCCCGAGGTCATCGAGTCGTACATCATCTCGATGTGCCAGGGCGCCGACGACGTCTTCGCCGCCGCCGTCCTCGCCCGCGAGGCCGGCCTCGTCGACCTGCACGCCGGCTGGGCCAAGATCGGCATCGTGCCGCTCCTGGAGACCACCGACGAGCTCAAGGCCGCCGACGTCATCCTCAACGACATGCTGGCCGACCCCTCCTACCGGCGCCTCGTCTCGCTCCGCGGCGACGTCCAGGAGGTCATGCTCGGCTACTCCGACTCCTCCAAGTTCGGCGGCATCACCACCTCCCAGTGGGAGATCCACCGCGCCCAGCGGCGCCTGCGCGACGTCGCCCACCGCTACGGCGTCCGCCTGCGCCTCTTCCACGGCCGCGGCGGCACCGTCGGCCGCGGCGGCGGCCCCTCCCACGACGCCATCCTCGCCCAGCCCTGGGGCACCCTGGAGGGCGAGATCAAGGTGACCGAGCAGGGCGAGGTCATCTCCGACAAGTACCTCATCCCGTCCCTCGCCCGCGAGAACCTCGAACTGACCGTCGCCGCCACCCTGCAGGCCTCCGCCCTGCACACCGCGCCGCGCCAGTCCGACGAGGCCCTCGCCCGCTGGGACGCGGCCATGGACACCGTCTCCGACGCCGCCCACACCGCCTACCGCAAGCTCGTCGAGGACCCCGGCCTGCCGGCGTACTTCCTCGCCTCCACCCCCGTCGACCAGCTCGCCGACCTGCACCTGGGCTCACGGCCCTCGCGCCGCCCCGGCTCCGGCGTCTCCCTCGACGGACTCCGCGCCATCCCGTGGGTCTTCGGCTGGACCCAGTCCCGCCAGATCGTCCCCGGCTGGTTCGGCGTCGGCTCCGGCCTCAAGGCCCTGCGCGAGGGGGGCTCGCAGCAGGAAGGCGCCCCGGTCCTCGGCGAGATGTACGAGCACTGGCACTTCTTCCGCAACTTCCTCTCCAACGTGGAGATGACGCTCGCGAAGACCGACCTGCGCATCGCCCGCCACTACGTCGACACCCTGGTCCCCGACGACCTCAAGCACGTCTTCGACACCATCCGGGCCGAGCACGAGCTGACCGTCTCCGAGGTCCTCAAGATCACCGGCGGCGAGAAGCTCCTCGACTCCAACCCGGTCCTCCAGCAGACCTTCGCCATCCGCGACGCCTACCTGGACCCGATCTCCTACCTCCAGGTCGCCCTCCTCGCCCGCCAGCGCGCGGCCGCCGAGCACGAGGAGGACCCGGACCCGCTGCTCGCGCGGGCCCTGCTCCTCACGGTGAACGGCGTGGCGGCGGGCCTGCGCAACACCGGCTGACCCCGCCTCGCACGGACATGAAGGAGCCCCTTCCGGGACAGACCCCGGAAGGGGCTCCTTCACACGTACCGCTCAGAGCGCGAAGAACGCCGCCACGAGCAACCCCCCGCCGAGCCCCGCGAACGACCACGCTGTCCGGGGCAGCCGCAGCCACCCGACCAGCGGCGCCGCGAGCAGCAGCGCACCGCCCAGCGGCAGCCAGGCGTGCAGCCCGCCGCCCCAGCCCGCCCGTACGCCCTCGTCCGTGCCCGGCTTCACCACCACCGGGATCGTCGCCCCCGGCTCCGCCGCCACCGAGCGCCCTATCGTCAGCGCGCGGCGCGCCGAGCCGGGCTCCCCGGGAACGTAGCGCCCGCTGCACGTCTCCTCGCCGCAGGCCGTCACCGTCAAAGTGCCGTGCTCGCGCCCCTTGCCCAGCAGCACGTGCTGGGCCGAGGCCCACGAGGTCCACACGCCCGCGACGACGAGGAGCAGGGCGACCAGGGCCAGGGCGGCGTTACGGACGTGCGTCATGACCCGCGATCGTACATCCGTGCGTCCGTACGGCCGGCCTCAGGAGTTGTACGCGGACTGCGCCCGTTCGAGGCCCTCCGCCACCAGGCACTCCACCGCGTCCGCCGCCCGGTCCACGAACCAGTCCAGGTCCTTGCGCTCCGCCGACGAGAAGTCCTTCAGGACGAAGTCCGCGACCTGCATCCGGCCCGGCGGACGCCCGATCCCGCACCGCACCCGGTGGTAGTCGGCGCCCATCGCCTTCGTCATCGACTTCAGGCCGTTGTGCCCGTTGTCGCCGCCGCCCAGCTTCAGCCGCAGCACCCCGTAGTCGACGTCCAGTTCGTCGTGGACCGCCACCACGTGCGCCGTCGGCACCTTGTAGAAGTCGCGCAGCGCCGTCACCGGACCGCCCGACAGGTTCATGTACGACATCGGCTTCGCCAGGACCACCCGGCGGCTCGAAGGCCCGGGCGGGCCCATCCGGCCCTCCACGACCTGCGCCTGTGCCTTCTGGGCCCGCTTGAACGAGCCGCGGATCCGCTCCGCGAGCAGGTCCACGACCATGAAGCCGATGTTGTGGCGGTTCGCCGCGTACTCGGGCCCCGGGTTGCCGAGGCCGACGATCAGCCAGGGGGCGTCGGCGTCGTCCGTCATGTGCGTCAGGTCTCCTCGTGTCCGTAAGCCGTGGTGTCCGTACGCCGTCGCGTCCGTACCCGTACAAGGGAAACGGGGTGACGGGCCGTGCGGCCCGGTCACCCCGTCACGTCGAGCAAGAGCCTACGGCTCAGGCCTCGTCGCCCTCGGCGGCGGCCTCGACGGCCTCGCCCTCGGCGACCTCGGTGCCCTCGGCGGCCGGCTCCTCGGCCTGGGCGGCCAGGACCTGGAGGACGACGGCGTCGGCGTCGGTCACCAGGGTGGTGCCCTTGGGGAGCTCGATGTCCTTGGCGAGGACGGAGGCACCGGCCTCCAGGCCCTCGACGGAGACCGAGAAGGACTCGGGCAGGTGGGTGGCCTCGGCCTCGACCGAGAGGGTGTTCAGCACGTGCTCCAGGAGGTTGCCACCGGCGGCCAGCTCGCCCTCGGCCTGGACCGGAACCTCGACGGTGACCTTCTCGCCGCGCTTCACGAGGATCAGGTCGACGTGCTCCAGGAAGCCCTTCAGCGGGTCGCGCTGCACGGCCTTCGGGATCGCCAGCTCCTGGCCCTTGCCGTCGATGTCGAGCGAGAGCAGGACGTTCGGCGTACGCAGGGCGAGCAGCAGCTCGTGGCCCGGGAGGGTCAGGTGGACCGGGTCCGTGCCGTGGCCGTAGAGGACGACGGGGACCTGGTTGGCACGACGGATCCTGCGGGCGGCGCCCTTGCCGAACTCCGAACGGGCGGAGGCGGCGATCTTGACCTCGGACATGTGGCACTCCTCGTAGAAGGTGACGGAAGACGTGGTCACCCGGCCACGACTGGCGATGGCCTGCTACGAAGAGCGCGTCGATAACGGACCGCCGTGAACCCCTACGGGTACGGCCTCCCTCGCCGAGCAACCCCGGCAGTCTACCCGCCGTCCCCCCGACCGCCCAAATGGATCAGCGGGAGCACGGGAAAGGGCCGCCTCCCCACCGGGGAAACGGCCCTTCCCACTCCTTCTCGGAGGCTCAGTGCTCCTCGAAGAGGCTCGTCACCGAACCGTCCTCGAACACCTCGCGCACCGCGCGCGCGATCGTCGGCGCGATCGAGAGCACCGTGATCTTGTCCAGCTCCAGGGCGCCCGGAACCGGCAGCGTGTCCGTGAACACGAACTCGCTGACCTTCGAGTTCTTCAGACGGTCGGCCGCCGGACCCGACAGGATGCCGTGCGTCGCCGTCACGATGACGTCCTCGGCGCCGTGCGCGAACAGGGCGTCCGCCGCCGCGCAGATCGTGCCGCCCGTGTCGACCATGTCGTCCACCAGGACGCACACGCGGCCCTTCACGTCACCGACGACCTCGTGCACGGTCACCTGGTTGGCGACGTCCTTGTCACGCCGCTTGTGCACGATCGCCAGCGGGGCGTCCAGACGGTCGCACCAGCGGTCGGCGACCCGCACGCGGCCCGCGTCCGGGGAGACGATCGTCAGCTTGGAGCGGTCGACCTTCGCGCCCACGTAGTCCGCGAGGACCGGCAGCGCCGACAGGTGGTCCACCGGGCCGTCGAAGAAGCCCTGGATCTGGTCCGTGTGCAGGTCCACGGTCAGGATCCGGTGCGCGCCCGCCGTCTTCAGCAGGTCCGCCACCAGACGCGCCGAGATCGGCTCGCGGCCGCGGTGCTTCTTGTCCTGACGGGCGTAGCCGTACGACGGGATGATCACGGTGATGCTGCGGGCCGAGGCCCGCTTCAGCGCATCGATCATGATCAGCTGCTCCATGATCCACTTGTTGATCGGAGCCGTGTGGCTCTGGATCAGGAAGCAGTCCGCACCACGGGCCGACTCCTGGAAGCGGACGTAGATCTCACCGTTGGCGAAGTCGAACGCCTTGGTGGGAACGAGGCCGACGCCCAGCTGGTGCGCGACCTCCTCGGCCAGCTCGGGGTGGGCGCGGCCGGAGAAGAGCATCAGCTTCTTCTCGCCGGTCGTCTTGATCCCGGTCACAGCACTGTCTCCTCAGACGTGTTCCCTGGCCGCGATCCCGCGCTCCCGTGCGCGTGAGCGAACCAGCCGAATTTGTGTGCACGTATCACGGTACGCCGAGTTCGGCGTAGCCGTTTCCGGTCAGCTTTCGCCGGCGGAACCCTCCGAGCCGGCCTGAGCGGCCTGCGCGGCGGCGCTGCCGGGCCGCTTCCGGGCCACCCAGCCCTCGATATTCCGCTGCTGGCCCCGGGCCACGGCCAGGGCGCCGGCCGGCACGTCCTTCGTGATCACGGACCCGGCGGCCGTGTAGGCGCCGTCCCCGATCGTGACGGGAGCCACAAACATGTTGTCCGAGCCGGTCTTGCAGTGCGACCCGATCGTGGTGTGGTGCTTCGCCTCGCCGTCGTAGTTCACGAAGACGCTCGCCGCGCCGATGTTCGTGTACTCGCCGATCGTCGCGTCGCCCACGTACGACAGGTGGGGGACCTTGGTGCCCTCGCCGATCGTCGCGTTCTTCATCTCGACGTACGTGCCCGCCTTGGCCTTCGCGCCGAGGTTCGTGCCCGGACGCAGATACGCGTACGGGCCCACGGAGGCGCCCGCGCCGACCGTGGCCGAATCCGCCACCGTGTTGTCCACCCGGGCGCCCGCGCCGACGGTGGTGTCCTTCAGGCGCGTGTTCGGGCCGACCACGGCGTCCTCGCCGACGTGCGTGGCGCCCAGGAGCTGCGTACCGGGCAGGAGCACCGCGTCCTGCTCGAAGGTCACCGTCACGTCGACGAACACCGAACCGGGGTCGACGACGGTCACGCCGGCGAGCATGGCGCGCTCCAGGAGGCGCCGGTTCAGCAGGCCGCGGGCCTCGGCGAGCTGCACCCGGTTGTTGATCCCGAGGATCTCGCGGTGGTCGGCGGCCACGGAGGCGCCGACCCGGTGCCCGGCCTCGCGCAGGATCGACAGCACGTCGGTGAGGTACTCCTCGCCCTGGCTGTTGTCGGTCCGCACCTGGCCCAGGGCCTCGGCGAGCAGCTTCCCGTCGAACGCGAAGACGCCGGAGTTGATCTCCCGGATCGCGCGCTGCTCGTCGGAGGCGTCCTTGTGCTCGACGATCTCGGTCACGGCGCCGGTCGCCGCGTCCCGCACGATCCGCCCGTAACCGGTGGAGTCGGGGACCTCGGCGCTCAGCACGGTGACGGCGTTGCCGTCGGCCGCGTGGGCGTCCGCCAGGGCGCGCAGGGTCTCGCCGGAGAGCAGCGGGGTGTCGCCGCAGACGACCACGACGGTCCCCTCGGGCGCCTCGCCCAGCTCTTCCAGGGCCGTGCGCACCGCGTGCCCGGTGCCGTTCTGCTCCTCCTGGACGGCGGTGCGGGTGCCGGCGTAGTGCTCCTCCAGGTGTCCCCGCACCTGCTCCCGGGCGTGCCCGACGACCACGACGAGGTGCTCGGGCTCCAGCTCACGGGCGGCGGACACAACGTGCCCGACGAGCGAACGTCCGGCGATCTCGTGCAGGACCTTGGGGGTCTTCGACTTCATGCGGGTGCCCTCACCCGCCGCGAGGACGACGACGGCTGCCAAGGGGGCCTCCCCTGTTCGAGTGGAGCCGAGAACTTGGGGGAGGTTGGCGCTCACGGGAATGCCCTTCGGCTTTGGGTGGTGGACGCACGAAGGATACCGGGGGGTCGGGGGGCGGACATGAGCGCGGGTCCTGACCGTGGAGGCCAGGACCCGCGACGCACAGCTCCCCCGCCAGGACTCGAACCCGGACATAGGGCACCAAAAGCCCCAGTGCTGCCAATTACACCACAGGGGATGGCGTATGAGGCCAAAACGGACATCTCGTCAGTCCCGTACCCCGGCGGCCTCTACTATGCCGTACCAGGCCCCTTCCATGCGACGGTACGGCTCCGCGTTCCCGGAGATCCGGATCATGGGACGGCCGGGTCGCCGTCGCGGGACTCCCTGCCGCAGCCCGCCCGTAGGGTGGTGGGCATGACCGTAACGGGGGCAGATCGGGACGCCGCGGGCGTCGGGGGCCGGTGGTGGGGGAGACGGCGGAGCGCCGTCCTCGACGTGGGACTCGCGGTCGTGTCCGCGCTGGAGTGCGGGCTCGAAGGCGTCGGCTTCGCGGAGAAGGCCGTACTGCCCGTGCCCCTCGGGGTGGTGTTCGGGCTGCTCGTCGGCTCCGTGCTCGTCGTGCGCCGCCGCTGGCCCATCGCCGTCGTCCTCGTGTCGATCGCCGTCTCGTCCGCCGAGATGGGCTTCCTGATGGGGATCGTCGGTCTCTACACGCTCGCCGCCTCCGACGTGCCGCGCCGGATCACCGCCGTCCTGGCCGGAATGTCCACGACGGCCGTGTTCGTCGTGACGGTGGTCTCGCTGCGGCAGGACATCGCCCGCGCCGAGCTGGAGACGAGCAGCTGGTACGTGCCGGGCATGGCGCTCCTCCTGACCCTCGGGCTCAACGCGCCGCCCCTCCTCCTCGGCCTCTACATAGGGGCCCGCCGCCGGCTCATGGAGAGCCTGCGGGAGCGGGCCGACAGCCTGGAGCAGGAGCTGTCGCTCCTCGCCGACCGGGCCGAGCAGCGGGCCCAGTGGGCCCGGCAGGAGGAGCGGACCCGGATCGCCCGCGAGATGCACGACGTCGTCGCGCACCGGGTGTCGCTGATGGTCGTGCACGCCGCCGCGCTCCAGGCGGTGGCCCTGAAGGACCCGCAGAAGGCGGTGAAGAACGCCGCCCTCGTCGGCGACATGGGCCGGCAGGCGCTGACCGAGCTGAGGGAGATGCTCGGGGTGCTGCGGGAGGGGACCGTGCCCGCCGCCCCCGCGCCGGTGCCGCTGGCCGCCGTCGGGCGGGCCGCCGCCGCGGCCGCCGAGGCCGCCGCCGACGACGGGCCGTGCCTGGACGCCCTGGAGGCGCTGTGCGAGCAGTCGCGGCTCGCGGGGGCGGTCGTGGAGCTCGTGGTGACGGGTGAGGTGCGCGCGTACCCGCCGGAGCTGGAGCGCACGGCGTACCGCGTGGTGCAGGAGGCCCTGACCAACGTCCACAAGCACGCGGTGGGCGCCGAGGTCGTGGTGCGGCTGGCGCACCGCGGGGCGGAGTTCGCGATGCAGGTGGAGAACGGCCCGTGCCCCTCGGACGCGGGGGCCGCCGACGTCGGTCTGCCGAGCGGGGGCAACGGGCTCGTGGGGATGCGGGAGCGGGTCTCCCGGCTGGGCGGCGCGTTCGTGTCCGGTCCGACGGACGCGGGCGGCTTCAAGGTGTCGGCGGTGCTGCCGGTGCGGGAGCCGGAGGCGGTGTAGGGCCTGTCCTCCGGATCGGGCCCCGGGGCGTGTCCGGCGGGGCTCCTTTCGTCCTCGTACGGCCTACCCCGCCGTCAGCCGTGTCGGCTGCGACCCCGTCACCAGGGCCGAGAGCGCCGCGTCGATGTCCTTGCCGAGGTACCAGTCGCCCGCGTGGTCGAGGCTGTAGACGCGGCCCTCCGCGTCCATCGCCAGGACCGCCCGGTGGTCGCCCTCCTCCCCGAGCGGTGCGAGTTCGGTGTCCAGGGCGCGGCCGAGGTCCGCGAGGGTGCGGGAGAGGTGGAGGCCGGCGAGCGGGTCGAAGCGGACGGCGGCGGGGGCTATCTGCCGGCCGTACCCGGGCGCGGTGATCCGCAGGCCGCCGAACTCCGCCCAGGCCTCGACGACGGCGGGGAAGACGCTGTGCCGGTGGCCGGCGGGGGAGACGTGGGCGCGCAGGGCGTCGGCCCACTCCTCGGCGAGCTTGATGTCCCAGCGGCCGGGCTGCCAGCCGGCCTCGCGGAGGGCGGCGTCGACGTTGACCGGGAAGCGGGTGGTGCTGTGGTCGGGCATGGAGATGCGGTCAGCCGTTCTCGACAGGCGTGGTGGGGTCGACGGCGCGGACACCGAAGTGGGCGAGCATCGCCGTGCAGGAGCGGCAGGGCGGCGCGTAGCTCCCGTGCAGCGGGTCGCCGTCCTCGCGGATGTGCCGCGCGGTGAGCTTGGCGTGCTTGAGGGAGCGGCGGGCCTCGCCGTGGGTGAGCGGTTTGCGCTGGGCACGCCGGGAGCGCCCGCCCTCGGCGGCGGCGAGGTGCCGGGAGAGCAGGATCGCCTCGGGACATCGCCCGGTGAACCGTTCCCGCTGGCCGCTGGTGAGGGTGTCCAGGAAGTCCTGGACGAGCGGGTGCAGGACGGGCGGGCGGTCGCCGCGGCCCGCGGTGCCGGTGAGGGTCTCGCCGCGCACGGAGAGGGCGGCCCCGACGGCGGGGAGGATTCCGTCGCGACGGTGACGCAGTAAGGGAGCGCGGCCCGCCTCGGCGCTGCTGCTCCAGTTGAGGCGTGGGTCACCCTGTGTGGGCGTCGTTGCTGCGTGCATGGTCCTGGTCTTCCCCTCCTGCAATCCCCCCGAGTTGCGGGGACAGCCTGCCAAATGGGGAGCCATATGGGGAAGCTGGGGCGCCGAAACGCGCTTTCGGTGTGTCGGAATCATGGTGCGCCTGTCATGGGGCCGTGACGTTTGGTCACCGTCGGATCGGGCCGGGTCGGCCTCTTGTGGCAGCGCATAGGCTGTGCGGCATCAGTCGGCGGCAGTCAGCGGTCCGGCTGTCGGTAGCAGTCAGCGACGCCATGCAGGGGGCAACCGCCATGACGACAGGTCGGCTCGGGCAGGACACCGCGCCACCGAACGCGGCCTACGCCGGGCAGGTCGTGCACTTCCCGGATCCGGTCCGTGCTTCCCGGCACCCCAGGGGTGTGCGGGTGGACGGGCGCGGCTACCCGGACTTCTCGCCGTACGCGCGCGCGGCGGCGGAGATCGCGGATCCGCCGGAGGGCTTCGGCGTCGACGAGCTGCGGCTCACGGACTACGTGTCGGCGAACGCGGCGATGGCCGCGACCGGGCACGAGCTGTGGGACACGATTCCGGCGGTGGCGACGCCGCACGGCTGGACCTGGCACCACGTGGCGCACAGCCGCCGGATGGAGCTGGTGCCGGTCGAGGTGAAGGCGCTGCTGCGGCACCACGGCGGGGTGGCGACGGCCGCCGTCGACCACGCGAAGCGGGGCACGCGCCCGCTCCAGGAGACGCGCCCCGCGCACTTCGGGCTGCCGAAGGGCGGGGTGTCGGTGTCGGAGCAGCAGCTCCAGGGCGTCGAGGAGGACCTGGGCTACCGGCTTCCGGGGGCGTACCGCTCGTTCCTGAGGGCGGCGGGCGGGTGCGCCCCGGTGGGGGCGGCGCTCGACGCGGAGCTGGGGCTCCTGGTGGACCAGCCGTTCTTCACGGTGCGGGAGGAGGCGGGGGTCAACGACCTGGTGTACGTGAACAAGTGCCTCCGCGACCACCTGACGAAGGACTACCTGGGCGTGGCGTTCGTGCAGGGCGGTCTGATCGCCCTGAAGGTGCGGGGCGGCGGGGTCGGTTCGGTGTGGTTCTGCGCGTACGACGACGCGCGGGACGCCGGTGAGGTCGCGGCGGGCTGGTCGGTGAACGAGCGGGTGGAGCGGTTGCTGCTGCCGTGCGGTGCGGACTTCGACGCGTTCCTCCAGCGTCTGGCGGGCAATCCGCCGGAGCTGGAGACGGTGGCGAACCTGATGGTGGACGGCGGCTTCGCGCGCGCCGTGCCCGTGGTCCCGGTGGGGGAGTGAGCTGGCTGTGGTGACGTTCGCGCAGGCGCAGGAGCGCGCCGAGGAGTGGATCAACGGCGATCTGCCGGGCTACCAGCACCGCGAGGTGCGGGTGCGGGAGTTCGGGCTGGGGTTCGTGGTGTGGGCGGAGGACCGCGAGGGCGGTCCGACGTCGGACGGCGGGCGCCAGCGGCTGGTGATCGCGCGGGACAGCGGTGAGGCGACGCTGTGGCCGGGGCTGCCGGTGGGCGAGGTGATCCGGCGGTACGAGGAGGAGTACGGGTCCGCGGAGGAGGTGCCGCCCCAGGCGGCGGTGCCGGCGGCCCGGATCGATCTGAACCAGACGTCGTTCCTGCTGACTCCGCCGGAGTGGTTGCAGGACGCGGCGGACAAGGCGGGGCTGCCGCGGGAGGAGTCGCACGCCTCGCAGGAGAGCGGGAGCGCGGCGGGTCCGGTGGACGACGCGTCGGACGTGGTGGACGGGGCGGGCGGGACGGGGCCGGTGCCGTCGGTGGCGTCTTCCGTCTCTTCGGCGTCTTCCGCCTCTTCCGGGTCCTCGGGGTCCTTCGCTTCCCCCGCGTCCTCTTCTCCTTCTTCGGGAGCTTCTGAGGCTTCCGGGGCGTCTGGGGCCTCCGGGCCTTCCGGGTTCTCCGGGTCTTCGGCTTCGGCCGAGTCCCCGTCCTCGTCCCCGTCCTCGGCGGGCTCCCCGTCCCCGGCGGGCTCCCCGTCCCCGGCGGACTTTTCGTCCTCGCCGGTGTCCGGGGCGTCCGGCGCGGTGGCGACGGGGGCGTCCACGGCTTCCGGGATCCCCGCCCAGGGGACCCCCGGGTCCGGCGCCGCCTCCGGGGCGGCTCCCGGCACCGCTTCCGACGACGCGTACGAGCCGACCGCGATGGACGGCGTTCCCGCGTCCGCGCCCGTGCCGCCGCCCGCGGTTCCGGCGGCCCCGCCCGCCCCCGCGCCCGTGGGCAGCCCGTGGGTGGACGCGAACGCGAGTTCCGGCGGTGCGGACGGGGCGGTGCCGCTGCCCGCGACCGTCTTCGCGCCGCCGCTGACGGGGACGGACGACGAGGACGCCCCGCAGCCGGTGGTGGGCGCCGACGCGCCGACCGCCCTGATGAAGGGCGGCAGCGCGCTGCCGCCGACCGCCGTGGCGCCCCGGCTCGACCCGGCCGCGCCGCCCCCGCCGGGCGTCACTCCGGCGACCCCGCCGGGTCCGGCCGCCCCGCCGCTTCCGCCGCCCGCGCCCTCGGGTGCCGGGGACATCGCGGACGCCACGACGAGCAAGGCCACGGCGCCGCCGAAGAGCGGTCGCGGTCCGGCCGGTCCGCCGCCCCCGCCGGGCGTCCCGGGCACGCCGGGCGCGTCGTCGGGCGGCAACGCGTACATCCCGACGCAGCTGGTGTCGCAGCTCGGTCCCGACGGGCCCCCGCCGCCCGCGCAGCCGGGTCCTCCCGGGCCGCCGCCCGCCCCGCCGGGTCCGGTGACGCCGCCGCAGCCCGTGCACCACGCGGCGACGATGCTGGCGCAGCCCGGTCCGGCCGGTCCGGGCGTGCCTCCGCCGCCCCCGCCGCCGCCGGGCGTGCCCGGTACGCCTCCGGGCGGTGTCGCGCACGCGGCGACGATGCTGGCGCACCCGGGCCCCGGCGGTCCGGCGGGTCCGCCGCCCCCGCCCGCTCCGGCGCCGCCGGTGCACGGCGGGCACACGCCGCCGCCCGCGTACGGCTATCCGCAGCAGCCGGCGGGGCAGCCGACGGTCGGTCCCGGCTACCAGGCGGTGCTGCGCTACCGGGCGCCCGACGGTTCCGAGGCGCAGATCATCCGGCGTTCGGCGCCGGGCACCCCGCATCCGGAGTGGCAGATCCTGCACGAGCTGCGCGCGATGAACGTGCCGCCGCAGCAGGTGCTCGAACTGCACACGGAGCTGGAGTCCTGCGAGCTGCCGGGTGGTTACTGCGCGCGGATGATCCGGGAGACGTGGCCGCAGGCGCGGATCACCAGCATCGCCCCGTACGGTCGCGACCATGCGGGCCGGCAGCAGGGCATGCGTCAACTGCTGACCCATCAGGGTGAGTTGCACCAGGTCGCGGACGGTCCGGCGCGGCCCGCCCCGGTGCGAGCGCCGCTGCCGCCGGTGCAGCCGGCGCCGCCGGTCCCGCCGGAGGTGATCGCGCAGGAGCTGGCCGGGGCGTTCGGTCCGGGCATCCTCCGCTTCGACCAGCGGGCGGTGTCGCGGCAGGGCGTGCCGGAGCTGGTGGCGCGCACGCTGGTGTGGGCGGGGCTGCCGGCGGACTTCGGTCCGTTCTTCTGGGCGCAGCCCGCGATGCCGGTGGTGCCGACGCTGGCGGAGCTGGCGGCGCAGCGGCAGGTGCAGGCGGCGCCGGACGCGAGCTCGTACCTGGTGGTCGGTTCGGACTTCGGGCGGGCGCTGTGCGTCCAGTACGGGACCGCGCACATCGTGGCGGTGCCGGTGGAGGCCGGTCCGGGCGGGCAGTCGGTGCCGCCGCAGTTCGTGAACACCGGGCTGCCGGAGTTCACGCGCTCGATGGCGCTGCTCGGCCGGATGTGGCGGCTGCGGTTCGGGCTCAACCCGGAGCAGGCGGGCCGCTGGACGGTGGACTTCCAGGCGCAGCTGGCGATGCTGGATCCGGCGGCGCTGGCGTCGCCGGAGAACTGGTGGTCGGTGCTTCTGGAGCAGATGTGGGACGGACTGCTCTGACCCTTCCCGGTCCACGGCCGGACGGAATGTGACGAAAGGCGCTCGACGTGTGTACACGTTGGGCGTCTTTTGTCCGTTCTGATGGAGCATCCTGGAAGTTCGGACCACAGGGAAGGGGCGTCAGGGATGGGTTTCGCTGTCGGGCGGGGACGGAGCTACCGCCCCGAGCAGGTCGACCGCTTCCTCGCCGCGCTCACCGCCGAGCGCGACGACGCCCGGGAGCGGGCCGTGCTGCTCACCGCCCTGGTGGCGGAGCGGGAGACGGAGCTCGCGGGGCTCCGCGGGATCGTCGAGGGGCTGCCGCCGCAGCGGTACGAGTCGCTGGGCGAGCGGGCACGGAAGATCCTGGAGTTCGCCGAGGCGGAGGACGAGGCGCTCGTCCGCGCGGCCGAGGCCGAGGCGCAGGCCCTCGCCGAGGAGGCCGGCGCGGCGGGCCGGGAGGCGGCGGAGTCGGCGCGGGCGTACGCGGAGGGCGTCCGCGAGGCGGCGGAGGCGGCGGCCCGGGCGACCCTGGAGGCGGCCGGGGAGCGGGCCGGGGAGCTGACGGCGGAGGCGGAGCGCGAGGCGGCGGAGCTGCGGTCGGCGGCCCGGGAGGCCTTCGGGGAGACCGAACGGCGCGCGGCGGAGCTCCTGGCGGAGCGGGCCGCCGAGCAGAAGGCGGTACGGGAGGAGACCGAGCGCGGGGAGCAGGCGCGGACGGCCGAACTCGACGCGCGCCACGACGAGTCGATCGGACAGGCGGAGACCCGTCTCGCGGAGGCCCGCCGGGCCCTGGCGGAGACCGAGGAGCAGGCCCGGCACGGCCGGGAGGACGCGGACGCGAAGGCGGAGGAACTCCTCGCCGCCGCCCGCCTGAAGGCCGAACGGACCGAACGCGCGACGGAACGGGTCCTGCGGGAGCACGAGGAGGCCCGGGACGAGATCCACTCCCACATGGAGCACATCCGCGACTCGCTGGCGGCGCTGACGGGGCGGGGGCCGGAGGGGGAGCCGGACCCGGGACCCAAGAAGGAGCCGGATTCCTCGCCCGGAAGGTGACGACCGGTGACGGGCGATCCGCCGGTCGGGAAGGGAGAGGGGATCGCGTGGTCGCGGACCGGCCGTCTGGGTTCGTCCTCATGATCATGAAGCTGACGGCCGTCACGCTCGACTGCGCCGACCCCCTCGCCCTGGCCGACTTCTACCACCGGGCCACCGGGCCACCGGCCTCCCGCTCCACGAGCGTTCGGACGGCGAGTTCGCGGGGCTCGTCCGGGGGCCCGCCGGGTCCGGTCTCTTCCTCGGGTTCCAGCGCGTCGAGGGTTACCGGCCCCCGTCCTGGCCCGGTCGGGACGTCCCGCAGCAACTGCACCTCGACGTCGACGTCGACGACTTCGAGGAGGCGGAGGCCCGGCTCGTCGCCCTGGGGGCGACCGTTCCCGCCCTCCAGCCCCGTCCCGACCGGTGGCGGGTCCTCCTGGACCCGGCCGGGCACCCCTTCTGCCTGACGATCCCCACGCCCTAGGGCTGCTTCTCCTCCCCCAGCACCGGGAAGCGGCGGGGCGCCAGGACCAGCAGGACCAGGAGGGCCAGGGCCGCCGCCCCCGCCGCGCCCAGGTAGACGTAGTCCACCGCCGCGTCGACCGCGCGGCGCAGGAGGTCCGTCGTCGCGGGCGGCAGGGACTCGGGGGAGTCCAGGGCGCGGGCCAGGGTGTCCAGGTCGCCGTCCCCGCCGAGCCGGGCGGACAGGACGCCGTTCGCGACGGCGCCGAAGACGGCCGCGCCGACGCTCTGGCCGACCTGGCGGCAGAAGAGGACGGACGCGGTGGTCGTGCCCCGCTCCTCGTACGGGACGGTCGACTGCACGCCGACGATCAGCGGCAGTTGGAAGAGGCCGAGGGCCGCGCCGAGCAGCAGCATCAGGAGCGCCGGCTGCCAGGGCTCCCCGGGGAACGGCAGCAGCGGGAAGGCGAGCAGGACGAGCAGCGCGCCCGAGATGCCGAGGACGGCGGTGAGCCGGAAGCCGATGCGGGCGTAGACCCGGTTCGAGAGCGCCGCGCTGATGGGCCAGCTCAGGGTCATCACCGACAGGACGAATCCGGCCGCGATCGGGCCGAGCCCCAGGACGGACTGGGCGTACGTGGGCAGGAAGACGGTCGGGGCGACCATGAGCAGGCCGAGGGCCCCGAGCGCGAGGTTGACGGCGGCGATCGTGCGGCGGCGCCAGACCCAGCCGGGGATGATCGGCTCGGCCGCGCGCCGCTCCACGAGGACGGTCACGGCGCCCAGGACGGCCGCCCCGCCGAGGAGCCCGAGGGAGGGCGCCGAGAGCCAGGGCCAGGCCACGCCGCCCTGGACGAGGGCGGTCAGGAGCAGGGCGCCGGTCGCGAAGACGCAGAGCGCGCCCGCCCAGTCGATCCGTACGCGCGCGCGTACCTCCGTTTTCCCTGCCCCCGCCCGTACGCGCGCGTGTGCCTCCGCCCCCGCCCGCAGGCCCGCCCCCGTCGGCCGTTCCGGCTCCACCAGATACCGGCAGATCAGCCACAGCGCCACCAGGCCGACCGGTACGTTGATCAGGAAGATCCAGCGCCAGTCCGCGTAGCCCGCGAGGAGGCCGCCGGCCGCCGGGCCCGCGACCGCGGAGGCGGCCCAGACGGAGGACAGCCTCGCCTGGATCTTCGGGCGTTCCTTCAGCGGGTACAGGTCGGCGGCGATCGTCTGGACCGTGCCCTGGAGCGCGCCGCCGCCGAGGCCCTGGACGATCCGGAAGGCGATGAGGGACGCCATGTTCCAGGCGGCGGCGCACAGCAGGGAGCCGACGAGGAAGAGGACGACCCCGGCGACCAGGACCGGCTTGCGGCCGAAGGTGTCGCTGAGCTTCCCGTACACCGGCAGGGTGACGGTGACGGCGAGCAGGTAGCCGGAGAACAGCCAGGAGAAGACGGCGAGTCCGCCGAGGTCGCCGACGATCTGCGGGACGGCCGTGGACACGATCGTGCCGTCGATCGCGGCGAGCCCCATGCCGAGCATGAGCGCGGCGACGACGGGCCTCCGGTGCGCGGGGGCGGGTGCGGAGGACGGGCCGGTTCCGGCCCGTGTCGTCGACGGCTCGGTCACCGTACGCCCTTCCTTTCTTCGTACACCTAAATTCCCGGGGACAGCGTGCCACTCGGACCACGGGTGGAGGAACCCTTAGGGGCTTCTCCCCCATACGGCCCAGGGGCCGTTCGTACCGGCGGAGGAGGAGAACTCCCGCTCCGAGTCCTTAACTTGAACCTACAAACCCATCACCGCCCCGATCCGAGGAGAGAACCGTGACCACGGCTGTGACCACCCCCAGGCCCGGGGGAACCGGAGGGGCTACGGCCGTCGCCGCGCGGGCGCGCCAGGTCGTCAAGGCGTACGGCTCGGGGGAGACCCGGGTCGTCGCCCTCGACTCTGTCGACGTGGACATCGCCCGTGGCCGGTTCACCGCGATCATGGGGCCCTCGGGCTCCGGCAAGTCCACCCTGATGCACTGCCTCGCCGGGCTCGACACGGTCACCAGCGGGCAGATCTTCCTGGACGAGACCGAGATCACCGGGCTCAAGGACAAGAAGCTCACCCAGCTCCGCCGGGACCGGATCGGCTTCATCTTCCAGGCGTTCAACCTGCTGCCGACCCTGAGCGCGATCGAGAACATCACGCTCCCGATGGACATCGCGGGCCGCAGGCCGGACGCCGACTGGCTGCGCCGGGTCGTCGACACCGTCGGGCTGTCCGAGCGGCTCAGGCACCGGCCGAACGAGCTCTCCGGCGGTCAGCAGCAGCGCGTGGCCGTGGCCCGCGCGCTCGCCGCCCGGCCCGAGATCATCTTCGGCGACGAGCCGACCGGAAACCTCGACTCGCGGGCCGGCGCCGAGGTCCTCGGCTTCCTGCGCACCTCGGTGGACGAGCTGGGCCAGACCATCGTCATGGTCACCCACGACCCGGTCGCCGCCTCCTACGCCGACCGCGTCCTCTACCTCGCCGACGGGAAGATCGTCGACGAGATGGAGCGGCCCACCGCCGAGGCCGTCCTCGACCGGATGAAGGACTTCGACGCGCGCGGGCGGACCTCATGAGCGTCCTCAAGACCTCCCTGCGCAACTTCCTCGCGCACAAGGGCCGGATGGCGCTCTCCGCCGTCGCCGTCCTGCTCTCCGTCGCGTTCGTCTCCGGGACCCTGGTCTTCACGGACACGATGAACACGACGTTCGACAAGCTCTTCGCCACCACCGCCTCCGACGTCACCGTCAGCCCCGAGGGCGCGACCGACGACGAGGCCCCGCAGACCGGCCGGCCCGAGACCCTCCCCGCCGCGCTCCTGGACAAGGTCGCGAAGGCGGAGGGCGCCCGGAACGTGCAGGGCGCGGTCGCCTCCCTGAGCGTCACCGTCGTCGACGCGAAGAACAAGAACGTCGGCCCGACCGGCGGCGCCCCGACGATCGCCGTCAACTGGAGCCCGAACGAGCTGCGGTCGGTGGAGATCGCCTCCGGCCACGAGCCGCGCGGCCCCACCGACGTCGTCGTGGACGCCGCCACCGCCGAGAAGCACGGCCTGAAGCTCGGCGACGAGCTGCGGACCATCTCCGTCACCGGCGACTTCACCGCGAAGATCTCCGGCATCGCCGCGTTCAAGGTCACCAACCCCGGCGCCACCCTCGTCTACTTCGAGACCGCCACCGCCCAGCGCGAACTGCTCGGCAGGGAAGGCCTGTTCACCCAGATCACGGCCGACGCCGCGCCCGGCGTGAGCGACGAGGCCCTCAAGGCGGGCATCGCCGCCGCCGTCGGCGGCGGCTACAAGCTCCAGACGGCCGCCGAGGCCGCCGACGCGGGCCGCGAGGAGCTCGCCGGATTCCTCGACGTCATGAAGTACGCGATGCTCGGCTTCGCCGGGATCGCCTTCCTTGTCGGCATCTTCCTCATCGTCAACACCTTCTCCATGCTGGTCGCCCAGCGCACCCGCGAGATCGGCCTCATGCGGGCCATCGGATCCAGTCGCAGGCAGGTCAACCGCTCCGTCCTGATCGAGGCGCTGCTCCTCGGCCTGGTCGGCTCGGCCGCCGGTGTCGCGGCGGGCGTCGGCCTCGCCGTCGGCCTGATGAAGCTGATGTCCGCCGTGGGCATGGAGCTCTCCACCGGCGACCTCACCGTGAAGTGGACGACCCCGGTCGTCGGCGTCGTCCTCGGCGTCGTCGTCACCGTCCTCGCCGCCTACGTCCCGGCCCGCCGCGCCGGGAAGATCTCCCCGATGGCCGCCCTGCGCGACGCCGGCACCCCCGCCGACGGCAGGGCCGGCCGGGTCCGGGGCGGGATCGGCCTCGCCCTCACCGCCGCCGGAGCCGCCGCCCTGGTGGCCGCCGCCCGCGCCGAGGAAGCCGTCCCCGGCTCAGCCTGGCTCGGCCTCGGCGTCGTCCTCTCCCTGCTCGGCTTCGTCGTCGTCGGCCCGCTGCTGGCCGGCGTCGTCGTCCGCGCCCTCGGCGTCGTCGTCCTGCGGGTCTTCGGGCCCGTCGGACGGATGGCCGAGCGCAACGCCCTGCGCAACCCGCGCCGCACCGGCGCCACCGGCGCCGCCCTCATGATCGGCCTGGCGCTCGTCGCCTGCCTGTCGGTGGTCGGCTCCTCCATGGTGGCCTCCGCCACCGAGGAGCTGGACCGCTCCGTCGGCGCCGACTTCATCGTGCAGTCCGGCACCGGGCAGCCGATCGTGCCGCAGGCGCAGGCCGCCCTGGAGAAGGCCCCCGGCATCGACCACGTCACCGAGTACAAGTGGCTCGACGTCACCGTCACCGACCCGCGCGGCAAGAAGGCCGAACAGGGCCTGGCCGCCGCCGACCCGACGTACGCGCGGGACCTGCGCCGGGAGACCACCGCCGGCCGGCTCGCGGACGCCTACGGGCCGGACGCCATGTCCGTCGGCAGCGACTACGCCACCGCGCACGGCGTGAAGGTCGGCGACGTGCTGACCGTCGCCTTCAAGGGCGGGAAGCCGGCGAAGCTGAAGGTCGCGGCGATCACCTCCGACCAGGCGAACGTCGACAAGGGGGCGATGTACACCAACGTCACCACCGCCGCCCGGTACCTGCCGGCCGACCGGATGCCGCACAGCCTGCTCCTCCTCGCCGGCGCGAAGGACGGTCAGGAGACGCAGGCCTACCAGGCCCTCAAGGACGCGCTCGCGCCCTACCCGCAGTACAAGGTCAGCAACCAGGCCGACTACAAGGAGCAGCTCCAGGACCAGGTCGGACAGCTCCTCAACATCGTGTACGGGCTCCTCGCCCTGGCGATCGTCGTCGCGGTCCTCGGCGTCGTGAACACCCTGGCCCTGTCGGTCGTCGAGCGGACCCGGGAGATCGGCCTCATGCGGGCCATCGGCCTCTCCCGCCGCCAGCTGCGCCGCATGATCCGCCTGGAGTCGGTGGTCATCGCCCTCTTCGGCGCGCTCCTCGGCCTCGGCCTGGGCATGGGCTGGGGCACCGCCGCCCAGAAGCTCCTGGCCCTGGAGGGCCTCGGCGTCCTGGACATCCCCTGGCCGACGATCCTCACCGTCTTCGTCGCCTCGGCCTTCGTGGGCCTCTTCGCGGCCCTGGTCCCGGCGTTCCGGGCGGGGCGGATGAACGTCCTGAACGCGATCGCGAGCGAGTAGCGGCCGTACGGCGGGACACGGGCGGCCCCGGTGCGTGCGCGCCGGGGCCGTGGCCGTTGCGTCAGACGGTGAGCACGGGGACGTCGTAGCGGGGGATGTGCTTGTCCCGGGTCACCAGCGTGAGCCCCTCGGTCTGCGCCTGGGCGATCAGTATCCGGTCGAAGGGGTCGCGGTGGTGGGCGGGGAGCCGGCCGGCGCGGATGCCGTGCTCGGCGATGACCGGGAGGGCCAGGAACTGGGTCCTCCCGGCCAGTTCCGCCACGTCGGCGGGGGCGTCGAGCTTGCCGGTGGCCTGCTTGACGGAGAGTTCCCACGGCGTGACGGCGCTCATGTACACCCAGCGTTCCCGGGCCAGGAGATCGCGGGTCTCGTCCGGGAGGTCGCCGTTGAGCCACCAGAGGACGACGTGCGTGTCGAGCAGGAGCTTCACTCGGCGGCTCCGGACGTCTCGTCCGCCTCGTCCCCGAACGCCTCGGCGAAGCCGTCGGGGAGGTCGTCGAAGTCGTCGGCGACGGTGATGCGCCCCCGGAAGGAGCCGTAGTCGGTGCGGAGGACCTTTCCGGCCAGCGGGATCACCTTCGCGACCGGTTCCCCGGACTTGCTGATGATCACCTCCTCGCCGGTCGCGACCGCCTCCAGGATCTTGGAGAAGTGGGTCTTCGCCTCGTGGACGTTGTACTGCCGGGCTGCTTCCATCGCGGCCTCTCACAGCTAGGTGGAGCAAGAGTGGACTAAGTACCGGACTAATCTTAGTCGTACAAGCCGTCCGCGAGCGAGCCGCCTCACTCTCCCGAGTGGCCGGGTTCCTTCGGGCGAGTGACAGTGGCACGTCGTAGGCTGGGGACGCCCGGGCCGAACGCGTCCGGGACCACCCGGCCCGTGCGACGTGTCGGGCGGTTCGCGTTGTCCGCACCTCCAGTTCCGGGATGGAAAGCCCCATGAGCCTGCACGGTCTGCTCGACGCCGTCGTCAAGGACGCCGCCCTCGCCGAGGCGGTGAAGGCCGCCGCCGACGGGAACCGGCCCCACGTGGACCTGGTCGGGCCGGCCGCCGCGCGCCCCTTCGCCGTGGCCGCCCTCGCCCGGGACTCGGGGCGGCCGGTGCTCGCGGTGACCGCGACCGGCCGGGAGGCCGAGGACCTGGCCGCCGCGCTGCGCTCGCTCCTCGACCCCGACACCGTCGCCGAGTACCCCTCCTGGGAGACCCTGCCGCACGAGCGCCTCTCGCCCCGCTCCGACACCGTCGGCCGCCGTCTCGCCGTGCTGCGCCGCCTCGCGCACCCGAGGGACGACGACCCGGCGGCCGGGCCGGTCAGCGTGGTCGTCGCACCCGTCCGCTCGGTGCTCCAGCCGCAGGTCAAGGGGCTGGGCGACCTGGAGCCCGTGGCACTGCGGTCCGGACAGACCGCCGATCTGAACGAGATCGTGGCGGGCCTGGCCGCCGCCGCGTACTCCCGGGTGGAGCTGGTCGAGAAGCGCGGCGAGTTCGCCGTGCGCGGCGGCATCCTGGACGTCTTCCCGCCCACCGAGGAGCACCCGCTCCGGATCGAGTTCTGGGGTGACGACGTCGAGGAGATCCGTTACTTCAAGGTGGCCGACCAGCGGTCCCTCGAGGTCGCCGAGCACGGCCTGTGGGCGCCGCCCTGCCGCGAGCTGCTGCTCACCGACTCCGTGCGGGAGCGGGCGGCGGCCCTCGCCGAGGAGCACCCGGAGCTGGGCGAGCTCCTGAACAAGATCGCGGAGGGGATCGCGGTCGAGGGCATGGAGTCCCTGGCGCCGGTCCTCGTCGACGACATGGAGCTGCTGCTCGACGTGCTGCCGAAGGGCTCCATGGCCGTGGTCTGCGACCCCGAGCGGGTACGGACCCGGGCGGCGGACCTGGTCGCCACCAGCCAGGAGTTCCTCCAGGCGTCCTGGGCGGCGACCGCCGGCGGCGGCGAGGCCCCGATCGACGTCGGCGCGGCCTCCCTGTGGGGCATCGCGGACGTCCGCGACCGGGCCCGCGAGCTCGGGATGCCCTGGTGGTCGGTGTCGCCGTTCGCGGCGGACGCGGCCGACGCCGACGGCGACACCCTCGTCCTCGGCATGCGCGCCCCCGAGTCGTACCGGGGCGACACCGCCCGCGCGCTCGCCGACACCAAGGGCTGGCTGGCCGACGGCTGGCGCACGGTCTACGTGACGGAGGCCCACGGCCCCGCGTCCCGCACGGTCGAGGTCCTCGGCGGCGAGGGCATCGCCGCCCGCCTCGACTCCGACCTGACCGGGATCGCGCCCTCGGTCGTCCACGTGGCCTGCGGCTCCATCGACCACGGCTTCGTCGACCCGGGCCTGAGACTGGCCGTCCTCACCGAGACCGACCTGTCCGGGCAGAAGGCGGCCGGCAAGGACGGGCAGCGGATGCCCGCCAAGCGGCGCAAGACGATCGACCCGCTGACCCTGGAGGTCGGCGACTACATCGTGCACGAGCAGCACGGCGTCGGCCGGTACGTCGAGATGGTCCAGCGGACCGTGCAGGGCGCCACCCGCGAGTACCTGCTCGTGGAGTACGCGCCCGCGAAGCGCGGCCAGCCCGGCGACCGGCTCTACATCCCGACCGACCAGCTGGAGCAGGTCACCAAGTACGTGGGCGGCGAGGCGCCGACCCTGCACCGGCTCGGCGGCGCGGACTGGACGAAGACGAAGGCGCGCGCCAAGAAGGCCGTCAAGGAGATCGCGGCCGACCTGATCAAGCTGTACTCGGCGCGGATGGCGGCCCCCGGCCACGCCTTCGCCCCCGACACCCCCTGGCAGCGCGAGCTGGAGGACGCCTTCCCGTACGCGGAGACGCCCGACCAGCTGTCCACCATCGCCGAGGTGAAGGAGGACATGGAGAAGACCGTCCCCATGGACCGCCTGATCTGCGGCGACGTCGGCTACGGCAAGACGGAGATCGCGGTACGGGCGGCCTTCAAGGCGGTCCAGGACGGCAAGCAGGTCGCGGTCCTGGTGCCGACGACGCTCCTCGTGCAGCAGCACTTCGGGACCTTCTCCGAGCGGTACTCGCAGTTCCCGGTGAAGGTGCGGGCGCTGTCCCGCTTCCAGTCGGAGAGCGAGTCGAAGGCGACCCTGGAGGGGCTGCGGGACGGCTCGGTGGACATCGTCATCGGCACCCACCGCCTCTTCTCCTCCGAGACGAAGTTCAAGGACCTGGGCCTGGTCATCGTGGACGAGGAGCAGCGGTTCGGCGTCGAGCACAAGGAGCAGCTGAAGAAGCTCCGGGCCAACGTCGACGTCCTCACCATGTCCGCCACCCCCATCCCCCGCACCCTGGAGATGGCGGTCACCGGCATCCGCGAGATGTCCACGATCACCACCCCGCCGGAGGAGCGCCACCCGGTCCTCACCTTCGTCGGCCCGTACGAGGAGAAGCAGATCGGCGCCGCGATCCGGCGCGAACTCCTGCGCGAGGGCCAGGTCTTCTACATCCACAACCGGGTCGACTCCATCGACCGGGCGGCGGCGCGGCTGCGCGAGATCGTGCCCGAGGCGCGGATCGCGACCGCCCACGGCCAGATGTCGGAACAGGCCCTGGAGCAGGTCGTGGTCGACTTCTGGGAGAAGAAGTTCGACGTGCTCGTCTCCACGACGATCGTGGAGTCCGGCATCGACATCTCCAACGCCAACACCCTCATCGTGGAGCGCGGCGACAACTTCGGGTTGTCGCAGCTCCACCAGCTCCGGGGCCGGGTCGGCCGTGGCCGCGAGCGGGGCTACGCGTACTTCCTGTACCCGCCGGAGAAGCCGCTGACGGAGACCGCGCACGAGCGGCTCGCGACGATCGCCCAGCACACCGAGATGGGCGCGGGCATGTACGTGGCCATGAAGGACCTGGAGATCCGGGGCGCGGGCAACCTGCTCGGCGGCGAGCAGTCCGGCCACATCGCGGGCGTCGGCTTCGACCTGTACGTGCGGATGGTCGGCGAGGCGGTCGCGGACTACCGGGCGTCGCTCGACGGCGGGGCGGAGGAGGAGCCGCCCCTGGAGGTCAAGATCGAGCTGCCGGTCGACGCGCACATGCCGCACGACTACGCGCCGGGGGAGCGGCTGCGCCTCCAGGCCTACCGGGCCATCGCCTCCGCCAACTCGGAGGAGGACATCAGGGCCGTACGGGAGGAGCTGACCGACCGCTACGGCAAGCTGCCCGAGCCGGTGGAGAACCTGCTCCTGGTGGCGGGCCTGCGGATGCTGGCCCGTGCCTGCGGGGTCGGCGAGATCGTCCTCCAGGGCCCGAACATCCGCTTCGCCCCGGTGGAGCTGCGCGAGTCCCAGGAGCTGCGCCTCAAGCGCCTGTACCCGCGCACGGTCATCAAGCCGGCCGTCCACCAGATCCTCGTCCCGCGCCCGACGACGGGCAAGATCGGCGGCAAGCCGGTGGTGGGCCGCGAACTGCTCGCGTGGACCGGGGAGTTCCTGACGACGATCCTGGGGTCGTGAGGTGCGGGGTGGCGGCCGGTTCTTCGGAACCGGCCGCTACCCCCGCCGTGTGAAGAGCAGACCCGTGAGCGCGCGGAAGTACTCCCCGGGGTCCCGGTCGCCCAGCGCGTCCGTCACGTTGTGGGTGAGGAGCAGGGTCGCGAAGCCGTGGGCGAGCGACCAGGCCGCGATGCCGGCCTCGCGCGCGCCGGGGGCGCCGGGGCCGTCGGGGATGCCGTCCAGGTCGGCCACGCCGGCGCGCAGTTCGGCGGAGGCGCGCTCCTTGGCGGCGCGCAGGTCCGGGTCGTCGGCGCGCAGCAGGTCCGGCTGGAACATGACCTGGAAGTGGGCGGGGTGCTCCACCGCGAACCGTACGTACCGCACGCCCCGTTCGCGCAGGTCGGGGGTGTCCGCCAGGGTCCGGGCCAGGAGGTCGTGGCCCTCGGCCGCGACGGCGGTGAGGAGCCCGGTGCGGTCCTTGAAGTGGTGGGCGGGCGCGGCGTGCGAGACGCCGGCGCGGCGGGCGAGGTCCCGCAGGCTCAGCGCCCCGGGCCCCTCGGCGGCGATGACGTCGAGGGCGGCGGCGAGGACGGCCTGCCGCAGGTCGCCGTGGTGGTAGGTGCTCCGGGTCGTCATGGGACCAGCCTAGCCCTCATCTAGTCATTGACAAGTTCACGGGCCGGGCGCAATCTTGTCAGTGACAAGACATGGGAGGGGCGACCGTGAGGGAGAACGCCGTGGAACCCGGACGCGCACGCCGGATGTGGCACCTGCTCGAACCGCTGCACGCCCTGCTCTACTACGCCCCCGAGGCCTTCGACGAGGCCGCCGCCCTCGGGTACGGCACCGGCGAGCGCTGGCCCTCCTACTTCGCCTGGCGCGCCGCGCCGCTCGGCGCCGCCGGACCGGTCCGGGTGGCCTCCGCCTTCTACAGCTTCAGCCCGGCGACGGTCGCCCGGTACGTCCCCGCCGCCTGGACGACCGCCGACCCCGCCGACGTGCTCGCCGCCCGGCTCCGGGCCGTCGACCGCACCTACCGGGCCGTCCTCGGCGAGGACGCGGTCGCGGGCCCCGGCCTCGCCGAGGCCGCCGCGCTGGCCCGCCGGGCGGCGGAGGCCGCCGGGTGCGGGGGCCGGCCGCTCGCCGCCGCCAACGCCGAACTGCCCTGGCCCGACGCCCCGCACCTCGTCCTCTGGCAGGCCGCGACGGTCCTGCGCGAGCACCGGGGCGACGGACACCTCGCCGCCCTCCTGGCCGCCGGACTCGACCCGGTCGAGGCGCTCGTCTCCTTCGCGGCGGTCGGCGCCGCGCCCGAGTCCGTCTTCGCGAGCCGGGGCTGGTCCGCCGCCGAGTGGTCCGCCGCCCGAGACCGGCTCGCCGCCCGGGGGCTCGTGGCCGCGGACGGCGCGGCCACCGACGCCGGACGGGCCCTGCGGGCCGGGATCGAGCGGCACACGGACGAGCTGGCCGCCGGGCCCTGGGCCGCCCTCGGCCCCGAGGACACCGGCCGCCTCGCCGACCTGCTCGGCGGCCCCTGGCTCGCCGCGATCGGCTCCGGCCTGCTGCCCGCCGAGAACACGCTGGGCATCGGCAAGGTGTGAGCGGCCGGGGCGTGCCGGGTCCGGGCAGGTGTGACGGGCCGGTGCGGGGGGAATCCGTTCGCCCCGGGGCCGAAGGGCCTCCTCGCCGTCCGACCTAGGATTTCATGGTGCCGACGTACCGAAGGACCCTCGCCGCCTCGGCCCTCGCCGCCGTGGCCCTCGCCACCGCCGCCTGCTCCCCCGTGCCCGGCGGGGGTACGGAGGGACGGCCCGCCGCGTCCGGCTCGGCCCTCGCCGCCGTGGACGCCCTCACCGTCAAGGGCCGTGCCCCGAAGACCGGGTACGACCGGGAGGAGTTCGGCCAGGCCTGGGCGGACGTCGACAGGAACGGCTGCGGCACCCGCGACGACATCCTCAAGCGGGACCTGACCGGGGTCCGGTACACGGACGGCCACTGCAAGGTCGCCTCCGGCACCCTCACCGACGACCCGTACACCGGCACCACCGTCACCTACGTCCGGGGCCGCAGCAAGGTCGACATCGACCACGTCGTGGCGCTCTCCGACGCCTGGCAGAAGGGGGCGCAGCAGTGGAACGCGGAGACCCGGCGCCGCTTCGCCAACGACCCGCTCAACCTGCTCGCCGTCGACGCCGCCACCAACCGCCGCAAGTCCGACGGCGACGCGGCGACCTGGCTGCCGCCGAACGGCGCGTACCGCTGCACGTACGTGGCCCGGCAGGTCGCGGTGAAGAAGAAGTACGGGGTGTGGGTGACGGAGGGGGAGCGGGACGCGATGAAGCGGATCCTGCGGGAGTGCCCGCAGCAGAAGCTTCCGTAGCGGGGCGGCCCGGCGGGAAGACCTGCGGGGGAGCGGGGGAAAACCGGTTGGCCGCCGCCGTGATGATCTTTAGTCTGCGGCCATGGACCTGAACATATCGACCCTCGCCGAACGCCCCGAGCTGGAAGGGCCGATGTGGGACATGCGCCACCTCTGGCCCGAGTTCATGATGTACGACCCGGTGGGCTGGGCGAACATGGGCCAGATCGTGCGGCAGCTCCCGGAGTACGTGCTCGTCGCCACCGACGCCGACGGGAAGTTCGTCGCGCGCGGCTTCAGCGTCCCCTTCCGGATGGACCTGGACGGCCGCCGCGCGCTGCCCGACCGGGGCTGGGACGAGGTGCTGCTCTGGGCCTTCTCCGACCTGAAGCAGGGCCGGGAGCCCGACACGGTCAGCGCGATCGAGATCACGGTCGACAAGGCCCACCTGGGGCAGGGCGTCTCGCACCGGATGCTGTCCGCCCTGCGGGAGAACACGGCCGCGCGCGGCTTCTCCGAGCTGGTCGCCCCGGTCCGCCCCAACGGCAAGCACCGGGAGGCCGGGGCGTCCATCCACGAGTACGCCTTCCGCACCCGCGCGTCCGACGGCCTGCCGCACGACCCGTGGCTCCGCGTCCACGTGCGCGCGGGCGGCACGATCGAGGCGGTGGCCCCGGCGTCGATGACCGTCCCCGGCTCCGTCGAGCAGTGGCGGAAGTGGACCGGCCTCCCCTTCGACACGGACGGCCCGGTCGAGGTCGAGGGCGCGCTCGTCCCGGTCCACTGCGAGGCCGCGCGCGGCTACGCGGTCTACGTCGAGCCGAACGTGTGGGTCCGGCACCGCGTCTGACGCGTCCGCACCGTCCCGCACGCGCACGCGCACGCGTGAGGAGGGCCGCTCCCCTGCGACGGCCCTCCTCACGCTTTTCCCCTCCTGAAGCCCGGCCCCCCGGTCCGGGCTTCGCCCCCCCCGGGCTCAGTCCAGGTCCGCGATGTCCTTCGGGGCCGGGGCCTTCGCCGTGACCGGCTTCCCGTACTGGCTGAAGGTGATCGTCCCCGGCTCGTCGCCGCCCTTCGTGACGATCCTGAGGACGTACGGCGTGCCCTCCGTGGCCACGTACACGGTCCTGGTCGCGTTGCCGTCCGGCTCCGTCAGCGCGAGCGCCTTCTGCCCGCCGACGGTGGTCTCCGCGCCCCGCTCGATCCCGCTCGCCCCCTGTTCGAACCCGCCGAGGAGCTTCTCCGGGTCGCACAGCTCCACGGCATCCTTTGCGTCGGGGTCGGAGGCCGGCAGCTCAACCCAGCGGCCCCTGAGGGTCTTGAGCATGGCCTCCCGCACCTCCGGCGACTCGCCCTCGGACTCCTCGTTCAGGGCGGCCTCGTCGAAGCGCAGGTACACGTTCTTCCGGTCGGCCCTGATCAGTTCGGTCGTGGCGGCCGTGCCCGTGGTCACCGTGCCGGTGCACTTCCCGGTGCCGTCGAAGGAGACGTAGGACCTCGTCCGCTCGCCCTCGGACGTCAGGTCGACGTCCACGGTCAGGGACTTCGCCGCCGCCGTCGCCGCGAACGCCTTGTCGACGATCTGCGACCCGGTCAGCTCGGCGTAGGGCCCCGCGGGCTTCGCCTCCACCGGGGACGGGCCGCAGGCGGCGGCGCCGGCCGCGACGGCGGCGCACAGGAGCGCGGTGGCGGCGGTGCGGCCGGCACGGGGGCGGGAGGAGGTGGGGGCGGGGGCGCGCATGGGGTTCTTCTCCGGAAGAGGGGTGTGTGTACGGGGGAGGGTATGCGGGAGCGGGGTCCGGGGGGCGGGCAGGGGCGGGGCCCCGAAGGGCCCCGGTCCTCGCGGGCGGCCGGTCGCGGCCGGGTCAGCCGAGCTTCAGCTCCCACTGCGAGGCGTTGTAGTCGAAGCCCGGGTTCACCTCGACCGTCAGGTTCTTGGCGTCCTTGGGGGTGTCGAAGGCGACGGTGAGGGTGGCCTTCTTGCCGGGCAGGACGGCGCCCTGGAAGCCCGTGCCGACCTTCTCGTCGAAGATCTGCTCGGCCGCGACGCCGTTCGTCCCGGCGCGGCCGGTCAGCGTGACGAGGGTGGCGTCGAACTTCTTCTTGCCGCCGTTCTCGATGACCACGGTGACCTGGTACGCCTTGTTGCCCTCGGTGTGGCCGGCCGCGAACTCGCCGGGCTTGTACGCCTTCGGGTCCGAGACCGTGACCTTGAGGTCGTCGTCGTAGACCGAGGTGTCGCCGTCCGCCAGGTTCTTGGCCGCCGGGTCCTTGGGCGCGGAGTCCTTGATGGCCTTGTCGATCTCGTCGACCGCGTCGCTGACCGCCGTGAACGTGATGACCGCGCCGACGACCGAGAGGATCAGGGCGACGAGGCCGAGGATCGCGCCGGTGAGCGCCACTCCCTTGTTGTTCGCCTCGCCGCGCTTCGTCCGGCCCTTGCCGACGAGCCCGAGGATCAGGGCGATCAGGCCCAGGATGCCCGCCAGCCAGAAGAAGAACGGCACGAGGCCGGAGAGCGTGCCGATGATGCCGAGGATCAGGGCCGCGGTGCCGAGGCCGTTGCGCATGGCCCGGTGCGGGGCGGCGGGCGGGACCTGGGTGTCGTACGACATGGGTGTGTCCTCCCGGACATTGAGGATGTCTGGTGCGATGGGTCAATCACAGCAGAGCTTGTGAACCGAGTCAACACGGTTCACGGGAAACAGATACGGCCACACTGTGAAGTTCTCACGCCGTGGGTCGTCAGTAGGATGGGCGTCACACGAGAGTTGTCAGCGCCAGCCAGGGGAGATGGGTCAGGTGCCGGAGAACGCAGCGGACGCGCGTGCGGCGGAGACGGGCGCGGCGGAAGCAGGGGCGGCGCGGACGGGCGCGGCGGAAGCAGGGGCACCCGCGGGGGCCGCCCCCGCCGAGGCCGCCGCCGAGGTGACCGCCGCCGGAATCGCCCGGCTCGCCGGGGTCGGCCGGGCCGCCGTCAGCAACTGGCGCCGCCGCCACGCCGACTTCCCCAAACCCGTCGGCGGCACGGAGACCAGCCCGTCCTTCGCCCTCGCCGAGGTCGAGGAGTGGCTCCGCGCCCAGGGCAAACTGGCCGAGGTCCCGCTCCGGGAGCGCGTCTGGCAGCAGGTCGCGGGCCATCCGGCCGGTGCCGTCGCCGCCCTCGTCCACGCGGGCTGCGCCCTCCTCCTCGTACGGGACCGGTCGGCGGCCTGGCCCTCGCTCGCCGCGCTCCCGGACGACCGGCTCACGGAAGTGCTGCCGGTCGCCCTGGAGGAGACGCTGACCGAGCGCCTCGGCCCCGGGCGGGCCGTCCTCACCCCCACCTCGGGCGCGCTCGCCGTCTCCCTGCCCCTGCTGCGCGGGGCCGCCGAACTCGCGGCCGACACCGGCGCGCGCCAGGCCTTCGAGTTCCTGCTCGGGCGCCACCTCGACGCCAACCCGCGCCAGTACACGCTGACCCCGCCCGGGCCCGCCGCCCTCATGGCGGCGCTCGCGGCCCCCGCGCCCGCCGGCGAGGGCGCAGCCCCGCTCACCGTCCTCGACCCGGCCTGCGGCACCGGCGGACTGCTCGGCGCGGTGGAGCGCCCCGGCGCCCTCTGCGGCCAGGACGCCGACCCCGACCTCGCCGCGCTCACCGCCCTGCGCCTGGCCCTCGCGGCCGACGCCGACATCCGGGTCAGGTCCGGGGACAGCCTGCGCGCCGACGCCTTCCCGGCGCTCGCGGCGGACGCCGTCCTGTGCCACCCGCCGTTCAACGAGCGCAACTGGGGCCACGAGGAACTGGCCTACGACCCGCGCTGGGAGTACGGCTTCCCGGCCCGCACGGAGTCCGAACTCGCCTGGGTGCAGCACGCCCTGGCCCGCCTCCGCCCCGGCGGCACCGCCGTCCTCCTCATGCCGCCCGCCGCCGCCTCCCGCCGCTCCGGCCGCCGCATCCGCGCCGACCTGCTCCGCCGGGGCGCCCTGCGCGCGGTCGTCGCCCTCCCGGCCGGCGCCGCGCCCCCGTACGGCATCCCGCTCCACCTCTGGGTGCTGCGCAAGCCCGTCCCGGGCGGCCGGCCCCCCGCCGAACTCCTCCTCGTGGACACCGCGTCCGAGCACGCCGGACCGGGCCGGGAGGGCCGCGACCGGCTCGACTGGCCGGCCGTCCACACCGCCGTACTGGACGCCTGGGCGCCCTTCGACCGGGACGGGGCCCTCGCCGGGACCCCGGGCGCGAGCCGCTCCGTCCCCGTGATCGAACTCCTCGACGACGACGTCGACCTCGCGCCCGCCCGCCACCTGCCGCCCCCGGCCGCCGCCGAGGGCGCGGCCCAGCTTGCCGGGGTGCGCGAGCGCCTGACGGAGACCCTGCGCCGCACCCGCGAACTGACCCCGCCGCCCGTCGCCGACCCGCCCGCCGCCACGACCGGCAGGCCCACCACGACCGTCGGCGAACTGGCCCGCGCCGGAGCCCTGGTGCTGCGCGCGGGCGGCGCGGGCACGGCCCCGGCCGCCGCCCCGGTCGCCGTCCTCACCGACCACGACGTCCTGGCCGCCCAGCCGCCCTCCGGCACGCTGCCCGACGGCCCGCCCGAGGAACCGGTCCTGCTGGCCGCCGGGGACGTCGTCGTCCCGGTCCTCGGCGGCGGGGCGGCCGTCCGGGTCGTCGACGCCACCGCCGAGGGCGCCGCCCTCGGCCGCAACCTCCAGCTCCTGCGCCCCGACCCGGCGGCCCTCGACCCCTGGTTCCTGGCCGGTTTCCTCCGCGCCACCGCCAACACCCGGCAGGCCAGCAGCTACGCCTCCACCGCGACCCGCCTCGACGTCCGCCGCCTCCAGCTGCCGCGCCTGCCCCTGGCCGAGCAGCGCCGCTTCGGCGAGCGGTTCCGCGCCCTCGCCGCCTTCGAGGAGTCCCTGCGCCTGGCCTCCCGCCTCGGCGACCAGCTCGTACAGGGCCTGTACGACGGCCTGGCGGACGGTTCCGTGGCTCCCTGACGGCCCCTCCGCCCCCCGCTCCTCCTCATCTCTTCGACAACGGTTCCGGGTATCCCGGAACCGTTGTCCGCATGGGTGTATACGCTCGTCCCCGCACCCCAGATCCGTCCGAGCAGGAGCAGCAGGATGTACGGCCCCACGCAGGTCCCGCAGGTTCCGCAGCCGCCGAAGAGCACCCTCTCCGGCGGCCGGATCGCCCTGCTCGTCCTCTTCTGCCTCCTCGCGCTGCTGAGCTGCGGCTTCCTGTCCTGGGCGCCGCTGATCCGGCTCGCGTGCGTCACCCGCAGGGTGCGCGACTGGGTGGTGTGCGGCGTGCTGTTCGCGGGATCGGCCGCCCTGTTCTCGTACGCGGCGGCCACCGGCGACAAGGAAGCCGGTACGGCGGAGTCCTTCGTGGCGGTCGGCGTGATGGTGGCCCTGGTGGCGGGCTCGATCACGTACTACCTGTTCGGGGAGATCCGCCACGCGGAGCGCCTGCGCACCGCGCCCGCGTACGGCCCGGTGGGGTACACGTACGGCAACGGCGCCGCCGCGACCGTCCCGCGCGCGGACGTGCGGCCGAACCCCTACGCCGGCCCCGTCACGCACACCCCCGTCACGCACACTCCCGTCGGCCCGGCGCCCGTCGTGCCCGGTCCCGCCACCCCCGTGCCCCAGCCGCCCGGCCACCGCATCGACCAGGTCCGCGCCGAGCTCGACGAGCTGAGCGACCTGTTGCGCGGGGAGCCCCGGGAAGGCGAAGGCGGCCGGTGAACGGGCGGGTCGTCGGCGGGCGTTACGAGCTCGCCACCGTCGTCGGCCAGGGCGGCATGGGCCAGGTCTGGACGGCGTACGACGGACGCCTCGACCGCCGGGTCGCGGTGAAGCTGCTGCGGCCGGCCGGCATGAACGGCCAGGCCTCCTCCGCCGACGAGCTGCGCCGCCGCTTCGTGCGCGAGTGCCGGGTCACCGCGCGCGTGACCCACCCCGGCCTGGTGACCGTGCACGACGCGGGCAGCGAGGGCGAGGACCTGTACCTCGTCATGCAGTACGTGGAGGGCGCGGACCTCGCCGACCACCTCGCCGAGCACACCCCGTACCCGTGGGAGTGGGCGGTCTCCGTGGCGGCGCAGCTCTGCGCGGTGCTCGCCGCCGTGCACGCGGTGCCGATCGTGCACCGCGACCTCAAGCCGCGGAACGTGATGATCCGGCCGGACGGGACGCTGACCGTCCTCGACCTCGGCGTGGCCTCCGTCCTGGACACCGACACCACCCGGCTCACCCACACCGGCTCGCCCATCGGCAGCCCGGCGTACATGGCGCCCGAGCAGGCCATGGGCGGCGCCGTCGGCCCGGCCACCGACCTGTACGCGCTCGGCGTCCTGCTCCACGAACTCCTCAGCGGGGACGTGCCGTTCTCCGGCTCGACCGCGCTCGGCGTGCTGCACCGCCACCTGTACGACCCGCCCGTCCCGCTCCGGCAGCTGCGCCCGGAGGTCCCCGCGGCGCTGGAGGCGCTGGTCCTCCGGCTGCTCGCCAAGGACCCGCGGGACCGGCCGGACGGCGCGCACGAGGTGTACGAGCACCTGCTGCCGCTGCTGCCCGCGCGCGGCGCCCCGGCGGGCCCGATGGACCCGACCCGGCCGTTCCTGCGCCCGCACGCGCCCTGGCCGGACCGCGCGCGGACGGCGCCGGGCCCGGTGCGCCCGGTCCCGACCCCCCAGGTCCCGATCCCGCCCGTGCCCCGCCACGCCCCGACCCCGGTCCCGCAGGCCGACCCCCGGGTGTACGCGCAGTCCGGTCCGTTCGCGCGGCCGGACGTCGCCGCCGCCGTGGACGAGGTCAAGCGGCTGCTCGCGGAGGGCTCGCTGACCCAGGCCGTGGACGTCCTCGGCGGGATCCTGCCCGCGGCCGAGGCCGAGCACGGGGAGCGGTCGCCGGTCGTCCGCATCCTGCGCAAGCAGTACGCGTCGACGCTGATGGACGACGGCCAGTACCGGCGCGCGCTGCCGGAGCTGCGCCGACTCGCGGCGGACCGCCAGGCGGAGGCGGGCCCGGCGGACCCCCAGACCCTCCAGTTCCGCTACGACGCGGCGCTGTGCCTGGAGCAGTTGGGGGAGACGGCGGACGCGCTCGCGGAGTTCCGGTCGGTCCTGCCGTACTACGAGCGGGAGCCCGCCCGCGCCTTCGACATCCGGCAGCGGATCGGACTGCTGCTCCTGGCGGCGGGCGAGCACGCGGCCGGCCGGGACCAGCTCCAGCGGCTGCTGTTCGACGCGGAGCGCGCGTACGGCCCGTACCACCCGCTTCCGGCGGAGCTGCGCAGGGCGTTGGACCACCAGCGGATGATGGGCCCGCGCCCCTGACGGGGGCCTCCGGCAACGGAACGGCGTCCCTGACGGGACGACAGGATCACGACTCGGCAAATGATCGGCAAGTGGATCTTCGTGATCCTTTTTGCCGTTTTTGATACATGTAACGTTCGCGTCTGATCATGTCCACACCCTCAAGGAATCCCTCATGACGACGCCGCCCGCGCCCTTCTCCCCCGAGCAGCAGCCTGCCCCCGAGCAGCAGCCCGCCCCCGCGAAGAAGGGTTCCGCGATCCTCAAGAAGATCGGCGGTGTCGTCGTCGCGATCGTCGTCGCGATAGCCGTGAAGCTGGGCCTCCCGCACCTCACCGGCGACGCCCCGGTGCACGCCGAGGCGGGCGAGTGCGTCACGGTCACCGGTCCGGACGACAACCCGAAGGTCGACACCGTCGACTGCTCCTCCGGCAAGGCCGACCTCTTCAAGGTCGTCAAGGTCATCGACGACACCTTCGACGTGAACAAGTGCGGCCAGGAACTGTCGGCGCTCGCCCAGCAGCTGAACTCGGACAAGTTCGTCCTCTGCCTGGAAGAGGTCGCCGCGAAGTAGGCGCGCGTACTTCCCGAAAAGGGCCGGAACCCCTGGCGGGTTCCGGCCCGTCGTCCGTTCCGGTCCGGGCCCACGGGTAGCGTGCACCCGGTGGACAGCGAAGCGACCGCGAAGAGCGGACCGACGAAGCCCGAGGTCGTCCTCCCGGAGGGCGACGCCCCCACCGAGCTGACGACCCGGGACCTCGTCGCCGGGGACGGGGACGAGGCGAAGCCGGGCAGGGTGGTGCGGATCCACTACGTCGGCGTCACCTTCGCCTCCGGGAAGGAGTTCGACTCCTCCTGGGGCCGCGACGAGCCGTTCAAGTTCGCCGTGGGCGGCGGCCGGGCCATCAAGGGCATGGACCGGGGCATCAGGGGGATGAGGGTCGGCGGCCGGCGCGAGATCGTCGTCCCCCCGCGCCTCGGCTACGGCAAGCAGTCGCCCTCGTCCCTGATCCCGGCCCACTCGACCCTCGTCTTCGTGGTGGACCTGCTCTCCGTCTCCGCCTGAGTCTCCGACCGGGCCGGGCCGGGGGCGGCGGCCCGGCCGCTCCGAACGGTCAGTCGGGCAACTGGACGTTCCAGGTGCGGTTGCCCGCCGCCTGGTGGTTGACCGCCACCGCCTCCTCCGGGTTCTCCGCGTCGAAGGCGGACGTCACGCGGTGCACCATCTCGTCGCTCTCCCAGTAAGGCTCGGCCTTGGTGAAGCGTCCGCCCTGCTTCTTGCGGACCTTCCACCGGAACCGGACCGTGTAGTCGACCAGGAAGTAGCCCGCCGACATGCGCGTGCTGGTGGAGAAGCCGGGGTTGTCGACGAAGGTGATCCGGTCGGCCGTGTTGAGGACGTTGCCGTCCTCGTCGTTGTACGGCGGACGGAAGGGACCGTCCACGACCCAGGCCCGGCTGGACTTCTTGGGCCGGTAGTTCGTCGACGACGGAACGATCTGCCGGCTCTCGTCGGAGACCTCCTGCCAGAAGTCGTACGCCTCGGCCGCCGGCGTCTCCATCCCGTTCGCGCGGCGCAGGGTCGCGGTCTGGGCGAAGCCGATGGCGTTGCTGCCGTTCAGCGACTGCTCCTGGTCGCCCTCGTACGCGGAGTTGAAGACGAGGGTCGGGTTGCCGATCTCCTCCTCGACCTTCTTCTCCTTGCCCTTCACCGAGGGCGTCGCCCCGGCCTTCCCGCTGCGAGTGGTCCGGGTGACCGCTCCCGCCTCGGTCTTCTGCTGGTTCGTCGGCGGGCTCTCGCCGCGCTCGACGACCTCGTCCTGACCGCGCTTGGTGCGCGTGCTGGGCGCGGCGTGCGGCACCACCGGCCCGCCCGCGCCCCGCGAGATCATCCGCCCGAGCGCGTCGTTGCCCACCGAGCGCTGCATGACCGCGGCCGCCGCCGGGACGACCGGCTCGAACCCCGCGGACACCCGCCGGTCCCGACCAGGACCCTCCGCGCGCCGCGCCGACTTCCCGGCTCCCTCGACTTCTTCCCGGTGCTTGCGTAATGGCACGGCGCTCACTCCCACGCGTAGATGATCTGCCCCTGCCACACGGTAACCGGGAGCCTCGGGGCACGACAGGGGCCCCGTTTCCCGGCCCGCGCCTCAGCCCCCGGCCTTCACCCCGTCCACGAAGGACGCCCAGGCGCTGGTCGCGAAGACGAGGACGGGGCCGGTCGGGACCTTGCTGTCACGGACGGGGACGTGGGGGAGGCGGTCGGCGACCTCCAGGCACTGGCCGCCGTCGTAGTTGCTGTAAGAACTCTTGCGCCACATGATGGTGCTCAGATCGACGGCTTGCACGCTGCTTCCTCCAACGTCTGCATGATGAACTTCCTGGAATCGGCTGGTGAAAGGGCCAGGTCGCGGACTGAGTCGTATCGAAGTTGGAGCCGATCGACGGCGGCCGTTTCCTCGACGACCTGGCCGGAGTGAGAGGTCTCCACCCAGGCCACCGTCCGGCCGTCCGTGGGCTTCAGGAACATCACGTCCGTGCCTCCGAGGGTGTACAGCCCGAACGAGTGGAGTACCACTTGGATGGTCACGTTCCGACGCTCACCGACTGTGAGGAGGTGCTCCAACTGCTCCTGCCACTGGTCCCGGACCGGTAGTGGCGTGCGGAGCACCGTCTCCGAGAGGATCGTGCGGAACGAGGGGGCGTTCTCACCCTCCAGCAGGGTGCGCCGCCCCCATCGGGCCTCGACCTGTCTGGTCAGTTCGTCGCCTTTGAACCTGCCCAGCTCCAGCACGGCCTGTGCGTACGCCTTCGTCTGGAGCAGGCCGGGCAGCAGGTAGGGCGCGTAATGCCACAGACTGATCGCCTCTGCCTCCAGTGTCATGTATCTCCGGTACCGCTCCTTGAACTGCGTCGGGTCCCCCATCGCCAGTTCCCACAGCGTCAGCAACAGCCCCGGCGTCCCGTAGTACTGGTCCAACGCCTGCACGACCTCCGGGCCGCCCAGCGTCTCCCCGTTCTCCATCTTCGAGAACAGGGACCAGTCCCAGCCGACTGCCTCGCCCAACTTCCTCAGGGGAAGATCCCGTTCGGCCCGCAGCGACCGCAGTTCCTCCGCGAACCGCTTCCTCGGCTCCTGGCTCCGGCCCGTGACCGCCCGTCTCGCCGGCATGGCGCGCCCTCCCCTTGTGGAAGATGTGGAACTACCCGCGCCACCTGCAGAAGTACCGCCCGACCGCGCTCTTCGTCCCCTGGAACCGGGCCATTCTCGTCTCGTACCCGGAACACGCACGGTAGTCCACCCATGGCGCTCCGCGCAGGGTGTGGAGGAGAAGGAGAGAGGGCGCATGGAGTCGCACGGACCGGAGCGCGGGGCGCTCGTGTACGACCAGGTGGCGCGCGTGGTGGGGGAGTTCCGGGGGAAGGCCGGGCCGTACGCGATGCTGCGGCCCGTGGGCGGTGGCCGGGAGTGGCAGGCGGACCCCGCCGACCTGCGCCCGGCCACTCCCGCCGAGCGGCTGAGCGCGGGCGTGCGGGCGGCCAACGACCGGGCCCGCGCGGGGGCGGAGGCGACGGCCCCGGTGCCGGACCTGAGCCACCCGCCCCGACCCGTACCGCACTGCGTGGCCTGCGCGCTGCTCGTACGGGAGCGCCGGGAGGCCCGGGAGCGGTTCGACCGCAGCGCGGAGACGGACGCGAACGTCCTGATGCGCCGCCACCTGGCCCGGGACCACCCCTGAGCGTTCACTCCCGTGCCGGGATGCCCGTGCGCGTCACGAGGGCTGGATGAGCACGGACTTTCCGTAGATGCTCGCCACGCGCGAGCCGGGCTCCCCCGAGGCGAAGCCCATGCCGATGCTGAACACACCGGGCTTGGAGAGGTCCGGAACGTAGACCCCGAGGCCTTCGGGCTCGCGGTAGTCCAGCGTGTACGCGGCCGTGGTGTGGAGGGGGTTGACGTTCTTGTTGAAGGGGGACGGCGGGGCGGGGGCGAAGGTGCCCGTGGTGAGGTCCACGGAGGTGAGGAACGTGTTCCCGATGTCGGGCTTGGAGATCACCACGTCCTGGCCGTCGATGTTCTCGACGAAACCGTAGTTGTTGCCGTGGTACAGGTAGAGGTACCGGCCGACGACGGCGTAGCCCTGGAGGTAGGGGTGGCCGTACGTGGTGAGGGGCCAGCCGGGGACCGAGGTGATCTTCGGCTCGCTGATGCTCGCGAGCGGCTGGGTCCAGATGCCGAGGCGTGCCAGGTCGAGGTCGTGCACCTGGAACTTCATCACGCCGTCCGTATCGCGGTAGCGGACGGCGAGCCGGCCGTAGACCGGGTCGACGCCGGCGGTGTTGATCGTGGAGCCGGGGACCGGCGTGTACTTGGCGAGCGTGGGCGAGGTGGTGTCGAGCACCTGGCCGTTGACGAAGGGGAAACGGGCCAGGCGGGTGCCCCGGTTGGACGGCTTGCCCGAGACGTCGACCACCTCGACGCCGTCGGCTTCGACCCACAGATAGGCCTTGCCGCCGACCGGCTCGACGCCGATGCTCATGCCGTGCCCGAAGCCGCGCAGGTACATGTAGCCGAGGGTGTTCCCGGACATGTCCCACTTGGTGAGGGTCAGGTCGCCGCGCCGATTGCGGTCGGCGCTGCTCACCGGTTCGCTCTCACCCGTGAGCTTCAGGCCTCCCTGCGTGACCTGCGCCAGGTAGATGTGGCCGTTGGCGTTGTCGTAGCCGATCGACTGGAGGATGGTGGAGTCGCGGGTGGGCTTCTCGCGTATCCAGTTCTCCGAGGGGCTGTTCAGGTCGAGCCGGGGGGAAGGAACCAGCAGCGCGGAGCCCGCTGCGGGATAGGTGGCGGCCGAGGCCGTTCCGGTGCCGAGGGACGCGGTCGCGGCGGCGAGCGCGCCGGTGCCGCTCCAGGCGAGCAGGGAGCGGCGGCTGGGGCGGGGGAGCTTGTCGTGGGTCACGACGCCCATCCAAGCGAAGGGCGCGGCCGTACTCAATCCGGTTCTCGCGGAAAGCTGTTGGGCCGGTGCCGGTTCCGACCGCAACCTTTCGCGTTGTCCGAGGGTCATGGGTGGGAAGCGTCCGCGGGGCGCCACGAGGATCGGCGGGGAGCGACCGCGCATGACAGAAGAGACCGCGGTCCGGAGCCGGACGGCCCGGTCCTCCCCGCGTGCGATGACCCTGGCGGCCGGGTGTCTCGTCCTGGCCGGGGCGGTGGGGTGGTGGGCGGATCAGGACGGCGGACTGCTCTGGGCGGCCCGGCTGCTCCACCACCCGCTGCTCTTCGGCGTGCTGACGCTGGGACTGCTGACGGCGGCGCTGATCGTCGCGGTGCGCAACCTGTTCGTCCGCGTCCTGGCGGGGGTGGCCTTCGGGCTCGCCCTCGTCATGACCCTTCCCGTCTTCCTCCTCGTGTTCCTCGACAGGCCCCGGGAGGCGTCGGACACGGCGGCCCCCGGCCGCGACGACCGCGGCCTCGTGATCGTGGAGGGGTCCGCCATGATCGATCCGCTGTGGTGGGTCTACGTGGACGAGGGGTGGGGGCCGATGACGCGGCGCTGGAAGGTGGGTTACTTCAACGGCGACGCCGCCGAGAACGCCCTCGTCCAGGCGACCTGGGAGGGACCCGACCGCGTCCGTCTGGTCACGGGGTACGCCGAGGACGGCACCGAACAGGTCCACCTCATCGACCTCGACCACGAGACGGGCCGCCCGTCCCGCGCGGTGCGGATGGGCTGAGACACCACCGCGCGGGCCCGGCCCGCGCCCGGCCGGGGAAAGGCGTCAGGCCCGCGGCTCGCGTCGCATCGCCCACAGGACCGGGCCGCCGCCCGGCAGGCTGAACTCGTCGCGGACGACGAAGCCGAAGTGCTCGTACACCGGCAGGTTGTCGGGCTTGGAGGACTCCAGGTAGACCGGCAGGCCCGCCGCGTCGGCCTTGGCGAGGCCCGAGCGGAGCAGGGCGGAGCCGTGGCCCCGTCCCCGGGCGGCGGGGTCGGCGCCGATGACGGCGAGGTACCAGTGGGGTTCGGTCGGGCCGTGTCCGGCGGCGGCCGTGACCGCGTCGCGGAAGGCGCCGGCCCGGTCGCCCAGGATCTCCTGGAGCTCCCGGATCGTCTCCGCGTCGGGAACGGCCTTCTCCGCGCCCTCGGGCGACACCCAGAAGGCCGCCGCCGCGTCGGTGCGCTCGCACACGCCGTGGAGGCCGTACTGCCGGGTGAAGAGGGTGGTGAAGTACCGGCCGAGGCCCGCCTCGCGGGTGGCGTCGTCGGGGAAGAACCAGCGCATCATCGGGTCGTCGCCGAAGGCGGAGGCCAGTGTGCGGCCGATGGCCGGAGCGTCGTCGATCACGGCCGTCTTCGGTGCGTTCGTTATGGGCATACGGGTCATTCTGCACCCGTGTTGATCTTGGTCCGTCAGGGGGTCGCCGTCCGGCGGGCCGCGCGGATCAGGCGGACCGCCGCCGTGACGGGGAGGACGACCCCGGCCACGAGGAGGGCGAGCAGCTCGAACACGCCGATGCGTCCCGCCCCGCCGAGCACGAAGGTGAGGAGGAGCGCGAGGGGGGTGAGGGAGACGAGGACGGTCGCGAGGGCCTTGGTGCCCCGCTCCCACGCGTCCGACGTCCACAGCATGACCAGGCCCGCGATCAGGACGGCCAGGCCGAGGAGGGGGTGGGCGTACCCGGCGACGCCGGTGGCGCCGAGCACGACGGCCGTGTGGGTCGTACGGCTCTTGGGTGCGCCCTCGGGCCGGGGCGCGGCGGGGGCCTCGGGCTCCTCCGCGCGGGCGGCGGCGACGATCGCGGCGGGGCTGCCGAGGCGGTCGAGGGCGGCGCGGACGGTCTCCGGGTCCCGCTCGTCGCCGACGGCGACGTCCAGGTGTTCGCGCAGGTCCGCGAGGAGTTCCTCGCGGCGCCCGGCCGGCAGGAAGGACGCCTCCCGCTCGACCGTCTCCAGGTAGTCGGTCACGAGGGGGTGCGCGGTGCGGGTCATGCGGAACCTCCGGGAGATGCGGTCAGGAAGTGGTCGACGCCGTCGCGGAAGCGCGGCCAGTCCTCGGTGAACTCGGCGAGCGCGGCCCGGCCGGACGCGGTGAGCGTGTAGTAGCGGCGGGCGGGCCCGGTGGCCGACTCGCGCAGCTCGGTGTCGACCAGGCCGTCGCGGCGGAGCCGGGACAGCAGGGGGTAGATCGTGCCCTGGCTGGTGGTCATGACGCTGACGGCGGCGAGTTCGTCGAGGATCTCGACGCCGTAGCGGGGGCCGCCCCGGAGGAGTGCCAGGACGCAGTACTCCAGGACGCCCTTGCGCAGCTGCACGGCCACCTTGCCGGCCGCATCGGATCTTGCTTCGCCAGGAACCATGTAATGCAAGGTACCTGGTGGAGTGGCGGGGATCAACGGTCCGCAGGCGGAGCGGATGCTTCCGCCCGTCCCCTCGCGGGCTTGGGCGCCGGGCCTCCGGGTAGCCGCCGCAGGAGATCTTCCGGGAGGCCTGTGGTGGGAACGCACGGAGACGAAGTCCTTTTCTCCGTCTGTCTGACGGTGCTCGCCGTCGCGATCGGCGCCCGGCAGGCGCGCAGGGAGGCGAAGGGCCCTCCGCCCGCCGGTCCGGGGGGCGGACGGGCGGTCTTCGGCCTCGTGGCCCTCCTCGCCCTCGTGCCGTTCCTGCTCATCACGCTCTCGCACGGCTACGGGACGGAGAACCGCATCTCGGCGGTCCCGTTCCGCGAGATCCTCGACGCCTCGGCCCACGCCGACGTGGACCTCTCGGACGTCGCGGCCGTCAACCTCGTCGGCAACGTCCTCCTGCTCGTCCCGTTCGGCGCGGCCGCCGCGTTCGTCTGGCCGGGCCGCCGGCGCGTGCTCAAGACCGCCCTGACGGCGGCGGCGCTCTCCCTCACCGTCGAGGTGGCGCAGTACGCGCTCTCCCTGGGCCGGGTCACCTCCGTCGACGACGTCCTCCTCAACACCTCCGGCGCCGCCCTGGGCGCCTTCCTGGTCCGGCGCTGGACCCGGACGACGCGGGCGCGGCGGCTCACCCCGCCGGCGTCCTCCGCGTCCGGGGCCGGGGCCGGAGGGAGGACGGGGAGAGGGGAGCGGGTCGGCGTCGGGAGGCGTTCCGGAGCCTGAGCAGGACTCCGGCCCGGAGCAGCAGCGCGACCGCCGCCACCGCTCCCGCCGCGAGCCCCGCCCGCAGGCCCGGCGGCCGGAAGGAGCAGGCGAGTTCGGTGCGGCCGTCCCCGAGGGGGACCGCCAGGAGGCCGCCGTACGCGGTCGGCGCCGGGCCCTCGCAGTGCCAGCCCGCGATGCGGGGGGCCGCCACGACCGCCGTGCCGCCGCCCGGCGGGAGGACGGCCCGTATGCCGGACGGGGTGACCTCCACCGAGGTCGCCGCGCGGGCGCGCAGGGCCGTGACCGCCGCCCGGAGGCGGTCGTGGTCCAGGCAGCCGAGCTCGCCGGGGCCCGGCAGGGACGGCCGCAGGCCGGGGGTCCGCTGGAGGCCGAGGGACACCATCGCCGCCTGCCGCTTCGGGCGTCCGCCCAGGAGCCGGACCTCGCGGTCGCCCAGGCGGGCCGGGCCCGTGGCGTCCGGGGCCCAGAGGAAGACCTCCGTGCCGACCCGGCACGCGCCCGCGTGCGGAGCCTCGTACACCCGCGAGCCGAGCAGGAGTTCCTGGTTCCGGAAGGGCGAGCGGCCGTAGGCCGGGGGCGGGCCCGGCGGCCGGACCGTCACCAGGGGCAGGCGCGTGTCCGTACGGACCACTCCGCCGTCCCGCCAGCGCGCGCCCACCGCGAACAGCGCGTCCGTCACCGGGTTGTCCAGGCCGAGCAGGTTCCGGCCCCGCGAGGTCCAGCCGCCGCCGAGCGCGTCGAGGGTGGCGGTGAGGACCGCCGGGGTGTGGCTGCTGTAGTACGCGGCGCCCTGGCCGCCCAGGAGCAGCGGGTCGTTGCCCGCGATCCGGGGCAGGCCCGGGTCCGTGCGGTGGGCGGGCCAGCCGTCCGCCGCCGCCAGGGCCGCCGCCCGCCGCTCCTGCTCCGGGCCGAGCGGCGGGTAGTCGTCGAGCCGCGCGAGCCGTTCCCGGTCCGCGTACGCCGTCGTCGCCGCCGACTGGCCGAGCAGGGTGCCCGTCACGAGGAGCGCGGCGAGCACGCCGTACCGGCCCCGGCGCGGGAGGAGCAGGGCCCCCGCCACGGCCGCGAGGCCTACGCCCGCGAGGACGAGCGCCCAGGAGGTGAGGACCGGGCTCGGCAGCGCCGCCAGGGCCAGGGCCAGGACGACGGCCGAGCCGCCGGCCACCGCCCGGCGGTCCGGCCGTCCGTGCGTCAGGGCCGTCCAGGCGGTCAGGACCAGGACCCCGGAGAGGACGAACGTCTGCCGGTACGGGCTGCCGTTCGGGGTCGCGAAGGCGTGCCAGAGCAGGTGCGTCGGGCCCCACTGCATCGACACCGCCACCACCGCGCACAGGCCCGGCCACAGCCACCGCTCCCGGCCCGGCACGTCCCGGCGGAACGGCAGCGCCCCCGCCAGGAGCAGGACCGCCGTGCAGACGAAGGCCGCCGGGGTCGCGAAGCCGTACGTCACCGGGAGCAGCCGGGCGAGGAAGTCCGTCCCGGCCACCGGGGCGAACTCCCGCACCAGGCCCGGGTGGGCCTGCCGGGAGCCGAGGAGGACGGGGAGGAGGACGGGGGCCGCCAGGCCCACCCCGGTCCCGGTCGTCACCGCCGCCCGCGCCAGGACCCGTACCGGCGTCCGTACCGCCGTCGACTCCGGCGTCCGCACCCGGAAGGAGTCCGTCGCCGCCAGGCGGACCAGGAGGACCAGGGCGGCGCCGAGGGTCGCCATGTACGCCGTGTAGAAGTTCGCGACCCAGCAGACCGCCACCACCAGCGGGCCCAGGAGCGGCCGGCGCCCCTCCCGCACCCACTCGCCCACCAGGCAGAGCAGCGGGAAGGCGATCAGGCCGTCCAGCCACATCGGGTTGTACGTGGCCTCCGCGAGCGACCAGCCGCACAGCGCGTACGAGGCGCCGAGCACCGCCGCCCACCACCACGCCCCCGGCCCGAGGCGGCGCAGGAGGACCGCCATCGCCGCCGCCGCGACCGCCGTCTTCAGGACCGTGATCGCGTACACCGCGTACTCGACGTCCGCGCGCGGGAAGAGCGCCACCAGCGGGGCGAGCGGGCTCGACAGGTACGTGCCGTAGTCGGGCAGGAAGGACGTCCCCCAGCCCGCCCGCCAGTCGAGCAGGAGCCCGCCGTCCGCTCGGCCCCGCAGCAGGTCCCACAGGTGCGCGTGGAACGGCACGAACTGGTTGGCGAGGTCGTTGACGGCCCGGTGGCGCGGCCCGAAGGGGAAGACCCGGGCGACGGCGTCCCCGCCGCAGACGGCGACGGCGGAGAGGAGGGCGGCCAGCAGGCAGGCACGTGTGGTCTTCGGCATGACGGGTCGAATATGCCAGCGAAAACGGGCGAAACCGCAGGACGGAGGGGCAGTTCACGCGATGGTCGCCCGGAGGTCATCCGGCGCCCTCGCGGGGCCCGGGCGGCGGGAGGAACGCGCGGGGCGGGCCGACACCCGGGTGACGGGTGAGTCGTTGGGGGAAACAGTCGCTCCGAAGTGGTGGCTCCGGCCCCGGCGACTCCCTACCATCGATCACCGCAAGGTCGTTCAACTGACGCACGACCAGCCCGGGAGGCTCCTTTGCACCGCCGCACGCAGCCCCGCAAGCCCCGCACGCCCCGCCGCACCGCGCTCGCCGTCTCCGCCGCGCTCCTCGTCGCGGCCCCGCTGCTCACCGCCTGCGGCGGCGACGCCCACCCGGGGGCCGCGGCCGTCGTCGGCGGCGAACGCATCGACGTCGCCAGCCTCCAGGCACAGGTGAAGGACGTCCGGACCGCGCAGGCGGCCTCCCCGGAGTCCGCGCAGCTCGTCGCGGCCACCGGCGACCTCAGCCGCCGCAAGCTCAACAGCATGATCTTCGACCGGGTCGTCGAGAAGGTCGCCCGCGACAACGGCGTCACCGCCAGCCGCGCCGAGCTCCAGCAGACCCGCACCGCCTTCGTCCGCCAGAGCGGCGGCGAGGAACGGCTCGCCGCCGCCCTCCTCCAGGAGCAGGGCGTCGCCCCCGGCCAGATCGACGGGGTCGTCCGCCGCAACGTCCTCCTCAACAAGATCGCCGCCAAGGTGGGCGCCGACGACAGCCCCGAGGGCCAGAAGAAGCTGACGGACGTCTTCACCGCCGCCTCCAAGGGCATGGACATCGACGTGAACCCGCGCTACGGCGCCTGGGACGACGCCCAGATCCGGCTGGCCTCCGCCACCCCGGCCTGGCTGCGGCGGATCAGCCAGGAGCCGAACGCCGCTCCGGCCGGTGCCTGAGGCCGGGTAGGTTCGGGGGGTGACTTCCGAAAGCCCCGGCCGCGTCGTCCTGCTCACCGCCAGCCACCGCGTGGCCCCCGGACTCCTGTCCTGGCCCGCGTGGCAGGCGCTGCGCTCCGCGGACCGGGTGCTCTGCCCCGACGAGCACCACCCCCAGCTGCCGTACCTGCGGGAGGCGGGCGTCGCCGTCGAGCACGCCCTGCCCACCGCCGAGGAGCTGGTCGGGGCCTGCGCCGGGGGCCGCACGGTCCTGCTCCTCGCCTCCGGCGAGGGCGACCGGCGCCTCACCGACGGCCTCGCCCGGCTCGCCGGCTCCGGCCGGGTCGCCATGCCGGAGCTCGAACTGCTGCCGGGCTCGTACGACCTGCCCGGCGCCCGCCTCCTCGACCTCGTCCAGGTCATGGACCGGGTCCGGCGCGAGTGCCCCTGGACCTCGGCGCAGACACACGAGGGGCTCGTGAAGTACGCCATCGAGGAGGCGTACGAGCTGGTCGAGGCGATCGAGGACGAGGACCGGACCGCGCTCCGGGAGGAGCTGGGCGACGTCCTGCTCCAGGTCGTCTTCCACGCCCGGATCGCCGAGGAGGACCCTGAGGAGCCGTTCTCCGTGGACGACGTGGCCGGGACCCTGGTCGAGAAGCTGATCCACCGCCACCCGCACGTCTTCGGGGACGCGACCGCCGAGACCCCCGAGGACGTCCACGCGCACTGGCAGCGGACCAAGGCGGTCGAGAAGCGGCGGGAGTCCGTCACCGACGGCGTGCCGCTCGGACAGCCCGGCCTCGCGCTCGCCGCGAAGCTGGCGGGCCGGGTGCGCGCGGCCGGCCTCGACGTGCCCGTCCCGGCGGACGGGGGCGTCGGCTACGAGCTGCTCGCCCTCGCGGCCCGCGCGGAGGCGGCGGGCGTCGACCCGGAGACGGCGCTGCGGGCCGCGGCCCGGACGTACCGGGACGCGATCCGGGCGGCGGAGGGGCTGTGAGGCCGTAGCGCCGTACGAGGGGGAGGGACCGCGAGGCCGTAGCGCCGTACAAGGGGAGGGCCGTCCCGGCCGGGGCGCGCGGGCCGTCCCGTACGGGCCGCCGGGGCGCACGGGGGCGCGCTGTACGGTCGGGGGGTGAGTGACAGCACCGCCCCGGACCCCGAGCCGCACCCCGCACCGACCTCCTGCCCGGCCTCCGGGGCGGCCCCGGCCCCCGACGCGGCCCCCGCCCCCGGCAGGGGCTCCGCGCCCGAGCTCTTCACCTGGGAGTTCGCCACCGATCCGTACCCCGCCTACGCCTGGCTGCGGGAGCACGCGCCCGTGCACCGGACGACGCTGCCCAGCGGGGTCGAGGCCTGGCTCGTGACGCGGTACGCGGACGCCCGGCAGGCCCTCGCGGACCAGCGGCTGTCCAAGAACCCGGCGCACCACGACGAGTCCCCGCACGCCAAGGGCAAGACGGGCATTCCGGGTGAGCGCAAGGCCGAGCTGATGACCCACCTGCTCAACATCGACCCGCCCGACCACACCCGGCTGCGGCGGCTCGTGTCGAAGGCCTTCACCCCGCGCCGGGTCGCCGAGTTCGCCCCGCGCGTCCAGGAGTTGACCGACCGCCTCATCGACGGCTTCGTGGCGAGGGGGAGCGCCGACCTCATCCACGAGTTCGCCTTTCCGCTCCCCATCTACGCCATCTGCGACCTGCTCGGCGTGCCCGAGGAGGACCAGGACGACTTCCGCGACTGGGCCGGGATGATGATCCGGCACGGCGGGGGCCCGCGCGGCGGGGTCGCGCGGTCGGTGAAGAAGATGCGCGGCTACCTCGCCGAGCTGATCCACCGCAAGCGCGAGGCGCCGGGCGACGACCTGATCTCGGGGCTCATCAAGGCCTCCGACCACGGCGAGCACCTCACCGAGAACGAGGTCGCCGCCATGGCCTTCATTCTTCTCTTCGCGGGCTTCGAGACCACGGTCAACCTGATCGGGAACGGCCTGTACGCCCTGCTCCGCAATCCCGGACAGAGGGGACTCCTCCAGGCCTCCCTCGCCGCCGGCGAGACCGCGCTCCTGGAGACCGGGATCGAGGAGCTGCTGCGGTACGACGGGCCCGTGGAGATGGCCACCTGGCGGTACGCCACGCGGGCGCTGACCATCGGCGGGCAGGAGATCCCGGCGGGCGACCCGGTGCTCGTGGTGCTCGCCGCCGCCGACCGGGATCCGGAGCGGTTCGACGGGCCCGACGTGCTCGACCTCGCCCGGCGCGACAACCAGCACCTCGGGTACGGCCACGGCATCCACTACTGCCTCGGCGCGCCCCTCGCCCGCCTCGAAGGACAGGTCGCGCTCGCCACCCTGCTGACCCGTCTGCCGGACCTGCGGCTCGCCGCCGATCCGGCCGAACTGCGGTGGCGCGGAGGGCTCATCATGCGCGGTTTGCGCACGCTTCCGGTGGAGTTCTCCCCGTCCGTACCCCTCTCGCACACTGACGGACCGTCAGAAATGTGATCTTCATGTGATCGGGTGGCCATCGACTTGTGACGAGCGTTCGAATGCCGCTACGTTTCGCCGCAGTCTCAGCCGTCACGCGAAAGGCGTACCTATGCGTTCCGGGAACGGACGACACCGTCGCCCCCGTCAGGCCCCCGCCCTCGTCGTCGCCGCGGGCGTGACCGGATCCGCCATGGCGCTGCCCCTGCTCGCCACCGGATCCGCGTCCGCCGCCGACGCCGCCACGTGGGACCGCGTCGCCGAGTGCGAGTCCGGCGGCCAGTGGACCGCCAACTTCGGGAACGGGATGTACGGCGGCCTCCAGTTCACCCAGGGCGACTGGGAGCGCCACGGCGGCCTGGCGTACGCGCCCAGCGCCGACCTGGCCAGCCGCGCCCAGCAGATCGCCGTGGCCGAGAAGGCCCTCGCCAAGGGCAGCGACGCCTGGGCGACCTGCGCGCCGATCGCCGGCCTGGCGAACGACGGGAAGCCCACCGGGGTCGACCCGGGCCCGGCCACCGCTCCGGCGCCCTCCGTGGCGCCCGTCCCCGAGTCGAACTGGAACTCGGGCTCGCCGGACGTCTCCGGGACCGCGCCGTCCACCGCGACGCCGGAGTCCCCCGCCACGCCGTCCGCCCCCGCCACGTCCACGGCGCCGGCCGCGCCGACGGCTCCCGCCGTCCCGGCGGGCCCGACCGCGCCGACCGCCCCCGCCACGCCGTCCGCGCCGTCCGGGTCGACCGGGTCGACGGATCCGGCGGATCCGACGCTCCCGGCCGACCCGACGCTCCCGGTGGACCCGACGGCTCCCGTCGCCCCCGAGGAGTCCGTGACGCCCGGCACGCCCGTGACGCCCGGTGTTCCGGGAGACGGGGGAGCGTCGGCCACGCCCGGTACGGGCAAGCACCGGGGCGAGGCCGCCCCGGAGGAAACCGACAAGCCGGACAGCTTCGCCGAAGCCGGTAGACATGCCTCGGACAAGGACAAGTCTTCCGAAGGGTCCGAATCGCTCCCCGTCGCTGACGAAGCGAAGAATGCGGACACAACGGACAGTCAGGGCTCTTCGGGTGAATACGTCGTGCGTCCGGGTGACAGCCTTTCGGGTATCGCCCAGGCGAACGAACTGCCCGGAGGCTGGACCGCCCTCTACGACGCCAACAAGCGGACCGTGGGCATCGATCCGGACCTCATCCTCCCTGGTCAGAACCTCGATCTGACGGCGGGTCCGACCTCGGTGGAGGGGTAGTTCGCGGGCGTATGTCCGGTTCTGGACGAGTGAGACATGGGTCTCTTTGTCCCAACTGGCGTGTCGCGCCCGCAAACTCCGCTTCCGTCACCTCCTACCTGCGCAAACAGTCCCCTCCGAAGGGCAAGAAGAGGCGAAATTCGTCGTATGAGCCTCTTTGAACTTCGGGGGGTTCTGTGTCTACGGTCATCACCGCTCGCCACCGCGGGCCCCGTCGACCGAAACGCCGAATCCTGCCGTCGGTCGATGGGAACAGTCGTCGCGCAAGCGCCGAAGGCAGGAGCGGGGGACCCAAGGTAAGTGCCGGCCCCGGCCGTCGAGAGACGGCCGACGACCGGCTTGGGGTGAAGTCGCGTGCTAGGACACGCGGCCGGGCAACTCTTCGGCCCGAACCCGACAGCTCACCTCGCAGGCGTCGGTGAGGAGAATCCCCATGCTGTTTTCCACCAAGGGCAAACACCGCCGTCCCTCCAAGGCCACCCAGATCGCCGCGCTCGTCGGCGTCACCGGTGTCGCCGTCGCCGCCCCGCTGATGACCGCGGGCGCCGCCTCGGCCGCCACCTCCTCCGAGTGGGACCGCGTCGCCCAGTGCGAGTCCGGCGGCAACTGGTCCATCAACACCGGCAACGGCTACTACGGCGGCCTCCAGTTCTCGGCCTCCACCTGGGCCGCGTACGGCGGCACCGCCTACGCCTCGACCGCCGACCAGGCGTCGAAGTCCCAGCAGATCGCCGTCGCCGAGAAGGTCCTCGCGGGCCAGGGCAAGGGTGCCTGGCCGAGCTGCGGCGTGGGCCTCTCCGGCGCCTCCTACGACGGCGGCTCCGCCGAGAGCGCGCAGGAGCAGCCGAAGCCGAAGAAGAAGCAGAAGAAGCAGCGCACGGCCGAGCAGCCGACCACCCGCAGCGAGCAGCGCCAGGCCCCGAAGCAGGAGCGCCAGTCCGCTCCGGGGGCCGAGGCCGGGAAGACCGTCACCACCCCGACCGGCGAGACGGTCGAGAAGGGCGACGGCGAGTACAAGGTCGTGACCGGCGACACCCTCAGCAAGATCGCCGAGGCGCAGGGCGTCGAGGGCGGCTGGGCCGAGATCTTCGAGCTCAACAAGGACATCGTCGACGACGCCGACCTGATCTACCCGGGCCAGCAGCTCCACCTGAAGTGAGCCCGGCGGGTCGCGTGAGTCCGGCGGCTCACGCGTCCCCCACGACCCTCCCGCGGTGACCCACCCCGGTCCGGCGCGCCCGTCCCCCGTGCGCGCCGGACCGGGGTTCCGTCTTTCACCGGCCTCCCGGGGCCCACCTGATGGTTACCGTCCAGTAGATCTGGGGCCTTTCGCCCCGCTGTGCGTGCCCTTGGGTCCTTTTTCGTCCCAGGGGGCGGGCGCCCGGCCGGTCGGAGCCTCCGGGGCGGTTAGGCTCTTGTCGCAAGGCCAAGCGACCCCGCATCGACCTTGCGTCACATCCAGCGTCACATCCCAGAAGGAGATGCTCGTGCCGTCCATCGACGTCGTCGTAGCCCGGGAAATCCTGGACTCCCGAGGCAACCCCACGGTCGAGGTCGAGGTCGGCCTCGACGACGGCAGCACCGGCCGTGCTGCCGTTCCGTCCGGCGCCTCCACCGGTGCGTTCGAGGCCCTGGAGCTCCGCGACGGTGACCCCAACCGTTACCAGGGCAAGGGTGTCGAGAAGGCCGTCCTCGCCGTCATCGAGCAGATCGGCCCGGAGCTCGTCGGCTACGACGCCACCGAGCAGCGCCTGATCGACCAGGCCATGTTCGACCTGGACGCCACCCCGGACAAGTCCTCGCTCGGCGCCAACGCCATCCTCGGCGTCTCCCTCGCCGTCGCGCACGCCGCCTCCGAGGCCAGCGACCTCCCGCTCTTCCGCTACCTGGGCGGCCCGAACGCGCACCTGCTGCCCGTTCCGATGATGAACATCCTCAACGGCGGGTCGCACGCCGACTCCAACGTGGACATCCAGGAGTTCATGATCGCCCCGATCGGCGCGGAGTCCTTCTCCGAGGCCCTCCGCTGGGGCACCGAGGTCTACCACACCCTCAAGTCCGTCCTGAAGTCCAAGGGCCTCTCCACCGGCCTCGGCGACGAGGGCGGCTTCGCCCCGAACCTCGGCTCCAACCGCGAGGCGCTCGACCTCATCCTGGAGGCGATCAAGCAGGCCGGCTACGTGCCCGGCAAGGACATCGCGCTCGCGCTCGACGTCGCCGCCTCCGAGTTCTACAAGGACGGCTCGTACGAGTTCGAGGGCAAGTCCCGCTCGGCCGCCGAGATGACCGAGTACTACGAGGAGCTCGTCTCCGCGTACCCGCTGGTCTCCATCGAGGACCCGCTGTTCGAGGACGACTGGGCCGGCTGGAACGTCATCACCGAGAAGCTCGGCGAGAAGGTCCAGCTCGTCGGCGACGACCTGTTCGTCACCAACCCGGAGCGCCTGGCCCGGGGCATCGAGGAGAAGTCCGCGAACGCCCTGCTGGTCAAGGTCAACCAGATCGGCTCGCTGACCGAGACCCTCGACGCGGTCGAGCTGGCCCAGCGCAGCGGCTTCAAGTGCATGATGTCCCACCGCTCCGGCGAGACCGAGGACGTCACCATCGCCGACCTGGCCGTCGCCACCAACTGCGGCCAGATCAAGACCGGCGCCCCGGCCCGCTCCGAGCGCGTCGCCAAGTACAACCAGCTGCTGCGCATCGAGGAGATCCTCGACGACGCCGCGGTGTACGCCGGCCGCAGCGCCTTCCCGCGGTTTCGCACCGCGAACTGATCGGCACGGCAAGGGCTGACACCCGCTCTCATCCGTACGTCCCCGTACTCGGTCCCGTACCGTGTGCGGGGACGTCCGCGTGAACAGGGGAGGCGACACGACATGGCCGTGAAGGACCGGGACCGGTTCTCGACCGCGACCCGGCTCAGGCTGCTCGGCGAGCAGACCGCCGCCCGTGTCTACCGCTCCCAGACCCGCCGTCAGGCCCGCCGCTCCCGGCTCACCGGCCGCGCGGCCTTCCTCGCGCTCGTCGTCTGCTCCCTGGTGGTGGCCCTCGCCTATCCCATGCGGAGCTACGTCTCCCAGCAGGGCGAGATCGCCGAGCAGGAGCGCAGGGCCGCCGAGGCGGCCCGGCGGGTGCAGGAGCTGAGGGACGAGAAGGCCCGCCTCCAGGACCCGGCCTACGTCCGCCGCCTCGCCCGCGAGCACCTGCACTACGTGCTCCCCGGCGAGACCGGCTTCACCGTGAACGACCCCGGCGCGGAGCAGCGGCCCCGCGCCGACCAGGGAGCGGCGGACCGCCCCTGGTACGACAACCTCTGGGACGGCGTGGACAACGCCGACCGCCGCTGACCTCCCGTACGACCGACGACCTAGGCACCCAAGGCAGACATGCAAACGCCCCCTCCGAAGACCGAACGCACCGAGCCCACCGAGGCGGACGTCGCCGCCTTCGAGCTCCAGCTCGGCCGGCCGCCCCGCGGCCTGCGCGCCATCGCGCACCGCTGCCCCTGCGGGCAGCCGGACGTCGTCGAGACCGCGCCCCGGCTCCCCGACGGCACCCCCTTCCCCACCACGTACTACCTGACCTGCCCCCGGGCGGCCTCGGCCATCGGCACCCTGGAGGCCAACGGGGTCATGAAGGAGATGCAGGCCCGGCTCGCCACCGACCCGGAGCTCGCCGACGCCTACCGGGCCGCGCACGAGGACTACCTCGCCCGCCGCGACGCCATCGAGGTCCTGGAGGGCTTCCCGAGCGCCGGCGGCATGCCGGACCGGGTCAAGTGCCTGCACGTCCTCGTCGGCCACTCGCTGGTCGCGGGCCCGGGCGTGAACCCGTTCGGCGACGAGGCGCTCGCGATGCTGCCGGAGTGGTGGGCGAAGGGCCCGTGCGTCACGCCGTGCGGCGACGAGGAGAAGGAGACCGCCGAATGACCAGGGTCGCCGGAATCGACTGCGGCACGAACTCCATCCGCCTGCTCGTCGCCGACGTGCACCCGGAGACGGGCGAGCTGGTCGAGCTGGACCGGCGGATGACGATCGTCCGGCTCGGCCAGGGCGTCGACCGGACCGGCCGGCTCGCCCCGGAGGCACTGGAGCGCACCTTCGCCGCCTGCCGCGAGTACGCCGCCGTGATCGAGGAGCTGGGCGCCGAGCGGATCCGCTTCGTCGCCACCTCCGCCTCCCGCGACGCCGAGAACCGCGACGAGTTCGTGAACGGGGTCGTGGAGATCCTCGGCGTCGAGCCCGAGGTCATCACCGGCGACCAGGAGGCCGCGTTCTCCTTCGTCGGCGCCACCGGCGAGCTGCCCGGCACCGAGACGTACCTCGTCGTGGACATCGGCGGCGGCTCCACCGAGTTCGTCACCGGCACCGACCACGTGCAGGCCGCCCGCTCGGTCGACATCGGCTGCGTCCGGCTCACCGAGCGGCACGTCCGCCACGACCCGCCGACCGCCGAGGAGGCCGAGGCGATCCGCGCCGACGTCCGGGCCGCGCTCGACCTGGCCGCCGAGGCCGTGCCGATCGACACGGCCGACGTCCTCGTCGGACTCGCCGGCTCCGTGACCACCGTCGCCGCCATCGCCCTCGGCCTCCCGGAGTACGACTCCGAGAAGGTCCACCACTCCCGGATCTCCGCCGGGCAGGTCGCCGAGGTCACCGACCGGCTCCTCGCCTCCACCCACGACGAGCGGGCCGCGATCCCCGTGATCCACCCCGGGCGGGTCGACGTGATCGTCGCCGGGGCGCTCGTCCTGCGGGAGATCGTCGAGCGCGTCGGCGCCCGCGAGGTGGTCGTCAGCGAGCACGACATCCTCGACGGGATCGCCCTGTCCGTGGCGTAGACCTCGATGGGAAGGCTCTATCCGCCGCATAGAGGTGCGCTATCGAGCCTTCCCACGGGGTTCCGCCGGGAAAGTTCGTGAAGTTCTTCACAAGGAAAAGGGCCCTGAGGGAGTCCGAAGGGGGTCGTTGGGCCCTCCGAGGGGTGTCTCAGGGCCCTTTCGCAGGCGCGGAGGCCGATCCGCCCGGTGTTTCCATCGCGTGAACGGGGCCTCCGGTTCAGGGTTAACGGAGGCTCTCCGGTCCAGTTCACGGGGGGTGAACAACGTTCGCCACTGCACCCCGGTTCCTTTGCAGGAACATGACGTGGATCACGTGGGCGGCGGAGTGTAGCAGAGGTGTCCACCAACCTTGTGAAGGGGCGCACGAACGCACCCCCCGGGCGGGGTGGATACTCGATGGCATGAGCACCACGGAGCGTCCCAGGATCCTCGTAGTAGGCGGCGGGTACGTAGGCCTGTACGCAGCTCGGCGCATCCTCAAGAAGATGCGCTACGCGGAGGCGACCGTCACGGTCGTCGACCCGCGGTCGTACATGACCTACCAGCCCTTCCTCCCCGAAGCCGCCGCCGGCAGCATCTCCCCGCGCCACGTCGTCGTCCCGCTGCGACGCGTCGTCCGCGGAGCCGAGGTGCTCACCGGCCGGGTCACCACCATCGACCAGGACCGCAAGGTCGCCACGATCGCCCCGCTCGTCGGCGAGGCGTACGAGCTGCCCTTCGACTACCTCGTCATCGCGATGGGCGCGGTCTCCCGCACCTTCCCGATCCCCGGCCTCGCCGAGCAGGGCATCGGCATGAAGGGCATCGAGGAGGCCATCGGCCTGCGCAACCACGTCCTCGAGCAGCTCGACAAGGCCGACTCGACCACCGACGAGGAGGTCCGCCGCAAGGCGCTGACCTTCGTCTTCGTGGGCGGCGGCTTCGCCGGCGCGGAGACCATCGGCGAGGTCGAGGACCTGGCCCGCGACGCCGCGAAGTACTACCAGAACGTGTCGCGCGAGGACATGCGCTTCGTCCTGGTCGACGCGGCCGACAAGATCCTTCCCGAGGTCGGCCCCAAGCTCGGCCAGTACGGCAAGGAGCACCTGGAGAGCCGCGGGATCGAGATCTACCTCGAGACCTCCATGGACTCCTGCGTCGACGGCCACGTCGTGCTGAAGAACGGCCTGGAGGTCGACTCCAACACGATCGTGTGGACCGCCGGCGTCAAGCCGAACCCGGCGCTCTCCCGCTTCGGTCTGCCGCTCGGCCCCCGCGGCCACGTGGACTGCAACGAGAAGCTCCAGATCAACGGTCTCGACTACGCGTGGGCCGCGGGCGACAACGCCCAGGTCCCCGACATGGTCGGCCGTCGCGCGGGTAACCCGAACGCCTGGTGCCCGCCGAACGCCCAGCACGCCCTGCGCCAGGCCAAGGTCCTCGGCGACAACGTGGTGGCCGGCATGCGCGGCTTCCCGCAGAAGGAGTACAGCCACGCCAACAAGGGCGCGGTGGCCGGACTCGGTCTGCACAAGGGCGTCGCCATGATCGTCATGGGCAAGGTGAAGATCAAGCTCAAGGGCCGTCTCGCCTGGTACATGCACCGCGGCTACCACGGCATGGCGATGCCGACCTGGAACCGCAAGATCCGCGTCTTCGCCGACTGGACCCTGGCGATGTTCCTCAAGCGCGAGGTCGTCTCGCTCGGCGCCATCGAGTCGCCGCGCGAGGAGTTCTACGAGGCCGCCAAGCCCGCTCCCGCCCCGGCCGCCCCGGTGCAGGAGAAGGCCAAGGCCTCCTGAGGCCCCGTCCGTAGCAGCAACCCGCAAGGGCCGTCCGCCATCCGTGGTGCGGACGGCCCTTCGCGTGTTTTGCCGACTCGTTGCGCCGCGGGGGGAGTGCGCACGCCCACCGGCGGTGTTCCCTTGGTGACGGACATTTCTGGGGCACCGATCACGGAGGTGGGCACCATGGCCGACGCCGCGTCGCGGCTGACGACTCTCGCGGAAGAGCTCCTCGGAGGACCGCTCCCGGTCCGGCTGCGGGCCTGGGACGGCAGCGAGGCCGGTCCCGCCGACGCCCCCGTGCTGATCCTCCGCGACCGCCGCGCCCTGCGCCGGATGATCTGGAAGCCCGGCGAACTGGGCACGGTCCGCGCGTGGGTGGCCGGCGAGCTCGACGTCGAGGGGGACCTGTACGAGCTCCTGGACCGGCTCTCCGGACTCCTCTGGGAGCGTGACGGCGACTCCCCGGGCCTGTTCGCCGCCGCCCGCGACCCCCGGCGGCGCGCCGCCGCCCGCTCCCTGCTCCGGCTCGCCGGACCCGTGCCGCCGCCCGCTCCGCCGGCCGAGGAGGTCCGCGGCCGCAGCGGCGGCCGGCACACCAGACGCCGCGACCGGCAGGCGATCGGCCACCACTACGACGTGGGCAACGACTTCTACGAGCTGGTCCTCGGCCCCTCGATGGTCTACTCGTGCGCCTACTGGACTCCCGGCGGCACCCTGGAGGAGGCCCAGCGGGACAAGCTCGACCTCGTCGCCCGCAAGCTGGCCCTGAAGGAGGGCGACCGGCTCCTCGACGTGGGCTGCGGCTGGGGCTCCATGGCCCTGCACGCCGCCCGCGAGTACGGCGCCCGGGTCGTCGGCATCACCCTCTCCCGCGAACAGGCCGCCCACGCCCGCAAGCGGATCGCCGAGGAGGGCCTGGCGGACCGGATCGAGATCCGCGTCCAGGACTACCGGGACGTCACCGACGGCCCGTACGACGCGATCTCCTCCATCGGCATGGCCGAGCACGTCGGCGCCGTGCAGTACCGGGAGTACGCCGACGTCCTGTACGGGCTCCTCCGGCCCGGCGGGCGGCTCCTCAACCACCAGATCTCCCGGCGCCCCGAGCCCGACGAGGCCGCCTACGCGATCGACCCCTTCATCGACGCGTACGTCTTCCCCGACGGCGAACTCGCCCCGATGGGCCGCACCCTGACGACCCTGGAGGACGCCGGGTTCGAGGTCCGGGACGTGGAGGCCCTCCGCGAGCACTACGCCCTGACCCTGCGCCGCTGGGTGGCCAACCTGGAGGCCGGCTGGGACCGGGCCGTCCGGCTCGTCTCCCCGGGCCGGGCCCGCGTCTGGCGGCTCTACATGGCCGCCTCCGCCGTCTCCTTCGAACGCAACCGGATCGGCGTGAACCAGTTCCTCGCGGTGAAGCCCTCCGCGTCGGGGACGAGCGGGGTGCCGCTGCGGACACGGGCGTGGACCGAGGGGACGGACTGACGTACGTACGGGCGCACGCGCGCGTACGTACGGGAAAGGGCCGGCCTCCCGGGTGGGAGGCCGGCCCTTCGCCGGTGGTGCGGGCGGCTACTCGGCCTTGATGGCGGCGAGCATGTTCAGGCGGGCCGCGCTGCGGGCCGGCCACAGCGAGGCGAGGACGCCGACCAGACCGGCCAGGAGCAGGAAGACGCCGATCCGCTCCCAGGGCAGCACCAGGGCGTAGCCCGGCAGGCTGCTCTTGAAGGTCTCGCCGATCGCCCAGCCGAGGAACGCGCCGAGGCCGATGCCGACGATCGCGCCGAACACCGAGATGACCACGGCCTCCAGACGGACCATCCGCTTCACCCGGCGCCGGTCGAGACCGATCGCGCGGAGCATGCCGATCTCCTGCTGGCGCTCGAAGACGGACATCGCGAGGGTGTTGACGACGCCGAGGACGGCGATCACCAGGGCCATGCCGAGCAGGCCGTAGACGATGTTCAGGAGCATGTTGATCGGGCCGCCGAAGGCGTCGCGGATGTCCTTGTGGTTCATCACGGTGATGCCGGGGTTGTCGCCCATGGCCTTCGACAGCGCCTTGGCGTTGGCGTCGGAGGCGCCGCCGTCCATCGCGACGAAGATCTGCGGGGTGTAGGCCTGCGGGTCGTGGGCCTCGATCACCTCGTGGTCGATCAGGACGGGGGAGACGAACTCGCTCTCCTCGTAGATCGCCCCGACGGTCAGCTTGCCCTTGACCTTGTCCGTGTACTCGACCGGGACCGTGTCGCCGACCTTCAGGCCGCGCTTCTCGGCGGTCTTGTCCGCCACCGCGATCTGTCCCTGCTTCAGGGCGGACAGCGAGCCGTTCACGACGTGGAGGTTGAGCACCTTCTCGATGTCGCCGGGCGTGACGCCGGAGGCGGAGACGAACTTCCCCTCGATGTCCAGGGCGCCGGCCTGCTGCGGGGAGACGGCCGTGACGCCGGGGGCCTTCGCGAGGGCGGTGAGCGCCTCCTCGCTCAGGCTGTCGCCGCTGGCCATGGTGACCATGTAGTCGGCCTTGATCTGGTCGACGGTCATCCGGTCGATGGCCGAGCCGACGGTCGCGCCGATCACCGACAGGCCGGTGACCAGGGTCAGGCCGATGGCGAGCGCGGAGGCGGTGGCGCCGGTGCGGCGCGGGTTGCGGACCGCGTTCAGTCCGGCGAGCTTGCCGGAGATCCCGAACAGGCCGACGAAGAGCGGGCGGATCAGGGCGATCACGGGCCGCGACAGCATCGGGATCAGCACGATCACGCCGATGAGGGTGACGAACGCGCCGCCCGCGATGAGCATGCGGCCGTCGTCCCCGCCCTTGCCCGCGCCGAGCACGATCAGGACGGCGCCGAGCGCGGTGAACGCGGCACCGACGGAGTTCCGCACGACGAGCGACTTGGTGCTCGCGGTGGCGTGCACGCTGTTCATGGCGGCGACCGGCGGGATCTTCGCGGCGCGGCGGCCGGGCAGCCAGGCGGCGAGCATGGTGATCAGGACGCCGACGGCGAACGCGGAGACGACGGGGGCGGCGCCGATGACCAGGCCGCCGGCCGGGATCTTCAGGTCGAAGGCGTTCATGGCCGACCGGAGCGCGACCGCGAGGCCGACGCCCAGGACGAGGCCGACGGCCGAGGCGACCAGACCGACCAGACCGGCTTCGGCGAGGACGGAGCGGGTGATCTGCTTGCGCGAGGCGCCGACCGCGCGCATCAGGGCCAGTTCCTTGGTGCGCTGGGCGACCAGCATCGTGAAGGTGTTGGCGATCAGGAAGACGCCGACGAAGAGCGCGATGCCCGCGAAGCCCAGGAGCACCTGGTTGAGCGCGCCGAGCCCGGCCTCGATGTCCTCGGCCTGCCGGTCGGCGAGGGCCTGGCCGGTCTGGGCGGTGGCGGCCTTCGGGACCACCTTGAGGACCTCGTCGAGCAGCTTGTCCGCCTGCGCGCCGGGGGCGGCCGTGACGGTCAGCTCCTGGAAGAACCCGGGCTTCAGGTACAGCTTCTGGGCCACGGAGGCGTCGAAGAGGACCAGGCTGCCGCCGGCGTTGACGGCGCCGTCCTCGGTGGTGAAGACGCCGGAGAGGACGTACTCCTTGACCGGGCCGTTGGTGGCCACGCGGACGGTGTCGCCGACCTTGTAGCCGCCCTTGTCGGCGGAGGCCCTGTCGAGCGCGATCTCGTTGTCGCGGGTCGGCCCGTCGCCGGTGGCGAACGCGTACGCGCGGTCCTTGCCGTCCTTGCCGGGGGCGAAGTTGGTGCCCTTGTTGGACCAGCCGACGCCGATCAGCTTGCCGTTCTTGTCGGGCACGCCCGCGAAGCCGCCGACGCGCGGGGCGACGGAGGCGACCCCGTCGAGCCCGGCGACCTTGTCGACGTCCTTCTGGGAGAGACCGGGGGCCTGCCGGGCCTGTTCGGGGTCCGGGTGCATCTCGACGGCGACGGCGACGTCGTCGTAGCTCTTCGCCGACTGGTTGCGGAAGGCCTGGGAGAGGGTGTCGGTGAAGACGAGGGTGCCGGAGACGAAGGCCACGCCGAGCATCACGGCGAGGACGGTCATCAGCAGTCTCGCCTTGTGCGCGAGCACGTTGCGCAGGGCGGTACGGAACATGGGGTGTCCTGAACGGAGGGTGGGACGGACGGAGGTCGGGGGCGCGGGGCGCGCTACGGGGCCGCTTCTCGCGGCGTCAGCTCGTACGGCCCTTGGCGTCGAAGGCCTTCATGCGGTCGAGCACGCCGTCCGCCGTCGGGTTCAGCATCTCGTCGACGATCCGGCCGTCCGCGAGGAAGATCACGCGGTCCGCGTAGGAGGCGGCGACGGGGTCGTGGGTGACCATGACGACGGTCTGGCCCAGCTCCCGGACCGAGTTGCGCAGGAAGCCGAGGACCTCGGCGCCCGAGCGGGAGTCCAGGTTTCCGGTGGGCTCGTCGCCGAAGATGATCTCGGGGCGGGAGGCGAGCGCGCGGGCCACGGCCACGCGCTGCTGCTGGCCGCCGGAGAGCTCGGTGGGGCGGTGGGTGAGGCGGCCGGAGAGGCCGAGCATGTCGATGACCTGCTGGACCCACTGCTTGTCGGCCTTGCGGCCCGCGATGTCCATCGGCAGCGTGATGTTCTCCATGGCCGTCAGCGTCGGCAGCAGGTTGAAGGCCTGGAAGATGAAGCCGATCTTGTCCCGGCGGAGCTGGGTGAGGTGCTTGTCCTTCAGGGTGGACAGTTCGGTGTCGCCGAGCCGCACCGAGCCGGAGGAGAAGGAGTCCAGGCCGGCGACGCAGTGCATGAGCGTCGACTTGCCGGAGCCGGAGGGGCCCATGATGGCGGTGAACTCGCCCTGCCGGAAGTCCACGGTGACGTGGTCGAGCGCGACCACCTGGGTCTCGCCCTGTCCGTAGACCTTCGTGAGATCCGTGGCGCGGGCGGCCACCGCGGTGGCGCGGGACACGGTGGGGGAGGTGGGCACGAGGAGGACTCCTGTCACTGCGGGGCTGTTTCGGGAACCCCTCCATCGTGTCGAGCGTTCCGCCTCCGGACGTCCGCCCACGTGCCCGTTCCCGGGGCAGTCTGGAGTCGGACCGGAGCCCTGCTTCCTCCTCCTGAGGTATGACCGGGCCCCTGAGAGGCGCCGGACCGGGCGCCCCGGACCGAGGTGACACAAATCCGACGACTTTTCGTCATTCCCGGGGGTGCCGGTTTGCGCCTGCGACCCCTGTCACAGTTCGGCGAAAAGGCCCCCACCTGCACTGACGCACCCTCAGACCTCAATAAAATAAGACAACATCAGGGGCGATGTTCGGCTGAACGAGGGAAGCGCCCCGATAGGCTCATGTGCCAACGCGGAGCATCGCGACGCCCGGATGGTGGAATGCAGACACGGCGAGCTTAAACCTCGCTGGCCTTCGGGCCGTACCGGTTCGAGTCCGGTTCCGGGCACCACCGACGACAGCACCGCCGACCGGCGGGGGCGGCCGTTCTCCACCGGCCCCTCCGGGCCCTCGCGGGAGGTCGGGAGCGTGCCCCCGGTGCCCCGCCCGTACGGAGCGGATCCCTCCGTTTTCGCGCTCGTCCGCAGGTCCGCCCGGCCGCCCGCAGCGCCCCGGGAGGCCGTCGAGCACCCCTGTTACCCTGAGGGACCCCTCCGCCTCCTGTTAGGTTCTCATGCCGTCATGAATATCCTGAACCTTTCGGCAGTGCCCTCTCAGCGGCGCGCACCGGAAGGGGGCGGAGCGGCACCCGCGGGGAATGCGCCGAAACCGGCGGAGCGGTATTCGAAGAAGCCCGCCCTTCTTCTCTCCGGTGTTTTCTTCCTGGTCTATCTGGCCCTGTCCGCCCGGCGTCACGCGATACATCTGACGACCGGATACGACCTGGGCATCTTCACCCAGATAGCGAAGTCCTATTCGGAGTTCACGGCTCCGTACGCCCCTCTCAAGGGGACCGGATACAACGCGCTCGGGGACCATTTCCACCCGATCCTCGCGGTTCTCGGACCCCTCTACAAGGTGTTCCCGTCGAGCTATACGCTCCTGGTGTGCCAGGCGGCCCTGATCGCGGTCTCCGTCATTCCGATCACGCTGTGGGCCCTCGACGTCAAGGGTCCGAGATTCGCCTACTGGATCGGAATCTCCTACGGGGCCTCCTGGGGCATCGCGGAACTCGTCCAGTTCGACTTCCACGAAGTGGCCTTCGCGGTGCCGCTCCTCGCGTTCTCGGTGTGCGCCGCCGGCCGCGAGAAGTGGCGCGCGGCCGTCCTCTGGGCGATCCCCCTGGCCCTGGTCAAGGAGGACCTCGGGCTCACGGTGGCGGCGATCGGCGCGTACGTCGCGTGGAAGGGGCCCCGGCGCGCGGGGATCCTGCTGGCCCTCTTCGGCGCGGTGGCGACGGCCCTCGCGATGTTCGTCGTCCTGCCGTCCGTCAATCCCCTCGGCGAATTCGCCTACTGGCCGCCCGCCGAACCGCAGGAGAAGAGCCTCCTGGTGAAGGCCGCGGCGACTTTCTGGCCGCCGGTCAAATGGCTCACGCTGCTCATGATCGTGGCCCCCACCGGATTCCTGGCGGTCCGTTCCCCCCTCCTGGTCGTGATGCTCCCCACCCTCGGCTGGCGCTTCACCTCGGATTTCCCCAACTACTGGGGAATGGACTTCCACTACAGCGCGGTCCTGATGCCGGTCGCCTTCGCCGCGGCGGTCCACGCCGTCGCCTCGGGGCGGACGATCACCCGCAGGCTCCTGCACGCCGGGGTGATCGGAGCGGTGGCCACCGGCGTCACCTTCTTCACCTCGCCGTTCCACGAACTCGTGCTGCCGCGGACGTGGATCGCGTCCGAGCACGTGCGCGTGACCGACGAAATCCTCGGGAAGATCCCCGACGGCACGACGGTGGCCGCGTCCAATCGCCTCGCGGCCCAGCTCGCGTACCGGACCACCGTCAGCGAGGTGTGCCTCTTCCCGCGTTCCTTCGAGCCGAAGGAACGGCCCCGCTGGATGGTCTACGACAACGCCGATCCGTCCGATCCGGAATGCGCGACCGGGAAGTCCCTGGAATCCGGCGCTCCGCACGTCCCCGGCTACCGGCTCGTCGAGCGCCGGAGCGGGATCTCCCTGCTCGAACGGGTCGACGAGCGGGGCGACGGACAGGCCGGCGAGCGGGTCGGCGCCCCCGCCGAGCGGCCCTGAGGACGGGGGTCCCGGCGGCGGGGGCGTACACCCCGCGACTCCGGAGAGGAAGAGCGGGAAGATGAGGGAAAGATCCTCCCCGAGCACTAGGGAGTTTCTTTTGCCTACGCATTACCCTTGACGCAAGGCCGCGCCGTGCGGTCTGCCATGGAGGAGTGAGATGAGGAGCAGCAACCCGGTCTTCTCGCGACGGGGGTTCAGCCGCGACAACGGCTACGCGGGCTTCAACGCGCAGCAGCCGCAGGCCGGGGGCCCCGCCGTCGGAACCAACCCGTACGCCACCGGCACCCCGTACGCCGGTGACGCGACGAACCCGTACGCGACCAACCCGTACGCCCCGCAGGACACGCAGCTCGGCGCCCCGCAGCAGGCCCGCGGCAACGTGATGACGATCGACGACGTCGTGAGCCGCACGGCCATGACGCTCGGCACGGTCGTGCTCACCGCCGTCCTGTCCTGGCTGCTGCTGCCGGTCGACTCGGCGAACCTGGGCAAGTCCTACGGCATCGCCATCGGCGCCGCCCTGGTCGCCCTCGTCCTGTCGCTCGTGCAGTCCTTCAAGCGCAAGCCGTCGCCCGCGCTGATCCTGGGCTACGCCGCCTTCGAGGGCGTCTTCCTCGGAGTGATCTCGGCCGCCGTCTCGACGTACATCGCCGACGGCGTCGTCATCCAGGCGGTCCTGGGCACCATGGCGGTCTTCGCCGGCGTGCTCATCGCCTACAAGATGGGCTGGATCCGGGTCAACCGGCGCTTCTACGGCTTCGTGATGGCCGCCGCGATGGGCTTCATGCTCCTCATGGTGACCAACCTGCTGTTCGCGGTCTTCGCCGGCGGTGACGGCCTCGGCTTCCGCAGCGGCGGCCTCGGCATCCTGTTCGGCGTCATCGGCATCATCCTGGGCGCCTGCTTCCTCGCCCTCGACTTCAAGCAGGTCGAGGACGGCGTGAACTACGGCGCGCCGCGCGAGGAGGCCTGGCTGGCTGCCTTCGGTCTCACCATGACCCTGGTGTGGATCTACCTGGAGATGCTGCGTCTGCTGTCGATCCTCCAGGGCGACGACTGACGCACTGCCTCTGACTCGGGGGGAAGGGCCCGTCCGGCTTCGCGCCGGGCGGGCCCTTCCGCGTTCCCGGGTGCCGCTGGCACGGGGTCCCGGGCGGCGCGTAGGGTCGCGGGGTGCTTGATACGAGTGACCTGACCGCCGCCGTGGAGCGGTTCGCCGACCGGCTGCGCGCCGCCCCGCAGAGCCGCCTCCAGCGGGGCGCGGCGGCCGAGGGGCTCGCCCTCGCCCGCGAGCTCGCGGTGCGCGCGCAGCGCGCCGAGGAACCGGACCGGGAGCCCCGGACCATGCCGGACGCCGGGGTCTTCGCGGTGGCCGACCAGCTCGCGGTGGCCGGGAGCGACCTGGCCGAGGCACTGCGAACGGCCCCGGCCGGCTCCCGCGAGGGGGAGCTGGACGAGGCCGTGGGGCTCGTACGGGAGGCGGCGGCGCGTTCGGGGCTGTAGGGCCTCTCCGGCGGATCAGGGGCGGGATAGGCCCTGGAGCCCGTTCCTGGCCCTACAGGGAGGCGATCACGCGGTCCGCGAGGATGTAGACGTTCTCCTCGTCCGAGTCGCCGTACGAGAAGGTCAGGGCGAAGGCGCCGGAGACGCCCGAGCCGCCGAGCAGCACCGGGGTGCGGCCCGCGCGCAGGGCCTCCGCGAGGCGCTCCGCGGTCTCGCGGTGTCCGGGGGTCATACAGAGCGTGGTGCCGTCCGCGAAGACGTAGACGTCCAGGGTGCCCAGTGGGCCCGGCCGGACGTCGGTCAGGGCCGTGCGCGTGTCGGCCAGCTCCTCCAGGCGCGCCACCGTCCGCTCGTGGTCGGTGACGACCGGGGTCTGCACCGGCACGAAGTCCGGGTGCGAGGGGTGCCGACGCCGGGCCGCGGCCAGCTCCGGGGAGTCCTCGGGGAACTCGTCCAGCGGCTCCGCCGCGCCGTCGAGCGCCGCCGCCTCGGCCTCCATGGCCTCCAGGGCCATCGCCTCCAGGCCCACGAAGTCGGTCTGGCGCGGCACGAAGAAGGAGCCGTCCTCGGCCGGGCCGCCGAGGCCGCCGAGCAGGGACGGGGCGTCGGCCGCGTCCCGGGCCTCCTGAGCCGCCCAGAAGGCCCGCGCCTCGGCGAGCTCGCGCTCGCGCTCCTCGGCCAGCGCCTCCGCGACCGCGGCCCGTATCTCGGCGGCGGGCGTGGCACGGGCGGCGGGAACTGTCACGCCGTGCCCGGCGGCCAGCTCGCGCCGCAGGGCGGTGACCTGCTTGCGGAGACCGTGGACGGCGTGCAGGGCGGCAGCGCCCACGGCCGTGGCGGCGGCCGTGGTCAGCAGCAGGGCAAGAGGCATGGCGCTCACTGACGTACTCCCGATTCCGAGTCGATCCCCCGACTTCCTACCTCAGCTTGTCGTGAGGCGGGGGCCGCTGTCAGTGCATTACGTCACGAATTGGACAGGTATTTCAGCCAGGTGTTTAGTCCCGAAACCAGTCTGACCTGCGAAAACGAACTCCCCCGGGACGTAGGTCACATCCTGGGGGAGATTCGGTCACGGCTGGGACGCGGTGCGGTTGACCCCTCGGGGGCCGGGGGACGCGCGCCGATCGCCGCGGCTCAGCTCAGCCGCTCGATCACCATCGCCATGCCCTGGCCGCCGCCGACGCACATCGTCTCCAGGCCGAACTGCTTGTCGTGGAACTGGAGGCCGTTGATCAGGGTGCCGGTGATGCGGGCGCCGGTCATGCCGAAGGGGTGGCCGACGGCGATGGCGCCGCCGTTGACGTTCACCTTGTCCAGGTCCAGGCCCAGCTCCTGGTAGGAGGGGATGACCTGGGCGGCGAAGGCCTCGTTGATCTCCGCCAGGTCGATGTCGCCGATGGTGAGGCCGGCGCGCTTCAGGGCCTGCTTCGACGCCTCGACCGGGCCGAGGCCCATGATCTCGGGGGAGAGGCCGGAGACGCCGGTGGAGACGATCCGGGCCAGCGGGGTCAGGCCGAGCTCGCGGGCCTTGGTGTCCGACATGATCACGAGCGCGGCGGCGCCGTCGTTGAGCGGGCAGCAGTTGGCGGCCGTGACCAGGCCGTCGGGGCGGAAGACCGGCTTGAGGCCCTGCACGCCCTCCAGGGTGACGCCCGCGCGCGGGCCGTCGTCCGCCGAGACGACCGTGCCGTCCGGCAGCGTCACCGGGGTGATCTCGCGCTCCCAGAAGCCGTTCTTGATGGCCTGCTCGGCGAGGTTCTGCGACCGTACGCCGAACTCGTCCATCTCCTGGCGGCCGATGCCCTTGAGCCGGGCCAGGTTCTCGGCGGTCTGGCCCATCGCGATGTACGCGTCCGGGACGACGCCGTCCTCGCGCGGGTCGTGCCAGGTGGAGCCCTCGGAGGCGGCGACCTCGGCGGTGCGGGCCTCGGCCTCGGCGAAGAACGGGTTGTGCGTGTCGGGCAGGGAGTCCGAGTTGCCCTTGGTGAAGCGGGAGACCATCTCGACGCCGGCCGAGATGAAGACGTCGCCCTCGCCCGCCTTGATCGCGTGCAGCGCCATGCGGGAGGTCTGGAGCGAGGAGGAGCAGTAGCGGGTGACCGTGCAGCCCGGCAGGTGGTCCATGCCCATCTGCACGGCCACGATCCGGCCCAGGTTGTTGCCCTGCTCGCCGCCGGGCAGACCACAGCCCAGCATCAGGTCGTCGATGTCGCGCGGGTCCAGCTCGGGCACCTTCGCCAGGGCGGCCTGGACGATGGTCGCGGTGAGGTCGTCCGGGCGCAGGTCCTTCAGGGAGCCCTTGAAGGCCCGGCCGATGGGGGAACGGGCGGTCGAGACGATCACGGCTTCGGGCATCACGGCTCCATGAGGGTGCGGAGTGGGCGGACTGAAAGGGAAGTTACCCGTACGTACCGCACGGGGTCACCGGGACGGGCGTGTGATGCGGGCCTCTTTTCTAAGCGGTCGCTCAGGAAGTGAGCCCTCCTCGGGAACGGCGCCCGCCGGGGCTTTGTTCCCGGCTCCCGGTACACAGTTCTCGGCTCCCGGTACTCGGCTCCCGGCGGGCGATCAGTTGGCGGGAGCCTCCGACGCGGGAGCCTCCGGCGAAGGGGCGGGCTCCGCCGGGGCCTCCGCCGCCTCCGCCGCGACCGGCAGCCGCCGCCTGCGGCGGTGCTTGAGCAGGGCCCACGGCGCCCGGGCGCCCGTGACCTCGGTGCCCGCCTCCCGTACCGCCTCGGCCGCCGCCTTCGCCACCGGCAGCATGTTCTCCCGGCGCGCCGGCTCCAGCCGGTCGGCCTCCGGCCACGCGCCGAGCACCGCGCAGACCGTCGGCAGCACGGCCATCGCCGCCGTCGCGTACCCCTCGGCCGACGGATGGAAGCTGTCCACCCCGAACATCTCGCGCGGGTTCGCCGCGAACTCCGGGCCGAGCAGGTCCCCGACCGACACCGTCCGGCCACCCTGCTCCACCACCACGATCGTCTGCGCCGCCGCCAGCTGCCGCGACGCCCGCCGGGCCAGCCAGCGCAGCGGCTGGTAGACCGGCTCGATCGTGCCCAGATCCGGGCAGGTGCCGACGACCACCTCCGACCCGGCCGTCCGCAGCCGCCGCACCGCCGCCGCCAGGTGCCGCACCGACTCCGTCGCCGGCATCCGGTGCGTCACGTCGTTCGCCCCGATCATGATCACGCACACGTCCGGCGGTCCCAGGGGCTGCGCGAGCAGCAGCGACACCTGCCGCTCCAGGTCGTCCGAGCGCGCCCCCGACAGGGCCACGTTCCGCAGCAGCACCGGCCGCTCCGACACCGCCGCGAGCCCCGAGGCGAGCAGCGCGCCCGGCGTCTGCCCGGTGCGGCGCACGCCCTGGCCCGCCGCCGTGGAATCACCCAGAAGGGCCAGTCGTAGCGGATCCTCCGTCCCGAACGCCCGCCCGTAGAGCCCGTCCGCCACGGGCGGCAGCGGAGCCGCCCCGCCCCCGACGGTCCGCTTCGCGAGGTGCGCCTCGGCGAGGAGGACCCCCACCGTCGCGACCCCGAGGAGCCCGATGCTCCCGCCGCCGTACGCCGCACCCGCCGCGATCCGCCGCGCCACCCTCGCCCTCGACATGGGGCCGTCACCTCCTTCAAGCCGTTCACGGTGTAACTGCCCCGTAACCCGCTCCGACTACGCATACGCTGGCCACACCATTACGGAGACCCCGGAGATTACGGTGCAATTCCACGACTCGATGATCAGCCTCGTCGGCAACACCCCGCTGGTGAAGCTCAACCACGTCACAGCGGGCATCCAGGCGACCGTCCTGGCCAAGGTCGAGTACTTCAACCCCGGCGGCTCGGTCAAGGACCGGATCGCGCTGCGGATGATCGAGGCGGCCGAGCGCAGCGGCGAGCTGAAGCCCGGCGGCACCATCGTCGAGCCCACGTCGGGCAACACCGGCGTCGGCCTGGCGATCGTGGCCCAGCAGAAGGGCTACAAGTGCATCTTCGTCTGCCCCGACAAGGTGTCGCTCGACAAGATCAACGTGCTGCGGGCGTACGGCGCCGAGGTCGTCGTCTGCCCCACCGCCGTCGACCCGGAGCACCCGGACTCGTACTACAACGTCTCCGACCGGCTCGTCCGCGAGACGCCGAACGCCTGGAAGCCCGACCAGTACTCCAACCCGAACAACCCGCGCTCGCACTACGAGACCACCGGTCCCGAGCTGTGGGAGCAGACGGACGGGAAGATCACCCACTTCGTCGCGGGCGTCGGCACCGGCGGCACCATCTCCGGCACCGGCAACTACCTCAAGGAGGCCAGCGGCGGCGCCGTCAAGGTCATCGGCGCCGACCCGGAGGGCTCCGTCTACTCGGGCGGCTCGGGCCGTCCGTACCTGGTCGAGGGCGTCGGCGAGGACTTCTGGCCCAGCGCGTACGACCGGAAGGTCGCCGACGGGATCGTGGCCGTGTCCGACAAGGACTCCTTCCAGATGACCCGCCGCCTCGCCAAGGAGGAGGGCCTCCTCGTCGGCGGCTCCTGCGGCATGGCCGTGGTCGCGGCCCTGGAGGTCGCCCGCGGCCTCGGCCCCGACGACGTCGTGGTCGTGCTGCTCCCGGACTCCGGCCGCGGCTACATGTCCAAGATCTTCAGCGACGAGTGGATGGCCGACTACGGCTTCCTGGAGGACACCTCCTCCGCCACCGTCGCGGACGTCCTGCGCCACAAGGAGGGCGGTCTGCCCTCCCTCGTCCACATGCACCCGGACGAGACCGTCGGCCAGGCCATCGAGGTGCTGCGCGAGTACGGCGTCTCCCAGATGCCCATCGTGAAGCCGGGCGCCGGCCACCCCGACGTCATGGCCGCCGAGGTCGTCGGCTCGGTCGTCGAGCGCGAGCTGCTCGACGCCCTCTTCACCAAGAAGGCGTCCCTGGAGGACCCGCTGGAGCGCCACATGAGCGCGCCGCTGCCGCAGGTCGGCTCCGGCGAGCCCGTAGCCGACCTGATGGCCGTCCTGGGCGAGGCCGCCGACGCGGCGACCGTCCTGGTCGAGGGCAAGCCGACCGGTGTCGTCAGCCGCCAGGACCTGCTGGCCTTCCTGGCGGGCGGCGGCGCGAAGTAGCCCCGGGGGCGGGCGGACGGCCCTGCGGGGCGGGCCCGGAAACGGGCGGTCGGCGCCGCGGGGCGGGCCCGGAAACGGGGCGCGCGGGCGAGTTCGCGCAACTGGTACGAGCGCGACACGTCCGCGCAGCACCCGCTTAACACGCGTCCGGCAGATTGTTCCTCGTCGGCGTCACGGACTTCCGGAGCGGCTCCCGGGCCTCCACAGACGCCGCCGGACGCGGACCGGCCCTGACCCGGGCCCGTGTCCCTCGCGGGGACCGCCGTCGTCCCGCCCCCCGGCAACGGGGGTGCGGCGGTCCCCGCGCCAAGCCTGACGGAAGGGCCCCTCGCAGCGGTGAGGGGCCCTTCCGTCATCCTCTTTCCAGGACCGCCCGCAGCAGATCGTGCATATCCTTATGCAGAGCGACGCGCGAGTGAATAGATGAAAGGGGAGGGCGACGTGAGCGACAGCCCGGCCGGTCGGCTCCAGGCCCTCTTCGAGGGGCACCGGCTGACGCCGACCCAGCGGCGGATCGCGCACTGCATGGTGCGGCGCGCGGGAGACGTGCCGTTCCTGTCCAGCGTGGAACTGGCCGAACTGGCCGGGGTCAGCCAGCCCTCCGTCACCCGTTTCGCCGTCGCCCTCGGCTTCGACGGGTACCCGGCGCTCCGCCGCCACCTGCGGGAGGTCGCGCCCCCCGAGGCCGACTCCGGGGCCGGAGCGGACGGGGGCGAGGCGTTCAACGAGTACCAGCAGGCCGTGCTCGCCGAGATCGGGAACCTCCGGCACCTCGCCGGGCTGCTCGCGGACCCCGGGCCCGTCGAGCGGGCCGGGCGGCTCCTCGCCGGCTCCCGTCCGCTGCCCGTGCTCGGGCTGCGGGCCGCCTCCTCGCAGGCGCGCGGCTTCGCCTACTTCGCCGCCAAGGTCCACCCGGACGTGCGGCTCCTCGACGAGGGCGGCTCGATGCTCACGGACCGCGTCGACGCGGCCGTACGGGCCGGAGCCACGGCCCTGCTCTGCTTCGCGCTGCCCCGGCACCCGCGCGAGGTCGTCGAGGCCCTGGAGTACGCGCGGGCGGCCGGGCTGGCGGTCGTGACCGTCGCCGACTCGGCGTTCGCGCCCGTCGCCGCCCACAGCGACCTGCTGATCCCGGCCGCCGTCGGCACCGGACTCGCCTTCGACACCGCCTGCGCCCCCATGATGCTCGGCCGGGTCCTCCTGGAGGCGATGGCCGACGAGCTCCCCGACGCGCAGGCGCGTCTGGAGGAGTTCGACGCGAAGGCGGCGGCGCGGGGCCTGTTCGTCGAGTAGGCCCTGTCCGGCGGGCGGCCCTCCCGCCGTCAGACGTCCAGTTCGGCCTCGATCTTCTTCAGCTGGTGGCGGGCCATCGCCAGGTTCGCACGGTCCTTGTGCAGGGCCAGGTAGAGGAAGAGGCCGTTGGTGTTGCGCCCCTTGAGCAGCCGGATCAGGTGGTAGTGGGTGCCGAGGGTGATGAGGATGTCCTCGATCTCGTCGTTGAGCCCCAGCATCTCCATCGCCCGGACCTTGGCGCGGACGACGTCGGTGTTGCCGGCGGCGGCCACGTTCAGGTCGAGCTCCTTGCCGCCGCCGATCGTGCCGAGCGCCATGCCGCTGGTGTAGTCGACGAGGGCAGCGCCGATCGCGCCGTCGATGGAGGCCGCTTCCTTGAGGGAGGTCTCGGTGTTCGCCATGGTGTCGTACTTCTTCCTTCTGGGGTGACGTGCTTCTCGGGTGATGGCCTCTCGGGCCGTGGGTCTCTGGAAGTGCCGGGCTACGGGCTCCTCGGGTGGCGGACCTCGCGGACCGGGGGCCTCCCCGGCAGCGGAGGACTCCCGGGGTGCGGGGGCTTGCCGGGATACGGGGGCGGGAGCTGCCCGAGCCGGGTCGCCGGCTCCCTGCGCTCAAGGGCCCCGTCGACCAGCTCGCCTATCCGGGCGCTGGACCGGCGGGCCTCCAGATGGAGCCGCCCCACGTTGATCCGGGGCTCCGCGAGCAGCGTCAGGACGGCCGAGCCGCCCGCCGCGTACGTCGCCACGTAGCCGCTCTCGCCGCGTACGAGCAGTTCGCGGAAGCGGCCCTGGCCGGTGGAGTCGGTGAGGCGCTGGCCGACGCCCAGCGCCGCCGCGGTCAGCGCGGCCACGCTCTCGGCCTCGCCGTCCACGGTGTCGTGGGCCAGGACGAGTCCGTCGGCGCTGGCCGCCAGGGCTCCGGTGAGCTGGGGCAGTCGCGCCCGCAGCCGTCTCAGCTCGCCGAGGACCTCGGCTTCTGCCGTCATGAGCTGTCTCCTCTCGGCGCGCATGCGCAGGGCACGCCTCATCACAGGTGTGCCTCCAGGGCGTCACGGAGCCGGCGCAGCAGGGCGATGTCGGGATCGGGCACCGGCAGGACGGGTAAGAGGGCCGGTGCCGGTGGCACGGGGTCGTGTTCGGGTTCGGGGGTGAGCGGGGTCTCGACGAGTCCGGCGGCGGCGAGCCGCCGGACGTCGAGGAGCGTGTGGAAGGCGGGGCGGCCGAGCAGCCGGGCCAGCTCGGCCGGGTTCCGCTCGCCGTCGGCCGCCGCGAGCAGGGCGCGCTGCCGGGCCCCCACGGTCTGGCCGGGGGCGGCGGGGCGGGGGACGACCGGGGCGGTGTCCACGGCGGGGTACGGCCAGACGGCGTCGAGGAGTTCGCGGCGGCGCACGGTCTCGCGCTCGACGGCCTCGGCCGAGACCGGCCGCACCGTGCCGAACCAGTGCCCCACCCCGTACCGGAAGCGGGTCGGGCCGCTGGTGGGGGAGAGGGCGAAGAAGGCGGCGTCGAAGACGGCGCCGAGGTGGCAGATCTCCAGCTCCCCGTCCTGGAGCCGCCCGCTGTCGACGAGGAAGCGGCCCACCGCGCGGTGGGCCCCGGCCCGGTCGACCGCCTCGTCCCAGTTCTCCCGGGGCAGCCGGCCGCCGGTGGTGAGGAGGACGTCGACGCCGGGAGCGGCGGGACTCTCGGCGTGCACGACCCGGCCGTCCACGAGGTAGAGCGTGCCGTGGTCGCGCAGCAGGGCGCCGGTGGCCTTCTCGGCGGCGAGCCGGACCAGCATCGGGGAGACGGGGGTGGCGACCGTGCTCATCCGAGGACCAGCTTCTCGGCTATGTCGCGGAGTCTCATGCGGGCGAGGGCCAGGTTGCCGGTGTCGCGGTCGAGCCAGAGGTGGAGGAAGACGCTGCTGTCGAAGGAGGTCTCGACGAAGCGGAGGACGTGGTAGCCGGCCCGGGTGGTGACGATCAGGTCCTCGACGGGGGGCCCTTCGTCGTCCCCCGCCCCTCCGGCGTCGTCGTCCGTCGCCAGGAAGGTGTCGAATTCGGCCGCCGAGCGGGCCAGTTCGGCGGTCTCGGCGGCCGTGGTCTCGTGGTCCCCGACGGGTGAGTCGCCCGCCGTCCCCAGCGCGAGCCCGCTGGTCCAGTCGACCAGGGAGGCGCCCCGAGCACCCGGTAGGGTCATGGCCTCCGTTAGGCACTCGTCGATTCCGGGCACGCGGATTCCCCTCCCGATGCGGCGTGCGAACGTGCGGCAGTAACGGTGACGCTACTGAACGTTCCGCTCCGGGGGAGGTGTTCTGGCATTTTCCATCGGAACATGCCCGGGTCTGACGGAAATTGATCCCTTGCCCTCGGCGGGCGGATGTGGTGGGCCCGTCAGACCCGGGTCTCCACGGCGTTCGCGACGTCCGACAGGTCCTTCGCGAGCGCCTTGGCGACGGCCTTCGCCCCGAGGCGGGCGAACGCCCGGCCGAGGAGGCCCGGGGCGCGCCCGTGCGCGGGACGGGCGGAGAAGGACATCCGCAGGACGGTGGACCCGGTCCCGTCGGGCGCGCGCCCGGTCCCGTCGGGGGTGAGGGTGAGCTCGGAGACGTAGTGCATGCCGTGGGAGTCGGCGACCGTGACGTACCGGTCGGGCGGCTCGCACGCGGTCACGGTCATCTCCTCGGTGGCCTCCCGGCCCAGCATCCGCCGGGTCTCGCGCCAGCGCGTGCCCACGGCGAAGCCGCCCGGGGTGAGCACCTCCACCTTCCGGACGCCGGTCAGGACGCGGGGCAGGCCGGGGAGGTCGGTGATCGCCTCCCAGACCCGCCCGGGGGAGGCGGCGACCCGGCGCTCGACGACGACGGAGGTGGTGCCGTCCGTACCCGTTCCGGTCATGCCTTCACCACTCATGTCCTCATGGAACCCGGGGCGCGGGGGCGGCGCTACCGGACTGTCGGCCCTCTTTCTGTTCGACCCCTCCGCCCGGCCGGTCCGGCCGGTTCACCGGGTTCGACCGCCTCGACCTGCTCGGCCGGCGTGCGCACCAGCGCGTCCGCCAGGTCCCCGCCCGCCTCGGCGACGATCTCCTCGGAGGTCTGGGCCCTGCGCACGGCCGTGAAGGCCACCGTCCCGTCGCCGGCCACGGCGAAGCCGTGGATCCCCGGCCGGGGCAGGCTGTTGTACGCGTAGTGATGGGCGAAGTAGTACGCGCCGGTGTCCGGCACCGCCACCACGTCCCCCGGCCGCAGCAGCGGCAGCTCGCGGCCCGTGGCGATCAGGTCCCCGGCGAAGCAGGCGGGGCCCGCCACGTCCTGGACGGCGGTCTCCCCGGTGCGGGGCCGGCCCTCGGAGTCGTACGCGAGGACGCGCAGCGGCCAGGAGCCGGGGGCGTAGACCGTACGGGTGGCGAGCTGTACGCCCGCGTGGGTGACGGCGATCGGGCGGCCCCCGGAGCTCTTGGTGTACTCCACCCGGGCGAGGACCGTGCCGTGTTTGGCCAGAAGTGAGCGCCCGAACTCGGTGACGAGGCGGTAGCGGCCGTCGAAGAGGCCGGGGACGGCGTCGGCGAGCAGCCGGGCGTACTCCGCGTACGTCGGCGTCTCCTCGTCGGAGGCGAAGTTCACCGGGAGGCCGCCGCCGATGTCGAGGGTGTCGACCTGCCGCCGGCCGGCGGCCCGGTTGATCTCCTCGGCGAGCGCGTACGCCTCCCCGACGCCCTGTGCCATCAGGGCGAGCGGGACGCCCTGGGAGCCGGTGTGGGTGTGCAGCCGGGTGAGCCAGGGGCGGTCCAGGTAGGCCTGGACGACGGTCTTGCGGGCGCCCTCGTCGCGGAGCGCCACGCCGAACTTGGAGGTGGCGGTCGCGGTGGAGAGCGCGTCGATGGAACCGGCTCCGACCTGCGGGTTCACCCGGAGTCCGAGGGGCGAGGCGGTGGGTCCGGAGGCGACGAGGGCGTCGAGCCGGTCCAGCTCCTGGAGGTTGTCGGCGTTGACCGCGATCCCGAGCGAGAGGGCCCGGCGCAGCTCGTCCGGGGTCTTGGCGGGGGAGTCGAGCACGGTCCGGTCCGGCGGGACCCCGGCGGCGCGGGCGAGGGCCAGCTCGCCGGGGCTCGCCACCTCGGCCCCGATCCCGGCCTCGTGCAGCAGGCGCAGTACGGGGACGAGCGGGGCGGCCTTCACGGCGAAGGCGTGCAGTACGGGCGCGTCGGTGACGGCGGCGAAGGCGCTGGTCAGAGCGGCGGCGGAGGCGCGGATGCCGGCGGTGTCGAGGAGGGCGACGACCGGTTCGGCGGGGGAGAGGAGTCCTTGGTCGACGGAGGCGCGGACGGCGAGATCGCGACGGGAGGAGGCCATGGGTCCCATCGTCGTCCATCGGGGGTGGGAGCGGGAGGGGAGCGCGCGATGAGGGCGGGCCCTGTTGACTACAACTATTCATCACGCCAGGATGTGAATATCTGAACGACATTCGAGGAGGCACCGCCATGTCAGGACCCCGCCCGGTACGGGCCCCGCGCGGTACGGAACTGAGCGCCCTGGGATGGCAGCAGGAGGCCGCCCTCCGGATGCTCCAGAACAACCTGGACCCCGAGGTCGCCGAGCACCCCGACAAGCTCGTCGTCTACGGCGGCACCGGCAAGGCCGCCCGCGACTGGCGCTCCTTCGACGCGATGGTCCGCACCCTGCGCACCCTCAAGCAGGACGAGACGATGCTCGTCCAGTCCGGCCGCCCGGTCGGCGTCATGCAGACCCACGAGTGGGCCCCGCGCGTCCTCATCGCCAACTCCAACCTGGTCGGCGACTGGGCGAACTGGGAGGAGTTCCGGCGCCTGGAGCAGCTCGGCCTCACCATGTACGGCCAGATGACGGCCGGCTCCTGGATCTACATCGGCACCCAGGGCATCCTCCAGGGCACCTACGAGACCTTCGCCGCCGTCGCCGCCAAGAAGTTCGGCGGCACCCTGGCCGGGACCATCACCCTGACCGCCGGCCTCGGCGGCATGGGCGGCGCCCAGCCGCTCGCCGTGACGATGAACGACGGCGTCGCCATCTGTATCGACGTCGATCCGCGCGCCATCGAGCGCCGCATCGAGCACCGCTACCTGGACGTGAAGGCCGACGACCTCGCCCACGCCCTCCAGCTCGCCGTCGAGGCCCGCGACGCCCGCCGCCCGCTCTCCATCGGCCTCCTCGGCAACGCCGCCGAGCTGCTTCCGCAGATGCTTGCCGAGGGCGCCCCGATCGACATCGTGACGGACCAGACCTCCGCCCACGACCCGCTCTCCTACCTCCCCGTCGGCGTCGCCTTCGAGGACATGGCCGACGCGGCGGCGAAGGACCCGGCCGGGTTCACCGTCCGGGCCCGCGAGTCGATGGCCCGGCACGTCGAGGCCATGGTCGGCTTCATGGACGCGGGCGCCGAGGTCTTCGACTACGGCAACTCGATCCGGGGCGAGGCGAAGCTCGCCGGCTACGACCGCGCCTTCGCCTTCCCGGGCTTCGTCCCGGCGTACATCCGCCCGCTGTTCTGCGAGGGCAAGGGTCCGTTCCGCTGGGCCGCGCTCTCCGGCGAGGCCTCGGACATCCACAAGACCGACAAGGCGATCCTCGACCTCTTCCCGGAGAACGAGTCGCTGCACCGCTGGATCAAGATGGCCGGCGAGCGCGTCCACTTCCAGGGCCTGCCCGCCCGCATCTGCTGGCTCGGCCAGGGCGAGCGCGACAAGGCCGGCGCCATGTTCAACGACATGGTCGCCGACGGCACCCTCGCCGCCCCCCTCGCCATCGGCCGCGACCACCTGGACTGCGGCTCGGTCGCCTCCCCGTACCGCGAGACCGAGGCCATGCTCGACGGCTCCGACGCCATCGCGGACTGGCCGCTGCTCAACGCCATGGTCAACGTCGCCTCCGGCGCCTCCTGGGTCTCCCTCCACCACGGCGGCGGCGTCGGCATGGGCCGCTCCATCCACGCGGGCCAGGTCTCGGTGGCCGACGGCACGGCCCTCGCGGGCGAGAAGATCCGCCGCGTGCTGACGAACGACCCGGGCATGGGCGTCATCCGCCACGTCGACGCGGGCTACGACATCGCCGAGCGGGTCGCGGACGAGAAGGGCGTCCGCGTCCCGATGCGCGAGGGCGACGACGCTTCCGGTTCCCACACGTCAGGTTCCGACGCGTCCGGTTCCGACGCGTCCGGCTCCGGGGAAGGCTCCGCGTGAGCGAGACCTTCCACGCCATGTGGCGCTCGCTGCGGCCCATCGGCCGCAGCGACGCCTCCGGCGGCTACCGGCGCCACGCCTGGACCGGTGCCGACGCCGACTGCCGCCTCTGGTTCCGGATGCAGGCCGAGGCCCGCCGCCTGGACGTCGAGACCGACCGCAACGGCAACCAGTGGGCCTGGCTCGGCGACCCGACGGCCGGCGACGCCGTCGTCACCGGCTCCCACCTGGACTCCGTCCCCGACGGCGGCGCCTTCGACGGCCCCCTCGGCGTCGTCTCCGCCTTCGCCGCGCTCGACGAACTGCGCGCCCGGGGCGTCTCGTTCAGGCGTCCCCTCGCCATCGTCAACTTCGGCGACGAGGAGGGCGCCCGCTTCGGCCTCGCCTGCGTCGGCTCCCGCCTCACCGCCGGACGCCTGACGAAGGAGCAGGCGTACGAGCTGCGCGACGGCGACGGGATCAGCCTCCCGCAGGCCATGGAGGCCGCCGGGTACGACCCCGACGCCATCGGCCCCGACCCCGAACGGCTCGCCCGCATCGGCGCCTTCGTCGAACTGCACGTCGAGCAGGGCCGGGCCCTGGACCTGTCCGGCGACGCCGTCGGCATCGCCTCCGCCATCTGGCCGCACGGCCGCTGGCGGTACGACTTCGCGGGCGAGGCCAACCACGCCGGCACCACCCGGCTCGTCGACCGCCGCGACCCAATGCTCACCTACGCCGAGACCGTCCTCGCCGCCCGCCGCGAGGCCGAACTCGCGGGCGCCGTCGCCACCTTCGGCAAGATCGCGGTCGAGCCGAACGGCGTCAACGCCATCCCCTCCCTCGTCCGGGGCTGGCTCGACGCGCGCGCCGCCGACCAGGACGCCCTGGACGCGGTCGTCACCGGCGTCGAGACGGCGGCCCGCGACTACGCCGACCGGCACGGCATCGACCTCACGGTCGTCCGCGAGTCCTTCACCCCGGTCGTGGACTTCTCGCACGCCCTGCGCGACGAGCTGTCCCGGATCCTGGGCGACGCCGCCGCGCGGACCACCGGCGCCACGGGCGCCACGGGGCCCTCGGGCAAGGTCCCGGTCCTCGGTACGGGCGCGGGCCACGACGCGGGTATTTTGTCCGAATCGATCCCGACCGCCATGCTGTTCGTGCGCAACCCCACGGGCGTCTCGCACTCCCCGGCCGAGTTCGCGGCCGAGGACGACTGCCTGGCCGGGGTCCGCGCACTCGCCGACGTACTGGAGGAGCTGGCGTGCCGCTGACGACCGCGTACTGGCTGGAGCACGCCTGGATCGACCCCGCCGTCGAGCCGGGCGTCGTCCTGGAGGTCACGGACGGCCGGATCACCTCGGTCCGCACGGACGTGGAGACCCCGCCCCCGGGCGCGGAGGTCCTGCGCGGCCTGACGGTCCCCGGCCTGGCCAACGCCCACTCGCACGCCTTCCACCGCGCCCTGCGCGGCACGGTCCAGGTCGGCTCCGGCACGTTCTGGACCTGGCGCGACACCATGTACAAGATCGCCCAGCGCCTCACCCCCGACAGCTACTTCGCCCTCGCCCGCGCGGTGTACGCGGAGATGGCGCTCGCCGGCATCACCTCCGTCGGCGAGTTCCACTACCTCCACCACGCCCCCGGCGGCGCCCCGTACGCCGACCCCAACGCCATGGGCGAGGCCCTGATCGCGGCCGCCGCCGAGGCGGGCGTCCGCATCACCCTCCTCGACACCGCCTACCTCTCCTCCGGCTTCGGCGCCGCCCCCGAACACCACCAGCTCCGCTTCACCGACGGCACGGCGGACGCCTGGGCCGAGCGGGCCTCGGCGCTCAAGGAGCGGGACGGCGTACGGATCGGGGCGGCGATCCACTCCGTACGGGCGGTCCCGGCGGACCAGCTCGCCACGGTGGCCGACTGGGCCCGGCGCCGGGAGGCGCCCCTCCACGTCCACCTCTCGGAGCAGACGGCCGAGAACGACGCCTGCCTGGCGGCCCACGGCCTCACCCCCACGCGGCTCCTCTCCGAACACGGCGTGCTCGGCCCCCGGACGACGGGCGTCCACAACACCCACCTGACCTCCGACGACATCGCCCTCATCGGCTCGTCCTCCACCGGCACCTGCATGTGCCCGACGACCGAACGCGACCTCGCGGACGGCATCGGCCCGGCGGTGGACCTCCAGCGCGCCGGCTCCCCCCTCTCCCTGGGCAGCGACAGCCACGCGGTCGTCGACATCCTCGAAGAGGCGCGGGCGATGGAGCTGAACGAGCGCCTGCGCACCCACATCCGGGGCCACTGGACCGCCGCGTCCCTGCTCCGCGCGGCGACGGCGGACGGCCACGCGGCCCTCGGCTGGCAGGAGGCGGGCGAGCTGACGCCGGGCGCCCTCGCCGACTTCACGACGATCGCCCTGGACTCCGTCAGGACAGCGGGACCGGCACCGCGTCTGGCAGCCGAGACGGCGGTATTCGCAGCGTCGGCAGCGGATGTGCGTCACACGGTCGTGGGCGGTCGTCACGTCGTACGGGACGGGGTCCACTCGTCCGTACCGGACGTGCCCCGGGCCCTCGCCGACTCGATCGCCGCCCTGCGCGGCTGAAGGAGACACCCCCCACCATGAACACCGGCCCCGAGGCGAGGAACAGCGCGGCGGCGACCTCCGCCCCCACGAGCGCGAACAGCGCCGTGGCGACGCCCGCCACCGCCATCGTCAACATCGCGAGCCTGGTCACCAACGATCCCTCCCTCGGTGATGGAAGTCCTCTGGGTCTGATCCGGGACGCGGCCGTCGTCGTCGAAGGCGACCGCGTCGTCTGGGTCGGTGAATCCAGCAAAGCACCGACCACTGACAACCGGGTCGACGCGGGCGGCCGGGCCGTGATCCCCGGCTTCGTCGACTCCCACTCGCACCTGGTCTTCGCGGGCGACCGCACGGCCGAGTTCAACGCCCGCATGTCGGGGCAGCCGTACAAGGCGGGCGGCATCCGCACGACGGTGGCGGCGACCCGCGCGGCGAGCGACGAGGCCCTGTCGGCGAACGTCGCCCACTACCTGCGCGAGGCCCTCGCCCAGGGCACGACCACCTTCGAGACCAAGTCCGGCTACGGCCTGACGGTCGAGGACGAGGCCCGCTCGCTGCGCATCGCCGCCGGGCACACGGACGAGGTCACGTACCTCGGCGCGCACATCGTCTCCCCCGACCACGCCGACGACCCGGCGGCCTACGTCGACCTGGTCACCGGCCCGATGCTGGATGCCTGCGCCCCGTACGCCCGCTGGGTGGACGTCTTCTGCGAGAAGGGCGCCTTCGACGGCGACCAGGCCCGCGCGATCCTCACGGCGGGCAGGGCGAAGGGCCTCCACCCCCGCGTCCACGCCAACCAGCTCTCGTACGGCCCCGGCGTCCAGCTGGCGGTGGAACTGGACGCGGCGAGCGCGGACCACTGCACGCACCTGACGGACGCGGACGTGGACGCGCTGGCCTCGGGCAACACGGTCGCCACGCTCCTCCCCGGCGCGGAGTTCTCCACCCGCGCCGAGTGGCCGGACGCCCGCCGCCTCCTGGACGCGGGCGTCACGGTGGCCCTCTCCACGGACTGCAACCCCGGCTCCTCCTTCACCTCCTCCGTCCCCTTCTGCATCGCCCTGGCGGTCCGGGACATGCGCATGACCCCCGACGAGGCCCTCTGGTCCGCCACGGCCGGCGGCGCGGCGGCCCTCCGCCGCACGGACGTCGGCCGCCTCACCCCCGGCGCCCGGGCCGACCTCACCCTCCTCAACGCCCCGTCTCACGTCCACCTGGCCTACCGGCCGGGCGTGCCGCTGGTGTCGGAGGTGTGGCGGAGCGGAGTGCGGGTGGTCTGAGGGTCCGGTCCGAGAACCGTCGCGGCGCAGGATGCCGGGGTGAACTCCACACCCGATGCGGCGAGTTGGAGAACACGCTGATCAGAAAGGGTGTTCCGGCCGACGGCCTCGTGCACGAGGCCGTCGGCGTGAGCGGCGTCCGCCGAAGCATCCGAGCCTGCGCCAAGGGGTGTTACGCACCCGTCGGGGCTCGTGGAGCAGCCGGGGAACATGCTCGACCAGCTCGCGCGGGACGTCGGGCATGGCAGGATGCGGAAACCTTCAGGGCCCCTTCGATCGCTGATGTGCCGAGTGGGATCAGCACGCCGACGACGAGGGGCCCTGCCTCGTCACCACGCCCTCTGAACAGCCCCTTCCACCCTCCAGCACCGGGTGGAAGGGACTCATCGAAGGAAGTCGAGCATGAGACGTCTCTCCCTGCCCCTCGCCGCCCTCGCCGCGTCGGCGCTCACCGCAGGTCTTCTCACCCTTCCGACCCCCACGGCCCAGGCGGCCCCGGAGCAGGCCGTATACGGCGAGCTGGCCCAGAACGGTACTTTCACCACGACCACCGAGCACTGGTGGGGAACCCCCGGCGCGTCGGTGAACTCCGTCGGTGGCGCGCTGCGGGCGACGGTCGAGCCGGCTCCCGCGAGCCAGGTGGGCCAGCTCTACCGCACGGTCGTGGGCCAGAACGACATCAAGCTGCGCCGGGGCGCCCGGTACACCCTCTCCTTCGACGCCAGGGCGTCCACGGCCGCGAAGATCAAGTCGACCGTTCAGCTGGGCACCGACCCGTATCCGGAAACCCTGGCGAACACCCTCGACCTGACCACCACCACCCAGCGCTTCAGCTGGACCTTCACCTCCTCGTTGGCCTCGGACGACGGCCACATCGACTTCCAGGTGGGCGGCCAGCCCGTACGGACCGACATCACCCTCGACAACGTCTCGCTGACGACGTCGACGGCGCGCGAGGGCTTCTTCGTCGATCCCGACTCCAACGCGCGCAGGTGGGTGGACGCCCACTCCGCGCCCCACCCCGTCGACGCCCGTGCCGCCAGGATCGGCAGCCAGGTGGCCGACCGGACGACCGTCAAGTGGTTCGGTGGCTGGAACACGGACATAAAGACGGCCGTCGACGACTACGTCACCAGATCCACGGCCGCCGGACAGCTGCCGACGCTCGTCGCCTACAACATCCCGGGCCGTGACTGCGGCGGCGCCTCCGGCGGCGGCGCGAAGGACGTGGACGCGTACAAGGCCTGGATCAACGGCTTCGTCGCCGGCATCGCCAAGCGGCCGGCGCTCGTCGTCCTGGAACCGGACGCCGTGGCCCAGGCCGACGTGGAGCAGAACTGCCTCACCCCGCAGGGGCGCGAGGCCCGCTTCGACATGCTCTGGTACGCCAACCAGCACCTCGACGCGCAGGGCCCGCACGTCAAGACGTACATCGACGCCGGCAACGCGACGTGGACGCTGGGCGCGCGGCGCGAGGACAACCCGGCGGACCAGGGCATCGGCCTGAGCGACATGGCCGACCTGCTGGGCCGTTCCGGGATCTACCTGGCCGACGGCGTGGCGGTGAACGTGGCCAACTACCACTCCACCGACATCTCCAACGACTACGGCCGCCGACTCGCCGCACGGGTCAAGGAGCGACTGGGCGTCGACACCACCTGGGTCGTGGACACCTCCCGCAACGGCAACGGCGCCTACAGGGTCCCCGGGAACGAGACCAGCGGACAGGTCGGCTTCTGCAACCCGCCGCTGCGCAAGCTGGGCCCGGCATCCCGAGTCGGTGAGGGCGGCGCCGCGTACTACCTGTGGATCAAGAACCCCGGCGACTCCGACGGCCGGCACCTCGACGACGCGCGCTGCCCGGTGGACGGCCCCCAGTACAAGGCCGGTGACTTCTCACCCGAGTTCGCGGAACGCCTCATCGACGGCAGCTGACGGCCCGGAACGGTCCGCCCCCACCACACCGTCGTCACCGCCACCGAAGCGGGCACGTGGGGGCGGAACGACCAGCGAAAATCGCCTGACCACACTTGTGCGCAGGGTGAGTTCTGGCGTGAAATACGCTTCCGCTTCCAGAACAAGGAGACACCATGACTGTGGGACGCAGGATTTTCCTCGGCGGCTTCACCGCGGGAGCCGTGACGCTGGCGGCGGCCGGCACCGCGGCCGCCGCTCCGGAGGCGGCGCCGGGGGACCCGACCGTGTTCGACGGGCCGGTCGTCGCCAAGAACTTCCGCGCCGATGGGACGGCGAACGCGGCCTTCCTCAAGACCACCTCGACGACCGAGCACGCCCTGACGGTCTACCAGGCCGGTACGTCGGGCTCCGGGGTGGCCCTGAACATAGTCTCCGACAACCCGCAGACCTCGGCGGTCTACCTGACCGGCCGTGAGGTCGACCGCGGCACCCTGAAGATCAGCCACGTGGGCCGCCCCGACGGCACCGACACGGGCGCCTCCGCGATCTCCATCGACCTGAAGACCGCCGGCACCGCCAGCCAGGGCATCTTCCTCACCGCCACCGAGGGCCCGACCACCGGCAACCTCATCACCCTGCGCAACAACCCCGGTGTGGAGGACCTCGCCGTCAAGGGCAGCGGCCGCATCGGCATCGGCATCGAACGCGGCGCGACCCCCTACGCCCAGGTCCACATCGTGCAGCGGCCCACCACCCCGGCCGGCCTCCTCGTCGAGGGCACCGTCCGCGTCGGCAACGCCGCCACCGTCCCCACCGGCATCGACTCCAAGGGCGGCGGCGCCCTCTACGCCAAGGACGGCGCCCTCTACTGGCGCGGATCCGCCGGCACCGTCACCCAGATCGCGTCCGCCTGAACGGTCACCCCACGGAACACACCATGCAACTGACACCCGAGCAACTCGTCTCGGAGTTCCACGACGCCGTCATGGAGCTCTACTTCGCCCGCAAGCGGATCGCCGTCCTTGAGGAGGAGAACGCGGCCCTGCGCACGGAACTCGACCGTGCGTCCAGCACGACCGACTGACCGAAGCCGGTACCGCGCGGCGGACTCAGGTGCTCCCCGGAGCCGCATCACTGCGGGCCCACCTCCCTGTGGATCGGCTCCTGACCTCGTCCGCCGCGATCACCATTACGTCCCCGAGCCGACTCCTGGGACCACCTTTCCGATCATGCGATCGTCGGCCCGATCCCGATCCCGATCCCGAAGCGACGCGAATGCCCCGAGCTCGTCACACGATCTTGTCGATCACCTTGACGGGCTCGTGTCGCTCGTAGACTCCGCTCCCTGTGCGACGAGTTCGGTCCCTTGAGCCGCGACCACCGCGTGGCGGACCTGGGGAGCGAGATCGCCGCTCTGAGCACGCCGTGACGAGAGGGGTAGGCATGACGCAGACCGAGGGTGCACGACTGTTCCGGGAAACCTGGATCGCGGGAGTGCGCCGGCACTTCCCCGGCGAGCCGAAGGCCGGTTACGTCACGCCGTGGGACGACACCCCGCAGTGGGAGCGCGAGGCGGCGGGTGCCGTGTACGAGCAGGTGCGGCAGTTCGTCGAGATCAGCGGCGGTACGACGGCCCGGCTGTCCCGCGAGCAGAAGGGCCGCTTCGTCGCGACGTGCTGGACGGCGCAGATGTACAAGCACTTCGAGGACCCGAAGCCCGGATACGTGGCCGACTGGCCCGAGCTGCCCGTCTGGCAGCAGGAGACGGACGCCGACGTCTTCGAGGCCGTCGAGAAGTCGCTGAGCTGACGAACCGGTCGCGCGAAACGCGGTGGCGGGCGCCCGCCCGGGCGTGTGACCGTTCCGGGCATGGGTGATTCGAGGGCGTACGCGGTCTTCCGGACCACTGACGCGGCGACGGCGTACGCGCGGGCCGAGCGTCTGTGCGGGTTGCTGGAGGAGAGGGACGACGAGGTCGGGCTCTTCGCCGAGCTGCGGACGGTCGCGGAGCTTCGGGCCATGGCGGAGGTCCTGCCCGGGGCGAGGTACGACTACGTGAACCGGCGCACCGGGCCGGACGGAGAGGACGTCTGGTTCGACCTGGACGTCGACGCGACGGACGACGCCACGTTGGAGCCGCACCTTCCGCTGGACCTCTTTGAGGACGCGCCGACCGGGAGCGTGGAGGATCGCTTCGTCAGGGTTCTCGGCCGGGGCACGGCCGCCGTCGACTGGCACGGCCTGTGGCCGGACGACCCGGAATCGGACCGGTCCCCGTCGGCGAAGTACGACGGCGTCCAGGTCGTGTTCCACGGCGAGGACGCCCAGTGGGGCCGGTGGGCCGAATACCACACCGTCTTCGTCCACGTGAGCAAGTTCGGCGACCTGTCCCGGGCCCGGAAGCTCGCCTCGTACATCGGCGGCGAGGTGCTGGGCGAGCCGCAGCTCGGCTGGTGACGGCGCGGCGCCTCAGCCGCCCGCCGTGCCGGGCGGCTCGTCCAGCAACAGCTGCAACAGTCCCACCAGGGTCGCGCCGCTCACGATCTCGCGACGGGCGATCATGCCCCGGACGTCCGCGAGGGGGATCCACTCGATCCGGTCCGACTCGTTGAGCTCGGTCGGCGGGCCCTCGTGCACGGCGCCTGCGGCCCGGAAGACGTGGTGCCGGGCGTCGGTGATGCCGTTGGCGGGTTCCGAGTAGATCAGCGGGGTGAGGGGGCCGGGGCGCCAGCCCGTCTCCTCCAGGACCTCGCGGGCCGCCGCCTCCGCCGGGGTCTCGCCGTCCTCGACCAGGCCCATCGGCAGTTCCCAGGCCCACACGTCGGTGACGAAGCGGTGGCGCCACATCATCAGGACCTCGCGCCGGTCGTTGACGACGGCCGCGACGGCGAGATCGCGGAGCTTGACCACGTAGTACTCGTCCCGCTGCCCGTCGGGCCGCTCGACGTCGGCGAGCCACAGGTTCACCCAGGGGTACTCGTGGAGCGGACGCTCCCCGTGGACCTTCCAGCGCATGGCGACGGCTCCTCTCAGGCCCGGTGGCCGAGCACGTTGACGACCCGGCCGTCCGGGTCCCGCACGAAGAAGCGCCGCACGCCCCAGTCCTCGTCCGTCAGCGGGTGCACGACCTCCGCGCCCGCCGCCCGCACCGCCGCGTACACCGCGTCCACGTCCTCCACCTCCACGCTCAGGTCCGGGGTGACCGGGGCGGTCAGGTCCGCGCCCATCAGGCTGACCTGGGCGGCGGGGACGGCCGGCGAGGCCAGGGTCGCGATCCAGCCGTGGTCCATGACCTGCTCGAAGCCGAGGAGACCGTAGAAGTCCCTGTTCTCCTCCGGGGATTCCGTACGGAGGTTGGGGACGACGCGGCGCACGCTCATCGGGTACTCCTCGGCACGGGAAACGGCGATCGACGGCTTTCAGCGGAACTCGTGGACCACCTGGATCTCCCCCACGATATGCGCGTTGAACTCCTCCAGCTCCCCCGCCGGCACCCACAGCTCCAGGATCGTCCGCCCGCCCGCCTGCTGGACCGGGTACCTGCCCAGGAACTCCGTGTCGACCTCGAAGCGCGTGACGAAGCCCGCGCCGTCGTGCTTGACGTTCCAGTCGCGGGCGATCCGGATCGCGTAGTCCTCGTTCATCACCGGATAGAAGATCGGCTGCTCCGGAAGCCGCGGCGGCCAGGCGCGCCAGCCCGACTCCCGGACGAGGTCCAGCTCCACGGGGCCCGTGGGGCGCCAGAGGGTCGTCGTCGGGCGGGGGGTGGTCATGGCGTCGCCTTCTTCAGGGAAAGGGGAGCTCAACGGTAGCGACGGGTCTGTCGCCGTGACCACGGGTTTTTCGGGGCGGTGGGCGAGAAGTCCCTTTCTGAGTAGGGCACTTCGCCGTGTCCCCGTCTTCGCGGGTCAGTCACGGAAAGACCGGGTGTCCCTGTCTCCGGGCGTTGCGGGCCGGTACCGTCCTGTCCTGGCAGGACTCGGGGGGGGGAGAGAGACCGGGGGGTCGGCAGGGTGAGCGCTGTCCGCATGCGGGTCGTGAGGCCGGGGGAGTTGAGCGCGCGCGAGATCGGGGCCTGGCGGGAGCTGCGCGCCACGTCCGGCGCGCCCGCCAATCCCTTCATGGAACCGGAGTTCACGCGCGCGGTCGCCGAGGTGCGGCCCCGCGCCCGGGTCGCCGTCTGGTGGGAGGGGGACGAGCCCGTCGGGTTCTTCCCGTACGAGAAGGGCCCGGGGGCGGGGGCGCGCGGCCGTGGCGCGTCCACGGAGGTGCCGTACGCGGGCGTCACCGCGTCCACGGGGACGCCGTACGCGGGCGTCACCGCGTCCCGGGCGGCCGTGGCGCGTGAACGGGCCCTCCGCCGCGCCCAGTCGGTGCCGTACCCGTCGTCGTCGGGGGCGGCGGGCGCCCCCGGCTCCCGCCCCTTCAGGACGGCCCGCAGCCCCGGCGCGCACGCCGCGGCCGTCACCGTCATCCCGCCGAGGACCGCCCAGCCGGCCCCGCTGATGCCGTACGGGCCGAGCAGCACGGCCGCGCCGCCCAGGACCAGGACGCACATGCCGGCCTGGACGGCGGCGAGCACGCCGGTGCGGCCCTGGACGCGCAGGACGCCGATGTACAGCTCCACCACGACCCGGGGGAGCGCCCCGGCGGCGAGCAGCCGCAGCACCGTGGAGCCGTGGTCGGTGTAGCCCCGGCCGAAGGGGGTGAGGACCAGCGGCGCGAAGAGGACCAGGACGAGGACGACCGGGACGAGCAGCAGCACCATCCGGCGCAGCGCGCCCCGGACGCCCTCGGCGAGGGACTCGGGGCTGTGCGAGGCGTGCGCGGTGAGCGGGGAGGCCATGTTGATGGCCATGAACTCCATGGTGCCGTCGACGGTGTACGCCGTGTAGAAGAAGGCGTTGTGCGCGGCGTCGAAGCGGACCGCGACCATGACCGGCAGCAGGCTGATCATGGCCAGGCTGAAGAAGGCGCCGGCCGCGTCCCCGGCGACGAACCGCCCGATCTCGCGGTACGCGGGGGTTTCGCGGTCCCGGTCGGCGCGGACCTGCTGCGGGATGAGCCGGCGGAAGACCAGCCAGGCCAGCGGGACCGTGGAGAGCGCGATCGCCGCCGCCCAGGAGACGAAGACGCCCAGGACGGGCAGGGCGGCGGCGAGGAGGACGAGCAGGACCAGCTTGCCGAGGGAGAAGACGGCGTTGCCCACCGGCACCCAGAAGGCCTTCCGCAGACCGGTGAGGACCCCGTCCTGGAGGGTGAGCAGCGCCCAGCCGACGGAGGACAGGACGAAGAAGAGGCCGGCGGAGAGGGTGCCGAGCGGGGCGTACGAGGGCCCCCACAGGTCCAGGGTGAGCAGGAAGATCCCGGAGGCGGCGGCCACCACGACCGTGCTGAGCAGGTAGAGGCGGGCGACGAGCGGGCCGGTGGCGCGGCCGGCCCGGGGGACGTAGCGGACGACCGCGCCGGAGAGGGTGGTGGCGGTGACGGAGGCGAGCATCCGCTGGGCGGCGATGGCGGCGGAGCCCTGTCCGACGGCCTCCTCGGTGTAGTGACGGGCGGCGATCAGCCAGAAGCCGAGGCCGAGGGCGGCGGAGACGCCGGTGGAGAGCATGAGGGCGTAGGCGTTGCGGAAGAGCGAGTCCTCGCCGCGGGAGCCGCCGTCGCCGCCCTTCGTCCCGGGGGCGCCGGGCCGCCCGGGGGCGTCCGGGGCGGCGCCCCGGGGCGGTCCGGCCCCGGTCACCGGGCGCCGCCGGGGACCGCCGACGGGTGCGCGGGCCGCACCCCGGCGGCCCGCAGGGCGGCGAGGGCGGCGCCGGCGCGGCGCGGGTCGACGGGCAGGGCGTGCCGGGCGAACCAGGCGGCCCGCTCCGGCGCGGGGGAGGGGTCGGTGAAGCGCGCGCCCGCGTAGGCGTCGAGCGGCGGGTCGTAGAGGTAGCCGGTGGTGATCCTGCGCCGGGCGAGGGCGGCGACGGCCGCGTCCCGGTCCTCGACGAGCAGCGGCACCCGGAAGAGGGGCCGGGCCTCGCCGCCGGAGCCGTACTCGCTGGCCAGGAGCCGGGCGGTGCCCGCCCGGTGGGCGTCGAGGACGGCGTCGAGCCGGGCCAGCCGGCGGCCGGTGCGGCGGAGCCGGGCGGCGCCCGGCCGGAGCCGGTGGTCGTGCAGGTCGACGCGGATCCAGGAGTGGAAGGGGTCGAGCGCGGGCGCGGCCGGGAGGGCCCGTTCCAGGGTGCCGGGGCGGAGCGCCATCCGTATCCCCTCCCGCTCCTCCCGGCCGAGCGCCCGCAGCGCGGCGCGGGCGGCCCCGGTCAGGCGCAGTCCGCGCACGGCGGCCTCCGCGTACGGCCGTGCCAGGTGGGCGAGTTCGGCGGTGGTGCGGGCCGGGTGGAGCAGCGCGTCGCGGGCGGCGGCCGGTTCGTCGCGCAGGGCCGGGCCGGCGAGCGCGAGGAAGCCGCCGGTCCCGGCGCGGGCGTGCTGGGAGAGGCTGAAGACGGACGCCTCGCCGTACGTGCCGACCGGGCGTCCGCCGACGGTGGAGCCGATCGCGTGGGCCGCGTCCTCGATCAGCGGGACGCCGAGCCGGTCGCAGCGCTCCCGCAGCTCCGGTGCCGGGTCGGGGTTCCCGTACAGATTGGTCGTGAGGACGGCGGACAGGCCGCTCCAGACGGAGCCGGGGACGGCCGCCGCGTCGAGGGAGCCGTCGCGCGGGTCGAGCGGCGCCTGCACCGGGCGGAGGCCGGCGGCGAGCACGACGAAGAGGATGACGTCGTCGTTGACCGGCGACATCAGCACCCGGCCGCCGGGGGCGCACCAGTGGCGCAGCGCGAGGTGGAGACCGAGGCGGCACGACGGCAGATAGAGGCACTCCCTGCCCCCGAGCCGGTCGCGCATCCGCCCTTCCAGTTCCGCGTACGCGGAAACCATGCGATTCCCCCCTGGAATCCCCGGGCTCGACGTGGCCCGGTCCGGACGGCGCGTCGACCACGCGGCCCGGCCGCGGGGGGGGGGGGCGGGGGGCGGGGGGGGGGCGCCGCCGGGGCCCCTTGGCCCCGCGGGCGGGAGCGACCCCCCCCTCGGGATGGCGGGGGGGGGCGCGC
>NZ_JBFBJO010000009.1:0-12576 GCF_040702165.1 Streptomyces sp. NPDC086147 | reverse complement strand
TGCCCCCCGGGACCCCCCGGGCGCGAGGGGGCCGGGCCCGGCGGGCGCGGCGCCCCGGCGGCCCGGCCGCGGGCCACGGGCCCGTTCACGGTCCGCGGACCGTGAACGGGCCCTTTCCGCGGCCGACTTCACGGCTGCGGCCATTGTGGCGGCCCGGGGCGGGGGCCGGAGGTCATTCCTCCAGAGTGAGGCCCTGGCGCAGCCGGGTGAGGGTGCGGGCGAGGAGGCGGGAGACGTGCATCTGGGAGATGCCGAGCTCCTCGCCGATCTCCGACTGGGTCAGGCCGGAGACGAAGCGCAGGGAGAGGATCTGCCGCTCGCGGGAGGGCAGCGAGGCGATCATCGGCTTGAGGGAGGCGATGTACTCGATGCCGGTGATGGCGCGGTCCTCGTAGCCGAGCCGGTCGGCGAGCGCGGCCTCGCCGCCTCCGCCGTCCTCCTCGGTGGGCTGGGCGTCGAGCGAGCTGGCGGTGTACGCGTTGCTCGCGGTCATGCCCTCGACGACCTCCTCCGGCGCGATGCCGAGTTCCCCGGCGAGCTCGGCGACGGTGGGGGAGCGGTCCAGGCGCTGGGAGAGGTCGTCCGTGGCCCGGGCGAGGTCGAGGCGGAGCTCCTGGAGGCGGCGGGGTACGTGCACGGACCAGGAGGTGTCGCGGAAGAAGCGCTTGATCTCGCCGATGATGGTCGGCATCGCGAAGGTGGGGAACTCGACCCCGCGGGAGAGCTCGAAGCGGTCGATGGCCTTGATGAGGCCGATGGTGCCGACCTGGACGATGTCCTCCATCGGTTCGCTGCGGGTGCCGAACCGGGCGGCGGCGAAGCGGACGAGGGCGAGGTTGAGTTCGACGAGGGTGTTGCGGACGTACGCGTGGTCGTGGGTGCCCTCCTCCAGCTCCGCGAGGCGGGCGAAGAGGTCCTTCGACAGGGCGCGCGCGTCGACCGGGCCGATCCGGTCGAGGGGCTGGTCGAGCAGCCGGTCGGCGAGCCCGTCGGTGAGGGGGGCGGTGGGGTCGACGGAAAGGATTGCCGACGGCGCGTCGGGGGTACGCGTGGCGTCGAGCCGGGGTGACATGGGTCTCCTTCGGGTTCTTCTCGCAGCGGTTTGCGGCGCCTCCAAGCCGGCCGTTTCGGGTGTTTCTCTAGCCCTACCTGCTCGACCCCGAAGGTTGCAAGTGCCATTAATCCCGTTTGTCCCGTTATGAGATGGACCTCGTGTGCATCGAAGGGCGCTCCGCTTGTAGTGTTCGAGGACGTCAGTCGGCATCCGCGAGAGCGAGAAGAGGCACGGCCATGGACCGCGAACACATCGGCAGCGCACTGCCCGCGCGGCTGCGGGTCGAGACGCGGGCCGTGGGGGAGAGCGAACTCCTCACACCGGTGGGCGAACTCGACCATCACACCGCCGAACTCCTGCGCGAACCCCTGGACGGGGCACTGGACGCGGGCCGCTCCCGGCTCGTCGTCGACTGCTCCGGTCTGGAGTTCTGCGACTCGACCGGGCTCAACGTGCTGCTCGGCGCCCGGCTGCGGGCGGACGCCGCCGGCGGCGCGGTGCACCTGGTGGGCATGCGGCCCGCGGTGGCCCGGGTGTTCCACATCACGGGGGCGGACACCGTCTTCACCGTCCACGACACGCTCGCGACGGCACTCCCCGAATGAGCACGGCCGGACCGGGCAGCCGGACCCCGGGGCCCGGTTCCCGCCCCGGTCCCGCACGACCCGCACGTCCCGCCCCAGTCCCGTCGATCGGTGAGGTGAAGCGCTGATGGACCAAGCTTCCGACGTCCGTACGCTCGCCCTCGGCGAGACCAGCGGCACGGTGCCGCTCGCCCGCGACTTCACGCGGACGGCGCTCCACGAGTGGGGCTGGCTGCCCGCCGACACCGCCGACCGCAGGGCTGCCGCCGAGGACGTCCTCCTGGTCGTCTCCGAGCTGGTCACCAACGCCTGCCTGCACGCCGACGGGGCCGAGAGCCTGCGCGTCCTGCGGCTGCCCAAGGTGCTGCGCCTCGAAGTCACCGACCGCGGCGCGGGCCAGCCCGCCCCGCGCACCCCGCACCGCGCCGGGCGCCCCGGCGGCCACGGCATGTTCATCGTCCAGCGCCTCTGCCGCGACTGGGGCATCGACCGCACGCCCGGGGCCCTCGGCAAGACGGTCTGGGCGGAGCTCTCGGCGCCCGTCGACTGAGACCGGGTCCACCCGGGCCCGTGAAAACGGCGGAGGCCGCCGCACCGATCCGGTGCGGCGGCCTCCTGCGTGAGCGGCGGGGCGACGTCAGTGGACGTTGCCCATGAGGCTCTGGACCTTCTTGCGGTACATGAAGACCGCGATGCCGGCCAGGACGGCGAGGGACGCCTGCATGGCGATGATGCCCGTGCCGTTGAGGTCGACGCCCGCGATGGAGAGCAGACCCGTGGTGCAGTCACCGGCGGTGACGGCGAGGAACCACACGCCCATCATCTGGGAGGCGTACTTCTGCGGCGCCATCTTCGTGGTGACGGAGAGGCCGACCGGGGAGAGGCACAGCTCGCCGATGGTCTGGATCATGTAGATCGAGACGAGCCACATCGGGGAGACCATGGTGCCGTCGCCCGCCATGCCCATCGGGACGACGAAGACGAAGAAGGACGCGCCGACCAGGACGAGGCCCATCGCGAACTTCACGACGGTGCTCGGCTCCTGGTTCCTGCGGGCCAGCCACAGCCACAGCCAGGCGAAGACCGGGGCCAGCGTCATGACGAACAGCGGGTTCAGGGACTGGTACCAGGTGGCGGAGAAGCCCAGGCCGAAGATCTTGTCGGCGGTCTTGTCGTCCGCGAACAGCGACAGGGTCGAGCCGCCCTGGTCGTAGATCATCCAGAAGATGGCGGCGGCGACGAAGAACCAGATGTAGCCGTTCATCTTCGACTGCTCGGTCGCGCTGAGGTCCTTGTCGCGCTTGATGCGGGCGAGGACGGTGACCGGGATGGCCAGACCGGCGACGGTGAGCGGGATCAGGGCCCAGTTCAGGGTGAACAGGTCGAGGCCCACGACGACGCCGTAGAAGACGGCGACGAGGACGGTCACCAGGGCGACCTTGGTGACGATCGCCTTGCGCTCCTCGGCGGAGAGCGGGTTCGGGACCTCGCTGCTCTTCGGGTTCAGGCTCTTGCCGAAGCCCAGGAAGACGGCTAGGCCCAGCGCCATGCCGACCGCGGCGAGCGCGAAGCCGATGTGCCAGTTGACTTCCTTGCCGATCGTGCCGATGACGAACGGGGCGACGAAGGCGCCGAGGTTGATGCCGATGTAGAACAGCGTGAAGCCGCCGTCACGGCGCGGGTCCTCGGGACCGTCGTAGAGGTGGCCCACCATCGTCGAGATGTTGGCCTTCAGCAGACCGGAGCCGACCGCGACGAACGCGAGGCCGAGGAAGAACATCGCCTGACCGGGAACGGCCAGCAGGACGTGACCGGCGATGATCACGAAACCGGCGATGGTGACGGTCTTGCGGGCGCCCCACACGCGGTCGCCGAACCAGCCGCCCGGCATGGCCATGAGGTAGACCATCGACACGTAGACCGAGTAGATGGCCGTGGCCGTGGCCGCCTTCATCGCCAGGCCGCCGCCCTGGGCGCCCACGGCGGCTTCGGTGCCGCCGGAGACCAGGTAGTAGACCAGCAGGGCCCTCATGCCGTAGTAGGAGAAGCGCTCCCACATCTCGGTGAAGAAGAGGGTGGTCAGGCCCCGGGGGTGGCCGAGGAACGTCTTCTGGTACCGGGGGGCCCCGGTCGAAGCCGTCGTCAGGCTGGACGCCATGTCGATCCTTGCTCTGTCGGGACGCTCGCTTTGTGAGCGGGGTGCGCCCGGTGGGGGAGCCGGCACCGGCGGAATCGTGGAACTCCGCCGGGATCCACGCCCCGCGAGCGCGTCTTCGCGTCCCGGGACCCGGCCCACAGGTCATTCGCCGTCGTCGAGGCCGGCTGGGCCCACCTCACGCAGAAAAGAGGACCCCGACCCATCAAGCCGGTCAAAGGTCCCCGAATGCCGCTACAGACGTCTCGCCACCATACGACACGACAGTGCCGGATATGGAAGGACTTGAGACATGGATCACAGGCAGAAGTGCAACCGTACAGCGTCATTCGAAGGTCACACACAAGATGCCCACATGATCCGCAGGGCCCACCCGGGCCCGGCGGATCGCACCCCGGGCCGGGGGCCGTGCGGACTACCATCACCCCATGACCCGTGTACTGCTCGCCGAGGACGACGCGTCCATCTCGGAACCGCTGGCCCGCGCCCTGCGGAGGGAGGGGTACGAGGTCGAGGTCCGCGAGGACGGTCCCGCCGCCCTCGACACCGGCCTCCAGGGCGGCGTCGACCTGGTCGTGCTCGACCTGGGCCTCCCCGGCATGGACGGCCTGGAGGTCGCCCGGCGGCTGCGCGCCGAGGGGCACGCGGTCCCCATCCTGGTGCTCACCGCACGCGCCGACGAGGTCGACACCGTCGTCGGGCTCGACGCGGGCGCCGACGACTACGTCACCAAGCCCTTCCGGCTCGCCGAGCTCCTCGCCCGGGTCCGGGCCCTGCTCCGGCGCGGCGCCACCGAGCCCGTCGCCGCCCCCTCCACCCACGGCGTGCGCATCGACGTCGAGTCGCACCGCGCCTGGATGGGCGACGAGGAGCTCCAGCTCACCGCCAAGGAGTTCGACCTGCTCCGGGTCCTGGTCCGGGACGCCGGCCGGGTCGTCACCCGCGACCAGCTCATGCGCGAGGTCTGGGACACCACCTGGTGGTCCTCCACCAAGACCCTCGACATGCACATCTCGTGGCTGCGCAAGAAGCTCGGCGACGACGCGGCGAACCCGCGCTACATCGCCACCGTGCGCGGCGTCGGCTTCCGCTTCGAGAAGAGCTGACCCCCAGCGAAAGAGACTCCGTGCGCCGCCGTCTGATCAACTCCACGCTCGCCGTGGTGCTCGTCGTCATCGCCGTCTTCGGCGTCTCCCTCGTCATCGTCGAGACCCGCACGATCGCCGGCAGCGCCCAGGAGAGCGTGGACTCGGAGGCGCTGCGGATCGTCTCCATCGTCGACAGCCGGCTCATCGGCGGCGAGCCGGTCAACCCGGACATCCTCGCCGAGCAGAGCGGCGCCAAGCGGTACGCGCAGATCCTCATCCCCGGCCGCGACCCGATCTCGATCGGGGAGCGGCCCGGGGGCGAGGTCATCCGCGGCACCGCCGAGGGCGAGCGCGGCGAGACCGTGATCGTCGAGGAGTCCCGCTCGACCGTCACCGCCGAGGTCGGCCGCACCCTCCTGATCATCGGCGCGGTGGCCCTGCTCGCCGTCGTCGCCGCCGTCCTCCTCGCCGTACGGCAGGCCAACCGGCTCGCCTCCCCGCTCACCGACCTCGCCGAGACCGCCGAACGCCTGGGCTCCGGCGACCCGCGCCCCCGGCACAAGCGGTACGGGGTGCCCGAGCTGGACCGGGTCGCGGACGTCCTCGACGCCTCCGCCGAGCGGATCGCCCGGATGCTCACCGCCGAGCGCCGGCTCGCCGCCGACGCCTCCCACCAGCTCCGCACGCCCCTCACCGCGCTCTCCATGCGCCTGGAGGAGGTCGCCCTCGCCGACGACCTGGACACGGTCAAGGAGGAGGCGACGATCGCCCTCACCCAGGTCGAGCGGCTCACCGACGTCGTGCAGCGGCTCCTCACCAACTCCCGCGACCCCCGCACCGGCTCCGCCGTCGCCTTCGACCTGGACGAGGTCGTCAAGCAGCAGATCGAGGAGTGGCGGCCGGCCTACCGCAGCGCGGGGCGGGCCATCGTGCACTCCGGCAAGCACGGGATGCGGGCCGTGGGCACCCCGGGCGCGGTCGCCCAGGTCCTCGCCGCCCTGATCGAGAACTCGCTCATGCACGGCGGCGGCACGGTCGCCCTGCGGACCCGGGTCACCGGCAACCAGTCGGTGATCGAGGTCACCGACGAGGGGCCGGGCGTCCCGGCCGACCTCGGCGCGCGGATCTTCGAGCGGGCCGTCAGCGGCCGCAGCTCCACCGGCATCGGCCTGGCGGTCGCCCGCGACCTCGCGGAGGCGGACGGCGGGCGCCTGGAGCTCCTCCAGCAGCAGCCGCCGGTCTTCGCGCTCTTCCTCGGCCGCGAGGGCAGGAGCGTCCCGGACCGGCCGTCGGACCGCCCCGTACGCTGAAAAGCCCGGTCAGACCCGGTCGGGCTGGCGGCGGGCCGCCTGCCGCGGCGCCTGCTCCAGGAACGATTCGGCGGTCTGCACGGCCTCCTTCGCCGGCAGGGCGCGGAAGACCCAGGTGCGGTACGACCAGAAGCGGAACAGGGTCGCGATCCCGATCCCGAAGAACTTGAAGAAGTTGCTCGCCAGCGGGCCGTCCCAGCCGAAGCCGTACGTCGCCGTGTAGAGCAGGCCGTTCTGGATCACCAGGCCGATCAGGCTGAAGACCAGGAAGAGGGACATCTCCTTGGTGCGCCTACTCTTGTCGCGGTCCCGGTAGGTGAAGTACCGGAAGCCGACGTAGTTGAACGCGATGGCCACCACGGTGGCGACGACGCTCGCCCGCACGACGGGGAGGTCCGTGAAGTGGCGCACGAGGTTGAACACCCCGAGGTCGACCAGGACCCCCACGGCGCCCACGGCCCCGAACTTCGCGAGCTCGCGGAAGAGCCGGTCGAGTCGCGTGCGCAGCGCGCCGGGTTCACTCATGGTGATGGCTCTGTCCCGTCCGTCCGGGTGACGCCCGGGTGACGTCATCCAGTCCATGCTAACCAGGGCCCCTGGCACATGCCGGGGTACCGCGCGAACCGTGGCCGAACCTCGCCCTCGCCACCGGGCCCTCCCGGCGCTTCTTCCCCCGGTTTCCGGGCCGACGCTTGTGCCAAGACACAGCCGGACGAGTGTTCCCCGATGGTGCGGATACCCTAAGAGGGTGACGTTTCCGGTAGTCGGCATGGTCGGTGGCGGTCAGCTCGCCCGTATGACCCACGAGGCGGGCATCCCCCTCGGCATCAAGTTCAAGCTCCTCAGTGACACTCCGCAGGACTCCGCGGCCCAGGTGGTGAGCGAGGTCGTCATCGGCGACTACCGCGACCTGGACACGCTGCGTGACTTCGCGCGCGGATGCGACGTGATCACCTTCGATCACGAGCACGTCCCCACCGAGCACCTGCGGGCCCTGGAGGCGGACGGCATCCCCGTCCGCCCGGGACCCGACGCGCTGGTGCACGCGCAGGACAAGGGGGTGATGCGCGCCCGGCTCGACGCGATCGGCGCGCCGAGCCCGCGCCACCGCATCGTCGCGGACCCGGCGGACGCGGAGGCCTTCGCGGCCGAGGTCGGGGGCTTCCCGATCATCCTCAAGACCGTGCGCGGCGGCTACGACGGCAAGGGCGTCTGGTTCGTGCGTTCGCCCGAGGACGCCCGCGACCCCTTCCTGGCCGGCGTCCCGGTCCTCGCGGAGGAGAAGGTCGACTTCACGCGCGAGCTGGCGGCGAACATCGTCCGCTCCCCGCACGGCCAGGCCGTCGCCTACCCGGTCGTCGAGTCCCGCCAGGTCGACGGCGTCTGCGACACCGTGATCGCGCCCGCCCCCGACCTGTCCGAGGAGCTCTCCGGGCAGGCCCAGGAGCTGGCGCTGCGGATCGCCCGGGAGCTGGGCGTCGTCGGCCACCTCGCCGTGGAGCTGTTCGAGACCGCGGACGGCCGCATCCTGGTCAACGAGCTGGCGATGCGCCCGCACAACTCCGGCCACTGGACCCAGGACGGCGCGATCACCTCGCAGTTCGCCAACCACGTCCGGGCGGTCCTCGACCTCCCCCTCGGCGACCCGCGCCCGCGCGCGCGGTGGACCGTGATGTGCAACGTCCTGGGCGGCGACTACCCGGACATGTACTCCGCGTACCTGCACTGCATGGCCAGGGACCCGCAGCTCAAGATCCACATGTACGGCAAGGACGTGAAGCCCGGACGCAAGGTGGGCCACGTCAACACCTACGGCGACGACCTGGACGACGTGCTGGAGCGCGCCCGCCACGCCGCCGGCTACCTGCGAGGGACGATCACCGAATGAGCACCAGCCCCGTCGTCGGCATCGTCATGGGTTCGGACTCCGACTGGCCCGTCATGGAGGCCGCCGCCCAGGCCCTGGACGAGTTCGAGATCCCGTACGAGGTCGGCGTCGTCTCCGCGCACCGGATGCCGCGCGAGATGATCGCGTACGGCGAGGAGGCGGCCGGCCGCGGTCTGAAGGCGATCGTCGCGGGCGCGGGCGGCGCCGCCCACCTGCCCGGCATGCTCGCCTCCGTCACCCCGCTGCCCGTGATCGGCGTGCCCGTGCCGCTGAAGTACCTCGACGGCATGGACTCGCTGCTCTCCATCGTGCAGATGCCGGCCGGCGTGCCGGTCGCCACGGTCTCCGTCGGCGGCGCCCGCAACGCGGGCCTGCTCGCGGCCCGGATCCTCGCCGCGCACGACCCGGCGCTGCTCGACCGGATGCGCGCCTTCCAGCAGGAGCTGAACGACCAGGCGACGGAGAAGGGCAAGCGGCTGCGCGCCAAGGTCGAGGGCGCCGAGTCCTTCGGCTTCGCCCGGTGACCGCCGCCGACCGCCTCGCCGAGGCGCGCGAGCTCTTGGCCGGCTACCCCGTGGTCGACGGCCACAACGACCTGCCGTGGGCCCTGCGGGAGCACGTCCGCTACGACCTGGACCGCATGGACATCGCGGCCGACCAGACCGGCGCGCTCCACACCGACCTGGCCCGGCTGCGGGCCGGCGGCGTCGGCGCCCAGTTCTGGTCGGTGTACGTGCCCTGCCGGTTCACCGGGGACGACGCGGTCAGCGCCACCCTGGAGCAGATCGACGCCGTCGACCAGCTCCTGGAGCGGTACGCCGCCGACCTCGCGCCCGCGCTGACGGCGGACGACATGGAGGCGGCCCGGAAGCAGGGCCGCATCGCCTCCCTCAAGGGGGCCGAGGGCGGCCACTCGATCAACAACTCCCTCGCCACCCTGCGCGCGCTGCACGCCCTGGGCGTGCGCTACATGACGCTCACCCACAACGACAACAACGACTGGGCGGACTCGGCGACCGACGCCCCCGGCGTCGGCGGGCTCTCCGCCTTCGGCCGGCAGGTCGTCCGCGAGATGAACCGCTGCGGCATGCTGGTCGACCTCTCGCACGTGGCCGCGACGACCATGCGGGACGCCCTGGACGCCACCGCCGCGCCGGTGATCTTCTCGCACTCCTCGGCCCGGGCGGTCTGCGACCACCCGCGCAACGTGCCGGACGACGTCCTGGAGCGGCTGCCCGCCAACGGCGGCGTCGCGATGGCCACCTTCGTGCCCAAGTTCATCCTCCCGGCGGCCGTCGAGTGGACCGCGCGGGCGGACGAGAACCTGCGGGAGCACGGCTTCGACCACCTCGACACCACCGCCGGGGCGATGGCGCTGCACCGCGCCTACGAGGAGGCGAACCCGCGCCCGGTGGCCACCGCCGCCACGGTCGCCGACCACCTCGACCACATGCGCGAGGTCGCCGGAATCGACCACATCGGCATCGGCGGCGACTACGACGGCACGGCCTTCACGCCCTCGGGCCTGGACGACGTCGCCGGCTACCCGAACCTGGTCGCGGAGCTGCTGCACCGCGGCTGGTCGCACCCGGACCTGGCCAGGCTGACCTGGTCCAACGCGGTCCGCGTGCTGCGCGACGCGGAGGACGTCTCCCGCGACCTGAGGGACCGCACGACGCCGTCGAACGCGACGATCGAGTCCCTGGACGGCCCGGGGGCCTGACCGCTCCTACAGGTCCACGCAGAGGCAGAACGGGTGCCCGACCGGGTCCGCGTACACGCGGAAGTCGCGGTCGGGGCCGCCCGCGTCGAGCAGCTTGGCGCCGAGCGCGAGGACCTGCTCCTCGCCCCGGTCGAGGTCGTCCACGGTCAGGTCCAGGTGGAACTGCTGCTCGCCCGTCTCCCCGGGCCAGTCCGGCGCCACGTACCCGGAGACCTCCTGGAAGGCGAGCTGGGTGCCGTCGTGCCCGGAGAGGACCACCCAGGAGTCCCCCTCCTCGGAGTCCTCGGAGACCCGGGGGGAGCTGCCGAGGATCCCGGCGTAGAAGGTGGCGAGGGACAGCGGGTCGGGACAGTCCAGGACGACGGACCGCAGGGTGGCGACGGGCATGGCTCTCCTCGTGCTCGTACGGGTGGGGCGTTCCCACCCACCGTCCGCCTCTACCCGCATCCGCGCACGGCAAGGCCACCCACCTGCTGCCACCCGACGGAACGCCGTCGGCCCATCGGCTCCGCCCGTCCGCGGGACTACCGCCCGTCGGACGAGCCGTAGGTCTCCGGTCCCCGGTCCGGCGGCCCCGAGATCGTCCGCGAGCCCGATGCCGGCCCGTGGGGGCGGAGACCACCATGCGGAGGGAGATCAACGGACCCGCCGAAGGAGCAGAACGTGTCCCACCCCGAGGACTTCGCGTACCCCGAGCCCCGCTACCACGGCGACAAGGGCGAGGTGAACGCGACCTTCCGCCCCGCCGACACCCCGCCGGACATCGCCTCGCCCGGCGGCTCCACCCACTACCTCGCCACCCACGCCTCGACCGGCGGCGAGTTCGGCTTCTACAAGGTGGACCTCGGTCCCCGGGCCGCCGGGGCCAAGCCCCACTTCCACAAGGCCATGTCCGAGTCCTTCTACGTCCTCTCCGGCGAACTGGAGCTCTACGACGGCGACAAGTGGGTCACCGGGCGCGCGGGCGACTTCCTGTACGTACCGGTCGGAGGCCTGCACGCCTTCAAGAACGCGACCGAGGAGCCCACGTCCATGCTCATGCTCTTCTCCCCGGGCGCTCCGCGCGAGGAGTACTTCGAGCGGGTCGCGGAGGTGGCGCGGCGCGGCGGCGAGGAGCTCAAGCGGTTCCGCGTCCGGCACGACAGCTACTTCGTGGAGGACTTCGAGCCGGGGGAGTAGGCCGGGCCCGGACCGGCGCCCGGCAGGGCCCCAGAGGCGCTACGCGCGCGGCCGTCCCATCGCCCGGTACGTCCAGCCCGCGCCGCGCCACCGCGCCGCGTCGAGCGCGTTGCGGCCGTCGAGGACGATCCGGGCGGACACCGCCTCGCCCAGCTCCGCCGGGTCCAGCTCGCGGAACTCGCGCCACTCCGTCAGGTGCAGCACCACGTCCGCCCCCCGCACGGCCTCCAGGGCCGAGTCCGCGTATCCCAGGGTCGGGAAGAGGCGGCGGGCGTTCTCCATGCCCTTCGGGTCGTAGACGGTGACCTGGCCGCCCTGGAGGTGTATCTGCCCGGCCACGTTCAGGGCGGGGGAGTCGCGGACGTCGTCCGAGTCCGGCTTGAAGGTGGCGCCGAGGACGGCGACCCGGCGGCCCAGGAAGGAGTTCCCGCCCAGGGCCTCGCGGGCCATCTCGACCATCTGGCCGCGCCGCCGCATGTTGATGGAGTCGATCTCGCGCAGGAAGGTCAGCGCCTGGTCGGCGCCCAGCTCGCCCGCCCGGGCCATGAACGCCCGGATGTCCTTCGGCAGGCAGCCGCCGCCGAAGCCGATGCCGGCCCGCAGGAACTTGGCGCCGATCCGGTCGTCGTGGCCGATGGCCTCCGCCAGCTTGGCGACGTCGCCGTCCGCGGCCTCGCAGACCTCCGCCATCGCGTTGATGAAGGAGATCTTGGTGGCGAGGAAGGAGTTCGCGGCGGTCTTCACCAGCTCGGCCGTCGGGAAGTCGGTCACGACGAACGGCGAGCCCTCGCCGACCGGCACCGCGTACACCTCGCGCAGCAGCTTCTCGGCCCGCTCGCCGCGCACGCCGACCACGATCCGGTCCGGGTGCAGGGTGTCGCCGACGGCGAAGCCCTCCCGCAGGAACTCGGGGTTCCAGGCCAGCTCGACGCCGGCCGGGAGCAGGGCCGCGAGCCGCTCGGCCGAGCCGACCGGCACGGTCGACTTGCCGACGACCAGGGCCCCTTCCCGTACGACCCCGGCGAGGGAGGCGAAGGCGGCGTCCACGTGACTCATGTCACAGGCGTACTCGCCGTGCTTCTGCGGGGTGTTCACGCAGACGAAGTGCACGTCGCCGAAGGCACCGGCCTCCTCCCAGGAGGTGGTGAACCGCAGCCGGCCGCTCGACCCCTCGATGCCCGCCACGTGCTTCGCGAGCAGCTCTTCGAGCCCCGGCTCGTACATGGGGACCCGGCCGGAGGACAGCAGCTCGATCTTCTCGGGCACGACGTCGAGCCCGAGCACCTCGAAGCCCAGCTCCGCCATGGCCGCGGCGTGGGTGGCGCCGAGGTAGCCGGTGCCGATCACGGTGATCTTGAGGGCCATGCGGTACTCCAGTGGGTCGGGCGGAATGCCTGCCCGAGCATAGCCGTGCCCTGGTCGGGGGCTCGGTCACGCCCTACCATTTGGGTTACTTAACGGTAGTTAGCCGACCTGGGAGTGAATGAGCGTGGCGGGTTCCAAGGACTTCGACCTGTATCGGCCTTCGGAGGAGCACGACATGCTCCGGGAGTCGGTGCGTGCGCTGGCGGAGGCGAAGATCGCGCCGTTCGCGG
>NZ_JBFBJO010000008.1:0-322650 GCF_040702165.1 Streptomyces sp. NPDC086147 | reverse complement strand
CCTCTCAGGCCGGCTACCCGTCGTCGCCTTGGTAGGCCATTACCCCACCAACAAGCTGATAGGCCGCGGGCTCATCCTTCACCGCCGGAGCTTTCCAGCCCGGGAGATGCCTCCCGAACTCGTATCCGGTATTAGACCCCGTTTCCAGGGCTTGTCCCAGAGTGAAGGGCAGATTGCCCACGTGTTACTCACCCGTTCGCCACTAATCCACCCCGAAGGGCTTCATCGTTCGACTTGCATGTGTTAAGCACGCCGCCAGCGTTCGTCCTGAGCCAGGATCAAACTCTCCGTGAATGTTTACCCGTCATCGGGTGACACTCGCGTTGAGCGGAACCATCGGTCGGAATAGGACCAGTGGTTCACAGCGTCCTCGCTGTGTTTTTTCTTCAAAGGAACCTCGACCATCCGAGGATGGACGGGGTATCAACTAATCTGGCGTTGATTTTTGGCACGCTGTTGAGTTCTCAAGGAACGGACGCTTCCTTCGTACTCACCCTTCCGGGCTTTCCTCCGGGCTTTTCCCTTCGGTCTTGCGTTTCCGACTCTATCAGATCTTTCCGATCCGATTTCCCCGGTGCCTTCCGGTCCCTTTTGCTTTCGCTCCGGGCCCTTCCGGCGTGTTCACTACTTTAGCGGATTTCCCCGGTGACTCATAATCGAGTCATTCGAAACGCATTACGGCACGCCGAAATACGCCCCCGCCGGGGGAGATCTTCTTGAGTAGTGGATGGCCGCCTACAGGGGTGCTTGAACAAGCAGGCCCTGATCCAGCGGCTCGGGCCACATTACGCACTTCGTCGGCCCGAGTCAAGGCGCCTCTTGCGCGGGGTGTGGGCGCGGTACGGGCTCACCGTCGGGTCACCGTCGATCCAGAAGCGCCAGGGGTGCGGGGCGCCCTCGCCGCCGACGCCCGTGCGGGGGCCGCTGCGGACGAGGTCCGGGGCCGGCGGGGTGCCGGTGAGTACGGCGAGCGGGGCGTCCGGGTCGGAGCAGGCGTCCTCGCCGTTCAGGGAGAGCGCGACGTCGAGGGCGGTGGCCAGGCGCGCCGGGCCCTTGGCCAGCTCGTCGTCCTTGCGGGCCGAGCGGCGGCGGGGGCGGGCCTGCTCGGCGCCGCTCACGACCTCGCCCGCGCGCAGCAGGACCCCGCTCGCGCTGCCCTCGGGGCCGCACACCAGGTTCAGGCAGTGCCACATGCCGTAGGTGAAGTACACGTACGCGTGTCCGGGCGGGCCGAACATGACGGCGTTGCGTGCCGTCCGCCCCCGGAAGGCGTGCGAGCCCGGGTCGATCACGCCGGCGTACGCCTCCACCTCCGTGAGGCGCAGCTCGATGCGTCCTTCCTCCGTGGTGCGGACCAGGGTGCGTCCGAGGAGGTCCGGGGCCACTTCCAGGACGGGACGGTCGAAGAAGGACCTCGGGAGCGGCGTACGGCCGGGGGACTCGTTCATGGCGTCCGAGCGTAGTGGGGGACCGGCGCGGAACCGGTTACCGTCTTCGCGCGTATGTAGGGGTCAGGACTAGAAGGAGTGAAAGCCATGGGATTCAAGAAGCTGCTCGCGAGCCTGGGTGCCGGCGGGGCCAGTGTGGAGACGGTGCTCACCGAGGAGAACGTGGTCCCGGGCGGGGTCGTCCAGGGCGAGGTGCGGATCCAGGGCGGAAGCGTCGACCAGCAGATCGAGGGGCTGTCCGTCGGGCTCCAGGCGCGCGTCGAGGTCGAGGGCGGCGACCAGGAGCACAAGCAGGACATCGAGTTCGTGAAGGTGCGCCTCGGCGGGGCCTTCCAGGTGCAGGCCGGCGCGGTGCACGTGGTGCCGTTCGGCCTGGAGATCCCGTGGGAGACGCCGATCACCGCCGTGTCCGGGCAGCAGCTGCGCGGCATGCACATCGGCGTGACCACGGAGCTGGAGATCGCGCGCGCCGTGGACTCCGGTGACCTGGATCCGGTCAACGTGCACCCGCTGCCGGCGCAGCAGGCGATCCTGGACGCCTTCCTCCAGCTGGGCTTCCGCTTCAAGAGCGCGGACATGGAGCGGGGGCACATCCGGGGGACGCGGCAGAAGCTGCCCTTCTACCAGGAGATCGAGTTCTTCGCGCCGCAGCAGTACCGCGGCCTGAACCAGGTCGAGGTCAGCTTCGTCGCCGACGACCGCGAGATGGACGTCGTCCTGGAGATGGACAAGAAGCCGGGTCTGTTCACCGAGGGCAGCGACTCCTTCCGCGCCTTCAAGGTGGGGCTGGACGACTTCCACACCACTGATTGGGCGGCGTACCTGAACCAGTGGCTCGCCGAGGTCGGCGGCCGTCGCAACTGGCTCTAGGCTCGGGTCGCAAGGCCGCCCCGGCAGGCCGCCGGGGCGGCGACGAGCGATACGGAGGGTTTCTACGTGTCCGAGGGCAAGAGGGCGCCGCTCCCCCACGACTTCCATCCGCCGGTGGCGGCGTTCACCGTGGTGAGCGACGACATCGCGCCGGGCGGGGTCCTGAAGGACGCTCAGGTGCACGCGGAGGGGAACACCTCGCCGCAGCTCCGCTGGGAGGGTTTCCCGGCGGGGACCAAGAGCTTCGCCGTCACCTGCTTCGACCCCGACGCCCCGACGGGCAGCGGGTTCTGGCACTGGGTGGTGTTCGACATCCCGGCGTCGGTGACGGAACTGCCGGCCGGTGCCGGGTCGGGTGCGTTCGAGGGGCTGCCGGCCGGTGCCGTGCAGGCCCGGAACGACTACGGCGCGAAGGAGTTCGGCGGCGCGGCTCCCCCGGCCGGGGATCCGGCGCACCGCTACGTCTTCACGGTGTACGCGGTGGACAGCGAGAAGCTCGGTCCGGACGCCGACGCCTCGCCGGCGGCGGTCGGGTTCAACCTGCGGTTCCACACGCTGGGCCGTGCGCAGTTGGTCGGTGAGTACGCGGCTCCCGCGGCAGGCTGATCGTTCGTTTGTTGTTTGCCCGCTTCTGGTCCTGGAGAGATCAGAAGCGGGCACCTTTTGTTTCGCGAGAAATTGCGTTGTCCGACCCGGCCGGCCCGGCCATCGTTGATCCAAGCCCGAAGTCCCGTACAGGGGGCCGGGCAGGCATACGGGAGGTGGGCAACATGCGGGACACGCTGGTACTCAACGCGAGCTTCGAGCCGCTTTCGACGGTCACTCTGAACCGTGCGGTGGTGCTCGTGCTGCAGGCCAAGGCCGTCGTCGAGCAGGCCCACCCCGAGCTGCGGGTGCGCGGTGCCGCCGTCGATCTGCCGGTGCCCCGGGTGATCAGACTCTGCCGGTACGTCCGGGTGCCCTTCCGAAGACAGGCGCCGTGGTCGAGACGGGGGGTGCTGGTCCGGGACCAGCACCGGTGCGCGTACTGCGGGAAACGGGCGACGACGGTCGACCACGTCGTGCCGCGGGCCCAGGGGGGCAAGGACACCTGGCTGAACACGGTGGCGTCCTGTGCCGAGGACAACCACCGCAAGGCCGACCGGACGCCGGAGCAGGCGGGGATGCCGCTGCTGCACCAGCCGTTCGAGCCGACCCCGGCGGACGCGATGCTGCTCGCGCTGCGGGCGAGCGAGCGGTCCGCGCTGCCGGAGTGGCTGGCGAACTCGGCTGCGTGACGCGTACCCGCGGATTCGATCCGTATGCGAGGGCCCGTCTCCCGGTGGGAGACGGGCCCTCTCGTGTCACTTGAGGGTGAGCTGGAGGATGGCGACGACGCCGACGGCGATGATCACTCCGCGCAGGACGGTGGGCGGGAGCCGGCGTCCGACCTTGGCGCCGAGCTGGCCGCCGATCGTGGAGCCGACGGCGATGAGCAGGACGGCCGTCCAGTCGAACTCCGCGACGAAGAGGAAGAAGACGGCGGCGACGCCGTTGACGAGGGCTCCGAGGATGTTCTTGACGGCGTTGATCCGCTGGAGGTCGTCGTGGAGCAGCAGGCCCATGAGGGAGAGGTAGAGGACGCCCTGGGCGGCGCCGAAGTACCCGCCGTACATGCTGGCGAGGAGGAGGCCGAAGAGGAGGGCGGGGCCGCCGTCGGGGTGCGCCTCGGATCCGGTCCGTTCGCGCCGGCGCTGCACGGCCGCCGCGATGCGGGGCTGGAGGAGGACCAGGACGAGGGCGAGTCCGATGAGGACGGGGACGATCGCGTCGAAGGCGTCGGACGGCAGGGCGAGGAGCAGGATGGCGCCGACGAGGCCGCCGACGAGGGCGGCGGCGCCGAGGCGGAGGACGCGCTTCTTCTGGCCCTTGAGTTCGCGGCGGTAGCCGATGGCGCCGCTGACGGAGCCGGGGACGAGGCCGAGGGCGTTGGAGACGTTGGCGGTGATCGGTGGCAGTCCGGTCGCGAGGAGGACCGGGAACGTGATCAGCGTTCCCGATCCCACGATCGTGTTGATGGTGCCGGCGCCGATGCCGGCGGCGAAGACCGCCAGGGCTTCCCAGATGGACAACGCCATCTCCTTACGGGGTCGGTGAGTCGCCTCCCCGCTCCGAGGTCGTCGGGGTCGAGGGGCTCGCACCGATCATGCACGAGAAGTACGTGTACGTGTCAGTCAACCGACGGTTCGTCTCGCCTTTCGGGCGCGCCCGTCTTGGTGTTGAAGCCCGGGGCGCCGGAGCCGATGTTGCCGAAGGCGCCGGAGAGGCCCTTGAGGGCGTCGCCGATCTCGCTGGGCACGATCCAGAGCTTGTTGGCGTCGCCCTCGGCGATCTTCGGGAGCATCTGGAGGTACTGGTAGGAAAGGAGCTTCTGGTCGGGGTCGCCGGCGTGGATGGCCTCGAAGACCGTGCGGACGGCCTGGGCCTCGCCCTCGGCGCGCAGGGCGGCGGCCTTGGCCTCGCCCTCGGCGCGCAGGATCTGCGACTGCTTCTCGCCCTCGGCGGTGAGGATCGCGGACTGGCGGGTGCCCTCGGCGGTGAGGATGGCGGCGCGCTTGTCGCGCTCGGCGCGCATCTGCTTCTCCATCGAGTCCTGGATGGAGGTCGGGGGCTCGATCGCCTTGAGCTCGACGCGGTTGACGCGGATGCCCCACTTGCCGGTGGCCTCGTCGAGGACGCCGCGCAGGGCCGCGTTGATCTCCTCGCGGGAGGTGAGGGTCCGCTCCAGGTCCATGCCGCCGATGATGTTGCGGAGGGTGGTGACGGTGAGCTGCTCGATGGCCTGGATGTAGCTGGCGACCTCGTAGGTGGCGGCCCGGGCGTCGGTGACCTGGTAGTAGATGACCGTGTCGATGTTCACGACCAGGTTGTCCTGGGTGATCACCGGCTGCGGCGGGAAGGGGACGACCTGTTCGCGCAGGTCGATCCGGTTGCGGATCGAGTCGATGAACGGGACGACGATGTTCAGTCCGGCGTTGAGGGTGCGGGTGTAGCGGCCGAAGCGCTCCACGATCGCCGCACTCGCCTGCGGGATGACCTGGATCGTCTTGATCAGGGCGATGAAGACGAGCACCACCAGAATGATCAGGACGATGATGACTGCTGACATCGTGTTCCCCGTGCCCTTCGCTGCCGGTTGACTGCCGGTTTGCTATTCGATGATCGAGTCTCGCAGACGCCGGAACGTCATGGGCGGGGTTCGGTCACATGACCACGGCGGTAGCGCCGTCGATCTCGACGACGTCGACCTGTTCGCCCGGTTCGAAGGTCAGTCCGGCGTCGAGCGCGCGGGCGGACCAGACCTCTCCGGCGAGTTTGATGCGGCCCCCGCCGGCGCCGTCGATCCTTTCCAGGACGACGGCCTGACGCCCCTTCAGGGCGTCGACCCCGCTGGAGAGTCCGGGTCCGTCGCCCCGGTGGCGTGCGGCGAGGGGGCGCACCACCGCGATGAGCGCCACGGAGACGGCGACGAAGACGAGCACTTGGGGAACGATGCCGAAGCCGAGGGCGGCGGTGACCGCTCCCGCGACCGCCCCCACGGAGAACATGCCGAACTCCGGCATCGCGGTGAGGACCAGGGGAATGCCGAGCCCCACCGCGACGATCAGCCACCACACCCACGCGTCGATGTCCACACGCCCATGGTAGGGCGGCGGGGTGTTCCGGGACAGGGCGCGGTGCTGTGCGGTCACGGCGCCCGGCCGGTCACTTCAGCGGCAGGCCGCGGGCGGTCCAGCGGTCTTCCAGGCGCTCGACGATGAGCGGGAGGCCGAAGCAGAGGGAGAGGTTGCGGGAGGTGAGCTCGGTCTCGACGGGTCCGGCGGCGAGCACCTTGCCCTGACGGATCATCAGGACGTGGGTGAAGCCGGGGGCGATCTCCTCGACGTGGTGGGTGACCATGATCATGGAGGGGGCGTACGGGTCGCGGGCGAGGCGGCCGAGGCGGCGGACCAGGTCCTCGCGGCCGCCGAGGTCGAGGCCGGCGGCGGGCTCGTCGAGGAGGAGGAGCTCGGGGTCGGTCATCATCGCGCGGGCGATCAGGGTGCGCTTGCGCTCGCCCTCGGAGAGCGTCCCGAACCTGCGGTCCAGGTAGTCGTTCATGCCGAGGCGGTCGAGGAAGGCCTTGGCGCGGTCCTCGTCGACCGGGTCGTAGTCCTCGTTCCAGGTGGCGGTCATGCCGTACGCGGCGGTGAGGACGGTCTGCAGGACGGTCTGGCGCTTGGGGAGCTTGTCCGCCATGGCGATGCCGGCCATGCCGATGCGGGGGCGGAGTTCGAAGACGTCGGTGCCGACGCCGCCGAGCTGCTCGCCCAGGATGCGGGCGCTGCCCCTGGTGGGGAAGAGGTAGCTGGAGGCGACGTTCAGGAGGGTGGTCTTGCCGGCGCCGTTGGGGCCGAGGATCACCCAGCGTTCGCCCTCCTTGACCGACCAGGAGACGTCGTCCACCAGAGCCCGTCCGTCGCGGACCACGGATACGTCCACCAGCTCCAGTACATCGCTCATGAGCGCGTTGTCTCCCCTTGCGGTCGAGTGTCGTCGCCTTGCGCCGGCGGGCGCGGCGTCCAGGGGAAAACCTACGTTATCGCCGGAGCGGGCCGGACAGGCCCTGGTGCTTCCCCCGAGTCCTTAGTCTGGGGGGATGCTTTCGGAACCACGCTCAGGACGTCTGGCCGCCTGGGGCAATGCCCTGCTGGCCGGGGAGGTGTCGCCGGACGAGGCGGCCCTTGCCATTGTCGGGGAGGACGCGGTGCACCGCGTGGAGGGGTTGCCGGGTGAGGCGGGTCCGGTGGGGCTGACGCTGGCCCTGGGGCGGCTGCGGCGGCTCGGGGTGACCGGGTGGCGGGTGGCGCTGCCGGCGCCGGGCCATCCGCTGGGGCTGAGCGGGCCGCCGGACTTCAACGCGCGCGCGTTGGAGGCGGAGGAGGCGGTGGTGGGCTTCGGTGCGCCGTACGGCCTCGTGCCGGAGGTCTCGGAGGCGGGTCCCGCGGGGGACGTGCACGTGGCGGTGGTGTGGCACTGCCTCGCGGTGCGGGAGGCGCCGCCGGCGGACGTGCCGTCGCTCGGGGAGGCGGAGCGGGAGCTGGCGGAGGCGTTGCGGGACGCGACGACGGTGCTGACCCGGCTCGACGTGGCGGCCTCGGGCCCGGCGGCGGACGCGGCGCGGGAGGCGTACCGGGCGCGGTCGGAGGTGGGCCGCGAGGTCCTGGCCCCGGGCTATCCGCCGCGCGCGGTGCGGGTCCTGGAGCTGGCCCAGCGGATCGGCCTGCTGGTGGACCTGGCGTACGACCATGGCCACGGGGGCGCGGTGAGCGCGTCGGAGATGGCGGCGCGGGGGGAGGCGCTGCGGCCGGTGGAGCGGGTGGCGCGGCGGGCGCAGGTCGCCGCGTACAACGCGTACGTGGAGGAACGGGAGCGGGAGCGGGGGTTCTGAGGGGCCCGTCGCCTCTGTCGTGCCCGTCTCCTCCTTCGCGGCCGCGGGGAAGTCCGTGGGGAACGGGGAAACCCCCGGCTCCCGGGGGGATCGTCCGGGGGCCGGGGGTTTCGGCGGTGGGTCAGTCGTTGACGGCGCCGTTGCCGAAGGCCGGGTTCAGCAGGCCGATCACGTTGACCGTGTTGCCGGAGACGTTCACGGGAACGTGGACCGGGACCTGCACCAGGTTGCCGGAGGCGACGCCCGGGGACTGGACGGCCGCGCCCTCGGCCCCCGCGTCGGCGGAGGCGGCACCCGCGCCGGCGGCGACGATGCCCCCGGCGACCATGGTGAGGGCGGCGGCCTTCTTGAACTTGTTCACGTGGTGATTCCTCCTGGTCGTCGCTGCGGCCGGTCCGCCGCAGTACGCCCTGGAGAACGCCACGCCTCCCGGGAGGTTGCGCCGAACGGGGGACGTACACACGACGGTATGAAGAGGTGAACGGTCGTGCGCCCGGCGCGCGGCGGGGGCGCGTCAGCGGGTGAGGCCGTGGCGGACCGCCCAGAGGGCCGCCTGGGTGCGGTCCGCGAGGTCGAGTTTCATCAGGATGTTCGAGACGTGCGTCTTGACCGTCTTCTCGGAGAGGACCAGGGCGCGGGCGATCTCGCGGTTGGAGCGCCCGTCCGCGATCAGGCCGAGGACCTCGCGCTCCCGGTCCGTGAGGGACGGCCCCCGGCCCGTACCGCCGTGGGAGTCCTCCTGGGAGAGGAGCGCCCCGGCGACCTCGGGCTGGAGCAGGACGTGCCCGGCGTGGACGGAGCGGATCGCGCCGGCCAGGGCGTCGGGGTCGATGTCCTTGTAGACGTACCCGGAGGCGCCGGCGCGGAGCGCGGGGACGACCGTGCGCCGCTCGGTGAAGCTGGTGACGATCAGGACCCTGGCGGGGTTGGCGAGCTCGCGGAGCCGCTTCAGGGCCTCGATCCCGTCCGTACCGGGCATCTTCACGTCCATGAGGACGACGTCGGGGCGGAGCTCCTCGGCGCGGGCGACGCCCTCGGCGCCGTCGGAGGCCTCCCCCACGACCTCTATGTCATCCTGCACCTCCAGGAAGGTGCGCAGACCTCGGCGGACGACCTGGTGGTCGTCGACCAGCAGGACGCGGATCGGCTTGTCAGCCACCGGGAACCTCCATCTCGATCGTGGTGCCCTCGCCCGGGGCCGAGGTCACGGTGAGCCGTCCGCCGACGCCGCCCGCCCGGTCCCGCATGGAGACCAGGCCGAGGTGGCGTCCGGCGCTGCGGACCGTACGCGGGTCGAAGCCCTTGCCGTCGTCGGCGACGGTGAGCCGGGCGCCCCGGCCGCTGCGGGTGAGGGAGACCCTTACGAGCTCCGCGTCCGCGTGCCGCAGGGCGTTGTGCAGGGCCTCCTGGGCAACGCGGAGGACGGCCTCCTCCTGGGCGGCCGGCAGGGCGCGGGTGCCCGGGCTCTCGAAGGTGACCCGGGCGGAGTGGGCGCGGTCCAGGACCTGGATCTGGGTGCGGAGGGTGTGGACGAGGCCGTCCTCGTCGAGGGCGGCGGGGCGCAGCTCGACGACGGCGGCGCGCAGCTCGTCGGCGGCCTCGGCAGCGAGCGCGGCGACCTGCTGGAGCTCGCCCTTGGCGCGGGCCGGGTCGCGGTCGACGAGGGCGGCGGCGGCCTGGGCGGTGAGCCGGAGCGAGAACAGCTTCTGGCTGACGGCGTCGTGCAGCTCGTGGGCGAGGCGGGAGCGCTCCTCGGCGATGGTGAGCTCGCGGCTGCGCTCGTACAGGCGCGCGTTGGTGAGGGCGATGGCGGCGTGCTGGGCGAGGATCGAGAGCAGGGCCTCGTCGTCGGCGGTGAAGCCGCAGCGGCCGTCCTCCCTGGGGCAGCGCTTGTTCGCGAGGAAGAGGGCGCCGAGGATCTCGTCGCCGTCCCTCACGGGCAGGCCGATGAAGTCGGACATCTCGGGGTGGGCCTCGGGCCAGCCCTCGAAGCGGGGGTCCTCGCGGACGTCGGCGAGCCGCTCGGGCTCGGCCTTGTGGAGCATCGAGGCGAGGATGCCGTGCTGGCGGGGCAGCGGGCCGATCGCCCGCCACTGCTCGTCGCTGACGCCGTCGACCACGAACTGGGCGAAGCCGCCGTGGTCGTCGGGGACGCCCAGGGCCGCGTACTCGGCGTCGAGGAGCTCGCGGGCCGAGGCCACGATCGTCTTGAGGACGTCGCGGACCTCCAGGTGGCGGCTCATCGCCAGGAGCGCGGTGCTCACGGCGGCGAGGCCGGAGCTGGGTCGATGGCTCATGTGTTCACCGTACCGGCGGGGTGTGACCGTCCGTATCCGTCCGGGGACGAGGCCGGGGCCGGTCCCGGGACCTAGGTCGGAGTGCCCCCGTCCCTTCTGCGCCGCGGTGGTGAGGGGTCGCTCTGCCCGTGGCACGAGTGCGGGGGCGGCTCCCTCCTCCTTCCGGAGGAGACGGCTCACCATGTGCATTGCTGCCGCAACGCGCGGTGACTCCGGGGCGCCCCCCGTGTGAGGCGCCGCATAGGACCCACGTCACTTACGAAGCCCCTTAGTGGAGTCGTTAAGGTCGGATAAGGGCGGAGAAAAACGGGCACAGGGGACGCCTCGCAGGGCACCTCCGACCCCCCGGTCCACTATCCGGCTTCGTACGTCACACCTTTGCCAGGGGATTTTGCGGCCGCTAAGAATTGCATCCGTCGCCGCCGAGTGAGGCGTGTGCCGCCCCCGGCCGGAGCGACCCCCAGCGATTCGAAGAGGTAGTCCTGCATGTCTGCGAACACCCCTGGCCACAGTCGTCGTGGTCTGAAGAAGACCCACAAGGCCACGATCGCCGGCGTCGCCGCTCTGGGCGCCGCGGCTCTCACGCTCTCCCTGGTTCCCGGTAACGGTTCCACCGAGACCGAGCCCCAGGCTCTCTCCACCGGTACTCAGAAGGTCGCGTGGTCCTACGACGCGAACAGCACCCAGGCCAAGGCCCTGGCCGCCAGCCTCAACGAGCAGCAGACCACCCTCGGCCTGAAGGCTCAGCAGGAGGCCAAGGCGAAGGCGAACCTCGCCGCCCAGGCGAAGGCCGCCGCCGAGGCCAAGGCCGCGAAGGCCAAGGCCGTCGCCCAGGCCAAGGCCGCCGCCAAGGCGAAGGCCCAGGCCGCCGCGAAGAAGCGCGCCGCCGCGAAGGCCGCCGCCAACCGCTCCGTCACCCGCACCCCGGTCTTCGCGAACAACCTCGACGGCTGGATCCGCGAGGCGCTGTTCATCATGGACAAGCACGACATCCCGGGCAGCTACGCGGGCATCCACCGCAACATCATCCGGGAGTCCAGCGGCAACCCCCGCGCCATCAACAACTGGGACATCAACGCCATCAACGGCATCCCCTCGAAGGGCCTGCTCCAGGTCATCCAGCCGACCTTCGAGCGGTACCACATCAAGGGCACCAAGTTCGACCTGTACGACCCCGTCGCCAACATCGTCGCGGCCTGCAACTACGCCGCCGACCGCTACGGCTCGATGGACAACGTCAACAGCGCGTACTGATCGCGCGCCGGTACGCCGAAGGGCGGCACCCCTCGTGGAGTGCCGCCCTCGTGGCGTGTGGTCAGCCGGTCACTTGCGCATGACCTCGGGCTCGTGGCGGCGCAGCAGCCGCGCCACCACGACGCAGCAGACCGCCGCCATCAGGAGCTGGACGCCGAGGTCCATGCCCCACTGGCCGGCCGTGTGCTCCCACAGGGGGTCGGTGTCCGTGGGGTTCTTCGGGTCCCACGGCGGCATGAGCCGGGCCAGGTCGAGGGTGGTGCCGGCGCCGGCGATGCCCCAGCGCGACGGCATCAGCCAGGCGAACTGCTCCAGGCCGGGCGAGCCGTACACCTGGAACAGGATGCCGGTGAAGACGACCTGGACGATCGCGAACATCACCAGGAGCGGCATGGTCTTCTCGGCGGTCTTCACGAGCGCGGAGATGACCAGGCCGAACATCATCGAGGTGAGGCCCAGGGCGATGACCTGGACGCACAGCTCGACGGCCGGCGGCATGAAGAGGCCCTCCTCAGGGAGCGCCCGGGTGGAGAAGCCGATGCCGCAGATGATGACGCCCTGGAAGGCCGTGATCAGGCCGAGGACGATGACCTTGGACATCAGGTACGCGGAGCGGGAGAGGCCGGTGGCGCGCTCCCGTTCGTAGATGACCCGTTCCTTGATCAGTTCGCGGACCGAGTTGGCGGCGCCGCTGAAGCACATGCCGACCGCGAGGATCAGCATGATCGTGCCGGCGTCGCCGTTGAAGCGGGACGGCGGGGTCGGTGAGCCGAGGCCGAAGTCGGCCGGGATGACGACCGAGACCGCGCCGAGGACGGCCGGCAGGATCACCATCAGGCCCAGGAAGCCCTTGTCGGACGCGATCACCGAGACGTAGCGGCGGATCAGGGTCCACAGCTGGGAGCCCCAGCCCTGCGGCTTCGGCGGACGGGACATCGCCCGCTGCGGCACCTGGACGGGCTGGGCGGCGACGGCGTCGATGTCCGCGGCGTACATCTGGTAGTGCTGCGAGCCCTTCCAGCGGCCCGCCCAGTCGTAGTCGCGGTAGTTCTCGAAGGCGGAGAAGACGTCGGCCCAGGTGGAGTAGCCGAAGAAGTTCAGCGCCTCCTCCGGCGGGCCGAAGTACGCCACCGAGCCGCCGGGCGCCATCACGAGGAGCTTGTCGCACAGTCCCAGCTCGGCCACCGAGTGGGTGACGACGAGGACCGTGCGGCCGTCGTCCGCGAGGCCGCGGAGCAGCTGCATGACGTCGCGGTCCATGCCCGGGTCGAGGCCGGAGGTCGGCTCGTCCAGGAAGATCAGCGAGGGCTTGGTGAGGAGTTCCAGGGCGACGGAGACGCGCTTGCGCTGGCCACCGGAGAGGGAGGTGACCTTCTTCTCCTTGTGGATGTCGAGCTTGAGCTCGCGCAGCACCTCGTCGATGCGGGCCTCGCGCTCGGCGGTCGCGGTGTCGCCGGGGAAGCGGAGCTTGGCCGCGTAGCGCAGCGCCTTCTGGACGGTCAGCTCCTTGTGCAGGATGTCGTCCTGCGGGACCAGGCCGATGCGCTGGCGCAGCTCGGCGAACTGCTTGTAGAGGCTCCGGTTGTCGTAGAGGACGTCGCCCTCGTTGGCCGGGCGGTAGCCGGTGAGCGCCTTGAGGAGCGTGGACTTGCCGGAGCCGGACGGGCCGATGACGCCGATCAGCGACTTCTCCGGGACGCCGAAGGTGACGTCCTTGAGGATCTGCTTGCCGCCGTCGACCGTGACCGTGAGGTGGCGGGCCGAGAAGGAGACCGAGCCGGTGTCGACGAACTCTTCCAGCTGGCCGCCGACGATGCGGAAGGTCGAGTGGCCGACGCCAACGATGTCCTGCGGGCCGAGGAGGGCGGTGCCGCCCTTGGGGATCGGCTGGCCGTTGACGTACGTGCCGTTGTGCGAGCCGAGGTCGCGGATCTCGAAGCGCCCGTCGGGCGTCGCGTGGAACTCGGCGTGGTTCCGCGAGACCTGGAGGTCGGAGACGACGAGCTCGTTCTCCAGGGCGCGGCCGATGCGCATGACGCGGCCGAGCGACAGCTCGTGGAACGTGGTGGGGCTGCGGTCGGAGTAGGCCGACGACGCCCCCGCGCCGACGCCGGGACCACCTTGTCCGGGCCCCTGCTGGTGCGGGACCTGCGGCTGCGCGGGCTGCTGCTGCCAGCCGGCCTGCTGCGGGGCCTGGTGCTGCGGCGGCCCCTGGTGCGTGACCCATTCGGCCTGCTCCGCGGCCTGGTGGGCCGGGACGGACCGGGCCACCGGCGGCCGGTGCTGCGCCGGCTGCTGCGCGGCCTGCTGGGGCTGGGGCTGCTGCCCGGCCCGGTCCCCGGCGGCGAGATCCAGCCGCGGGCCGTCGGTCGCGTTGCCCAGGTGGACGGCCGAGCCGGGGCCGAGCTCCATCTGGTGGATCCGCTGCCCCCGGACGAACGTGCCGTTCGTGGAGCCGTGGTCCTCGATGACCCAGCTCCGGCCGTTCCAGCTGATCGTGGCGTGGCGCCACGAGACCCTGGCGTCGTCGATGACCAGGTCACCCTGCGGGTCCCGGCCCACGGTGTACGACCTGGAAGGATCGAGCGTCCAGGTCCTTCCATTCAATTCCAGTACGAGTTCTGGCACTCCACGCCCCACTACTTGTCCCCCGATGTACCCCCGTCGCGGGGAGTCCAGGGATGGCGAACATCCGGGGGGAACTATTTCAGGCCCGGTCCCCTCTCCGAAAGTCGGGGCGCGGGCGGGCCGCGGCCGGGACCGCCGGAGGGCCGCCCGGGTGCCGGGGTGTCCGCTACGCGGGACGGGGGGCCGGGCGGCGCGCGGTCCCCGATACGGTGGGAACCACCATGAGCGCATCGCAGATCTCAGACGTTCCGCCCTCCGACGTCCCCACTCTTCTCGTCAAGATCTTCGGGAAGGACCGTCCCGGGATCACCGCGGGACTCTTCGACACCCTCGCCGCCTACTCCGTCGACGTCGTGGACATCGAGCAGGTCGTCTCGCGCGGCCGCCTCGTCCTGTGCGCGCTCGTCACCGAACCGACCGTCGCCTCGCAGGGCGAGCTCCGGGCGACCGTGCACAGCTGGGCCGAGTCGCTGAAGCTCCAGGCCGAGATCATCTCCGGCACGGGCGACAACCGCCCCCGGGGCGAGGGGCGCTCGCACGTCACCGTGCTCGGCAACCCGCTCACGGCGGAGCAGACGGCGGCCATAGCGGCCAGGATCGCGGAGACCGGCGGCAACATCGACCGTGTCTTCCGCCTCGCGAAGTACCCGGTGACGGCGGTCGAGTTCGCGGTCTCGGGCTGCGGGACCGAGGCGCTGCGGACCGCGCTCGCCGTCGAGGCGCACGGCATCGGGGTCGACGTGGCCGTGGTCTCCGCCGGGCTGCACCGGCGCGCCCAGCGGCTCGTCGTCATGGACGTGGACTCGACCCTGATCCAGGACGAGGTGATCGAGCTCTTCGCGGCGCACGCGGGCTGCGAGGACAAGGTCGCCGAGGTGACGGAGGCCGCGATGCGCGGCGAGCTGGACTTCGAGCAGTCCCTGCACGCGCGGGTGGCGCTGCTCGCCGGACTCGACGCCTCGGTGGTGGACAAGGTGCGCGCCGAGGTGCGGATGACGCCCGGGGCCCGGACCCTGATCCGTACGCTCAAGCGGCTCGGCTACCAGGTGGGCGTGGTCTCCGGCGGGTTCACCCAGGTCACCGACGACCTGAAGGAGCGCCTGGGGCTGGACTTCGCCTCGGCCAACACCCTGGAGATCGTGGACGGGAAGCTCACCGGGCGGGTCACCGGGGAGATCGTGGACCGGGCGGGCAAGGCGCGGCTGCTGCGCCGGTTCGCCGCGGAGGCGGGGGTGCCGCTGGCGCAGACCGTGGCGATCGGCGACGGGGCCAACGACCTGGACATGCTGAACGCGGCCGGGCTCGGGGTGGCGTTCAACGCCAAGCCGGTGGTGCGCAGGGCGGCCGACACGGCGGTGAACGTGCCGTTCCTGGACACCGTCCTCTATCTGCTCGGGATCACGCGCGAGGAGGTCGAGGCGGCGGACGGCGGCGAGGAGCTGCTGCACTGAGCCGTCGCCGGAGGCCACGACGAGAAGGGCCCGGTCGTCCTGGGGACGGCCGGGCCCTCGTGCGTACGGGGACGGGGTCCCGCCGCGTACGCGAGGGGGTGCGGGGTCCCGCGTGTACGCGGACGGGGGCGGCTCCCGTCAGTCGTGCGGGGTCCAGAAGTCGACCAGGGTGCCGACGCCGTGCTCGACCGACTTCCAGGTGCCGTCGAAGGAGAGGACGGCGAAGGCGGAGGTCGGGAAGCCGCTGCGGTTCATACGGGTCGCGGTGTCGCCCTCGGCCCGGCCCGCGAGGGCGTCGGCGAGGGCGTGCATGCCGGGGTTGTGGCCGATGACCAGGAGGTCGGAGACCTCGTCCGGGACGTCGTTGAGCAGGGCGATGAGCTCGCCGAGCGAGGCCTCGTACAGCCGGTCCTCGTACACGGTCCTGGGGCGCTCCGGCAGTTCCTGCACGGCGAGCTTCCAGGTCTCCCGGGTTCTGACGGCGGTCGAGCAGAGGGCCAGGTCGAAGCCGATGCCGGTCTCGGCGAGCCTGCGGCCCGCGACGGGGGCGTCCGAGCGGCCTCGTTCGGCGAGGGGCCGCTCGTGGTCGGACACCTGGGGCCAGTCTGCCTTCGCGTGCCGGAGCAGCACGATCCTGCGGGGTGTATCGACGCTCATGGTCCACAGCTTCGCACGAAACGGGCTTCTCCGACTCAGAGAGGCAGCGTTTGCCGGACCTGCTCCAGCAACCGTCCGACCGTCGGGTCTCCCCCGGTCGCGCGGGCCTCTCCCGGCCCGGTCATGAGCAGCAGGAGGGCGGTGAAGGCGGCCACCGGGAGGGCGAGGACCCACCAGGGCAGCCGGGTGTCGACGCCGGTCGCCGTGGCTCCGGTGCCGCTGCGCGTACGGGCCGACATGGCCGCCTCCGTGGGTGGGTCTCCGCTTTCGCCGTCGTCCTCCAACGTACGGAGCGCGGGGGCGGCGGCCCATCCGGTGATCCACCCACTCGACCCTGAGACCCGCCCCCTAGGGGATGCGGGGGTTGTCCCCCGGTCCGGAGGGTCGGAGGAGGACCCGGAGGGTCAGGGGGCGGCGATCGAGGCGATGACTCCGATGACGACGGTGATGGCGATCATCGCGCCGAAGACGGCGAGCAGCTTCTTCTGGCCGTTCGGGGGATTGGGTTCGAGGACTGGCATGGGGACAGTCTCGCACCTCAGCATTCGTCCTCGACCGTCCGGTCCCGGCCCGCCAGGATTCCCACGATCATCTGGGGCACCATCAGGCCTCCCATGAGCGCGATGGGCAGTCCCCAGCCGCCGCTGTGCTGGTAGAGCACGCCGACGAGGAGGGGGCCGGGGATCGAGATGAGGTAGCCGACGCTCTGGGCGAAGGCGGAGAGGCGGACGACTCCGGCGCCGGTGCGCGAGCGCAGGCCGATCATGGTGAGGGCGAGCGGGAAGGCGCAGTTGGAGACGCCGAGCAGGACCGCCCAGACCCAGGCTCCGGCGGCCGGGGCGAGGAAGAGGCCGGTGTAGCCGCCGAGGCCGCACAGGGCGAGAGCGACGACGATCGGGCCCTGGTTCTTCATGCGGGTGGCGAGCCGGGGGATCACGAAGGCGAGCGGGACGCCCATGACCATGGTGACGGCGAGGAGCACGCCCGCGGTGGAGGCGGGGACGCCGGCGTCGCGGAAGATCTGCGGCATCCACCCCATGGTGATGTAGGCGCCGGTGGCCTGGAGGCCGAAGAAGACGCCGAGGGCCCAGGCGGTGCGGCTGCGGGCGACGCGCGGCGCGGCGGCCCGCGCCGGGGCCTTCGCCTCGGCACGGGAGCCGCGGGCGTCCGTATGGGGAGAGCCGGTCTCCGTACGGGAAGAACCGGTCTCTGTATAGGAAGGGCCGGTCTCCATACGGGAAGAACCGGTCTCCATACGGGAGGCGCCGTCGCGGTCGCGCAGGAGCGGGAGCCAGGGCAGGACGGCGAGGGCGGCGAGGACCGCCCAGACGCCGAGGCCGAGGCGCCAGTCCCCGCCGAGGGCGTCGGTCATCGGGACGGTCGCGGCGGCGGCGACGGAGGTGCCGAGGGCGAGCGCCATGGAGTAGAGGCCGGTCATGGTACCGACGCGGTCGGGGAAGTACCGCTTGACGATGACGGGCATCAGGACGTTGCTGACGGCGATGCCCATGAGGGCGAGGGCGCTGGCGGCGAGGAAGGCGGCGGTGCCGCCGGCCAGGGGCCGCAGGACGAGCCCCGCGAGGATCGCGGCCATGCCCGCGCAGACGACGGCGGCGGGGCCGAAGCGGCGGGCGAGGCGCGGGGCGGTGATGCCGAAGACCGCGAAGCAGAGCGGCGGCACGGAGGTGAGGACGCCGGCGACGCTGCCGCTCATGTGGAGGCCTTCGCTGACCTCTTCGAGGAGGGCGCCGAGGCTGGTGATGGCGGGGCGCAGGTTGAGCGCGGCCAGGACGAGTCCGAGGGTGACCGGGACGAGGAACCGGCGGTGGACCGGGGCGGCCTGAGCAACCGGAGCGGCCGGGGGCGCCGTACCGGCGTGGCGGTCGCGGTCGGGTGCGGGAGAATCCCCGGCGGTGGCGGCCGGTCGTGCGGCGGGGTCGAGGGTCTTCGGCTCGTCAGGCATGAGGCCATCATAGAATCATGGGATGATTGGTTGTCCAATCTCGAACGAACGGGAAGGTGTCCCCATGGCCCTCGGCCATCCCCGGCGCGCAGGTCTCTCCGACCAGGTGATCGCCGAGCTGCGGAACCAGATCACCTCCGGCGAGTGGCCGGTGGGCTCGCGCATCCCGACCGAGCCCGAGCTGGTCGAGCAGCTGGGCGTGGCCCGCAACACGGTGCGCGAGGCGGTCCGCGCGCTCGCGCACAACGGGCTGCTCGACATCCGGCAGGGCTCCGGGACGTACGTGGCCGCCACCAGCGAGCTGGCGGGCGTCATGCACCGGCGCTTCGCGGGCTCCGACCCCCGGCACGTCGCCGAGCTGCGCTCGACCCTAGAGTCCGCCGCCGCGCGGTTCGCGGCGGAGCGGCGCACGGAGCGGGACCTGAAGCAGCTCGACGCCCTGCTCGTACGGCGCGAGGAGGCGTGGGGGACGGGGGACGCGGAGCGGTTCGTGACGGCCGACGCGGCCTTCCACCACGCGGTCGTCGCGGCCTCGGGCAACGAGGTCCTCACGGAGCTCTACGCGGACCTGGGCGATCTGCTGCGGCAGTGGCTGCGGGACGACGTGGGGCGGGAACTGCGGCCGGAGAACCACATGGACCACGCGCGCCTGGTGGACGCGATCCGGGACGGCGACGCCGAGCGGGCGGGCACGGAGGCGGCCGGCTACCCCTTCATGTGCCTGCGGAGCCCGGCGCCGGGTCCCGTGGCGGACTCAGGGGCCTGAGGAGCCCGGCGCGGCGGGTTCCGGGTCCGCCGGCTGGTGGGTGATCCAGGCGGACCGGACCTCCTTCCAGCAGCGGCCGGTGAGCCGGGCGTAGTCGGCCGGGCCGACGTCCACGGGCGCGCTGTCGGTGTCGACGTCCCACCACTGCTCGCACTCGACGTGGAGGCGGACCCGGTCGGTGCGCGGGTACGGGTTCTGGCAGTGGGCGGTGACGCGGGAGCCCTCGACGTCGGTGCGGCAGGAGGCGCCGAAGTTCTCCGGCTCCCCGGTCGCGGGGGCGGCGGGCCTCCCGGCCGGGGCGGGGGCCGCGCGCACCTCGGCGGCGAGGGCGACCCCGGTCAGCAGCACGGCGACCGAGGCGAGCGCCCCGGTTCCACGGCGTATCGCGTGCATGCCCGTACCTCCTCCCCGTCAGCAGCAGACCTTCACGCTCCGCACCAGTCTGGGGTCGTTCGGGCTACTTTTCGAGTCGAGTGTTCGATTTCGGCGTTCGGGCCGAGCACGGAGGGGCCGGGCAACGGTGAGGGCCGTGCGCACCGCCCCGAAGGGCGGGCACACGGCCCCGGGGTCGTACGGAAGGCGTCAGGCGCCGATCGCGTGCAGGCCGCCGTCGACGTGGACGATCTCGCCCGTCGTCTTCGGGAACCAGTCGGAGAGCAGCGCGACGATGCCGCGGCCGGCCGGCTCCGGGTCGGTGAGGTCCCACTCCAGCGGGGAGCGGCTGTCCCAGACGGAGGCCAGCTCGCCGAAGCCCGGGATGGACTTGGCGGCCATCGAGCCGAGCGGGCCCGCCGAGACCAGGTTGCAGCGGATGTTCTGCTTGCCCAGGTCACGGGCGATGTAACGGCTGGTGGCCTCCAGGGCGGCCTTGGCCGGGCCCATCCAGTCGTACTGCGGCCAGGCGAACTTCGCGTCGAAGGTGAGGCCGACGACGGAGCCGCCCTCGCTCATCAGCGGCAGCAGCGCCATCGTCAGGGACTTCAGGGAGAAGGCCGAGACGTGCATGGCGGTGGCGACGGACTCGAACGGCGTGTTGAGGAAGTTGCCGCCGAGCGCGTCCTGCGGAGCGAAGCCGATCGAGTGCACGACGCCGTCGAGGCGGTCGCCGAGGTGCTCGCGGACCTGGCCCTCCAGGCGCGCGAGGTGCTCGTCGTTGGAGACGTCGAGCTCCAGGACCTTGACGTCCTCGGGCCGGGGGAGCTTCTTGGCGATGCGCTCGGTCAGCGTCGGCCGGGGCCAGGCGGTGAGGATGATCTCCGCGCCCTGCTCCTGGGCCAGCTTCGCGGCGTGGAAGGCGATGGAGGACTCCATCAGCACACCGGTGATGAGGATGCGCTTGCCCTCGAGGATTCCACTCATGGTGATCAGTGACCCATGCCCAATCCGCCGTCAACCGGGATGACGGCTCCAGTGATGTACGCGGCGTCGTCGGAGGCGAGGAACCGCACCGCGGCGGCGATCTCCCCGGGCTGCGCGTAGCGGCCCAGCGGCACCTGGGACACGATGCCCGCGCGCTGCTCGTCGGTGAGCACCGCGGTCATGTCGGTGTCGACGAAGCCGGGCGCGACGACGTTGAAGGTGATGTTGCGGGAACCCAGCTCGCGGGCGAGGGAGCGGGCGAAGCCGACCAGACCGGCCTTGGAGGCGGCGTAGTTGGCCTGGCCCGCGGAGCCGAGCAGGCCGACGACCGACGAGATCAGGACGACGCGGCCCTTCTTGGCCCGCAGCATCCCGCGGTTGGCCCGCTTGACGACCCGGAAGGTGCCGGTGAGGTTGGTGTCGACGACGGAGGTGAAGTCCTCCTCGGACATGCGCATGAGGAGCTGGTCCTTCGTCACGCCGGCGTTGGCCACGAGGACCTCCACCGGACCGTGCTTCTCCTCGATCTCCTTGTACGCCTGCTCCACCTGCTCGCCGTCGGTGATGTCGCACTTCACGGCCAGGCAGCCCAGCTCGGCCAGCTCGGCCGGCGGCTCGCCGGAGCGGTACGTGAACGCGACCTTGTCGCCGGCCTCGGCGAACGCGCGGGCGATGGCGAGGCCGATGCCCCGGTTTCCTCCGGTGACGAGAACCGAGCGGCTCAACGGATCACCCTTTCGATAGCGGTCTGGTAGCCGAAAACCTATCTGCATCGCTCCCGACATGAGGAATCGACCTCCGACAGTGGCGTACGGGCCGCACTGTCGGGTCCCTACAGCCCGGCGGCGCCGGAAGGCGGTCGTCCGGCGGCCCGCGACCGGGCCCGGCAGGGGTGGTCCGGGGCCGGGAAGCGCGCCCCGGCGGACGTCCGGAGCGACCTCCGGAGACCGGCGCGCCTTGTGCCGTTGCCCCAATGCCCGGCGGGTGGTGGCCGGTTGGGGGCGGTTCCGCCGAGGGCGCACGCCAATGCGCAGCCCCGGCCGCCCCTCCCGTGATTGACTTCCGGGGCAGTTCCATGACCGTCTTCCGAGCCTTCCGATCACCGAGAGCGAGGCCGCTCGTGGTCCATCAGATCGACCCTTCGTTCGTCGCGCTGCCCCTTCGGGCGCTCGCCGACGCGGCGCTCGCCCGAGCGCGCGCGCTGGGCGCCGAGCACGCCGACTTCCGCCTGGAGCGGGTGCGCAGCGCCGCGTGGCGGCTGCGCGACGCCAAACCGTCCGGATCCTCGGACACCACGGACCTCGGCTACGCGGTGCGGGTGGTGCACGGCGGGGCCTGGGGGTTCGCCTCCGGGGTGGACCTGACCATGGACGGGGCGGCCAAGGTCGCCTCGCAGGCGGTCGCCATGGCCAAGCTGTCGGCGAAGGTCATCGCGGCGGCCGGGTCCGAGGAGCGCGTGGAGCTGGCGGCGGAGCCGGTGCACGAGGACAAGGTGTGGATCTCCTCGTACGAGATCGACCCCTTCTCCGTACCCTCCGAGGAGAAGAGCGCCCTGCTCGCGGACTGGAGCGCGCGGCTGCTGCGGGCGGACGGCGTGGCGCACGTGGACGCCTCGCTGCTCACCGTCCACGAGAACAAGTTCTACGCGGACACGGCCGGCACCGTGACCACCCAGCAGCGGGTGCGGCTGCACCCGCAGCTCACGGCGGTGGCCGTGGACGGGACGACCGGCGAGTTCGACTCGATGCGGACGATCGCGCCGCCGGTCGGGCGCGGCTGGGAGTACCTGACCGGCACGGGCTGGGACTGGGACAAGGAGCTGGACGAGATCCCGGCGCTGCTCGCCGAGAAGATGCGGGCGCCGAGCGTCGAGGCGGGGCGGTACGACCTGGTCGTGGACCCGTCGAACCTGTGGCTGACCATCCACGAGTCGATCGGGCACGCCACCGAGCTGGACCGGGCCCTGGGCTACGAGGCGGCCTACGCGGGCACCTCCTTCGCCACCTTCGACCAGCTGAACAAGCTGACGTACGGCTCCTCGGTCATGAACGTGACGGGCGACCGGACCGCCGAGCACGGGCTCGCGACCGTCGGCTACGACGACGAGGGCGTCGAGGCGCAGTCCTGGGACCTGGTGAAGGACGGCACGCTGGTCGGCTACCAGCTGGACCGGCGGATCGCGAAGCTCACCGGCCTCGGCCGGTCGAACGGCTGCGCCTTCGCGGACTCCCCCGCGCACGTGCCGGTGCAGCGGATGGCGAACGTCTCGCTCCGGCCGGACCCGGGCGGCCTGTCGACGGAGGACCTGATCGGGGGCGTGGAGCGGGGCATCTACGTGGTCGGGGACCGGTCCTGGTCGATCGACATGCAGCGGTACAACTTCCAGTTCACCGGGCAGCGCTTCTTCCGCATCGAGAACGGACGGCTCGCCGGACAGCTGCGGGACGTCGCGTACCAGGCGACGACCACGGACTTCTGGGGCTCGATGGAGCAGGTCGGCGGCCCGCAGACGTACGTCCTCGGCGGCGCCTTCAACTGCGGCAAGGCCCAGCCGGGCCAGGTCGCCGCCGTCTCGCACGGCTGCCCCTCCGCCCTCTTCCGGGGCGTCAACATTCTGAACACGACGCAGGAGGCCGGACGATGAGCCGCGTCAGCAAGCCGTACGAGATCGTCGAGCGGGCCCTGGAGCTGTCCCGGGCCGACGGGTGCGTGGTCATCGCGGACGAGGAGTCCTCGGCCAATCTGCGCTGGGCCGGGAACACGCTCACGACGAACGGCGTGACCCGGGGCCGCACGCTCACGGTGATCGCGACCGTCGACGGCGCCCAGGGCACCGCCTCCGGCGTCGTCTCCCGGTCCGCCGTGACCGTGGACGACCTGGAGCCCCTGGTGAGGGCCGCCGAGGCCGCCGCCCGGTCCGCCGGGCCCGCCGAGGACGCGCAGCCGCTGGTGGAGGGCGTGCCCGCCTCCCCCGACTTCACGGACGCCCCGGCGGAGACCTCCTCCGCCGTCTTCGGGGACTTCGCGCCCGCCCTCGGCGAGGCCTTCGCCCGGGCCCGGGCCGGTGGCCGCGAGCTGTACGGTTTCGCCAACCACGAGCTGACCTCCACCTACCTGGGCACGTCGACGGGGCTGCGGCTCCGGCACGACCAGCCCAACGGGACCCTGGAGCTGAACGCCAAGTCCCCCGACCGCTCGCGCTCCGCCTGGGCCGGGCGCGCGACGCGGGACTTCAAGGACGTCGACCCGGCGGCGCTCGACGCCGACCTGGCGGTCCGGCTGGGCTGGGCGGAGCGGCGGATCGAGCTGCCCGCCGGGCGGTACGAGACGCTGCTGCCGCCGACCGCCGTGGCCGACCTGCTGATCTACCAGCAGTGGAACGCCGCGGCCCGGGATGCGGTGGAGGGCCGTACGGTCTTCTCCAAGCCCGGCGGCGGCACCCGGCTCGGCGAGACGCTCTCGCGGCTGCCGCTGACGCTGCGCAGCGACCCGAACGAGCCGGGCCTGGAGTCCGCGCCGTTCGTGATCGCGCACTCCTCCGGCGACGACTCGTCCGTCTTCGACAACGGCCTGCCGGTGGGGCCGATCGACTGGGTGCGGGAGGGGCGGCTGGAGCGGCTGGTCACCACCCGGCACTCGGCGGCGCTCACTCGGTCGCCCGTGGCCCCCGGAGCGGGGAACCTGATCCTGGACGGCGGCGGGCAGCGTTCCCTGGAGGAGATGGTGTCCTCCACCGAGCGCGGTCTGCTGCTGACCTGCCTCTGGTACATCCGCGAGGTCGACCCGGCGACGCTGCTGCTCACCGGACTGACCCGGGACGGCGTCTACCTCGTCGAGAACGGCGAGGTGGTCGGCGAGGTGAACAACTTCCGGTTCAACGAGTCGCCGGTGGACCTGCTGTCGCGGGCCTCGGAGGCGGGCCGTACGGAGAAGACGCTGCCGCGCGAGTGGAGCGACTGGTTCACCCGGGCCGCCATGCCCGCCCTGCGGGTGCCGGACTTCAACATGAGCTCGGTCAGCAAGGGGGTCTGACCCACCTAGACTGGGCGACGGCATCACCTGGACCAATCAAGGAGACGGACGATCGTGACGGACATCGTCGACGAGCTGAAGTGGCGCGGGCTCTTCGCCCAGTCCACCGATGAGGACGCACTGCGCAAGGCTCTCGCGGACGGTCCCGTCACGTTCTATTGCGGCTTCGACCCGACCGCGGCCAGTCTCCACGTCGGCCACCTGGTCCAGGTCCTCACCGTGCGCCGGCTCCAGCGGGCCGGGCACCGGCCGCTGGCGCTCGTCGGCGGGGCCACCGGGCAGATCGGTGACCCGCGGCCGACGGCCGAGCGCACCCTGAACGACCCCGAGACGGTCGCGAACTGGGTGAACCGGCTGCGTTCGCAGATCGAGCCGTTCCTCTCCTTCGAGGGGGAGAACGCGGCGGTCATGGTGAACAACCTGGACTGGACCGCCGGCCTCTCGGCGATCGAGTTCCTGCGGGACATCGGCAAGCACTTCCGGGTCAACAAGATGCTGACCAAGGACTCCGTGGCCCGGCGCCTGGAGTCCGAGCAGGGCATCAGCTACACCGAGTTCAGCTACCAGCTCCTCCAGGGCATGGACTTCCTGGAGCTGTACCGCCGCCACGGCTGCACGCTCCAGCAGGGCGGCTCGGACCAGTGGGGCAACCTGGTGGCCGGGCTCGACCTGATCCACCGCCTGGAGCCGGGGGCCGAGGTCCACGCGCTCGCGACCCCGCTGATGGTCAAGGCGGACGGCACCAAGTTCGGCAAGACCGAGAGCGGGGCCGTCTGGCTGGACCCGGAGATGACCACGCCGTACGCGTTCTACCAGTTCTGGCTGAACGTGGACGACCGGGACATCTCCACCTACCTGCGGATCCTCTCCTTCAGGTCCCGCGAGGAGCTGGAGGACCTTGAGGCGCAGACCGCCGAGCGGCCCCAGGCCCGGGCGGCCCAGCGGGCGCTGGCCGAGGAGCTGACCACGCTGGTGCACGGCGCCGAGCAGTGCGCGGCCGTCATCGGCGCCTCCAAGGCGCTGTTCGGCCAGGGCGATCTGGCCGAGCTGGACGGCGCGACGCTGGCCGCGGCCCTGTCCGAGCTGCCGCACGCGCGCGTGTCGGAGCTCGGCCAGGTCGTGGACCTGTTCGCCGAGGTCGGTCTGGTGGCGAGCAAGTCGGCGGCGCGGCGCACGGTGAAGGAGGGCGGGGCGTACGTGAACAACGTGAAGGTCACCGCCGAGGACGCCGAGGTGTCGGCGGACGACCTGCTGCACGGGCGCTGGCTGGTGCTGCGGCGCGGCAAGAAGAACCTGGCGGCGATCGAGTTCGCCGGCGCCTGACGGGTCCGCCTGTACGACACGACCGGAGGCCCGGTACGGCACGTGGTGTGCCGTACCGGGCCTCCGGTCGTGTCCCGCCGCCGGTCAGGCGCGCTGTCTGTTGCCCTTGATCGAGGCCCAGACCATGTCGCCCACGCCGACGACGACGACCGCGCCGATCAGCTGGAGCAGATGACGGATCCAGTCGATGCCCTTGGTGTCGTTGACGCCGATCCAGGTCGCGACCGCGTTGCCGAGGACGCTGCCAAGCATGCCGAACACCACGGTCAGCCAGAGTGGGATCTGCTGCTTGCCCGGCAGGATCGCCTTCGCGATCAGACCGAGGACGAGTCCCACGATAATCGCCCACAACCAACTCATCGTCGCCTCCTTGTACGCATGTGGGCCCAGTCTCGGCCTTCCCGACATACGACGCATGTCGGACAGCGCCATACGTGCCCCGGTCTCGTACGCGCCGGAGGGCGGGCGTACGGTGGAATCAGGTCCGGACCGGGGTGGGTCCGGCGCGACCGGCGGGTGGTGAGCGGCGATGCCGAAGCGTGGCGGAACCGAGGTCTTCCGGATCACAGGGGCCCGGCAGGGGCTCGCCGACGACGTCCGGGGGCGGCAGCGGAGGTACGTCATCTCGATGACGGTCCGGACGCTCTCCGTGATCGCCGCCGCGGTGCTGTGGAACGTCGAGCGGCACGTGGCGGTCGTGGCGCTCGCCCTGGGCATCCTCCTGCCGTACGTCGCCGTGGTGATCGCCAACGCGGGGCGCGAGTCGGCCCCGTCCCTTCCCTCCACATTCGTACCGACTCCGGCGCGGCCCGCGATCGACGCGGGAGAGCCGGCGGAGGAGGCCGGGACGGGCCCGGAGGCGGACCGCCCGCACGGCCGGAACTGATCACCGAGAGTGGCCGGAAACCTCAAGAAAAGCTCAGATCAATCATGAAGTTCCAGTGCACCGCATCCCATGTGCCGTGACATACTGCCTACGCGCTCCGCATCCCCCGTCGGAGCGACGGACCGGTGCCGGGCAGCTCCCCCCGTGGCTGCTCGGCATCGCCCTTGCTGGACAATGACCGGATGATCATTGGTCCGGTGAGCGAAGAGAAGCCGATCTGCTCCGCGAAGGGGTGCCGCGCCGACGCCGTCTGGGTCCTCGCGTGGAACAACCCCAAGCTGCACACGCCGGAGCGGCGCAAGACCTGGCTCGCGTGCGAGGAGCACCGCGAGCACCTCTCCCAGTTCCTGGGCGTACGGGGTTTCCTCAAGGACGTCGTGCCGCTGGCCGACTGGGAGTCAGAGGCGCCCTAGCTGGTTCCGTCCCGGGAGGTCGTGGACGGGTGAGCCGGGTCTCGGCCGAGGGATCCCGAAGGGGTGCGACCCGGATGCGCCGGCAACCCGCCGGAACTCGATCGCGGCCCGCTGGGTGCCTGACGCTGTCGGGGACCTTGGCGGTGACGGTCGGCCATGCCCTCGACATCTCGGTCTCCGAGATCCCCGACCTCGTCAGCCGCGATCAGCTCCGCGTCTCCTCGCGGCGTCCGACAGCGGCCGCATCGGGTACGAGGAGCAGCTTGCCGGTGGTACGCCGGGCCTCCAGATCGCTGTGGGCCCGGGCGGCCTCGGACAGTGCGTAGCGGCCCGTCACGGTGACCTCAAGTGCCTTGGAGCGCACCCATTCGAACACATCGGCGGCCCGTCGGAGCAGTTCGGACCGGTCGGCGATGAAGTCCCCGAGGCTGGGCCGGATCAGGGTCAGCGAACCGCCGTGGGCGAGCCGGATCGGATCGAACGGCGGCACGGCACCACTCGCCGCGCCGAAGAGCACGAGATGGCCGCGGGTCCGCAGGCTGGCGAGGCTCGCGTCGAAGGTGTGCGCGCCGACGCCGTCGAAGACGACCGGCAGTCCCTGACCGCCGTTGAGCCGCCTCACCTCGGCCGCGAGATCGTCGACCGCGGAGGAGAGGATCACCTCGGCGGCCCCGGCACGCTTCGCCGACTCGGCCTTCGCCGGGGTCGACGTCGTGCCGATCACCCTGCCGCCGAGATGGGTGACGAGCTGGGTCAGAAGCAGCCCCATGCCACCGGCGGCCGCGTGCACGAGCACCGTGTCGCCCGCCTGAACCGGGTAGGCGTCCTTGACGAGATAGTGCGCGGTCATCCCTTGGAGGAGCACGGCGGCGGCCGTCTCGAAGCCGATGTCGTCGGGCAGCGGCACCAGCCGGGAGGAGTCCACGACGGCCCGCTCGGCATACGTACCGGGAATCTCCGCCCAACCGACCCGGTCCCCGACCGCGACGTCGGCGACGCCGGGTCCGACTTCGACGACCGTGCCGGCGCCCTCGGCGCCCGGGGTGAAGGGCAGCGGGAGGCTGTACCGGCCTTCGCGGTGGTAGACGTCGAGGAAGTTGACCCCGGACGCGGCGACCTCCACGACCGCCTCGCCCGGACCCGGCCGCGGCTGGTCCACCTCGGCCTCCCGCAGCACCTCGGGACCGCCCACTTCGTGCACCTGAATCGCTCGCATGACCCCTCCTGAAACGGCAGACCTCCCCCACCAACCCCGTTGACGGCGATCCGATTCCCGGCAAGCGGACAGCCCGTCGGCCACGCCGCCGCGTCCCCCGCCCGACGAGGCGATACACCCAGCGCGGGGGCTCAGCCGCCGATCGCCGACATCGGGCGGTCGGGCTGGAGGAAGCTCGGGTCGTCGAGGCCGGAGCCGGCCTTCTTGCCCCACATCGCCTTCTTCCAGAGCTCCGCGACCTCGGCGTCCCCCGCGTCCGAGCGGAGCGCGGCCCGCAGGTCGGTCTCCTCGGTGGCGAAGAGGCAGGTGCGGACCTGTCCGTCGGCGGTGAGCCGGGTGCGGTCGCAGGCCCGGCAGAACGGGCGGGTGACGGAGGCGATGACGCCGACCGTGTGCGGTCCGCCGTCGACGACCCAGCGCTCGGCGGGGGCGGAGCCGCGCTCGTCGGCGCCCTCCGGGGTCAGCGCGAAGCGGGTGCGCAGGGACTCCAGGATGTCCCCCGCGGTGATCATGCCGTCGCGCTTCCAGCCGTGCTGGGCGTCGAGCGGCATCTGCTCGATGAAGCGGAGCTCGTACCCCTCCTCGATCGCCCAGGCGAGCAGGTCGGGGGCCTCGTCGTCGTTGAGCCCGGGCATCAGGACGGCGTTGACCTTGACCGGGACCAGGCCGGCGTCGCGGGCGGCGGCCATGCCGTCGAGGACGTCCCGGTGCCGGTCGCGGCGGGTGAGGGTCTTGAAGACGTCGGGGCGCAGGGTGTCGAGGGAGACGTTGACCCGGTCGAGGCCCGCGGCCTCGAGCGCGGCCGCGGTGCGCTTGAGGCCGATGCCGTTGGTGGTGAGGGACATCCGGGGGCGGGGCTCCAGGGCCGCGCAGCGCTCGACGATCCCGACGAGGCCGGGACGGAGCAGGGGCTCACCGCCGGTGAAGCGGACCTCGGTGACGCCGAGGTCGGTGACGGCGATGCGGATGAGCCGGACGATCTCGTCGTCCGTGAGGAGGTCCGGCTTGGCGAGCCACTGGAGGCCCTCCTCCGGCATGCAGTAGGTGCAGCGCAGGTTGCACCGGTCCGTGAGCGAGACGCGCAGGTCGGTGGCGACCCGGCCGAAGGTGTCGATGAGCACGGTGGGCCCCCTCCCCGTCTGTGGATCGGTTCGTTTCGATCGCCTTGTTCCGAGCCTACGCGAGCAGTGCGACATCGAGCAGGGCAGATTGTCACGAGGAGCGGCGCGGCCGCGTCGTAGAACCCTACGACGCGGCCGTCCGTGCGTGGCGGAACGTGTGGGGTTCAGTGCGCTCCGACACCGGTGAGGGACTTGACCTCCAGTTCCGCGTACTTGCCCTTGTCCGGCTCCTCCTTGGAGAGGATCGAGCCGAGCCAGCCGAGCAGGAAGCCGAGCGGGATGGAGACGAGTCCGGGGTTCTCCAGCGGGAACCAGTAGAAGTCGACGTTCTTGAACATCGAGGTGGGCTTGCCCGAGACGACCGGCGAGAACAGCACCAGGACGACGGCGGAGACCAGGCCGCCGTAGATCGACCACAGGGCGCCCTGCGTGGTGAACCGCTTCCAGAAGAGCGAGTACAGGATCGTCGGCAGGTTGGCGGAGGCGGCGACCGCGAAGGCGAGCGCGACCAGGCCGGCGACGTTGAGGTCGCGGGCGAGGGCGCCGAGCGCGATGGAGACCACGCCGATGAGGACGGTCGCCCAGCGGGCGGCCCGCATCTCCTCCTTCTCGGTGGCCTGTCCGCGCCGGATGACGTTGGCGTAGATGTCGTGCGCGAAGGACGACGAGGAGGCCAGGGTCAGGCCGGCGACGACGGCGAGGATGGTCGCGAAGGCGACGGCGGAGATGACGGCGAGGAGGATCGCGCCGCCGGTGGACCCGGCTCCGCCGCCGATCTCCAGGGCCGCGAGCGGGGCGGCGGTGTTGCCGGCCTTGTTGGAGGCGACGATGTCGCTGTTCTTGAGCAGGGCGGCGGCGCCGAAGCCGAGGACGATCGTCATCAGGTAGAAGGCGCCGATGATGCCGATGGCCCAGTTGACCGACTTCCGGGCGGCCTTGGCGGTCGGGACCGTGTAGAAGCGGATCAGGATGTGGGGCAGGCCGGCCGTGCCGAGGACGAGCGCGATGCCGAGCGAGAGGAAGTCCAGCTTCGAGGTGGCGGTGGCGCCGTACTTGAGGCCGGGCTCCAGGAAGGCCTGGCCCTTGCCGCTGTTGGTGGCGGCCGCGCCGAGCAGCTCGGACAGGTTGAAGTCGAACTTCCACAGGATGAGGAAGGTGATCAGGAGCGTGCCCGCGATGAGCAGGACGGCCTTGACCATCTGCACCCAGGTGGTGCCCTTCATGCCGCCGATGGTCACGTACACGATCATCAGGATCCCGACGAGGGCGACGATCGCGATCTTGCCGCCGTCGCTGGTGATGCCGAGGAGCAGCGAGACGAGGACGCCCGCGCCGGCCATCTGCGCGAGCAGGTAGAAGATCGAGACGACGATGGTGGAGGTGCCGGCGGCGGTGCGGACCGGGCGCTGGCGCATCCGGTAGGCGAGGACGTCGCCCATGGTGAAGCGGCCGGAGTTGCGCAGCGGTTCGGCGACCAGGAGCAGGGCGACGAGCCAGGCGACGAGGAAGCCGATCGAGTAGAGGAAGCCGTCGTAGCCGAAGAGGGCGATGGCGCCGGCGATGCCGAGGAAGGACGCGGCGGACATGTAGTCGCCGGAGATCGCCAGGCCGTTCTGGAAGCCGGTGAACTGGCGTCCGCCGGCGTAGAAGTCGGCGGCGCTGCGGGTCTGCCGGCCGGCCCACACGGTGATGAAGAGGGTGGCGATCACGAAGGCGCCGAACAGGGCGATGATCAGGGGCCGGTGCTCGCTGGTGGCGTTGCCCGCCGCGAGCAGGACGGGGGTGCTCATGCGTCGCCCTCCATACGGGACTTGATGGCCTCGGCCTTCGGGTCGAGCCGGTTCGCCGCGTGCCGCGAGTAGAGCCAGGCGATGAGGAAGGTGGTGAGGAACTGGCCGAGGCCCAGGACCAGCGCCACGTTGATGTTGCCGAAGACCTTGGTCCCCATGAAGCCGCCCGCGTAGTTGGAGAGCAGCACGTACAGCAGGTACCAGGCGATGAAGGCGAGGGTGAGCGGGAAGGCGAACGAGCGGTAGGTGCGGCGCAGTTCGCCGAACTCCTCGCCCTGCTGCACCTCGACGAACCGCTCCGTGGTGGGTGACGCGGGACCCCGATCGGTCTCCGTGTCGTCTCGGGCTGGCGGCGGTGCTTCGGTAGCCACGGAATCTCCTCGTGACGCGGGGGCGGACGGCTGGGTCAAAGGGGGCCTCACCGGAGGTGCGGGAGCCGGGGCTCCGGGTGGAGCCCTCCCCTGCACAACGGCACGGAGGAGGAAGCGACGCGGTTCACCCCGAGGAATTTCTCGGGCAGATCTTCATGAAGTCTTCTCAACTCATTGATGGGACAGGAAGATCAGCGATAGCTTCACTCGTCATGCACCTGCCCGCGCGCAAACCCGCGCGCGAGCAGTACATACGGATGATGTGGAGAACCCATGGCTCATCTGGGATCGAGGCGCGGCCGAGCTCTCGCCCTGCCGGTCGGCCTCGCGCTCACGGCCTCGCTCGGCTTCCTTCCCTCCGGCGCCTCGGCCGCGGAGCTGAGCGACGCCCCGGTCGCCGCCGTGGCGTCGGACGGGCCGCAGCTGTCGTACGTCGTGAACGTCGACGGGGGCCACTCGGCCGCCAAGTCGGTGAAGAAGGCGATAGCCGCCGCCGGCGGTACGGTCGTCGTCGCGTACGACCAGATAGGCGTGATAGTCGTCCACTCGCAGAACCCGGACTTCGCGAAGCAGGTCCGCAAGGCGCGCGGCGTGGTGTCGGCCGGCGCGACCCGGACCGCCCCGCTCTCCGTGCAGGGCGACAAGTCCGTCGGCGGCGGCACGCAGGCGCTGTCCGAGGCCGAGGCCAAGGCCGCCGCGGCCCGCGCCACGGACGAGCAGGACGCCCTGGAGCCCCTGCAGTGGGACCTCCCGGCGATCAAGGCCGACAAGGCGCACCAGCGGACGCTCGGCAGCAAGCGCGTGACCGTCGCCGTCATCGACACGGGCGTGGACGACACCCACCCGGACCTGGCGCCGAACTTCAACGCCAAGGCCTCCGCCAACTGCGTCTCCGGCAAGCCGGACACCACCGCGGGATCGTGGCGTCCGAACCCGGGCGAGAGCGACCACGGCACGCACGTCGCCGGTACGATCGCCGCCGCCAAGAACGGCATCGGCATCACCGGTGTCGCCCCGGGCGTGAAGGTCGCCGGCATCAAGGTGTCCACCCCGGACGGCTTCTTCTACACGGAGGCCGTGGTCTGCGGCTTCGTGTGGGCGGCCGAGCACGGCGTCGACATCACGAACAACAGCTACTACACCGACCCGTGGATGTTCGCGTGCAAGGACGACGCGGACCAGAAGGCCCTGATCGAGGCCGTCACCCGCGCCACCCGCTACGCGGAGCGCAAGGGCACGGTCAACGTGGCGGCGGCCGGCAACTCCAAGTTCGACCTGGCGGCCGACTCGATCGTCGACGACAGCAGCCCGAACGACTCCACGCCGGGCGGCCGGACCATCGACCCGAAGAAGTGCCTGGACTACCCGGCGATGCTCCCGGGCGTCGTCACGGTCTCCGCGACCGGCGCCAAGGGCCTGAAGGCGTCGTACTCCAACTACGGCCTCGGCGTGATCGACATCGCGGCGCCCGGCGGCGACCGCACCGCGTACCAGACGCCGGACGCCCCGGCGGTGAACGGCCTGATCCTGTCGACCACGGTCAACGGCGGCTACAACTACAAGGGCGGCACGTCGATGGCGTCGCCGCACGCGGCGGGCGTCCTGGCGCTCATCAAGTCGAAGCACCCGACCGCGAGCCCGGCGGCGCTGAAGGCCCTGCTGTACGCGCAGGCCGACAAGCACGCCTGCACCAACCCGTACGACATCGACGCCGACGGCAAGGTCGACGCCGTCTGCGAGGGCGGGAAGAACAAGAACGGCTTCTACGGGGCCGGGATCATCGACGCGCTCGACGCGGTCCGCTGGTAACCACCGACGGAGATCGGGGCCCCGGTGCGGTACGCCGCACCGGGGCCCCTTCGCGTGGGCCGGGTGCCATAGTGCGGTCCATGGACGACGACACGGTGCGCGGCGGTACGGAGTCCCTGTGGGCGGCCCTCGGCGGTGATCCCGCCCTGGTCGGCCGGGCGGTGTTCACGGGGCCCTCGGGGCTGCTGCCGGCCCGGCTGCCGGTGATGGACCTGGCGCGGGCGACGGTCGCGGTGGCGGGGCTCGCGGCGGTGGAGCGGGCGGGGCTCCCGGGGCCGGTGCGGGTGGACGACGGGGCCGTGGCCACCGCCTTCACCAGCGAGCGGCACCTGCGGATCGACGGGCGGGCGCCGGTGAACTTCGCGCCGCTCTCCCGCTTCTGGCGGGCGGCGGACGGGCGGGTCCGCACCCACGCCAACTATCCGCACCACCGGGCGGCCCTGCTCGCCGCCCTCGGCGTGCCCTCCGGTTCACCGGAGGACGCGACGGCGGGGGCGGTGGCGGCGGCGATCGGGGAGCGGACGGCCGCCGAGGTCGAGGAGGCGGTGTACGGGGCCGGGGGCCTGGCCGTCGCCCTGCGGACGCCCGGGGAGTGGGCGGCGCACCCGCAGGGCCGGGAGGTGGCGGCGCGGCCGCCGCTGACCCGGGAGCGGCTCGACGAGGCCCCGCCCCGGCGGCGTTCCGGACCGCTGCGGGTCCTGGACCTGACCCGGGTGCTCGCGGGTCCGGTGGCGACCCGGACCCTCGCGCTGCTGGGCGCGGACGTGCTGCGGATCGACCCGCCGGGCAACCCGGAACTGCCGGACCAGCACGCGGACACGGACATCGGGAAGCGGACGGCCGCCCTCGACCTGGACCGGCCCTCGGACCGGCGCGCCTTCGACGAACTCCTCGACGCGGCCGACGTGCTGGTGACCGGCTACCGGCCGGGCGCGCTCGACCGCTTCGACCCGCACCGGCCGGGGCTCGTCACGGCCCGGATCTCGGCCTGGGGCGACTACGGACCCTGGGGCGGGCGGCGCGGCTTCGACTCGCTGGTGCAGGCGGCGACCGGGATCGCCGTCGTGGAGGGCTCGGCGGAGGAGCCGGGCGCGCTGCCCGCGCAGGCCCTGGACCACGGCACCGGCTATCTGCTCGCGGCGGCGGTCCTGCGGTCGCTGACCGAGCAGGACCGGGACGGCGGCACCCGGCTGGTCCGCGTCGCCCTCGCGCAGACGGGCCACTGGCTGACGCACGCCCTGCCCGCGTACGCGCCCGAGCGGTACCTCACCGAATCGGACGGCCCGCTCGGACGGCTGCGGCACGCCCTGTCGCCGGTCGCGTACGAGGGCGGCCCGACGGGCTGGTCACGGCCGCCGGGGCTGCCGGGGGCGGACGGGGCGGTGTGGCTCTGAGGAACGTCCTCGTCCGTCCCGGGCCGTTATCTCGTTGACCGCCTCCGGTGGGCGGTGCTGGAGTCGGCACGTGGACAGCATCCCCGCCAACCGGCGGCTCTGGAACCGGATCAGCAGCACCTACCAGCAGGAGCACGACCCGCAGATCGGCGCCGCGCCGCGGCTGTGGGGCATGTACTCCGTCCCCGACGCGCGCCTGCGCGCCCTGGGCGACGTCACCGGCAAGCGCGTCCTCGAACTCGGCTGCGGCGCCGGCCAGTGGTCCAGGGCGCTCGCCGCCGAGGGCGCCGCCGTGGTCGGGATCGACCTGTCCGAGGCCCAGCTCGCCGCGGCGGACCGCGCGATGGGAGCGGTCCGCTACCCGCTGGTGCAGGGCGCCGCCGAACGGCTCCCCTTCGCCCCGGACAGCTTCGACCTGGTGTTCTGCGACTTCGGCGGGCTCAGCTGGGCGCCCCCGCACCTGGCCGTCCCGCAGGCCGCACGCGTCCTGCGCCGGGGCGGGCGCCTGGTGTTCAACGTCGCCAGCCCGTGGTTCGAAGCCTGCTACGACGAAGCCGCCGGTCGCGTGACCACGACGCTGCGGCAGGACTACTTCGGGCTGGACGCCATCGCCGAGGGCGACGGCGCGACCAGCTATCAGCTCACCTACGGCGACTGGGTCAGGGTCCTGCGCGGCGCGGGGCTCGTCATCGACGACCTCATCGAGCCGCGGCCCGACCCCGGAACGGCCAACGGCTACAACGAGACCGACCCGCCCGACTGGGCACACCGCTGGCCGGCGGAGCTGCTCTGGGTGGCCGGCAAGCCGTGAGTTCCGCCGCGCGGGGACGTGCGGGGCGGCGGCCCGATCGACGTCACACCCCCGCCGCCCCCAGCAACGACCCCGCCCCGTACGTCACCGCCATCGCCAGGGCCCCGCCCGCCACGTTGCGGAGGACCGCGCGGGCCGGCGGGGCGGCGCCGAGGCGGGCGCTGGACCAGCCGGTGAGGGCGAGGGCCGCGAGGACCGAGAGGACGGTGACCCAGAGGCGGGCCGGGGGCGGCGGCAGGACGATCGCGAGGAGCGGGAGCAGGGCCCCGGCGGTGAAAGCGAGGAAGCTGGCGCCGGCCGCGTGCCAGGGGTTGGTGAGGGCGTCCGGGTCGATGCCCAGCTCCACGCGCGCGTGGGCGCGCAGGGCGTCGCGGGCCGTGAGCTGTTCGGCGGCCTCCCGGGCGACGTCCGGGGAGAGGCCGCGGGCGGCCAGGAGGGCGGCGAGCTCGTCCAGCTCGGCCGCCGGCCGCTCGCGCAGTTCGCGCTTCTCCTCGGCGAGCGCGGCCTTCTCGGAGTCGCGCTGGGTGGAGACCGAGACGTACTCCCCCGCCGCCATCGACATCGAGCCGGCGAGGAGCCCGGAGAGGCCGGCCGTGAACAGCGCGGACCCGGACCCGGTGGCCCCGGCGACGCCGACGACGAGGCCCGCCGTGGAGACCACGCCGTCGTTGGCGCCGAGGACCGCGGCCCGGAGCCAGTTGAGGCGGGAGCCGAGGCCGCCGCCGTGGGCCTCGTCGTGCGCGGCGGGCGCGGAGGACGCGGGAGGCGCGGGGGGTTCGGTCACGTGAGGAGGGTCGCACCCGGCGGGGCGCGGCCCCCGGAACGACCCGCCCGGGGCCGGGCGGGACCGGTCCGCCCGGAGCACCGAGGAGGGGATTGTCGGCCGCGGCCCGTATCCTCAATGACCATGCTCGACGACCGCACGACCGCAGCAGCGTGGCCGACCGCCTACCCGCAGGGGTACGCGGTCGTCGACGTGGAGACCACCGGCCTCGCCCGCGACGACCGGATCGTGTCCGCCGCCGTCTACCGGCTGGACGCCCAGGGGAACGTCGAGGACCACTGGTACACGCTCGTCAATCCCGAGCGGGACCCCGGACCGGTGTGGATCCACGGGCTGACCAGCGACGCCCTGGAGGGTGCTCCGCTCTTCCCGGAGATCGCGGCCGAGTTCGCGGCCCGGCTCGACGGACGGGTGCTCGTCGCGCACAACGCGATCTTCGACTGGCAGATGATCGCCCGGGAGTACGCGCGCGCCGAGTCCGCCGCGCCCGTGCGGCAGCGCCTGTGCACGATCGCGCTCGCCAAGCAGCTGTCGCTGCCGCTGCCCAACCACAAGCTGGAGTCGCTCGCCGCGCACTTCGGCGTCGAGCAGCGGCAGGCGCACAACGCGCTGGACGACGCGCGGGTGCTCGCCGAGGCGTTCCGGCCCAGCCTGCACGCGGCGGCCGAGCAGGGCGTGCGGCTGCCGCTCCTGGAGTGCCGGCCGCTGACCGAGTGGGCCACGTCCCCGGTCGCGCCCGCCGCGTACCCCTCCTCCTCGTACCGGGCGAACAGCTGGCGCCCCTCGCGGAAGCGGCCGGCCTGTCCTTACCCCAATCCCGGCCGGTACGAGACCGACAAGCCGCTCAGGCAGGGGATGCGGGTGGCGTTCTCCGGGGACACCTCCGTCGACCGCGAGCTCCTGGAGGACCGCACGGTCGAGGCCGGTCTCCACGTCGCCGGCAGCGTCTCGCGGCTGACGAGCCTGCTGGTCACCAACGACCCGGACTCCGCCACCTCCAAGACCCTCAAGGCCCGGTCCTTCGGCACGCCCGTCGTCGACGAGGCCGCCTACACCCAGCTCCTGCGGGACGTGGCCCCGGCAGACGGGTGACGTCCCCGGGCCCTCCGGGCGCGCCGGTCGGCGCGCGCCCGCGGGGAGCCCCACCCTGTGGCGCATGGCACGTTGTGAGGTCTGCGGAAACGATTACGGCATGTCCTTCGAGGTGCACGCGCAGGGCGCGGTGCACGTCTTCGACTGCTTCGCCTGCGCCATCCACCGCATGGCGCCCATCTGCGAGCACTGCCGGGTCCAGATCATCGGCCAGGGCGTCGAGGTGGAGGGCAGCTGGTACTGCGGCGGCCACTGCGCCCGCGCGGAGGGGAGGGTGGGCATCGTCGACAAGGTGTGAGCACCCGGCCTGAAGAAACGATTCCGGACGACGGTCCCCGAGCCCGCCGAACCCCCCTGCGTGCACCCCGTGACCCCCGCTGTACGGTCATGGGGTGTACCGCTTCCTGTTGTCCCGGCAGTGGGTGATCCTCACCCTGATCGCCCTCGTCCTCGTCCCGACGATGATCGAGCTGGGCTTCTGGCAGTTCCACCGGCACGAGCGCCGGGTCGCCCAGAACGCCCTGATCCAGGACAGCATCAGCGCGGCGCCGGTGCCGGTCGAGGAGCTCACCTCCCCCGGCCACACCGTCCCGCGCACCGACTACTGGCGCCCGGTCACCGCCACCGGCACCTTCGACACCGCCCACGAGGTGGTCGTCCGCCGCCGCACCTCCTCCGACGACCGGATCGGCGTGCACGTCCTGACCCCGCTGGTCCTGCGGGACGGGAAGGTCCTGGTCGTCAACCGGGGCTGGGTGCCGGCCGCCGCCGACCAGCACTCCTATCCCCAGGTGCCGCCCGTCCCGAAGGGCGAGGTCACGATCACCGGCCGCCTCAAGGCGGACGAGACGACCGACGCCAGCGGCATCAAGGACCTCAAGGGCCTGCCCGACCGCCAGGTCATGCTGATCGACAGCCGGCAGCAGGCCGAGCTCATCGGCCGCGAGGTCCTCGGCGGCTACGTCGAGCAGACCGGGCCCGCCGCCGACTCCCCCGAGCGGATCTCCGAGCCCGACCACGACTCGATCGGCGCCCACATGGCGTACGCCGTGCAGTGGTGGCTCTTCGCGGCCGGCGTGCCCGTCGGCTGGGTGATCCTGGTGCGCCGCGAGAGGCGCGACCGGGAGGCCGCAGCCGCGCCCGGGGCCGCCGGGACGCCGGAACCGGCCACCGCGGAGACCCCGGCCACACCGTCGCGCTGATTGACCGCCGCCGCTTCCGGGAAAAGCCCGAGCGTGACGCAACACATCGACGACTACGCCCTCATCGGCGATCTCCAGACCGCCGCGCTCGTCGGCCGCGACGGATCGGTCGACTGGCTGTGTCTGCCCCGGTTCGACTCGGCCGCCTGCTTCGCCGCCGTCCTCGGCGACGAGGAGAACGGACACTGGCGGATCGCCCCCAAGGGCGCCACGACCTGCACCTCCCGCCGCTACGCCGAGGACTCCCTCGTCCTGGAGACCTACTGGGAGACCCGTACCGGCACCGTCAAGGTCGTCGACTTCATGCCGCAGCGGGACGTCTCCCCCGACGTGATGCGGATCGTCGAGGGGATCAGCGGCAACGTCGAGATGGCCGCCGTCCTGCGGCTGCGCTTCGACTACGGCTCGATCGTGCCCTGGATGCGCAGGGCGGACGGGCACCGGGTGGCGGTCGCCGGTCCGGACGCGGTCTGGCTGCGCAGCGAGCCGCACGTGAAGACCTGGGGCCAGCAGTTCTCCACCTGCTCCTCCTTCACCGTCGCCGCCGGCGAGAAGGTGGCCTTCGTGCTGACCTGGCACCCCTCGCACGAGCCGCGCCCGGACCTGATCGACCCCTTCGAGGCCCTGGAGCAGTCGCTCGCGGACTGGCGGGAGTGGGCGGCCCGCTGCACCTACCGGGGGCCCCACCGGGAGGCGGTGCTGCGCTCCCTGATCACCCTGAAGGCGCTCACCTACGCCCCCACCGGCGGGATCGTCGCCGCCCCGACCACCTCCCTGCCGGAGGAGGTCGGCGGCGTGCGGAACTGGGACTACCGCTCCTGCTGGCTGCGCGACTCCTCCCTGACCCTCGGGGCGCTGCTCGCCGCCGGGTACGTGGAGGAGGCCGCCGCCTGGCGGGACTGGCTGCTGCGCTCGGTCGCGGGCGACCCGGCCGACCTCCAGATCATGTACGGCCCGGCCGGGGAGCGGCGGCTGCCCGAGACGACCCTGCCGTGGCTGCGGGGGTACGCCGACTCGGCGCCGGTGCGGACCGGGAACGCGGCCGTGGACCAGTTCCAGCTCGACGTGTACGGCGAGGTCTTGGACTCGCTCAACCGGGCGCGGGAGGCCGGGATCCCGGCGGAGCGGCACGCCTGGAACCTCCAGCTGAGCCTGCTGGGCTTCCTGGAGGCGGTCTGGCGGGAGCCGGACGAGGGGCTGTGGGAGGTGCGCGGGCCGCGCCGCCACTTCACCCACTCGAAGGTGATGGCCTGGGTGGCCGCCGAACGGGCCGTGCGCACCCTGGAGGCCGACCCGTCGCTGCCGGGGGACGCGGCCCGGTGGCGGGCCATGCGGGACGACATCCACGCCCAGGTGTGCGACAGGGCGTACGACCCCGTGCGGAACACCTTCACCCAGTCGTACGGCTCGCGGGAGCTTGACGCCGCCACCCTGCTCATCCCGCAGGTGGGCTTCCTGCCGCCGGACGACCCCCGGGTGGTGGGCACGGTGGACGCGGTCATGGCGGAGCTGATGCACGACGGCTACGTGCGCCGCTACAGCGCCGAGTCGACGGCGGTGGACGGCCTGCCGGGGCAGGAGGGGACCTTCCTGGTCTGCTCGTTCTGGCTGGCGGACGCGCTGCGGATGACCGGGCGGCCCCAGGAGGCGCGGGTGCTCTTCGAGCGGCTCGTCGCGCTCGGCAACGACGTGGGGCTGCTCGCGGAGGAGTACGACCCGGCGACCGGCCGCCAGCTCGGCAACTTCCCGCAGGCCTTCAGCCACATCGGTCTGGTGGGCACGGCGTTCGCGCTGGCAGCGGACGATCCCGACCCGGCAGGATAGGGCCATGGATCTTGGACTGAAGGACCGTGTGTACGTGGTGACCGGCGCGACGCGGGGGCTCGGCCGGGCCTCGGCGGAGGCGCTGCTCGCGGAGGGCGCCAAGGTGCTGGTGACCGGGCGCGAGGAGAAGACGGTCGCCGAGGCCGTGGAGGCGCTGGGGCCGGGCGCGGCCGGGATCGCGGCCGACAACACCGACCCGGGGACCCCGGACCGGCTGATCGCGGAGGCGCGGGCCCGGTTCGGCGGCTTCGACGGCATCCTGATCAGCGTCGGCGGCCCGGCGCCCGGCTTCGCGGCGGACAACACCGACGAGGAGTGGGCCGCCGCCTTCGACACCGTCTTCCTGGGGGCGGTGCGGCTGGCCCGCGCGGCGGCCGGGACGCTGGGCGAGGGCGGGGTGATCGGCTTCGTCCTGTCCGGTTCGGTCCACGAGCCGATCGCCGGTCTGACCCTCTCCAACGGGCTGCGCCCGGGGCTGGCCGGCTTCGCCAAGTCCCTGGCCAACGACCTGGGGCCGCACGGGGTGCGGGTGATCGGGCTCCTGCCGAGCCGGATCGACACGGACCGGGTGCGCTCCCTGGACGCGCTCTCCGGGGACGCGGACGCGGCCCGCGCGGCGAACGAGGCGACGATCCCGCTGCGCCGGTACGGCACGCCGGAGGAGTTCGGGCGGACGGCGGCCTTCCTGCTGTCGCCGGCCGCCTCGTACCTGACCGGTCTGATGCTGCCGGTGGACGGCGGGGCCCGAAGCGGCTTCTGAGCCGCCTTCCCGGTGGAGCGCCGCCCCCGTCAGGTGACCCGGCGGGCGCGGTGCTTCGCCGCGCGCAGCCGCGCCTCGGTGGGCAGCGCGGACAGGCCGGTCGAGGTGCGGGCGTTGGCGAGGGCCTGGGAGCCGAGGGTGGCGAGGGCGTCGGCCGGGGCCGCGTACGGCTCCAGCCGGAGCTTCACGCGGGCGCGGGGGGCGGTGCGACGGCCGGTGAGGGAGACCCGGGCCCGCTCCACGCCGTCCTGGGAGGCGGCGTCGGCCTCCAGGACGCCCTCCAGGGCCCGGCCGCGCAGGACCGCCTCGTCGCCGTCGCCGCTGTCGACGGCGACCTCGGCGAGCCGGGCCCGCCGGAACTGGGCGATCAGCCACCACAGGGCGAGCAGGACGATCACGCCGAGGACGGCGATGACCACCGGCCACCACCAGCCCTCGTCCCGCCAGCGCTGCCGGTCGGCGGTGGTGAGCAGGACGTCGGAGGGGCCCGACCAGGGCCACCAGGACGGTACGGAGAGGCCGGCCGCAGCGGCGAGGACGGAGCCGCCGAGGACGACGAGGACGAGCCCGGCCAGGCCGAGCAGGACGCGGTTGACGCGGCGGAGGACGACGGTCACCTGCGGACTCCTTCCCGGGGCACCGGGGTCTTCGTACGGGATGTCTTCGCGTGCGGTGTCTCGGTGCGGGGTGTCGCCGTGCGGGGCGCCTTCTCGCAGAAGGCACCCGAGCGGGAGGCCTTCCCGCCGGCCGCCGGGGTCTTCGCGCGAAACGTCATCGGCCCGGTCATCCCTTCCGGGGCGGCCGGGCCACCCGTACCTTCGGCGCGGGCGGGCGGGCGAGGGCGAGTTCGCCGATGCCGGTGGCGACGGCCCGCTCCAGGTCGGCGCGGACCTCGTCGAGGTCCCGGAAGTGCGAGACCGCCCGGACGGCCGCCTTGGAGCGGCGGACGCGCACCTTCGCGGACTGCACGCCGGAGACCTCCATGGCGCGGTCCCGCAGGATGAGGGCCGCGGCCTTGCGGTCGAGTCCGGCCCGTACGTCGGGGTGGTCCCGGCGCATGGGGAGGACGGAGCGCAGTCCGGGAGTGAGGGCCAGGAACAGGAGCCAGAGGCCGAGGAGCGCCGCGAGGGACGCGCCTGCCATGACCCAGGTGGAGTCGAGGGGCCGGGTCGCGAGGCCGTCGGCCACCTCCTTCCGCCAGGCCATGGCGGAGTGGTCGGCCCGTACGGCCGCCACGTCGTAGAGGAGCAGCCCGGCGCCGCCGAGGACGACGGCGGCGAGGAGGGCTGCGGGAACGCGGCGCACCGCCCAGAAGCGGCGGGCGGGGGCCGCGGGGGCGGTGTCGGGCTTCCGCTTCTCCTCCTCCGGTGCGGAGGAGGGGGCCGGTGCCGGGGTGGTGGTCATGAGAGGCGGCCCCTCGGCGTGTCGTCGCGGGTGAGGGCGGAGTGGAGCCGTTCCACGTCGACGGTCACCTCGTGGACCTCCAGGCCCACGAGGTGTTCCACCCGGCTGCGGACCCGGCTCCGGACGGCGCGGCACTGGCGGCCGACATCGGAGGGGTAGTCGAGTTCGAGGCTCACCGCGACCCGGGCGGCGTCCCGGTGGACGACGACCGAGGCGTGGGGCTTCGAGCCTCCCTCCGGGACGCGGCCGAGCGCCTCCCGGGCCGCCTGGGCGGCGATCTTCGCGACGACCCGGTCGGCGATGTCGGTCGCTCCCCGGTCACGCACCGGGTCGTGTGCCGCGTCCTCCGCCGGGTCCGCTGCAAGGTCCGTCGCCACCCCCCGTCACCGCCGCCGGTCGCCGCGCTCGCGTCCCCGGAAGAAGTCCCCGGGTTCCAGGTCGCCGTCGGCGAAGCGGCCGACCACGAAGCCGACCGCTCCGAGGGCCGCGACCAGTACGAACGCTCCGAAGCCGCCGAAGTATCCGGCGAAGCCGAGAGCCATGCCGGCCAACAGGCCGACCACCGCCATGCTCATTCCTAGTCCCTTTCCTGGCCCTGTCCGCCGGTTTTCCGGTGCCCGCCGGGGTCGACGGGCCTCTTACTGGAGCCGGCGCTGGTCGTCGTCGCCGTCGTCGTCGTCCTCGTCGTCGGGCAGCTTCACGTCGCTGACCGCGATGTTGACCTCGACGACCTCGAGACCGGTCATCCGCTCCACGGCGTTGACGACGTTCTCCCGGACATTGCCCGCGACGTCGGAAATGGCGTACCCGTACTCGACGACGATCTCCAGGTCGAGCGCGGTCTGCACCTCGCCGACCTCGGCCTTCACCCCGCGAGTGGCGTTTGCCTTGCCGCCGCCCCCGCCGGGGACCCGGTCGCGTACGGCACCGAAGGTGCGGGAGAGGCCGCTGCCCATAGCGTGGACGCCGTCGACGTCGCGCGCGGCGAGGCCGGCGATCTTCTCCACGACACCGTCGGCGATGGTCGTCTTGCCTCGGGTGGCGGCGGGGCCACCGCCTCGCTTGGCCACGGACGTGCGACGTGCCTCGTCCGTGCCGGAGTCTCCGGTGTGGGTGGTGTCCGTCATCAGGTTTCGCCCCTTCTGGGTTATTTCGGGGTTCTTCGATCACACTAAGGGCGCTTTCCCCAATCCGCTCCCGCAATGCGGCAGTCTGGGGGAATGACGACGGCTGAGGGTTGGACGGCGGCGGTCCGGGACCGCCTGGCCCCGGGCAGACTGCTGCCCCTGGGCACGGCGGAGGACGGCGCCTGGATCGCGGAACGGGCGGCGCGGCAGGTCCTCGACGGGGCCGCCGGGGCGGTGCGGGGCGTGGTGCCGGGCAGGATCCGGGTCGGACCCGATCCGGACGGGGAGCCGGGTCCGGAGCCGCTTCCGGCTCCGCCGGGCGCCCTGCCGCCGGGCCCGCTGCGGATCGCGGCGGAGTTCGGGGCGGTGGCGGGCCGGCCGTTGCCGGAGGTGTCCGAGGAGCTGCGGGCGGCCCTGCTCCGGGCGGCGGACGGGATCGGGCTCCCGGTGACGGCCGCGGACCTGCGGGTGACGGAGCTGCTCGACGCGGCGCCGGAGGAGGAGCCGGCCGCTCCCCCGCCGGGGCGGCCCTCCCCGGCGACGGACGATCCGGTGGCCCTGGCGGTGCTGCGGGTCGAGGGGGTGGCGGGGGTGACGGACGCGCTGGGGCCGCCCGTGCGCCGGAGCGGGGACGCGCTGCGGGTCGAGCTGGCCGTGACGGCCGGCCGCCGTCCGCTGGACGTGGCCCGTGCCGCCCGGAGCGCCGCGACCGCGGCCGCCGAGGGGGCGACCGCGGTCACGGTGCTGGTGTCGGAACTGCGCTGAGGGCGGCGGGGATCAGTCGCCGAGGCCCGCGAGGTCGCGCAGGCGGCGGCCCTGGGCGGCGCGCTCGGCGACGCGCTGCTCCTCGTAGGAGCGGCCGGAGACGCCCTGGAGGAGCGCCTTGGTCTCGTTGACCGCGTCACGGGGCGCCGCGAGCAGGGCGGCGGCGAGGTCCCGTACGGCCGCGTCGAGCTGGTCGGCGGGCACGGCGAGGTTGGCGAGGCCGGTGCGCTCGGCCTCGTCGGCGTGCACGAAGCGTCCGGTGGCGCAGATCTCCAGGGCGCGGGCGTAGCCCACGAGGGAGACGAGGGGGTGCGTGCCGGTGAGGTCGGGGACGAGGCCCAGGCTGGTCTCGCGCATGGCGAACTGCACGTCCTCGGCGACGACCCGCAGGTCGCAGGCGAGGGCGAGCTGGAAGCCCGCGCCGATGGCGTGCCCCTGGACGGCCGCGATCGACACGAGGTCGCCGCGGCGCCACCAGGTGAACGCCTCCTGGTACTCGGCGATGACGGCGTCGAGGTCCTCGTCGGACCCCCGCGCCATGTCGAGGAAGGAAGGCTCGCCGTCGAAGCCCTCAGGCGTGAACGCCTGCCGGTCGAGCCCGGCGGAGAAGGACTTGCCCTCGCCGCGCAGGACCACGACCCGCACGCTGCCCGGCAACGACCGCCCGGCTTCCGTCAACGCCCGCCACAGAGCGGGAGACTGGGCGTTGCGCTTCGCCGGATTGGTCAAGGTCACCGTGGCAACGGCGTCCTCGACGGTGAGCCGTACACCGTCCTTGTCGAATACGAGCTCAGAGTCGTCGAGCGTAGTCATGGGGCGCCTCCGGTTCCGGTGCAGCACTGCATCCGATGCTAAGTGACTGCACAGTAACCACCCGGTAGGCCGCAGGGCCGACCGGGTGGCCACCGGGAGACCCGGTGGCCCGGTCGGGCCGCCCCTGTGTCAGGCCGAGGCCGCCTTCTTGCCCCGGGTCGCCCCGCCGCGTCCGCGCAGCGTGACTCCGGACTCGCTGAGCATCCGGTGGACGAATCCGTAGGAGCGGCCGGTTTCCTCGGCCAGCGCCCGGATGCTCGCACCGGAGTCGTACTTCTTCTTCAGGTCTGCCGCGAGCTTGTCGCGCGCGGCGCCGGTCACCCGGCTGCCCTTCTTCAGAGTCTCGGCCACCCGTGCCTCCTCATGGGAAGTGCGCTCTGGACTTCTCATGATCACCCCTCCCGTCCGTCCTGGCCACCCATTCGACAAGGTCCGTGCCGCTTCGTTGGTGGACGAGTACCGCTTCGCCACGACCGGAACCACTTATTCCGGTCTCAGGTAAAGCCGTCCCTGTACCGGGCGGAGCGGGAAGTGCCAGGTCAGCGGGGGGCCGGGGACACACGTGGGCGCGGGCCTGCCGGAAGGATTCAGCAGAGCACCGCGCCGACGGGTACGAGACGCACTCACTCAGATGAAGGATCACCCATGAGCCGAATGATCCAGCCCCGAGTGATCGTTCCGGGGCCGGGAGGGGTCCCCGTGGGGTTTCCGCGGGGAACCGCGGGGCCCCGGCGGTTCAGGCCAGGGCCACCAGGTCCGCGTAGTCCGCGCCCCACAAGTCCTCGACGCCGTCCGGGAGCAGGATGATCCGCTCCGGGTCGAGCGCCTGCACGGCCCCCTCGTCGTGGGTGACGAGGACGACGGCGCCCTTGTACGTGCGCAGCGCGCCGAGGATCTCCTCGCGGCTGGCCGGGTCCAGGTTGTTGGTGGGCTCGTCGAGGAGCAGCACGTTCGCCGAGGAGACGACCAGGGTCGCCAGGGCGAGCCGGGTCTTCTCGCCGCCGGAGAGCACCCCGGCCGGCTTGTCGACGTCGTCGCCGGAGAAGAGGAACGAGCCCAGCGTCTTGCGCACGTCGACGAGGTCGAGGTCGGGCGCGGCCGAGCGCATGTTCTCCAGGACGGTCCGGTCCGGGTCGAGCGTCTCGTGCTCCTGGGCGTAGTAGCCGAGCTTCAGGCCGTGGCCCGGGGTGACCTCGCCGGTGTCGGGCCGCTCGACCCCGCCGAGCAGGCGCAGCAGGGTCGTCTTGCCGGCGCCGTTGAGGCCGAGGATGACGACGCGCGAGCCCTTGTCGATGGCGAGGCTCACGTCGGTGAAGATCTCCAGCGAGCCGTACGACTTGGAGAGGCCCTCGGCCGTCAGCGGGGTCCTGCCGCAGGGCGCGGGCTCGGGGAAGCGCAGCTTGGCGACCTTGTCGGAGGCGCGCACCGCGTCCAGGCCGGAGAGCAGCCGCTCGGCGCGCTTGGCCATGTTCTGCGCGGCGACGGTCTTGGTGGCCTTGGCGCGCATCTTGTCGGCCTGCGAGTTGAGCGCGGCGGCCTTCTTCTCGGCGTTCTGGCGCTCGCGCTTGCGGCGCTTCTCGTCGGCCTCGCGCTGCTGCTGGTAGAGCTTCCAGCCCATGTTGTAGACGTCGATCACGGAGCGGTTGGCGTCCAGGTAGAAGACCTTGTTGACCACGGTCTCGACCAGGTCGACGTCGTGGGAGATGACGATGAAGCCGCCGCGGTAGGTCTTCAGGTAGTCGCGCAGCCAGATGATCGAGTCGGCGTCGAGGTGGTTGGTGGGCTCGTCGAGGAGGAGCGTGTCGGCGTCCGAGAAGAGGATCCGGGCGAGCTCGACGCGGCGGCGCTGACCGCCGGAGAGGGTGTGCAGCGGCTGGCCCATGACCCGGTCGGGCAGGCCGAGGGCGGCGGCGATGGTGGAGGCCTCGGCCTCGGCCGCGTAACCGCCCTTGGTGAGGAACTCGGTCTCCTGGCGCTCGTACTGGCGCAGGGCCTTGTCGCGGGTGGCGCCGCTGCCCGTGGCGATGCGCTCCTCGTTCATCCGCATCTTCTTGAGGAGGGTGTCCAGGCCCCGGGCGGAGAGGATGCGGTCGCGGGCCAGGACGTCGAGGTCGCCGGTGCGCGGGTCCTGCGGGAGGTAGCCGACCTCGCCGGAGCGGGCGATGGTGCCGCCGGCGGGCTGGCCCTCGCCGGCCAGGCACTTGGTGAGCGTGGTCTTGCCCGCTCCGTTGCGGCCGACCAGGCCGATGCGGTCGCCCTTGGCGACGCGGAAGGAAGCGGACTCGATGAGGACGCGGGCGCCGGCGCGCAGCTCGATGCCGGAAGCGGTGATCACGGACAGACTCCAGGGCGGTGGGGATACGGCGGAAGGACGGGGTGGAGGGCTTCGACGCCGCTAATGCACGGGGAGAATGGCCATACGGCCAGTCTAACGGGCCCCTGCAAATGCTTTTCGGCCGTACGGGGCGCGGAGCGCCTCCGTCCGGGCCTCCCCTCCGCCCGCCGCTCCCGGCGGACCGCATCCGTCCGGGCCTCCCCCACCCGCCGCTCCCACCGGCGCTTCGCAAAAGAAGCGCCGGGTACACGGGCGTCCGATACTCGGCGCAGGGCGGCGGTCACTGCCCGGCGGACAGCGGAGGGTGGTGGACCGTGCAGTTCGACGACGACGCCGATCTGGACACCTCGGAGGTCAATGACTCCCGGGGCAGCCGGATCCCGGGCGGCGGGGCGACCATCGGCGGCGGGATCATCGGTCTCGTCGCGCTGGTCCTGGGGCTGTTCTTCGGCGTGGGCCCCGACCAGCTGGGGCTCTCGGACGGCGGCGACCAGCCGGCCGCGACCTCGTCCTCGGCGACCCAGGTGGACCAGGTCTGCAGGAAGGGCTCGGACGCCAACACGCGCGACGACTGCCGGATCGTCGCCGTCGTCAACAGCGTGCAGGACTACTGGCGGAGCGAGTACGGGCGCCGGGGCGGGACCTACAGCACCGCCCCCACCGAGCTCTTCACCCAGCGGGTCGGGACCGCGTGCGGCACGGCGACCTCGGCGGTGGGGCCGTTCTACTGCCCCGGCGACCGGCAGGTCTACCTGGACCTGGACTTCTTCGAGGAGCTGCGCACCAAGTTCGGGGCGAGCGGCGGACCCTTCGCCCAGGCGTACGTGGTGGCGCACGAGTACGGCCACCACGTGCAGAACCTGATGGGGACCCTGGGCCGCGCCCAGGACGGACGGACCGGCGCGGACTCCAACGCGGTGCGGGTCGAGCTCCAGGCCGACTGCTACGCGGGCGTGTGGGCGCGGCACGCGACGACCACGCCCGACGAGAAGACCGGCCGGCTGCTGCTGACGAAGCTCACCGACCAGGACATCCGGGACGGCCTGGACGCGGCGGCCGCGGTGGGCGACGACCGGATCCAGGAGAGGTTCCAGGGCCGGGTGACGCCGGAGAGCTGGACCCACGGCTCGGCGGCGCAGCGGCAGCAGTGGTTCTACCGGGGGTACGAGACGGGCGACATGGCCCGGTGCGACACCTTCCGCTGAGTTGTCGGTGGCGGCTGTGAGAATGAGACCTGGATCACACGCGACCGAATTCGAGAGGACGTGGTCGGGATGACCGGGGCACCCCACATCTGTCCGACGCTGCTGTACGAGGACGCGAAGGCGGCGATCGAGCTCCTCACGGAGGGCTTCGGCTTCACCGCGACCGGTGTGTACGAGGGCGAGGACGGGCGCGTCGTGCACGCCGAGCTGTCCTTCGGGAACGGCGTCGTGATGCTGGGCAGCAAGGGCACCGGGAGCGCGTTCGACAGGGCGATGGCGGGCGCCGGTCCCGCGGGCGTCTTCGTGCACGTGGACGACGTGGACGAGCACCACGCGCGCGCGGTCGCCCACGGGGCGGAGGTCCTGACGCCGCCCGCGGACCAGGAGTACGGCGCCCGGGACTACATGGCCCGGGACGCCGAGGGCAACATCTGGAGCTTCGGGACGTACGCCCCCGGCTCGGCGGAGTAGCCGGGCGCCGGGGGCGCCCGTCCCGGGCACCGGTCGGAGGCCCCCGGCGCCCCGGCGCCGTGGGTCACGCGCCCCCGGTGTGCACCTGGAACGCGGCCCTGCGGACCGCCTTGGCCAGGGCCGGGTCCGGGTGGGCGGCGGCGAGGGCGACCAGGACCTGGACGGTACGGGGGTGGCCGACGGCCCTGATCTCGTCGAGCAGCGCGGGGACGGTGCCCTGCACGGCGGAGTCGAGGTGGCGGACGAGCAGCGCGCTCTCGCCGTGGTCGGCGACGGCCGCGGCGGTGTCCACCCAGAGCCAGGTGGCCTCCTCCCGGGTCAGCACCTCCTGGGCGTCGTCCGGGTCGGCGCCCTCGTACTCCGCGAGCCAGAGCAGCGCGTACGGGCGGAGCGAGGGCTCGGCGACGGTGGCCCGGACCTCGGCCTCGGCGGGGGCGCCGACGACCCGGAGCGCCTCGAAGGCGAGGCCGCGCAGCAGGGCGTCCTCGCCGCGGGCGACGGCGAGGAGTTCGGCCACGGCGCTGGAGAGGGTGCGGGCCGCGAGCCAGGCGCGGTACTCGTCGCGGGCCGGGCCGGGGGTGAGCCGGGCGCAGCCGCGGAGCATGTCCCCGGCGGACTGCTCGATGTTGCCGGCGGGGCTCTGCGCGGCGACGCAGATCTGCTCCAGCTTGACCCACACGGCCCAGTTGCCGAGCGGGGTCAGGGTGGCGTGGCGCTCGCCGGCGCCGAGGTCCAGGGTGAGCGCGCCGACGGCGGCCAGGCCCTCCAGGGCCCAGTCGAGGAGGGCGGGCAGCCCGTCGGCGCCGTCCTCGGCGGGCGCCTCGGGGGCCTGTTCGGGCGCGGGGACCTCGCAGCGCTCCCCGCGGAGCTCCTCGACCCGCTGGCCGAGGAGGTCGAGGAGGGCCGGGACGAGGACCGGGCCCTGGGAGAGCTGGAGCAGCGAGAGCACCTGCGGGAGGGCCTCGACGACCTCGGCGACGGCGCTCGGGGCGACGCCCTCGGGGGCCGGGTGCACCAGGGACCAGGCGTCGAAGAGGGCGACCCAGCCGCGCAGCACGGCGGAGTCGTCGCGGTCCCAGGCGTGCAGCCGCCAGCCGGGGCGGGCGGTGTCGCCGTGGAGCTCGACGAGTCCGGCGAGCCGGGCGCGGTCCCAGCCGGCCCGGACCTGGCCGGGCGTCAGGTCGAGCGCGGCGGCGGCCCGTTCCTGCGGGGGGACGGCGCCGGGGCCGGTGCGGGGGGCCGTCCGGGCGCCGCCCTCGACGGCGGCCCAGCGGGCGATCCGTACGGCGTCGGCGAGGACGTGCCGGGCCTGGCGGGCGAGTTCCGCGCGGGGCGGAGTGCCCTCGGGCGGCCGCGGCGCCGGCCGGGTGCGCCGGGTCGTCACGGCCCGGCGGGCGGTGGCCAGCGACCGCGGGCGGACGAGTCGGAGTCTGGAGTTGCGCGCCAATGGTTCATCGGGCTTTCGAGACGTCACGGGAGCAGTCTTCCCGCTGACGGCCCGAAAGCCCAATCGGAACCGGCCGCGCCGTCGGAACGGAGTCCGCGGAGGGTCCGCGAAGGGCCCGCGAAGACCGTACGGAGGCCTCGCGGAGGGTTCGGAAAGACCGGGCGAAGGTCCTCCGGTCGGGCACTCCCGGGCGGTGTGGAGAAGGTGCCGGGGAAGCCTCGGAGCAGGGGGCTCAGAGCAAGGGGACGAGGAAGCGGCGCAGGGACTCCTCGTAGCGGACCGGGTCCGGGTTCCACATCGCCGCGTGCGGGGCGTCGCGGACGGTCTTGAGGCTGATCAGGTCGGGGCGGCGGGCGGCGAGTTCGACGGAGGGCTCCCAGGGGGCGATCGCGTCCTCGGGGCCGTGGAAGAGCAGGACCGGGGCGCGCAGGGCGCCGGGGGCCGAGGCGAGCTGGAGGAGGTCGCCGTGCGGGCCGGTCCTGCCCCGGGCCGCGCGGACGGCGAGCGGCATCAGGAATCCGGGAACGTGCCGGGCCGACGCCAGGTTGCGGAGGGTGACCTCCCAGTCCAGGACCGGGGAGTCGAGGACGAGGCCGGCGATCCGGTCGCGCACCCCCGACGCGGCGGCGGCGCGCAGGGCCATCGACGCCCCGGGCCCCCAGCCGTGCAGGACGACCTTCCGGGCGCCGCGGCGGACGGCGTAGCGGAGGGCGGCGTCGACGTCGCGCCACTCGGAGTCGCCGAGGTGGGCGAGGCCGTCCGGGGAGGGCGGCGCGCCCTCGTCGCCCCGGTAGGCGGGGACGAGGACCGGGATCCGGTGCCGGTGGTAGAAGGGGACGACGTTGAGCGGGTGCTCGCGGGTGGTGCCGAGGCCGTGCAGGGCGATCACCCAGGTGGTGCGCGGCGCGGGCACGAGCCAGGCGGGCAGGGGGCCGAGTTCGCCCGGGATCTCCACGTCCTCGTGGTCGAGCCCGAGGGCGCTCGTGGGCGTGCCCCGGTGGAGCGCGGGGGTGAGCCGGACGCGGGCGCCGGGCCCGGGGGCACCGAGCTCGACCCGCTCCAGGCGCCGGACGGCGGTGTCGGCGGTGTGCGGGGCCCGGTCGAGGACGGGGCCGAGGACGGCGTGCAGTCCGTGGCCCTCCATGCCGTACGTGCCGGGGCGCAGCGAGGCGAGGCTGCGGGTGAGGGTGATCCGGTCGGGGCCCGCGGCGTGCACGGTCAGTCTCGGATCGCCGGGCAGGGGGCGGACGGACGACGCCCTGAGGGCGAGGTCGCTGGCGTACCGGCCGGCCGCGACCGCGGCCGCGCCGGCACCGAGCAGGGTGGTGACGGCCGCTGCCGTCGCTGTAGCCGGGCGCACACCCCCAGTGTCCGCAGGACGGGACCGGGGTGCCACCGGAAGGTGCGGAGGGGTGCGTTCCGGCGCCCGGGGCGCACCCCGGGAGAGTGACGCGGCTCTCCTCGGCGGTGTCCCCCGGTCGGGTGGTCCGGTCCGGGGAGCGGAACGGGACGGCGGGGGAGGAACCGGGGCGGGCCGCCGAGGCCTTGCGCGGGCCCGGATTACCCGGGGTCGCAGGGTGACCGCATCGTGGACGGCGTCGCTCGCGGACCGCTCCGGAGGGCCGAGCGGAATCTCTTGACACCGGTTGGGGACACCACGCCGCCCGACCCAGTTCATCTTCCGTTCACCCAGGTTGCTTACGTTCGACCAGCCACTGACGTCGAACGATTGCCTGGGTAAATGGAACACATCACGCTGCTGCTCGCCATTGTGGTCGTGACAGCTCTCGTGTTCGATTTCACGAACGGTTTCCACGACACCGCCAACGCGATGGCCACGACCATCTCGACCGGTGCGCTCAAGCCCAAGACGGCGGTGGCCATGTCCGCCGTGCTCAACCTCGTCGGCGCGTTCCTGTCCGTGGAGGTCGCCAAGACGATCTCCGGCGGGATCATCAACGAAGAGGGCATCCGCACAGAGGTGATCTTCGCCGCGCTGGTCGGCGCCATCCTGTGGAACCTGCTGACGTGGCTGCTCGGACTCCCGTCCAGCTCCTCCCACGCGCTCTTCGGCGGCCTCATCGGCGCCGCGGTCATGTCGGCCGGCTGGTCGGCCGTGAACGGCCCCACCATCGTCACCAAGGTCCTCATCCCGGCCGTCGCCGCGCCGCTCGTCGCGGGTCTCGCCGCGATGTTCGCGACCAGGCTGACGTACCGGATCAAGGCGAACCCCGAGGCGAAGGCCACGGCCAAGGGCTACCGGGCCGGCCAGATCGCCTCCGCCGGTCTCGTCTCGCTCGCCCACGGCACCAACGACGCCCAGAAGACGATGGGCATCATCACCCTCGCCCTGGTCACCCAGGGCGTCGTCGCCCCCGGCTCGAACCCGCCCCTCTGGGTCGTCGTCTCCGCCGGTGTCGCCATCGCGCTCGGCACCTACCTCGGCGGCTGGCGCATCATCCGCACCATGGGCAAGGGCCTCACCGACCTCCAGCCGCAGCAGGGCTTCGCCGCCCAGACCAGCGCCGCGACGGTCATCCTGGCCTCCTCGCACCTCGGCTTCTCCCTCTCCACCACCCAGTCCTGCTCGGGTGCCGTGATGGGCGCCGGCCTCGGCCGCAAGGGCGGTGTCGTCCGCTGGTCGACCGCGACCCGGATGTTCGTCGCCTGGGGCCTGACCCTGCCCGCCGCGGGCCTGGTCGGCGCCGGCGCCGAGTTCCTCACCAAGCAGGGCCCCTGGGGCATCGCCGCCGTCGCGGTCCTGCTCGTGACCGGCTCGGCCGTCATCTGGGCGCTCTCCCGCCGCAAGCCGGTCGACCACCACAACGTCACGGCCGACGACCTCGACGCCTCCGACGCCGAGCCCGCGGGCGTGGTGACCACCGCCATCGCGGCCGTCACCCCGCCGCCGCCGGCCGGCTCCGTGGCCGCCGTCACCGACGAGAACCTCAAGGCGACCATCCTCGCCCCGGCCCCCACCGACCCGACCGCTCCCCCGGCCCCGGCCGCGAAGGTCTAAGGAAAGAACCACATGAAGATCGACTGGGCAGCCCTCGGCTCCGTCTTCGGCGTCAGCCTCGTGGCGACCGTCGCCCTGGTGGGCCTCTTCACCCTCGGCATCGTCGGCCTCACCAAGCAGGAGGAGGCCGTGGCCCGGGGAGGCTCCGCCGCCCTGGCCCGCACCGGCGCCTACGCCTGCTTCGGGCTGTGCCTGGCGGCCGTGGCGTACGGCATCTACCTGATCGTCGTCTGACGGTCCCCGCTCCACCGGCCGGGCGGTCCGCACCTTCGGGTGCGGACCGCCCGGCTCTTTTCTGTGGTGCTCCGCACAGTGCGCCGCCGCAGGTCAAGGCTGGGTTGACGCTTGTTCTCGGGGCGTGGTGGACTGCCGAGGCCATTACGGCGGCAGCAGAGGAAGCCCGGTGCGAATCCGGCGCGGTCCCGCCACTGTGACCGGATCCGAGGGTCCGGGAGTCAGGAACTCTCGCCGCCGGTCACGTCGATCCAGGGCGCGGACCCTGAGTGAGGACACAGCGCCATGCCCGGCCGTCCCAGAGCCACCGGTGTCTTCGCGTACGGAGCGGCCGCGGGCCTCGCCGTCGACCTGCTCCTCGGCGACCCCCGCCGGGGCCACCCCGTCGCCGCGTTCGGCCGGGCCGCCGCCGCCGTCGAGCGGCGCCTCCACCACGACCACCGCGGCTGGGGCGCCCTGCACACCGCCGTCTGCGCCGGTTCCACCGCCGCCCTCGGCGCCCTCGCCGCCCGGACCGTGCGGGACCGGCCGGCCGCCGCCGTCGCGCTGACCGCCGCCTCCGTGTGGGCCGTCGTCGGCGGGACGACCCTGGGCCGGGAGGCCCGCGCGATCGGCGGGGCACTGGCCGCCGGGGACCTGGAGGTGGCCCGCGAGCGGCTGCCCCACCTGTGCGGGCGCGACCCGCAGTCCCTGGACGGTCCCGCGATGGCCCGCGCGGTCGTCGAGTCGGTCGCCGAGAACACCTCGGACGCCGTGGTCGGCGCCCTGTTCTGGGGCGCGGTCGCGGGCGTGCCCGGGCTCGTCGGCTTCCGGGCCGTCAACACCCTGGACGCGATGGTCGGCCACAGGTCCCCCCGGTACCGCCGCTTCGGCTGGGCCTCGGCCCGCCTCGACGACCTGGCCGGCTGGCCGGGCGCGCGCCTGACGGCCGCGCTCGCCACCGTCGCCGGCGGGAACCCGCGCGGGGCCGTGCGGGCCTGGCGGGCGGACGCGTCGAAGCACCCGAGCCCCAACGCGGGCCCGGTCGAGGCCTCCTTCGCGGGCGCGTTGGGCGTACGGCTCGGGGGCACCCTCTCGTACGGCGGGCGCGTCGAGCACCGGCCGGTCCTGAACGGGGAGGGGCGGGCCGTCGAGGTGGCGGACATCGAACGGGCGGTGGCGCTCTCGCGCCGGGTGACCGCGCTGACCCTGGCCGCCTGCGCGGGCGGCCGTCTGATCGCCGGCGCGGTGAAGCGCGGGAAGCGGAGGAGCGCATGAGGGGCGGGAGGGGCGGGGGGCTGCTGGTCGCCGGGACCACGTCCGACGCGGGCAAGAGCGTCGTGACGGCCGGGATCTGCCGGTGGCTGGTCCGCAGAGGTCTGAAGGTGGCGCCGTTCAAGGGGCAGAACATGTCCCTCAACTCCTTCGTCACGCGCGAGGGCGCCGAGATAGGCCGGGCCCAGGCCATGCAGGCGCAGGCCGCCCGGGTCGAGCCGACCGCGCTGATGAACCCGGTGCTGCTCAAGCCGGGCAGCGACCGCTCCAGCCAGGTCGTCCTGATGGGCAAGCCGGTGGGCGAGCTGAGCGCCCGGGGGTTCTTCGGGGGGTCCGGGGGGTCGTCCCCCGGGAAGGCACTGCACGGGGGGCGGCAGAAGGAGCTGTTCGAGCCGGTCATGGCGTGCCTGGAGGAGCTGCGGAGCACGTACGACGCGGTGATCTGCGAGGGCGCGGGCAGCCCGGCCGAGATCAACCTGCGGCGCACCGACATCGTGAACATGGGCGTGGCGCGGGCCGCGAAGCTGCCCGTGGTGGTGGTCGGGGACATCGACCGGGGCGGGGTCTTCGCCCAGTTCTTCGGCACGACGGCGCTGCTGTCGCCCGAGGACCAGTCGCTCGTCGCCGGGTACCTGGTGAACAAGTTCCGGGGCGACGTGAGCCTGCTCGAACCCGGGCTCGACATGCTGTACGGCCTGACCGGGCGCCGGACCTTCGGCGTCCTGCCGTACGCGCACGGGCTCGGCATCGACGAGGAGGACGGCCTGCGGGTCTCCCTGCGGGGCACCGTCCGGGAGTCGGTGGTGGCGCCGCCGGTCGGCGCGGACGTGCTGCGGGTCGCCGTCTGCGCCGTCCCCCTGATGTCCAACTTCACGGACGTGGACGCGCTGGCGGCCGAGCCGGGCGTGGTCGTCCGGTTCGTGGACCGGCCCGAGGAACTGGTCGACGCGGACCTGGTGGTCGTACCGGGCACGCGCGGCACCGTGAAGGCGCTCGCCTGGCTGCGGGAGCGCGGCCTGGCGGACGCCCTGGCCCGGCGCGCGGCCGAGGGCCGCCCGGTGCTCGGCGTCTGCGGCGGCTTCCAGGCCCTGGGCGAACGGATCGAGGACGAGGTCGAGTCGAAGGCCGGGGTGGTCGACGGGCTCGGTCTCCTTCCCGTACGGGTGCGGTTCGGGGTCGAGAAGACCCTGGCCCGGCCGGTCGGCGAGGCGCTCGGCGAGCGGGTCGAGGGGTACGAGATCCACCACGGCGTCGCGGACGTACGCGGGGGAGAGCCGTTCCTGGACGGGTGCCGGGTCGGCTCCGTGTGGGGCACCCACTGGCACGGCTCCCTGGAGAGCGACGGCTTCCGGCGGGCGTTCCTGCGGGAGGTCGCGGCGGCGGCCGGGCGCCGGTTCGTCCCGGCCCCGGACACGTCGTTCGGCACTCTGCGCGAGGAGCAGCTCGACCGGCTCGGCGACCTGATCGAGGAGCACGCGGACACGGACGCGCTGCTGCGGCTGATCGAGGAGGGCGCCCCTGCGGGGCTGCCGTTCGTGCCGCCGGGGGCGCCGTGAGGACCGGGACGCCCGCCGTCGACGGCCGCGCGCCGTCATTCGAACATCAACGATCCGAAGGAGAGACCACCCGATGAGCACCCGGTATCCGTTCACCGCCGTCGTCGGCATGGACGACCTGCGGCTCGCGCTGCTCCTGAACGCCGTCAGCCCGGCCGTGGGCGGCGTGCTCGTCCGGGGTGAGAAGGGCACCGCGAAGTCCACCGCCGTGCGGGCGCTCGCCGAGCTGCTGCCGGCCGTGCCGGTGGTCGCGGGCTGCCGGTTCGGCTGCGACCCGGCCTCGCCCGATCCGGGCTGCCCGGACGGGCCGCACGAGGCGGGTCCGGGGGTCGCGCGGCCCGCGCGGATGGTCGAACTCCCCGTCGGCGCCTCCGAGGACCGTCTCGTCGGCTCGCTCGACATCGAGAAGGCGCTCGCGGAGGGCGTGAAGGCGTTCGAGCCGGGGCTGCTCGCCGACGCGCACCGGGGCATCCTGTACGTCGACGAGGTCAACCTCCTGAGCGACCATCTGATCGACCACCTCCTCGACGCCGCCGCCATGGGCTTCTCGCACGTGGAGCGCGAGGGCGTCTCCGTGCGGCACGCCGCCCGGTTCCTGCTCGTCGGGACCATGAACCCCGAGGAGGGCGAGCTGCGGCCGCAGCTCCTCGACCGGTTCGGGCTGACCGTGGAGGTCGCCGCCTCCCGCGACCCCGAGCAGCGGGTGGAGGTCGTGCGGCGGCGGCTCGCCTTCGAGGACGACCCGGCCGCGTTCGCCGCGCGCTGGACCGGCGAGGAGAGCGCGCTGCGCGAGCGGATCGTCGCCGCGCGCGCCCTCCTCCCGCAGGTGACCCTCGGGGACGCCGTGCTGCTCCAGATCGCCGCGACCTGCGCCGCGTTCGAGGTGGACGGGATGCGCGCCGACATCGTCATGGCCCGCACGGCCACCGCGCTCGCCGCCTGGGCCGGACGGACCGAGGTCACCTCCGAGGACGTGCGGCAGGCCGCGCTCCTGGCCCTCCCCCACCGCCGCCGGCGCTCGCCCTTCGACGCGCCGGGGCTCGACGAGGACAAGCTCGACGAGACCCTGGAGCGGTTCAGGGGCGAGGAGCCGGAGTCCGGTCCGGACGAGGACCCCGACCCGGAGCCGGACGGCCCGGGGGACGGTGGTCCGGGAGACGGCGGGGGCGGTCCGGACGGCGGCGGGATCCCGCCGCAGGGCGACGGGCCCGCGCCCGAGGACGTACCGGCGCCGGAGGAGGCCCCCGCGTCCGAGCCGGCTCCCGAGCCCGCGCCGCAGAAGGCCGGGGCCGGTTCCGGCGAGCGGGCCGCCGTCAAGGCCGCCGAGCCCTTCCGTACGAAGGTGCTCAGCGTGCCCGGTCTCGGCGAGGGCGCGGCCGGGCGCCGTTCCCGGGCCCGCACCGAGCACGGCCGTACGACCGGCTCCACCCGGCCCCGGGGCGCGCTGACCAAGCTGCACCTGGCGGCGACCGTGCAGGCCGCCGCCCCGCACCAGAAGGCGCGCGGGCGGACCGGGCCGGGGCTCGTGGTCCGGCGCGACGACCTGCGGCAGGCGACCCGGGAGGGCCGCGAGGGCAACCTCGTGCTCTTCGCGGTCGACGCCTCGGGCTCGATGGCCGCCCGGCAGCGGATGAGCGCGGTCAAGGGCGCGGTGCTCTCGCTGCTCCTCGACGCCTACCAGCGGCGCGACAAGGTCGGTCTGGTCACCTTCCGGGGCCGGGACGCCGAGGTGGCGCTGCCGCCGACCTCGTCCGTGGACGCGGCCGCCGCGCGGCTCGAACAGCTTCCGACGGGCGGGCGCACGCCCCTGTCGGCCGGGCTGCTCAAGGCCCACGACGTGCTGCGGGTCGAGCGGTTGCGGGACCCCTCGCGCCGTCCCCTGCTCGTCGTCGTGACGGACGGGCGGGCGACCGGGGGGCGGGCGGCCGGCGACCCGGTGGCGCTCGCCGCCCGCGCGGCGCGGCTGCACGCCGCCGAGGGCACGGCGTCGGTCGTCGTGGACTGCGAGACCGGCCCGGTGCGGCTCGGCCTCGCGGGGCAGCTCGCGCGCGAGCTCGGCGGGACGGCCGTGACGCTGGACGAGCTGCGCGCCGACTCGATCGCCGGGCTCGTCAGGGACGTACAGGCAGGACAGACCGGACACGCAGCACGGACAGCCAGGAGGGCCGCCTAATGCCGCAGGGACAGCCGACCGTCGTTCCTGACGACGGTCTGACCACCCGTCAGCGACGCAACCGCGCGCTGGTGATGGTGCACACGGGCGTCGGCAAGGGGAAGTCGACCGCCGCCTTCGGGATGGCGCTGCGCGCCTGGAACCAGGGCTGGCCGATCGGGGTGTTCCAGTTCGTGAAGTCCGCCAAGTGGAAGGTCGGCGAGGAGAACGCCCTCAAGGCGCTCGGCGAGACCGGCAAGGGCGGCACGGTCACCTGGAACAAGATGGGCGAGGGCTGGTCCTGGATCCAGCGCGAGGTCGCCGAGGGCGAGCAGTCGCACGAGGACAAGGCGCGCGAGGGCTGGGAGCAGGTCAAGCGGGACCTCGCGGAGGAGCGGTACAAGTTCTACGTCCTCGACGAATTCGCCTACCTCCTCCACTGGGGCTGGATCGACGTGCACGAGGTCGTGGAGGTGCTGCGCGACCGTCCCGGTCAGCAGCACGTCGTGATCACCGGCCGCAACGCGCCGCAGGAGCTGGTGGACTTCGCGGACCTCGTCACCGACATGTCCAAGGTCAAGCACCCGATGGACGCCGGTCAGAAGGGCCAGCGGGGCATCGAGTGGTAGCACGTCTCGTCATCGCCGCGCCCTCCTCGGGCGCGGGCAAGACCACGGTCGCGACCGGCCTGATGGCCGCGTTCGCGGGCCGTGGCCTGGCCGTCTCCCCGCACAAGGTCGGCCCGGACTACATCGACCCCGGCTACCACGCGCTCGCGACGGGCCGCCCGGGGCGCAACCTCGACGCGTACATGTGCGGCACGGGCCTGGTGGCGCCGCTCTTCCTGCACGGGTCGCGCGGCTGCGATCTGGCCGTGGTCGAGGGGGTCATGGGGCTGTACGACGGCGCCGCCGACCAGGGCGAACTGGCTTCCACCGCGCAGGTGTCGAAGCTCCTGAAGGCGCCCGTGGTGCTGGTCGTGGACGCGTCGTCGCAGTCGCGTTCGGTGGCGGCGCTCGTGCACGGGTTCGCGTCCTGGGACCCGGAGGTGCGGATCGGGGGCGTGATCCTCAACAAGGTCGCGACCGACCGGCACGAGCACCTGCTGCGGGAGGCGCTCGGGGAGTCCGGGGTGCCGGTCCTCGGCGTGCTGCGGCGGGCGCCCGCCGTGGCGACGCCGTCGCGGCACCTGGGGCTCGTGCCGGTGGCCGAGCGGCAGGCCGCCGCCGTGGAGGCGGTGGCGGCGCAGGCCGAACAGGTCCTGGCCGGGTGCGACATGGAGGCGCTGCTCGCGCTCGCGCGGTCGGCTCCGGAGCTGTCCGCGGAGGCGTGGTCGCCGGCGGTCGTGGGGCGCGCGGTGGCGGGCCGGCCCCGGATCGCGGTGGCCGGCGGGGCCGCGTTCACGTTCTCGTACGCCGAGCACACCGAACTCCTGACCGCCGCCGGGGCCGAGGTCGTCACCTTCGACCCGCTGCGGGACGAGGCCCTGCCCAAGGGGACCTCCGGGCTCGTGATCGGCGGCGGCTTCCCCGAGATGTACGGGGGCGAGCTGTCCGCCAACGAGCCGCTGCGGAAGGCCGTGGCGGACCTCGCCGCCTCGGGCGCGCCGATCGCGGCCGAGTGCGCCGGCCTGCTCTACCTGGCGCGGTCGCTCGACGGCACCCCCATGTGCGGGGTGCTCGACGCCGACGCGCGCATGTCGGAGCGGCTGACGCTGGGGTACCGGGACGCGGTGGCCGTCAGCGACAGCGTCCTCGCGCCGACCGGGGCGCGGATGCGGGGGCACGAGTTCCACCGCACCGTGATCGAGCCGGGCGCCGGGGAGCGGGCCGCGTGGGGGCTGCGGCAGCCGGAGCGGCGCGTGGAGGGCTTCGTGCGGGGCGGAGTGCACGCCAGTTACGTGCACACCCACTGGGCGGGCGCGCCCGAGGCGGCGGCGCGGTTCGCGGCGGCGGCCGCGGACGGTCCGGTTTCGTGAGGTCAGCCGCCGGAGGCCCCCACCACCAGCCAGATGAAGCCGACGCCCGCCACTGTGCACAGCAGGGTGGAGCGGGCGGGGTGGTCGTGGTGGGCCTCGGGCAGGATCTCGGCGGCGGCGAGGTAGAGCAGGGCGCCCCCGAAGAAGCCGAGATAACCGCCGAGAAGTTCCTCCGGAAGGGTGAACAGCAGAGTGGAGGCGGCACCGAGGACCGGGGCGACGGCGTCCGCGACGAGCATCGCGAGGGCCTTGCGGCGCGCGTTCCCGTAGAGGCTCGTGATCGTGTACGTGTTGAAGCCGTCGGCGAAGTCGTGGGTGATGACGGCGAGGGCGACGGTGGCGCCCATGCCGCCGCCGACCTGGAAGGCGGCGCCGAGCGCGATGCCGTCCATGAGGCTGTGGCCGACCATCGCGGCGGCGGCCGTCATGCCGACCTGGGGGACCCTCTCGTCGGCCCCGACGCCGTGCGCGGCCCGGCGCACGGCAAGCAGGCGCTCGACGGCGTGGGCGAGGAGGAAGCCGCCGACGAAGAGCAGCAGGGCCTCCGGGACCCCGAAGACCTCGTGCCCGGCGGCCTCCAGGGCCTCGGGCAGGAGGTCGAGTCCGACGACGCCGAGCATGAGCCCGCCGGCGAGTCCGAGGACCAGGTGACGCCGGTCGGTGACGCGCCCGGCGACCCATCCTCCGAAGAGCGTCATGAGGAACGCGCCGAGCGCGACGACCACAGCCATGGGGCTTTGCTATCGGATGGGGAGGCGTCCGCGCACCTCGGTGTGGGCGCCCGGTCGGGCGTCCCGGTGGACGAGGTGCTGGCCCTCGTGGACGCGGTCCTGCGGGAGGCGGGGCTGCCGCGTGCGGCCGTCCGGTCCCTCGCCACGCTCGACGCGCGGGCGGCGGAGCCGGGGATCGCGGGGGCCGCGGCGCTCCTCGGCGTGCCGGTACGGGGGTTCGCGGCCGAGGAGTTGGCGGCCGTGTCCGTACCGCACCCGTCGGCCCTGCCCCTGGCCGCGACGGGCACGGCCTCGGTGGCGGAGGCGGGGGCCTTGCTGGCGGCGGGCGGGGCGGCGGCGCCCGTGGCGCGTGCGCGGGCCGTGCTGCTCGTGCCGAAGCGCAGAACCCGGCGCGTAACGTGCGCTCTCGCCGCTTCCGTCCCGGTTCGGTCGCACGAAGACGCCCCGGCCGTACGGTTGTTGCCCCCGTCACACGGGTACATCGCTGGCGAGCCTGGCTCACCCCCCACCATCCCCACCCCCCACACGACGGCGGCCATGGACATGCACACGCATACCGACGCCCACGACCTTCGCCACCACGGTGACGCCGAGGTCAGGGACGAGAAACTCATCGATCTCGCGGTCAACGTCCGGACGGACACGCCTCCGGACTGGCTGCGCAGACGCATCGCCGACTCCCTGACCGGTCTCGCCGCCTATCCCGACGGCCGGGTCGCGCGGGCCGCGGTCGCCGAGCGGCACGACCTGCCCGCGAACCGGGTGCTGCTCACGGCCGGCGCGGCGGAGGCCTTCGTGCTGCTCGCGCGGGCGCTGCCGGCGCGGCGGCCGGTGGTGGTGCACCCGCAGTTCACCGAGCCGGAGGCGGCGCTGCGCGACGCCGGGCACGAGGTGGAGCGGGTGCTGCTGCGCGAGGAGGACGGCTTCCGGCTGGATCCGGCGGCGGTCCCGGAGGACGCGGACCTGGTGGTGGTCGGAAACCCCACCAATCCGACCTCCGTGCTGCATCCGGCCGCCTCGGTCGCCGCGCTCGCCCGGCCCGGGCGGACCCTGGTGGTGGACGAGGCCTTCATGGACGCGGTGCCGGGCGAGCGGGAGTCCCTGGCCGGGCGGACGGACGTGCCGGGGCTGGTGGTGCTGCGGAGCCTCACCAAGACCTGGGGCCTGGCGGGGCTGCGGATCGGGTACGTGCTCGCCGCGCCCGGCACGGTCGCGGAGCTCGAACGGGCGCAGCCGCTGTGGCCGGTGTCGACGCCCGCCCTGGTGGCGGCGGAGGCCTGCATGTCGCGGGCGGCGCTCGCGGAGGCCGAGCACGCGGCGCACCGGATCGGGATGGAGCGGGCGCATCTGCTGGCCGGCCTCGCGGAGTTCGACGAGGTGCGGACGGTGGCGGGCGCCGAGGGTCCCTTCGTGCTCGTCCGGATCGACGGGGCGGACGCGGTGCGGGAGCGGCTGCGGTCGCTGGGCTTCGCGGCCCGCCGGGGCGACACGTTCCCGGGACTCGACCGGAACTGGCTGCGGCTCGCGGTCCGGGACCGGGCGACGACGAACCGCTTCCTCCAGGCGCTCGACCAGGCGCTGTTGATGGGGGGCTGAGGGGCGGCCGAGGAGTCCTCCGCCGCCCGTTCCCGGGAACGGGCCGGGGCCCGGGGAGGGCGATGTCGTCACCGCCGCCCTCCCCGGGCCCCGCCGTCCTGCTTCCCCCCGCGCCCCCCGGCGCTCCCCCTCGGGCCGTCAGCCGCGCGAGCGGGCGCGCGAACGGGTCAGCGCGAGCGCGCCGCCGCCCGCCACGACGAGGGCGAGCGCCCCGGCCGCGAGGTACGGGGTGGTGGAGCTGCCGCCGGTCTCGGCGAGGTTCTGGGTGGGGGTGCTGCCGCCGTTGTGGGTGCTGATGCCGTCGTCGCTCGGCTCGGCGGAGGGCCGGGGCTGCTCGGAGGGCCGCTCCGTCGGCTTCTCGGTGGGCTTGGCGGTCGGCTTCTCGGTGGGCTTCTCCGTGGGCTTCGTGCCCTTGGGCGTCTCGCAGGTCGCCTCGGCGAGGGTCACGGTGCCGTCGACCTCGGCGACGCCCAGCTCCAGCGGGTTGACCTTCACCTTGAGTTCGAGGGCGGTCGCCGCGGCGGTGCGGGAGGTCGTGGTGGTGCGGGAGACGTCCAGGGTGACCTCGCCGACCTCCGGCACGCTGACCCGGGTCCGGCCGCCCGCGGAGAGGGTGGTCCTCTTGCCGAGGACGGTCACGTGGCCGAGGACGTTCGACTCGGCGACCGGCCGCTCGCCCACCGCGCACAGCGCCTTGGAGGTGACCTTCTCGACCTCGACGAGGGAGAGCAGCGGGAGGCCGGGGACGTGCACGCGCGCCTTGACGAGGTTCACGTGCCCCTCGGCCCCCTCCTCGTCGACGGTGGCCTCGGAGGTGGCGACGTCGGCCTTGAGGATGTCGACCGGCTCGCCGTTCTCGGCCCCCCGCACCTTCACGGAGAGCGCGGTCTCGTGCTCGCTCTCCGGCGCCCTGACCTCGTTGAGGGAGGCCCGGACCGGCACGTTCGCCGTCCTGCCCAGGAGGGAGACGTCGAGGCCGGTCCGCAGGACGACGGCGGTGGCGCGTCCTTCGCCGCCCGTGGCGTGCGCCGCGGGGGCCGCGAGGAGCACGGGGCCGACGGCCAGGGCGGCGACGGTCGCGGCGGCCGCAGAACGGCGTACGGGCATGCGGAAGGTGTTGCTGTTCAAGGTGGTGGAACCCCCACAGGAGACATGGCGTCGCCGGCCGCTCACCACGGGGACGGTGGCTCGGCACGGTCCCGGCGACTTGGGACACCGGAATCTTTACGCACGGAGAGTGAACCGGCGGTCACCTGAAGCCAGTTCACCCCAAAGGGGGGTTTCCGTGTTCATTTTCGATTCTTTTCGCTACAACCGTTCCCGCTCGTCCCGCGTGTTTCGTACGCGAGGACGGCTGCGGGCGCGGGCGGGAACGGCGAGCGGGGGACGAGCAGGGGTGTGAACGAACGGTTCCGCCTCCGGGTAACGGTCCGTCAACCCGGCGCGCTCAGCTGTCGCGCCAGTACCCGAGGGCGTGGACGCGCTCCTTGGGCAGCGCGAGCTCCTTGCGCGCGTACCCGCCGAGGGTGCGGGTGGTGGAGGTGTCGCAGGCGATCCAGACGTACGAGGAGGAGTCGGCGAGCGCGGGCAGCTCGGCCTTCACGCGGGCGACGAGTTCGGCGCCGCCCTTCTCGCGCGGCACCCGGCGCAGGTCGTGCCGCTCGGGGTCGACGCGGAACGGCAGGTCGTCGTCGGAGGCGTGCCGGGTCTCGAACCAGACGGTGGCCGGGAGGCCGGGGAAGGCGTCGAGCAGGGAGTTGATCGCGGGCAGGGAGGCCGCGTCGCCGACCACGAGCAGCCGTCCGGGCAGCGGGGCGGGGGCCTCGAAGCCGGTGCCCTGGAGGGTGGCCTCCACGGTGTCGCCCGGGGCGCAGTCACGGGCCCAGCGGCTCGCGACGCCCTCGTGGAGGGCGAACTCCAGGCTGAAGGTGCCGGCCTCCGCGTCCGGGTCGACGAGGGTGTAGGCGCGCTGGTGCGGCTTGCCGCCGTCGTCGAACCAGACGCGGACCCACATCGTCGGGTGGATCCCGGCGGCGGCGAGGAGGCCGCCGTCCGTGAAGTGCACCCGCCGGTAGTCCTCGGTGACCTGCTCGGCACCCGTCACGGTGAACGTGAAGTCCTTGCCGCGCATCAGCTTGAGGACGGCGCCCTGCCAGCCGTGACCCACCGTGATCCCCTCCCCTTTGATTACTGTAGATTAATTTAGGTCAGCCTAACCTAAGATTTTATGGAAAAGCAGGGACGGGAGAGTTTCTCCGTGAGCATCGAGGTCTACCGGGACGCCTGGGGCGTCCCGCATCTGCGGGCCGGGGACCCGGACGAACTCGCCTTCGCCCAGGGGCGGGTCACCGCCCGTGACCGCGCCTGGCAGCTGGAGGTCGAGCGGCACCGGGCCCGGGGCACCACGGCCGCGTTCCTCGGCGCCGCCGAACTCGGCTGGGACGTCTTCGCCCGGCGGGTCCGGCTCTCGGACACCGCCCGCCTCTGCTTCGCCCGCCTGGAGCGCACGGACGCGCCGACGGCCGCGTGGGTGCGCGCGTACGTGGACGGGGTCAACGACGGTCTGGCCGAGGGGGCGCGGCGCACGCCCGAGTTCGCGGAGACCGGTCTCGCGCCCGGCCGCTGGGAGCCGTGGACGCCGCTCGCTGTCTGGCTCTCGACCCACATCCTCTTCGCGGGGTTCCCCACCAAGCTGTGGCGCGAGGAGGTCGCGCGGCGGCTCGGCGAGGAGTGGACGGAGCTGTTCGCGACGGACGGGCCCGGCACCGCGGGCTCCAACGGCTGGGTGGTCGCGGGCGAGCGGACAGCGAGCGGGGCGGCCCTGGTGGCCGGTGACCCGCACCGGTTCATCGAGGCGCCGGGCGTCTACCAGCAGATCCGGCTCGCCTGCCCCGCGTACGACGTGGTGGGGCTCGCCGTGCCGGGCGTCCCCGGCCTCGCGCACTTCGGCCACACCGGGCCGGTGGCCTGGGCGATCACCAACGCGATGGCGGACTACCAGGACGTGTACCGGGAGCGGCTGCGGCGGCTGCCCGACGGCGGCGTGGAGGCCCTCGGCCCCGAGGGCTGGCGCTCGGCGACGGCCCACACCGAGACGGTCGAGGTCGCGGGCGGGGAACCGGTCGTGATCGAGGTGATCGAGACGGATCGGGGGCCGGTGATCGTCGGCGTGGACGAGGAGCCGGAGACCGGAGGCCCGGAAGGCGGAGCCCCGGAGGCCGGAGCCCTCTCCGCCGGCGTCCCGCGGGCCGAGGTCCCCGTGGACGGCGTCCCCGCGGACGCCCGGACGGCGGGCGACAGTCCGGCGGCGGGCGCGCCGGTGGACAGTTCGGCGGACGGGGTCCTGGAGAACGGTCCGGTCGGCGGCGCCCCCGAGGGCGTCCGGCCCGGCGGGGACGACGGCTGGGAGGTCCTCGCCCTGCGCCACCCGCCCCGGGTCACCGGGCGGCTCGGTTTCGAGGTGCTGCCCGCGCTGCTGCGCGCCCGGACCGTCGGGGATGTGGACGCGGCGCTCGACGGCTGGGTCGAGCCGGTGAACGTGGTCCAGGCGGCCGACACCCGGGGCGGGCTGCTGCACCGGGTCGCCGGCTACGTCCCCGTACGGAACCGGGCCAACTCCCTGCGCACCGTGCCCGCCTGGGATGCGGCGCACGCCTGGGCGGACGCGCCCGCCCCGCTGCCCCGCGCCGAGGTCCGGGGCCACGCCGTGATGGCCAATGCCCGGGGCCTGGCCGCGCCGCTGGGCGTCGAGTTCGCCCCGCCGCACCGGGCGGACCGGATCGACGCGCTGCTCGGCGCCTCGGCCGACTGGACCCCGGAGACCACCACCGCCGTCCACCGGGACACCGACAACCCCTCGGCGGCTCCCCTCCTCGCGGCGGCCGAACGCGCCGGGGCGGGCCTCTCCCCCGCCGCCTCGGCCGTGCGGGAGCGGCTGCTCGCCTGGGACCGGCGCATGGACGCGGAGAGCACTGGCGCCGGTCTGTACGCGGCCGTCCGGGGCGCGGTCGTCCGCCGCCTCGCCGGGCACGAGGCCTTCGCGGCACTGCGCGAACCCGCCCCGTATCCCGAGGTGTTCCGGCCCTGGCTGGCCCTCGGGCCGCGCGTGGCCTTCGCCCTGGAGACCCTGCTCACGGCCGGGCCGGTGCCCGCCGGGGACGTCGACCGGATCGTGCGCGAGGCCCTGGAGGAGGTCGCGGCCGGGGAGCCGCCGGCCGCCTGGGGCACCACCCACCGGCTCGCGCCCTGGCAGGCGCTGCCCGACCCCGACGATGCGCGGTGGCCGGGGCTCGCCGGAGACCACGACTGCGTGCTCTCCACGTCCAGCGTGCCCGGCTGGACCGACCGCGGCGCGCGCGCCTCCGCCGCCCGCTACGTCTGGGACCTGGCCGACCGCGAACGCAGCGGGTGGGTCGTCCCGTTCGGCGCGTCCGGCGTGCCCGGCGACCCCCACCACGAGGACCAACTCCCCCTGTGGCTGCGGGGCGAGCTCGCCCCCGTCACCACCGACTGGCAGTACCTCACCAAGGAGCAGGGATGACCACCGCCGTTCACGTCCAGACCGTCGAGGGCTTCGGCACCGTCACCATCAGGCCCGTCGATCCGGACCGGGACGCCCTGCTCCTGCACGGCTGGGTCAACGCGGAGCGGTCCCGCTTCTGGGGCATGACCGGGACCACCGTCGAGCAGGTCCGGGACGTCTACGCGCACCTGGACTCGCTCACCACCCACCACGGCTTCCTGGTCACCAGGGACGACGAGCCCGTCGCCCTGCTCCAGACCTACGACCCCGGGGCGGACCGGGTGAGCGAGTGCTACGAGGTGCTGCCCGGGGACATCGGCGTGCACTTCCTCATCGCGCCGAACACGTCCCCGGAGCCGGGCTTCACCGGCAAGGTCGTCACCGCGCTGATCGCGTTCACGCTGAAGGACCACACGCGGGTCGTGGTCGAGCCCGACGCCGCCAACGAGAAGGCCGTCGCCCGCATGGCGCGGATCGGTTTCGAGCTGGGCCCGGAGGTCGTGCTGCCGGAGGTGAACCTGCCGGAGGTCTTCATCCCAGAGAAGCGGGCCCGGCTCGCGTTCCTGACCCGCTGACCCCCGGACCGCCGGCCGGCCGGACGTGACGGGCGGCCGGTCAGCCCACGGCCCTCCCGTCGACGACGATCCGCCGCGGTGCCGCCAGGACGCGGACGTCCGCGCGCGGGTCCTCGCCGTAGACGACGAGGTCGGCGGGGGCGCCCTCCTCCAGGGCGGGGCGGCCCAGCCAGGCCCTGGCCCCCCAGGTGGTGGCCGAGAGGGCCTCGACCGGCGGGATGCCGGCCCGGGTCAGCTCCTCGACCTCCTCCGCGACCAGGCCGTGGGCGAGGGAGCCGCCCGCGTCGGTGCCGACGAAGACCGGGACGCCCGCGTCGTAGGCGGCGCGGACCGTGTCGTACCGCCGCTCGTGCAGCCGTCGCATGCGGGCCGACCAGCGGGGGAACTTCTCCTGGCCGCCGTCCGCGAGGTGCGGGAAGGTCGCGATGTTGACCAGGGTCGGGACGATGGCGACGCCCCGCTCGGCGAAGAGCGGGATGGTGTCCTCGGTGAGCCCGGTGGCGTGCTCGACGCAGTCGATGCCCGCCTCGACGAGGTCGCGGAGCGAGTCCTCGGCGAAGCAGTGGGCGGTGACCCGGGCGCCGAGCCGGTGGGCCGCCGCGATGGCCGCCTCCACCTCGGCGCGCGGCCAGCAGGCGGTGAGGTCGCCGACCTCGCGGTCGATCCAGTCGCCGACGAGCTTGACCCAGCCGTCGCCGCGGCGGGCCTCCCGGCCGACGTACGCGACGAGGTCGGCGGGCTCGATCTCGTGCGCGTAGTTGCGGATGTAGCGGCGGGTGCGGGCGATGTGCCGTCCGGCGCGGATGATCTTCGGCAGGTCCTCGCGGTCGTCGATCCAGCGCGTGTCGGAGGGCGAGCCGGCGTCCCGGATCAGCAGGGTCCCGGCGTCCCGGTCGGTGAGGGCCTGCTTCTCGGCGGTCTCCGCGTCGACGGGTCCGTGCCGGTCGAGGCCGACGTGGCAGTGGGCGTCGACGAGTCCGGGCAGGACCCAGCCCTCCACGGTCACCGCCTCGGCGGCGGGCCGGTCGAAGGTGATCCGCCCGCCGACGCACCACAGTTCGTCCCGGACGTCCTCGGGGCCGACGAGCACCCGCCCCTTCACGTGCAGCACCGCGTGATCGCTCATGACCGCACTGTACGAGGACGGGGCCGGCCGCCGTCGGCCCGGGGCGGCCGGGGCCGCTGGGTACCCTGATCCGGAGCTCCCTCCGTACCGCCGGAACCCGGCCGGACCGAACCGAAGAAGGCACCACCGTGACCGTGACGCACCCGCTCCTGGACCTGGCCCCGCTGACCGCCGCGCACTTCGCGTCGATCGAGCGGCGGGTGGCCGCGCTGCTCTCCACGGAGCAGGACGTGGTGATCACCCAGGGCGAGGCGCTGCTGCCGCTCGAAGGGTGCATCCGGAGCGGGGCGCGGGCCGGTTCGACCGCGCTGAACGTCGTCACCGGCCCGTACGGGCAGACCTTCGGGAACTGGCTGCGGGACTGCGGCGCGACCGTGGTCGACCTGGAGGTGCCCTTCCACGCGGCGGTGACGGCGGAGCAGGTGGAGCGGGCGCTCGCCGAGCACCCGGAGATCGACTTCGTGTCCCTGGTGCACGCGGAGGCGGCGACGGGCAACACCAATCCGGTCGCGGAGATCGGCGAGGTCGTGCGGGCCCACGGCGCGCTGTTCTACCTGGACGCGGTGGCGTCGATCGGCGCGGAGCCGGTGCTGCCGGACGCCTGGGGCGTGGACATGTGCATCATCGGCGCGCAGAAGGCGATGGGCGGCCCCGCGGGCGTGTCCGCGGTGTCGGTGAGCGCGCGGGCCTGGGAGCGGTTCGCCGCCAACCCGGCCGCGCCGCGCCGCTCGTACCTCTCGCTCCTGGACTGGAAGGAGCGCTGGATCGACGGGGGCCGCAAGGCGCTGCTGCACGCCCCGGCGCAGCTGGAGATGCTGGCCCTGGAGGCCTGTGTGGAGCGGATCGAGGCGGAGGGCCTGGACGCGCTGATGGCGCGGCACGCCTCGGCGGCGGCCGGGACCCGCGCGGGCGCGCTCGCGCTCGGCGGCGGCCTGGAGCCGTACGTGTACGAGGCGGGGGACGCGGCCCCGGTGGCGACGACGCTGCGCGCCCCGGAGGGCGTGAACGCCGCCGAGCTGGTGGCGAAGGCGCTCGCGGCCGATCCGTCGCTGCCGCTGATCGCGGGCGGCGGGGCGCTGTCCGGGGAGATGATCCGGGTCAACCACTACGGGGTGGACGCGACCCCGGGCGCCGTGCAGTCCTCGCTCGCCGCGCTCGGCGCGGCGCTCGGCGAGACGGGCCGCGCGGTGGACCTGGAGGGTGCGCGCCGCGCGGTGACGGAGGCCTGGAAGTAGGTCGTACGGCGGGAGGGGGCGGGGTTCCGGTGCCGGGATCCCGCCCCTTCGCCGTACGCCCGGACGGTTACAGCGCCGGGTAGTCCGTGTAGCCGCGGTGGTCGCCGCCGAAGAAGGTGGCGGGGTCCGGGGTGTTATAGGGGCCGCCGGCCCTCAGGCGGGCGGGCAGGTCGGGGTTGGCGATGAAGAGGGCGCCGTAGGCGACGAGGTCGGCGGTGCCGTCCTCGATCAGGGCGAGGGCGTCGGGGCCGGTCGGGCCCTCGGTGGCCGGGTTGAGGACGAAGGTGCCGGAGAACGCCTTGCGCAGGGCGAGGGTCAGCTCGCGGACCTCGGGCGCGGGCTCCGTGACGTGCAGGTAGGCGATGCCGATCGGGTCGATCGCGGCGACGAGGGCCGGGTAGATCGCGTCGGTGTCGGTCTCTTCTATGTCGTTGTAGGTGTTGGCCGGGGAGATCCGCAGGCCGGTGCGCTCGGGGCCGATCTCGGCGGCGACGGCCCGGACGACCTCGACGGCGAAGCGGACGCGGTTCTCGACCGGGCCGCCCCACTCGTCGGTGCGGTGGTTGGAGCCGGTGGCGAGGAACTGCTGGACCAGGTAGCCGTTGGCACCGTGGATCTCGACGCCGTCGAAACCGGCCTCGACGGCGTTGCGGGCGGCGGCGGCGAAGCCCGCGATCGTCTCCCGCACCTCGTCGGCGGTCAGCTCGCGCGGGGCGACGAACTCGATGAGGCCGCTGCCGGCGTAGAGCTTTCCGGCCGGGGCGACGGCGGAGGGGCCGACGGGGTGGAGGCCGCCGTCGAGGACCTCGGGGTGGCTGATCCGGCCGGCGTGCATGAGCTGGGCGAAGATCCGGCCGCCCTTCTCGTGGACGGCGTCGGTGACCTCGCGCCAGGCGGCGATCTGCTCGGCGGTGTACAGGCCGGGGGTGTCGGGGTAGCCCTGGCCGATGGCGGTGGGCTGGATGCCTTCGGTGATGATGAGGCCGGTGGAGGCGCGCTGGGCGTAGTACTCCGCGACGAGCGGGGTGGGGGTGCGGCTCCGGCCCTCGGCCCGGCTGCGGGTCATGGGGGCCATGGCGATGCGGTTGGCGAGCCGGGTGCCGGCGAGGTCGATCGGATCGAAGGCGGTGGTCATGGCGATCCCTTCGCGCAAGGTATGTGGTCGACCAAGTATCTGGCTTGTGTGGTCGGCCAAATATCTGGTTCGGACGCCACTGTAACCCATTCATTGGCCGACCAAGGTAATCTTTGTGTGACGACGTCCCGAGGAGCCCCCGTGTCAGGAACCGACCCCGTCTGTACCGAGCCGCCGCTCGCCGCCACGCGCTGCGGGCCCGTCGGCCACTCCCTGGCGCGGGTCGCGCGGATGCACCGGATCGCCATGGGGCGGCGGCTGCGCGAGCTCGGGCTCTACCCGGGCCAGGAGCTGATGATGATGCGCCTGTGGGACTGCGGTCCGGTCCGGCAGTCGGAGCTGATCCAGTCCCTGGGCCTGGACCCGTCGACGGTGACGAAGATGCTCCAGCGGCTGGAGCAGTCCGGCCACGTCCGCCGGGGCCCGGACCCGGCGGACCGGCGCGCGGTCCTGGTGGAGGCGACGGGGAGGGGCCAGGCCCTGCGCACCGGCGTCGAGGACGTCTGGCGGGACCTGGAGTCGCTCTCGCTCGGCGGCCTCTCCCCGGCGGACGGGGCGGAGCTGGCCCGGCTGCTCGACCTCGTCGCGGAGAACCTGCGCGAGGAGACGGAGGAGGCGGGAGACTGCCCGCCGGGGGCGACGGTCTGCTGAGGGGTGACCCCCTCCCCCGGTCTCAGCCCGCCAGGACGTCCAGGGCCCGGTCCACGTCCGCCGTCGTGTTGTACAGGTGGAAGGAGGCCCGCAGGTTGCCCGCGCGGGCCGAGAGCAGGACGCCGGCCCTCTCCAGGGCGTCCGCGCGGTCCCCGAGGCCCGGGACGGCGACGACCGTCGAGTCGTCCGCGACCGGCTCGTGCCCGAGGGAGCGGAGCCCGGCGCGGAAGCGGGCCGCGAGCCCCTTGTCGTGGGCCTCGATCCGCTCGATGCCGACCTCTTCGAGGAGGGCGAGCGAGCGGGCCGCCCCGTGGTACGAGAGGAAGGCCATCGGCTCGTCGAACCGGCGCGCGGAGCGGGCGAGTTCGCGGACCGGGCCGTAGCTGTTGGCCCAGCGATCCTCGCCGGTGACCCAGTTGGCGTGGATGGCGACGAGCGAGTCCTGCGCCTCCTCGGTGACGGTGAGGAAGGACGCCCCGCGCGGACAGAGCAGGTACTTGTAGCCGCCCGCGACCGTGTAGTCCCACTCCCCCGCGCGCAGCGGCAGCCAGCCCGCCGCCTGGGTGGCGTCCAGGAGGGTGCGGGCGCCGTGGGCGGCCGCGGCCTCCCGTACCGCCGCGAGGTCGGCCGTCCGCCCGTCCGACGACTGCACGGCGGAGAGGGCGACGAGGTCGGTCTCCGGGCGCACGGACGCGGCGAGCCGGTCGAGGGGCGCGAAGCGGACCTTGAGGTCGCCGCGGACCGTGAAGGGGGTGATGACGGAGGAGAAGTCGCCCTCGGGGAAGAGGACTTCGGATCCGGCGGGCAGCGACTGGGCGATCATCCCGCAGTGCACGGCGACCGAGCTGCCGACGGCGACGCGCTCGGGGGCGACCCCGGCGAGCCGGGCGAAGGTCGCCCGGGCCTCGTCGACGATCTCGAAGCTCCCGGACCCGCCGGGGCGCCCGTCGGCGGTCTCCCGCGCGAGGAGCGTGACGGCCTCGACGGTCCTGCGGGGCATCAGCCCGCAGGTGGAGGTGTTGAGGTAGGTCTTCTTGGGCGCGAACTCGGCGCCGCCGAGGGGCTGGTCGAGGGAATCCATGGCCCCACCCTGGATCCCCGGTGATCGTCCGTCAATCGCGCTCCCACCCGGGGGAACGTCCAAGTGCGGCTTATCGCCGCAGTTCGGAGCGGGTGGGAGGGCCCGGCCCGGAGACGGCGGGAGCCGCGATCCGGGCCGGGGCGGGACCGGCTCAGGCCCCCGGGACCTCGCAGCCGTCGGGGCCGCAGGCCTCCGCGTCGGCGCCGAGCGGCTGGAGGGCGCGGCCCTGCCAGGCCTGTTCGAGGGCCTGGGTGAAGACCTCGGCGGGCTGGCCGCCGGAGACGCCGTAGCGGCGGTCGAGGACGAAGAACGGCACGCCGTCGGCGCCGAGCTCGGCGGCCTCGCGCTCGTCCTGCCGTACGTCGTCGGCGTAGGCGGTCCCGTCGGCGAGGACGGCGCGGACCTCGGTCTCGTCGAGGCCGGCCTCCACGCCGAGCGCCACCAGGGTCCCGGCGTCGAAGACGGAGCGCTCCTCGGCGAAGTTGGCCCGGTAGGCCAGGTCCAGGAGCTCGCTCTGCCGGCCGCGCGCCTTGGCGAGGTGGAGCAGCCGGTGGATGTCGAAGGTGTTGCCGTGGTCGCGGCCCTCGGTGCGGTAGCCGAGCCCCTCGGAGTGCGCGCTGGAGGCGACGTGCGCCTCCATGGCCCGGGCCTCGTCGAGGGTGCGGCCGTACTTCTTCGCCAGCATCTCCAGGACGGGGGCCGTGTCACCCTTGGGGCGGCCGGGGTCGAGCTCGAAGGAGCGGTGCACCACCTCGACGTCGTCGCGGTGCGCGAAGGCCGCGAGCCCCTTCTCGAAGCGCGCCTTTCCTATGTAGCACCAGGGGCAGGCGATGTCGCTCCAGATCTCGACGCGCATGGGGTTCTCTCCGGGGGGTGTGACGAAGGGGCTGACGTGGGGTGTTCGGTGCGGGGAACGCTCCCACCGGCCCGTTTCATTCCGTGTGCGGGGGCGGTGTGAGCCGGAGCACCCGGTGGCCGCCGCTCCCCGGCAGGCGGCTGAACGTGGCGCGGTGGGCGCTCGGGGTGAGCCCGGTGCGGCCGTCCCGGCCGAGCGGGCGGGGACGGCGGGGGGGCTCCTGAACGCGGTCCGGCAGACGGCGGGGGCGCCGGCGATCGCGGTCTTCGGTTCGCCGGCGGGCCGGTCCGTGACGTCGGCGCCGGGCACGAGCCTGCTGATCAGCGCCGGGTTCCTGACCCCGACGGGGCCGGCCTCGCTGCGGCTTCCGCGCCGCCGGGCCTGAGGAGGTGGCGCGTACGGGAGCGGACCCTCCCCTCGCCACTCTCAACGTATAGCGCACAGGGGGGCTTGCGGCAAGGCCCCCTCCGTGCCGCAGAATCGCCGACCTGCCCGGAAAAGACCCAGGCCAGACACTGCGAAACGGGAGACCCACCACGTGCCCACCTCTTCCTCCGCCCCTCTCCGCCCCGGCGCCGCGAGCGGCGCGTTCGACCTTCCCGGCCGGCTCTCCGCCAAGGCCGACCCGGCGCTGATCGCCGCCGACGAGCGGCACTTCGCCGCCGTCGCGGAGAGCCTGGAGCGGTCCGTCGCCGAACTGTCCGGGCGGCTCGACGACCTGCGGAGGGCGCCCGGCGGCATCGGGCGCGAGGCGATGGAGCGGGACTCCGAGATCCACCGGCTGACCACGCGCCTGCGGACCCTGCGCCGCTTCGGCCTCGATCTGTGCCTCGGCCGGGTCGTCGGCGCGGACGGTTCCGAGCCGGTGTACGTCGGGCGGCTCGGGCTCACCGACGACACCGGCCGCCGCCTGCTGATCGACTGGCGCTCCCCGGCCGCCGAGCCGTTCTTCGGGGCGACCCACGGCAACCCGATGGGGCTCGCCAGCCGCCGCCGGTACCGCTGGACCGGCGGCCGGATCACCGACTACTGGGACGAGGTGTTCACCGCCGAGGGGCTGGAGGGGCACGCGGCGCTCGACGACCAGTCGGCGTTCGTCGCGAGTCTGGGCGGCACCCGGTCGGCCCGGATGCGGGACGTGCTCGGCACCATCCAGGCCGACCAGGACGCCGTCGTCCGGGCCGGTTCCAGGGGCGCGCTCGTCGTGGACGGCGGCCCGGGCACCGGCAAGACCGTCGTCGCCCTGCACCGCGCCGCCTATCTCCTGTACGCGGACCCGCGCCTCGGGCGCCGCGGGGGCGGCGTGCTGTTCGTCGGGCCGCACCAGCCGTATCTGGACTACGTCTCCGACGTCCTGCCCGGTCTCGGCGAGGAGGGGGTGCGGACCTGCACGCCGCGGGACCTCGTCGCGGAGGGGGCGGGGGCGGGGGCCGAGGACGATCCGGAGGCGGCCGCCCTGAAGTCCTCGGCGGCCATGGTGGGGGCGATCGAGACGGCCGTCCGGTTCTACGAGACGCCCCCGGCGGAGGCGACGACGGTCACGACCCCGTGGGGCGAGGTCCGGCTGACCGCCCGCGACTGGGCGCGGGCGTTCGAGGCGCCGGAGGCGGGGACCCCGCACAACGAGGCGCGCGAGCAGATCCGGGAGGAGCTGGCCGAGATCCTGCGGGACGGGCTGGACGCCGAGGTGCCGGAGGACGAGTTCCGGGCGTCGCTGCGCGGGGACCGGGAGCTGACGGCCGCGCTCCACGGCGCGTGGCCGCTGATCGAGGCGGCCGACCTGGTCGGGGACCTGTGGACGGTCCCCGCCTATCTGCGCCTGTGCGCGCCCTGGCTCGGCCCGGACGAGGTGCGGCGGCTGCGGCGCGCGGACGCGCACGCGTGGACGGTGTCCGACCTGCCGCTCCTGGACGCGGCCCGCCGCCGGCTCGGCGACCCGGAGGCGACGCGGCTCGGGCGCCGGCGCGAGGCCGCCGTCGCCGCCGAGCGCGTCCGCCGGGCCGAGGTCACCGCGAGCCTGCTGGAGAACATGGTGATCGACGAGAGCGAGGGCGCCATGGGGATGCTGCGCGGGCGCGACCTCCAGGAGAGCCTGATCGACGAGGACGCGCTGCCCGCCGCCGCGCCGGACCCGCTCGCCGGTCCCTTCGCGCACGTCGTGGTGGACGAGGCGCAGGAGCTGACCGACGCGGAGTGGCGGATGCTGCTCGCGCGCTGCCCGTCGCGGAGCCTCACGATCGTCGGCGACCGCGCCCAGGCCCGGCACGGGTTCACGGAGTCGTGGCGGGAGCGTCTGGAGCGGGTCGGGATCGACCGGATCGAGGTGGCCTCCCTGAGCGTCAACTACCGGACGCCGGAGGAGATCATGACGGAGGCGGAGCCGGTGATCAGGGCCGCGCTCCCGGACGCCAACGTGCCGGTGTCCGTCCGCCGCGGCGGCGTCCCCGTCGCGTACGGGCCGGCCGGGGACCGGGACGCGGTCCTGGACGCCTGGCTCGCGGAGCACGCGGAGGGGACCGCCTGCGTCATCGGCGACCCCTCGTTCCGCGAGCGGCCCCGCGTCCGCTCCCTGACCCCGTCCCTCGCGAAGGGCCTGGAGTTCGACCTGGTCGTCCTCGTCGACCCGGAGGCGTTCGGCGGGGGCGTCGCGGGGGCGGTGGACCGGTACGTCGCGATGACCCGGGCGACGCGGAGCCTGGTGGTCCTGAGGAGCGCCTGACGCGGACGGGACTCCTTCCGTACGAGGAGTGCCTGACGCGGACGGGACTCCTTCCGTACGGGGTGCGGTCCCCGTGCCGGAGGAGGGCGTCTCCCCCGTGCGGCGGAGGCGGTTCGCCGGGCGGGAGGAGGTGGCGCACGGGGCCCGCGCGGGAGCGTGGGGGCATGACACCGACCGTACGCCTCCCCGCTCCGGCGCCCGCCGCCGCCGACGCCCGGGTCGTGCCCGCCGCGGGCCGCCGGAGTGCCTCCACGGTGCTCGTCCCGCTGCTCCCGGTGGCGGATCCCGCCGAGCGGGTCACCGCCCTCACCCGGCTGGCCTACGCTGGCGACATGATCACCGGTGTCCTCCCGGCCGCGTGCGCGGCCGTCCTCCTGCGGCGGCGGAGCGCCGGGGCGTGAGGCGGTGGGCGGGGGCCCTCCTCGGGCAGCGGGCCAGGCTGCGCTGGCTGCACCTGATCCTGGGCGGCGCGCTGTTCATGCCGTACTGGATGGTCGGCACCGTGGTCATGGCCCTGTTCCTGGGCGAGGGCGGGATGTTCAGCGGCGACCTCCCGGTGATGTTCGGGGCGTACGCGGTGGGGCTGCCGCTCGCGGGCGCGACCGCGCTCTTCCCGCCGGCCCGGCCGATGTCGGTGGCGGCGGCCCGGACGCTGTGCGGGGTGCCGGCCGGCCTGTTCGCGGACGGCCCGGCGCGCGACGGGGAGGCCAGGGTGCGGACGGCGGGCTGGTTCACCCTGCACCTGGGCACCGGAGCCCTGGTCAGCGGCGCGAGCCTGGCCCTGCCGCCGTTCGCGGCGACGGTGGCGGCGCTGCCGTTCTCGCCGTCGCTCCGGGCGTCCGAACCGGTCCGGTACTGGGGGCTCGACGGGTCCCCGTGGATCTGGGCGGCGGTTCCGGCGGCCCTGCTCATGCTGCTCGCCCTGGCGGGCACCGCCGCCGCGACCGGGGCCCTGCTCGCCCGGCGGGCGCCCCGACTGCTCGGGCCGGGCCCGGCGGACCGGCTCGCGGCGGCCGAGCGGCGCGCGGCGGAGGCGGAGTCCCGCAACCGGCTGGCCCGGGAGCTGCACGACTCGGTCGGCCACGCGCTGAGCGCGGTCACCCTCCAGGCGGGCGCGGCCCGCCGGGTGCTGAACGGCGAGGGGCCCGACCTGGAGTTCGTGCGGGAGGCGCTGACCGCGATCGAGGAGACCACCCGGCGCACGGTCGGCGAACTGGACCGGGCCCTCGGCCTGCTGCGGCGCGGCGAGGAGGCCGTGGAGGGCGTGGGCCCGGGGCTCGACGCCCTGGCGGCACTGGTGCGCGGGGCGGGGCCGCGGGTGGCGCTGACCGTGGCCGGGGCCCTGGAACCCGTACCGGAGACGGTGTCGCGGGAGGCGTACCGGATCGTGCAGGAGGGCCTGACGAACGCGGCCCGGTACGCGGGCGGCGCGCCCGTCACCGTACGGCTCGACGCCCGTACCGAGGAGTTGGAGATCGTCGTGGAGAACCCGCTGCCCGAGCGGCCCCCGGCCGCCCGCCCGCACGGCGGGCGCGGGCTGCCCGGCATGGCGGAACGGGCCCGGCGCCTCGGCGGCACCGCCGACGCGGGCCCGGCGGACGGCGTGTGGCGCCTCGCGGTGAGGATCCCCCGGTGAGCGCGGTGGAGGGACGGGCCGTGCGGATCGTTCTCGCCGACGACGAGCGGATGGTGCGGACGGCCCTGCGGGTCATCCTGGACGCGGAGCCCGGCCTGGAGGTCGTCGGGGAGGCCGCCACCGGCGCCGAGGCCGTGTCCGTGGCGCGGGCGGCGCGCCCCGACGTGGTCCTCATGGACGTGCGGATGCCGGAGGTCGACGGCATCCGGGCCACCGAGCGGATCCTCGCGGGGATGGCGGAGCCGCCCCGGATCGTGGTGGTGACCACCTTCGAGAACGACTCCTACGTGTACGACGCGCTGCGCGCGGGCGCGGCCGGCTTCCTCCTGAAGCGGGCGGCGGCGGAGGAGCTGGTGAGCGCGGTCCGGCTGGTCGCGCGGAGCGACTCGCTGCTCTATCCGGCGGCGGTGCGCGGTCTGGCCGCCGAGCACGCCCGCCGCGTGCCGTCGGCGGCCCCGCCCTGGGCGGCGCGGCTCACCGAGCGGGAGGCGGAGGTGCTGCGGCTGGTGGCGACGGGCCTGACGAACGCGGAGATCGCCGCCCGGATGGGTGTCGGCCCGGCCACGGTCAAGACGCACGTGGCGGCGGTCCTGGCGAAGCTGGGCGCCCGGGACCGCACCCAGGCGGTGATCCTGGCGTACGAGTCGGGGTTCGCGGGGACGGGGTGAGCCCGGCCCCACGGGGATCCGCCGTTACGACCGGGTGGCCGTCGCGCAGCCGTTCCCGCTCCCGCCCTCGTTCCCGCCCAGCGGTGCCGTGCGGTCGTAGGGGTCGACCGTCCGGCCGTCCGGGTCGGTGTCCACCGCTCCCCCGCCGAACTCCGGCCGGAAGTGGCCGGTGGGCTCGCCGCAGCCGCCGTTGGTCATGTCGAGCTTGTACGACAGGAGGGTGAGGGTCCCCTCCTTGGTGACCACCTTCGCCGGGTCGTCCCAGCTCACCACGGTCTCCCGCCGCACGATCACGCGCACGACCTCGTCGCCGCCGCCGGCCGGGGCGACCGGGTAGACGTACGTGACGTCGGCGGTGACCTCAAGGGCCCCGAGCTTCCCCTCCCGGTAGGAGAGCCGGCCCCGGGTCCTGACCTCGTCCCCGACGAGGCGGGCCTGCGCCGGGTCGAAGCGGCTGAAGAGCATCAGCGGGTCGTGGCCCTCGCCGGGAGTGCTCAGCGCGGTCGTCACGAAGTCCGTGACGTCCTTCTGGTGCGGGTTCATCAGGGCGAGGGCCTTCTCCGGGCGGGCGCCCCTCAGCACCGCCGGGTCCAGGCTGGACGCGGCGAGGAAGTCACGCGTGCGCGTGAGGGCCCGGGCCACCTCCGCCTTCGTCGTCCGGCCGGTGGCCCCGGCGGCGGGCACGGTGATGCCGGCCGTGCCGCTCGCCCAGCGCGCCGCCGGGGAGCCCCGGAAGGGGTCGGCGAGCGTGGCCCGCCCGTCCCCCTCGGCGGGAGGGGCCTCCGTCGGCCGCTCCGTCTCCTGCGCGAGGGGCGCGCCGGCCCGCTCCCCGTCGCCGGACCAGCCGATGAGGCCGCCCGGGTCCACCGCCACGAACAGCAGCGCGAGGGCGGCCGCGAAGCCCGCCACGTACCAGCCCTTGCGGCGCCCGGTCCGTACGGGCGGGGACGTGGGCGCGCGCCACGGCGTCGGCTCCGCGGGCTCCGACCGCAGCCGGGCCGCGACCTCGCGGGCCCGCGCGGACGGCTCCTTCGGCACGTCGCCCTTCCCGTCGGCCGAGGTCCGGAGGAACTCCTCCCACACCTCGTCCGGCACCGGCGAACCGTCTCGTCCCTCGCCCACGTCCGGCCCCTCCCCGTTCCCCGTGGTTCTCCACGCGCTCGTGGCCCCTCCCCAGAGGCCTCCGCATGATCGCACAGCCGACCGAACGGATCCGGACATGAAGGTTCGCTGAGAAATGGGACGCAACCGGAACGTCCGCCGCCGCTCCGTTCGTCCCGACAAGTGCGATGAACAAGACGATCAGGCACACCTCGGTCTTCGTGCTGCTCCTCGTGCTCGCCCTCCTGGGCCGGGCCACGTGGATGCAGGCGTACGAGGCCGAGGCGCTCGCGGACGACCAGAAGAACCGGCGGAAGACGATCGCGCAGTACGCGCAGCCGCTCGGGAACATCGTCGTGGCCGGCTCCCCGGTCACCGGCTCGAAGAGGACGGAGGGGTCGGACCTGGAGTACCGGCGGACCTACACGGACGGCGAGCTGTACGCGGCCGTCACCGGCTACAGCTCGCAGGCGTACGGCGCCACCCAGCTGGAGGGCATCTACGCCGACGTCCTCGACGGCACCGACGACCGGCTGAAGAACCCGCTGGACGCGGTGACCCGCGAGCAGCAGGAGCCGGGCACGGTCCTCACCACGATCGACCCCGCCGTGCAGAAGGCCGCCTACCGGGCGCTCGGGAACAAGAAGGGCGCGGCCGTCGCCCTCGACCCGGTGAGCGGCCGGATCCTCGCCCTGGCCTCCACGCCGTCCTACGACCCGTCGAGGATCTCCGGGACGGACGGCGGCGCGGCCTGGCAGGAGCTGACCGGCGACGCGGACAAGCCACTGGTCAACCGGGCGCTGCGGCAGCCGCTGCCGCCGGGCTCCACCTTCAAGCTGGTCGTCGCGGCGGCGGCCCTGGAGAACGGTCTCTACCGCTCGGTGGACACGGCGACGGAGAGCCCCGCCCCGTACACGCTGCCGCACACCCGGACCGTGCTGCGGAACGAGAACGCCTCGGCGCCCTGCGAGGACGCGACGATCCGCACCGCGCTGCGGTACTCCTGCAACAACGTCTTCGGCAAGATGGCCGCCGACCTGGGGCAGGACAAGGTGCGGGCGATGGCGGAGAGGTTCGGCTTCAACGACGCCGGGCTCGACGTGCCGGTCCGGGCGTACGCGAGCGCGTACCCGTCGAAGATGGACCCGGCGCAGACGGCGCTCAGCGGCATCGGCCAGTTCGACGTGACGGCCACCCCGCTCCAGATGGCCATGGTGTCGGCGGCGATCGCCAACGACGGCCTCCTCGCGGCCCCGCACATGGTGTCGGAGGTCGTCGACTCCGACGGCGACGCGCTGACCTCGTTCGAGGACGGCGACACCCGGCGGATCGTCTCCTCCGCGACGGCTGAGCAGCTGCGGAGCGCGATGGTGACCGTGGTGCAGGAGGGCACCGGCACGAACGCGGCGGTCGCCGGGGCGGAGGTCGGCGGCAAGACGGGCACCGCGCAGCACGGCGAGAACAACAGCAAGACGCCGTACGCCTGGTTCACCTCGTACGCGAAGGACCCCTCGACCGGGAAGCAGGTCGCCGTCGCGGTGATGATCGAGGACTCGGGCGCGGCCCGTTCCGAGGTCAGCGGCAACGGTCTGGCGGCGCCGGTGGCGCAGAAGATGATGGCGGCGGCGCTGAAGTAAGGGGGGCGGGGCCGGTGACGTGACGGCGGGGACGGTGGCGGCGTGACGGCGCCGAAGTGACGCAGGGTTGAGCCCGATTGGCCGTCGGGCCCCGTCACGCGATATGCAGGGGCGCGCTCACATCCGAGCACACATTCGATCCGTACCCCCTGCTCCCACCTCGCGGAGGACCGCCGTGCGTCTGCCCCGTTCCCTGTCCGGCTGGACCATGGCGGTCTTCGGCGTGCTCGCCGCCGCGCTCGGCGTGGTGGGCCTGGTCGCCCCGGACGCCCTGCTCACGGTCATGGGCTTCGAACCGGTGCCCGACGGCGGGCGCGCGGACGGCGACCACACCCTGGTGTTCCTGACGGCCTCCTCGATGGCCGCGCTCAACATGGGCGTCTACTACGTCCTGGCCTCGCTCGCCGACTGGAAGGCGTTCTTCCGCTGGACGGTCCCCTTCCGCCTCCTCACCTGCGCGGTCTTCACCCTCGCCGTCGTCACCGGCCGCGCTCCGGCCGGCTTCCTGGGCGTGGGCCTGTGGGAGGGGCTCGGCGCGCTCGTGACCGGGGCGGCGCTGCGGTACGAGAAGCGGGGGAACGCGGACGCTTCCTAGGTGCGGCGCGGCCTCCGGGCGGGGAGCATGGAGGGGAAGCGCGGGCGCGGCGGGAGGAGGCAGGGTGACGGCCGGTTCCTTCCCTGGGACGGCGGGGCGGGTCGGGGTGCCCCTGGACGGCAAGGGGCTGCTCGACGTGCTCGGGGTCGCGGCCATCGTGGTGGACGCGCGCGGCCGCATCGTGCTGTGGAGCCCGCAGGCGGAGAGCCTCTTCGGCTTCCGCGCCGAGGAGGCCCTCGGCCGGTACGTGGCCCGGCTGATCGTCGGCGAGGACCACCGGGAGGAGGCGGTCCGCCTCTTCGGCGAGGTGCTCGCCGCCGGCACGACCTGGTCGGGCACCTTCCCCGTACGGCACAAGGACGGCTCCACCCGGCAGGTGGAGTTCCGCAACATGCGGCTCACCGACGACCTGGGCGGGCTCTACGCCCTGGGCATCGCCGCCGACCGCTCCGTCGTCGAGCGGGTCGAGGCCGAGCTGGCCCTCTCCGACCGGCTGGTCTCCCAGTCCCCGATCGGCCTCGCCGTCTTCGACACCGCGCTGCGCTTCGTCCTGGTGAACCCGGCCCTGGAGCGGATCAACGGCATCCCGGCCGCGCTGCACACCGGGCGGCGGATCTCCGACATGCTGCCGGGGATCGACGCGCCGGGGGTGGAGGAGGTGCTGCGGACGGTCCTGGCGTCGGGCGAGCCGCTGCTCGACCACTCCACGGTGGGCCGGACCCCCGCCGACCCGGACCGCGACCACGTCTGGTCGGTGTCCTTCTACCGCCTGGAGGGGGGCGAGGGGCGGGTCCTGGGCGTGGCGGCGTCGGTGATCGACGTGACCGAGCGGCACCGGGCGGACGCGGAGGCGGACCGGTCCCGGCGGCGGCTCGCGCTCATCGCGGACGCCTCGGCCCGGGTCGGCACCACCCTGGAGGTGGAGCGGACCGCCGACGAGCTGGCCTCGGTCGTGGTGCCGGAACTGGCGGACATCGCCGCCGTCGACGTCCTGGACTCCGTCCTGTCGCTGCGCAGGCCGGGCGCTCCGGACGAGGGGGGCCCGGCGCTGTTCCGCGCGCTCGCGGTGAAGGCGGCGGGGCCGACGGAGGCGCTGCCGGCCGCCGACCCGCCGGGGTCGGTCGCGATGTACGGGGCGGACCGGCTGGTCACCCGGTGCGTGCACACGGGGCTGCCGGTCCTGGTGGAGCGGGTCGGCCCCGGTGACCTGTCGCGGATCGCGCGGAGCCCGGAGGCGGCGGAGATGCTGGCCAGGGCCGGGGTCCACTCGTACCTGGCGGTACCGCTGATCGCGCGCGGCGAGGTGCTCGGCGCGCTCGACATGAAGCGGGACCGCAACGCGCTGCCGTTCGACGCGGACGACGTGCTGCTCGCGACGGAGCTGGCGGCCCGGGCGGCGGTGAGCATCGACAACGCGCGCTGGTACCAGAGCGTGCGGAACTCGGCGGTGACGCTCCAGCGCAGTCTGCTGCCGGGGGCGCCGCCGGCGCGGGCGGGCCTGGAGGTCGCGGCCCGCTACCAGCCGGCGCAGGCGTCGAGCGAGGTCGGCGGGGACTGGTACGACGTGATCCCGCTGCCCGACGACAAGACGGCGCTGGTCGTCGGGGACGTGATGGGCAGCGGTATCGACGCGGCGGCGACGATGGGCCGGCTGCGGACGGCGACCTGCGCGTTCGCGGACCTCGACCTGTCCCCGACGCAGGTCCTGCGGCACCTGGACCGGATCACGGAGGGCCTGGAGCACTACATCGCGACCTGTCTCTTCGCCGTGCACGACCCGGTCAGGCAGCGGTGCCGGATCGCGAACGCGGGCCACCTGCCGCCCGTGCGGGTCCCGGTGGACGGTCCGGCCGAGCTGGTGCGGCTCTCGCCCGGGGTGCCGCTGGGGGTGGGCGGCGGCACCTTCCGGACGGCCCGGGTGCCGTTCCGGCCCGGTGACCGCCTGGTGCTCTACACGGACGGTCTGATCGAGACACGCGACGAGGCGATCGACGAGCGGCTCGCGCTGCTCGTGGGCCTGCTGGACGAGGCGCGCGGGCCCCTGGAGGAAACCTGCGACCTGCTGCTGCGGGCGCTGCGCCGGCCGGGCGCGCCGGACGACGTGGCGCTCCTGATCGCCCGGAGCACGGGATGACCGCGCGGAGGCGGCGGGACGGCCCGGGGCCCGCCACCGGCCGGGGGCGGAAGCGGACCCGGCGGGAGCGGGGCAGGCGGCGCGAGACCGGTCTACGGAGCGTCGCCGGGCAGGTCTTCGCCCTGGAGGCGCTGATCGCGCTCCTGGTGATCGTGGCGGCGGCGTTCGTCACGTTCTACCAGGAGCGGCGGGACACCGAGCGGGACGCCCGGGCCCGCTCGCTCGCGGTCGCGGAGGCGCTCGCGAACGCCCCGGGCATCGACGAGGCGCTGGCCTCGCCCGATCCGACGGCGCGGCTCCAGGACGAGGCGGAGGCGATCCGGCGGGCCACGCGGCTCGACTTCATCGCGATCCTGGGCCCCGACGGGATGCGGTACACCGACTCGCAGCCGGACCTGATCGGCCGCAGGGCGGTCGGCGACCTCACGCGGGCGACGGTGGACGGCGAGTCGTACACGGAGATCTTCCAGGGCGCGCCGAACGACGCGGTGCGGGCCGTGGTCCCCGTGGTGAACGACCGGGGCAAGATCGTCGGCCTGGTGACCAGCGGCATCGAGGTGGAGAACATCGCGGACGCCTTCCGGGACCGGCTGCCGCTGCTCGCCGGGGCGGCGGGCGGCGCGCTCCTGGTGGCGGTGGGCGGGGCGGCCCTGGTGAGCCGGCGGCTGCGGCGGCAGACGCACGGCCTGGGACCGGCCGAGATGACCCGGATGAAGGAGCACCATGAGGCGGTGCTGCACGCCGTCCGGGAGGGCGTCCTGATCATCGACTCCGACCACCGGCTGCTGCTGGCCAACGACGAGGCGCGCCGGCTGCTCGGCCTCGGGCCGGAGGCCGAGCAGCGGCACGTCTCGGAGCTGGGCCTCGACCCGCGCACGGTCGAGCTCCTGGAGTCGGGGGAGGCGGCGACCGACGAGGTGCACCGGGCGGGCGACCGGCTGCTCGCGGTGAGCGTGCGGCCCACGCTGCCGCACGGCTCCGAGTCCGGCTGCGTGATGACGATGCGGGACACCACCGAGCTGGCGGCGCTGTCCGGCCGGGCGGCGGTGGCCCGGGGCCGGCTCCAGCTGCTGTACGAGGCGGGGGTGCGGATCGGGACGACCCTGGAGGTTGTGCGGACGGCGGAGGAGCTGGCGGAGGTGGCGGTGCCGCGGTTCGCGGACTTCGCCACGGTGGAGCTCCTGGAGCCGGTGCTGCGCGGGGAGGAGCCGTCCGAGATCGTGGAGACGGCGACGGCGACGGCGACGGCGGCAGCGGCGGAGATGCGGCGGACGGCGCTGAGCGGGGCGCGGCCGGGCGGGCCGCTCCAGCCGGTCGGGGACACCGTCCGCTTCGACGTGCCCAGCACCCCGATGGCCATGGCGCTGGCCTCGGGGCACGCGGTGGTGCAGCCGGAGCTGGCGGCGGCGGAGGGCTGGCGGGCGCAGGATCCGGAGGGGGCGGCGCAGGCCCTCGCGTACGGGATGCACTCGCTGCTCACGGTGCCGCTGCTGGCCCGCGGGGTGGTCCTCGGGATGGCGAACTTCTGGCGGGCGGACACCCAGGAGCCGTTCGGGGAGGAGGACCTGTCGTTCGCGGAGGAGCTGGCGGCGCGGGCGGCGGTCGCGATCGACAACGCGCGCCGGTTCACCCGGGAGCACGCGATGGCGGTGTCGCTCCAGCGGAGCCTGCTGCCCCGGGTGCTGCCGGAGCAGAGCGCGGTGGAGGTCGCCCACCGCTACCTCCCGGCGAAGGCCGGGGTGGGCGGCGACTGGTTCGACGTGATCCCGCTGCCGGGGGCGCGGGTGGCGCTCGTGGTGGGGGACGTGGTGGGGCACGGGCTGCACGCGGCGGCGGCCATGGGGCGGCTGCGGACGGCGGTGCACAACTTCTCGACCCTGGACGTGCCGCCGGACGAGCTCCTGGGCCACCTCGACGAGCTGACGGGCCGGATCGACTCCCGGGAGCCGGAGGGGGTGGACGGGGAGGGGCGGCGGCGCGACGAGGGGATCACCGGCGCGACCTGCCTGTACGCGATCTACGATCCGGCGTCCGGGCTGTGCACGGTGGCGAGCGCGGGCCACCCGGGGCCCGCCCTGGTGGCCCCCGACGGGCGGGTGGAGTTCCCCGAGCTGTCACCGGGGCTGCCGCTCGGGCTCGGTCTGGGCGAGGCGCCGTTCGCGTCGACGGAGCTGCGGCTGCCGGAGGGGAGCAAGCTGGTGCTCTTCACCGACGGCCTCCTGGAGGACCACGGGCGGGACTTCGACACGGGGCTCGGGCTGCTGCGGTCCACGCTCACCCGCCCGGACCGGACTCCGGAGCAGACCTGCGCGGACGTCCTGACGGCGCTCCTCCCGCCCTCCCCGCGCGACGACATCGCGCTGCTGGTCGCGCGGACCCGGCTGCTCGACCGGGAGCGGATCGCCGAGTGGGAGGTGGCGCGGGACCCGTCGGCGGTGTCGCCGGTGCGGAACGCGGCGGCGGCGAAGCTGTCGGAGTGGGGGCTCGACGGGCTCGCGTTCTCGGCGGAGCTGATCCTCAGCGAGCTGATCACGAACGCGGTGCGGTACGGCGCGGATCCGGTGCGCGTGCGGCTGCTCCACGACCGGACGCTGATCTGCGAGGTCTCGGACGGCAGCAGCACCTCTCCGCACCTGCGGCACGCGGCGGCGACGGACGAGGGCGGGCGCGGGCTCTACCTGGTCGCGCAGTACGCGGAGCGCTGGGGCACGCGGTACGGGCGGCGCGGCAAGACGATCTGGGCCGAGCTGCGCGCGGGCGGCCCCGAGCCGGCGGAGGCGGCGGTGCCGGACCTGGACGCGCTGGAGGACCTGGCCTGGTGAGGCCCGGGGTCCGGGAGTTCGCTAGGGTGCGCGGATGCCAGACACGCGTGCGTACGGCGCTTATCGGACGGGTGGCCTGTGGGTCGCGGTGGGGATCTCGCTCGGCGCGGTGCTGGTGGGCTCGGCGCTCGCCCTGTTCGCCATGCTGGAGTACGACGAGCGGTGCGCCCACGGGATGGTCCAGGGGCCCGGCCGGCTGCTGCGGACCCGGTACCAGGCGTTCCCCCCGGCCACCGTCTGCGAGTTCGAGCGGGGCGAGGTGTCCTCCCTCGGAGGTTCGTGGCTCCCGGAGGCGCTCCTCTGGGCCGCCCTGACGGTCCTGGTCGTCTGCATGTTCGCGGCGCTGGTGGCGGACTGGTTCGAGCCGCGCCCCGGCGGCCCGCTGGTGGAGCCGAGGACCCGGGCCGAGCGGGTGGGCCGCACGGGGGTCGCCTTCCTCGTGACCGGCTCCCTCTTCCTCCTGCTGTACGCGCTGGCCGGCTGGGAGCTGCTCGCCGGTCCGTCGTCGGCCTGCTCGGCGGGCGGGGGCTGGGGGAGCCTGCCGCCCAGGACGCTGGAGTACTCCTTCTTCCCGCCGCAGGCGACCTGCCAGTACAGGAGCGGCAAGACGGCGTTCCTCACCCCCGGCTGGCTGTCCTCCCTGACGGCCCTCGCCGCCCTCCCCGCCCTTGCCGCCGGCACCGGCTTCGCCCTGGCGTGGCGCCGCCGCCGGGAGGAGCGCCGGGAAGCCGGCCGGCCCGGCGCCCCGGCGGAGGAGCGCTCCCACACACTCCCTTGACGCTCCGTCAGGCGGCTCCCTGGCGTGTCGAAGGTCTCGCGGGGACGGCGTGCGGGAGCGGCCCTCCCGGCGCGGGAACCGCTCCGTGCCCGGCACCCGGCACCCGGCACCCGGCACCGACCGAAGGAGAGCCGCCGCATGACCCGTCCCCTCGCCCTCGTGACCGGGGTCGGCCGCACCGTCGGCATCGGCGCGGCCGTCGCCCGGCGCCTCGCGGACTCGGGCTGGGACCTCGTCCTCACCCACTGGACCCCCTACGACCTGCGCATGGAATGGGGCGTCGAGCGGGGCGCGACCGCGGCGATCCTCCGCGACCTCGCCGACCGGGGCGCGACCGCCGAGGCCGTCGAGGCCGACCTCGCCGATCCCGGGGCCCCCGCGCTCGTCTTCGACGCGGCCGAACGGCGCCTCGGCCGCCCGGTCACGGCCCTCGTCCTGTGCCACTGCGAGTCGGTCGACTCCGGCCTCCTCGACACCACGGTGGAGAGTTTCGACCGCCACTTCGCGGTCAACGCGCGCGCGTCCTGGCTGCTGGTCCGGGAGTACGGCCGGCGCTTCACCGGACCCCACGGCACCGGCCGCGTCGTCGCCCTGACCAGCGACCACACCGTGGGGAACCTCCCGTACGGGGCGAGCAAGGGCGCCCTGGACCGCATCACCCTGGCGGCCGCCCACGAGCTCGCGCACCTCGGGGTCACGGCGAACGCCGTCGATCCCGGCCCCGTGGACACCGGCTGGATGTCGGAGGAGCTGCGGGAGGAGGTCCTCCGGAAGACCCCGCTCGGCCGCCTCGGGACCCCGAGGGACGCGGCGCACCTGGTGGACTTCCTCTGCTCGCCCGAGGGCCAGTGGATCAACGGGCAGCTGCTGAGGGCCGACGGCGGCCTGGTCTGACCCGGGGGCACGGGGGTACGCAGGACCCGGCCGGACTGATACGGGGGAGCCGGCCGGGTCCGGGTGACCGTCCGCGTGGGCGGACCGGACCCGCTCACCGTAGGCCCGGCCGAAGATCGTCGCGAGCCGCGGAACGCGGAGCCTGTCCGGAATGCGCGACGGATCGGAGCAGCGGGAGCACGGCCCGCCGGGAGCGCGCGCCCCCGGCGGCCCGCTCCCGTCCGGCGTCTGCGGACGGCGGTCCCGACCGCAGGATCCGGACGACGTCTTTGGCTCGATACCGCCGCCGGGACCGGCGGCGCTCCCCCGGCGCGGTCACCCCGCACCGCCCCCGTCACCGCTCTCCCCCACTGCGGTCACCCCGCACCGCGTCCCTCAGCGCCCCGACCGCAGCGTCCGGGACGGGGACTCGCCGTACTTCTCGCGGTAGCGCGCCGCGAACCGCCCCTGGTGCCCGAAGCCCCAGCGCCAGGCCACCTCGCTCACGCTCACCTCGTCCGGCGCGGCCGCCCGCAGCTCCTCGCGGACCCGGTCGAGCCGGACCTCCCGCACGTACGCCATCGGGGACATCCCCACGTACTCCCGGAAGGACTCCTGGAGGCGGCGCACGCTCACCCGGGCCAGGGCGGCGAGCTCGGTCGTGGTGAACGGGTGCTCGGGGCGCTCGCGCACCGCGTCCATCGCCCGTTTGACCGGCGCCGGGCGCCGGACCTCCCCCGGGTGGTCGAGCGCCTCGCGCCAGGGGTGTTCGGCGGCCAGGAGCAGCCCGTTGAGCAGCGCCTCCTGGAGGGGCCCGGCCACCAGTTCGTGCCGGGCGAGGCCCTCCCCGGCCAGCGCCCCGTACGCGACCTGGCGGGCGAAGCGCACCCAGCTCAGGCCGGGGCCGCGCGTGATGTCCAGGTGCGGCGCGAAGACGAGCGGGCCGCGCGGGGGCCGGCCCGTCAGCTTTTCGAGGCGCTCGCGCAGCGCGGCCGCCCCGATCTTCACGGCCAGGGTCCGGCAGTCGCCGCTCCAGCGGTCCAGGAAGGTGTCCCCCGCCGGGTCGAGCAGCAGCGCCCCGGCGGCCGTCGCGACGAGCGGCGGGCCGCCGCCCTGGCGCAGCTCCATCGTGCCGGTCAGCGGGGCGTTCAGGTGGTAGGCGCCCAGCTCCCCGAAGCTCATCCGGACGTCGGCCCCGCAGCTCAGGTCGCCGATGACCAGCGGTCCGAGGACAACGGTGTCGAAGTGCGCCGCGAAGGGCCGCGACCGGCGTTCGACGAGCTCCATGCGGCTCGTGTAGTACCGCGCGTCGAGCTCCTCGCGCGCCTCGTCCACGTCCCCCGTACGGAACGAGCCCCCGCCCTCCGGTCTCTCCCGCCCCGCGTCTCCGCCCCGCCCCGCCGGCCCGACCGCGTCCGCCGTCGCTCCCCCGGCCCCCACAGCACCCATGGGTCGAAAGAATATTCATATGACGGATCTGACCGGGAACGGCAGGATGCCCGTCATGCCACGACCTCATGGATTCACGTACGAGCAACGGCGCGACGGCTCCGTCGTCCTCACCCACCAGGGCCGCGCCGCGGGCGTGCTGCGCGGCGGGCGCGCCGAGAAGTTCCTGGCGGAGGTGGAGTCGGGCGACGCCCAGCTCGTCATGGCCCGCTGGACGGGCTCGTACCGCTTCGGCAACGAGCGGCAGGCCGCGAACCACCCGCGTAATCAGGGTGGCCGAACCGGGCGAAGGTAAGGGAACGGCAAAGGGGCCCGGATCGTTAGCCCTGGCATGACCGCTATGACCCCCGGCTCGAACATCCCTCTCACCACCACGCGCGTGGCGGTGGACGTCGCCGCCCCGGTGCGGCTCGACGTCTCGGGCCTGCTGCTCGGCGCCAACGGCAAGGTGCGCTCGGACGACGACTTCATCTTCTACAACCAGCCGGCCGGGCCCGGTGTCACCTACCGCTCCGGCGGCGGGACCGCGCCCGACGCGATCCTGGTCGACACCGGCGCCCTGCCGGCCGGCGTCGAGAGGATCGTCGTCACGGCGAGCCCGGACGCCGCGGGCCAGACCTTCCAGGGCATCGAGCCCACGGCGACGATCCGCGACGCGGACGGCGGCGGCGTGCTCGCCACCTTCACGCCGCCGCGGCTCGCCACGGAGACGGCGCTCGTGGTCGTCGAGATCTATCTGCGCAACGGCGCGTGGAAGGCCCGCGCCGTCGGCCAGGGCTACGCGAACGGGCTCGCCGGCATCGCGACCGACTTCGGCGTCTCGGTGGACGAGGAACCCGCCGCGCCCGCGGCCCCCGCCGCGCAGGCCGCGCCCCCGGCTCCCCCGGCCCCGCCCGTCGCCCCGGTGGACCCCCGGGTCGCGCCCCCGGCCCCGCCCGCTCCCCCGGCCGCCCCCGCCGCTCCCGCTCCCGGCGCCGGCAAGATCAACCTCGACAAGGGCCGGGTCAGCCTCCAGAAGAACCAGACGGTGTCCCTGGTCAAGGGCGGCCGTCCGCTGCTCTCCCAGGTCAAGATGGGCCTCGGCTGGGAGCCCGCCTACCGGGGCAAGGACATCGACCTGGACGCGTCCGTCATCGCGTACGGACCCCAGCGCAACCACCTGGACAGCTGCTACTTCGGCAAGCTGGCCATCCTCAACGGCTCGGTCAAGCACTCCGGTGACAACCTCACCGGCGAGGGCGCGGGCGACGACGAGGTGATCACCGTCGACCTGGGCCGGCTGCCCGCCGAGGTCTCCGGTCTCGTCTTCACGGTCAACTCCTTCTCCGGCCAGAAGTTCACCGAGGTCGCCAAGGCCTACTGCCGGCTGCTCGACGCGGCGACGGGCGAGGAGCTGGTCCGCTTCGACCTGACCACCGCCGAGCCGCAGACCGGCGTGATGATGGCCAAGCTGATCAGGCAGTTCTCCGGCGAGTGGGAGATGACGGCGATGGGCGAGTTCGTGAAGTCGCGGACCGTCCGGGGCATGGTGAAGCCGGCCGCCCAGGCGCTCTGAACGGCCGGAGGGGGCTCCCGGGGATCGTCTCCCGGGAGCCCCCTCCTTTGTGTCGGCGCTCAGCGGCGGGGCTGGCGGCGCCAGGGGCCGGTGATCGCGACCATGATCCCGGGGTCCTGGATGTTGGCGAACAGCGTGTCGCCGCCGGGCGAGAAGACGACGCCGGTGAACTCGCTGCCGTTGAGGTCGTTGCGGGCGATCGGGTACGTGCGGCCGGAGTCGGTGGCGCCGAAGAGGTGCTGGACCCCTTCGCCGTCCTCGGCGATGACGAGCCCGCCGTACGGGGAGACGGTGATGTTGTCGGGGCCGTCGTAGGCGCCGTCCTCGTCGGGGTTCGCGTTCACGCCGAGCAGCACCTTGAGGGTGAGGGTGCGGCGCTTGGGGTCGTAGAACCAGACCTGGCCGTCGTGCGCGGCACCCGGGCTCTCGTCGCGCGCGTAGGAGGAGACGACGTAGGCGCCGCCGTCCGCCCACCACATGCCCTCCAGCTTGCGGGCGCGGGTGACCTGCCCGGCCGCGAACTGCTTGCGGACGGGGGTGGTGCGGCCGTCGCGGTCGGGGACGTCGACCCAGTCCACGCCGTAGACGGTGCCGATCCGGGTGGCGCGGGAGAGGTCGTCGACGAAACGGCCGCCGGAGTCGACGCACTTGAAGGCCTGGAGCACACCGGCGTCGTCGGCGAGGGTGCGGAGCCTGCCGCGCCCGTGCCGGAAGCCCTTCGGCGGCACCCAGCGGAAGAGCAGCCCGTTGGGGCCGGACGCGTCCTCGGTGAGGTAGGCGTGGCCCTGCCGGGGGTCGACGACGACGGCCTCGTGCTCGTAGCGGCCGAAGGCCTTGACCGGCTTCGGGTTCCGGTTGGCCCGGCGGTCGTGCGGGTCGACCTCGAAAATGTACCCGTGGTCCCTGGTCATGCCGTTGACCCCGGCGAGGTCGGCGTTCTCCTCGCCGGTCAGCCAGGTGCCCCAGTCGGTGCGGCCGCCCGCGCAGTTGGTGGAGGTGCCGGCGATGCCGACCCACTCGGCCACCGTGCCGTCGCGGTGCACCTCGACAACGGTGCAGCCGCCGGCCGCGGCCGGGTCGTAGACGAGGCCCTCGGCGAGCGGGACGGGGTGGGTCCATTTGGAGCGGGGGCCCTTGAGCTCGTGGTTGTTGACCAGGTACGTGGTGCCGCGCGGGCCCGCGAAGGCGGCGGTGCCGTCGTGGTTGGAGGGCGTGAACTCGCCGGACTCCAGGCGGGTCACGCCGCTGTGGGTGACGACGCGGTAGGAGAACCCGGCGGGCAGGGCGAGCATCCCCTCCGGGTCGGCGACCAGCGGCCCGTACCCGAGCGCGTGCCCGTGGCCGTGGCCATGACCGTGCCCGGCTCCGTACGCCTGCGGCTCGTCGGACGCGAGCGCCTCGGGGGCGGTGGCGAGAGCTCCGACGACACCGGTGAGGGCGAGCCCCGCACCGGCGACGGCGGACTGCTGGGTGAACTCTCTGCGGTTGAGCGGCATGGTGGCGGGGTCTCCCTGTGGTGGCCGGATCTCGCGGGCCACCTTCCCGCGCCTCCGCGAACACCGCCTGAACACCACCGGAACACCGCCGGGCGCCCGGGGTCACCGGACGTCCGGCGGGAACGGCCACGCCGTCAGGAGCCGCTCGGGACGGGACCGTTCAGGAACCGGCCCGCGACCGCGCCTTGAAGGCGGACTTGCGGGCCTCCTTCGCCGCGCCCTTGTCCCGGTGCAGCCGGCCCATCGCCTCCAGGACCTCCGCCGTCGCCGGGTGCTCCACCCGCCAGGCCGCCTCGAAGAAGCCGCCGTGGCGTCCGGTGAGGCCCTCGATCAGCTCCTGGAGCTCCTCCAGGTCCCCGTCCGCGTCGAGCTGGGCCGCGATCGTGTCGATCGCCAGCCAGAAGATCATCGACTCCGGCGGCGCGGGCACGTCCGCCGCGCCGCGCTCCGCGAGCCAGACCCGGGCCAGGCCGCCGAGCTCCGCGTCGTCCAGGACCTCCCGCACGGCGGGCTCCGCCTCCGGGCCCACCAAGGAGAGCGTCTGCTGGCAGTGGAGGCGGCGGAGCGGGGAGCCCGCGTCGGAGCCCCGGGCGGCGTGCAGCAGTTCGCGGGCCGCGCCGAGGGCGTCGCGGCCGGCCAGCCAGACGGCGGTCTCCTCGCGGGCCGCGGCCTCCGGGTAGCCGGCGATGCCGTCGAGGAGGGCGTCGGCGCCCTTGTCGGCCAGGTCGCCGACGGCGGGCGCGTCGACGCCGGCCTCCAGCATCCGGGCCCGGACGCCGTAGAGGCCGAGCGGGGTGAGCCGGACCATGCCGTAGCGGGTGACGTCCTCGTCGTCGACGGAGACGGCGGGCTCCTCGCCCTCCTCGACCATCAGGGCCTCGTCGAGGGGCTGGTACTCGACGAGCCCGATCGGCTCGAACAGCCGGAACTGCTCGTCGAGCCGCATCATCGCGTCGGAGACGCGCTCCAGGACGTCGTCGGTGGGCTCGCCCATGTCGTCGGGGACGACCATCGACGCGGCGAGCGCGGGCAGCGGCACCGGGCCCTCGCCGGGCCCGCCCTCGCTGACGGTCAGCAGGTAGAGGTTGCCGAGCACGCCCTCCAGGAACTCGGCCTCGGCCTCGGGGTCCCAGTCGAGGGCGTCGACGTCGATCTCGCCGTCCTCCCCGATGAGTTCGTCGAGGTCGTCGAGGACGGGGGCGACGGCGTCCGCGAAGACGGTGTCGAAGCCGTCCAGCCAGAGCGCGAGGACGTCCCGGGGCGCACCGCCGGTGAGGAGCGCCAGGTTCTCGCCGGGCGCGGCCCGCCCGGGGACGTCCTCCTCCCCGGCCGCTCCGGCCGCCTCGCCGTCCTCGATCTCCACGAGGCCGGTGTCGACCGCGAGCCGCCAGGCGTCGCCCGCCCGGAACTCGCCCTCCTCGCCGGCGGGGAGGCCCAGGACCCCGGCCGCCGCCGGGAGCTGCTCGTCGACGAGTTCGCCGCCCGCGTCGACCCGGGTGTCGGGCCCGGCCCAGCGGGCGAGCCGTGCCGCGTCGGCGAGGAGGGGGGCGGCCAGGGCGTCCCGCGCCAGCTCCGCGTCCGCACGCAGCCGAACGGGGGGAAGGGTGGGGTGGTCCGCTGACATCTGGGGGCTCCTCGGCGCGTGCGGGGTGAGCGGGTGGAAGGGGCTCGGAGAGTGGTCTCGGAGAGCCGTCCCAGCGTAGACGCATCCGGGAGGGCGTCCGCCGGTTCACGGTTCCGTCAGCCTTCGTACACCCGTCGACCCTTGACAAGTGGGGTGCCCTGCCAAGAGATTGACGCGCGTAGATCCATCTGCCGTTCCTCCCAAGCACCCTCGGAGTCCCTGATGTCTTCCTCCATACCGAGAAGCGCGGCCGTCGCCGCCGTCGTGTCCGCCGCCCTGGCCGCCGGCCTGCTCGCCGGTTCGGCGAGCGCGTCCGCCGAGGAGGGCGCCGGCGTCCGCATCCACGACATCCAGGGCACGACCCGCGTCTCGCCCCTGGTCGGGCAGCAGGTCACCGGTGTCACGGGCGTCGTGACCGGCGTCCGCACCTACGGCTCGCGCGGCTTCTGGATCCAGGACACCGCCCCCGACGCGGACCCCGCCACCAGCGAGGGCCTCTTCGTCTTCACCAGCTCCGTCCCGACCGTCGCGGTCGGCGACGCGGTGAGCGTGAACGGCACGGTCACCGAGTACGTCCCCGGCGGCCTCGCCTCCGGCAACCAGTCGCTGACGCAGCTCTCCAAGCCCGTCGTCACCGTCGTCTCGCAGGGCAACCCGGTGCCGGCCCCGGTGACGATCTCGTCCTGGTCCGTCCCCGGCGCGTACGCCCCGGAGGGCGACCCGGCCGCGGACGGCTCGATCAACGGCCTGACCCTGAAGCCCCGGAAGTACGCCCTGGACTACTACGAGTCCCTGGAGGGCACCAACGTCCGGATCGGCACCTCGCGGGTGGTCGGCGCCACCGACCCGTACTCCGAGCTGTGGGTCACGGTGAAGCCGTGGGAGAACGCCAACCGGCGCGGCGGCACGGTCTACGGCTCGTACGAGGACCAGAACACCGGCCGTCTCCAGGTCCAGTCGCTGGTCCCGACCGCCCAGCAGCCGTTCCCGAAGGCGAACGTGGGCGACGTGCTCGCCGGCGCCACCGAGGGCCCGCTCGACTTCAACCAGTACGGCGGCTACACCCTGACCGCCCGCACCCTCGGCACGGTCGTGGACCGGGGCCTGGAGCGCGAGACCACGGACGGGCAGCGCAGGAACGAGCTGGCCGTGGCGACGTACAACGTCGAGAACCTCGACCCGGGCGACCCGCAGGAGAAGTTCGACGCGCTCGCCGAGGCGGTCGTGGAGAACCTCGCCTCGCCCGACGTCATCGCCCTGGAGGAGATCCAGGACGACAACGGCGCCAAGAACGACGGCACGGTGAGCGCCGCCCAGACGGTGAAGAAGTTCACCGACGCGATCGTGGCCGCCGGCGGCCCGGCGTACGACTGGCGCTCGGTCGACCCGGAGAACAACAAGGACGGCGGCGAGCCCGGCGGCAACATCCGTCAGGTCTTCCTCTTCAACCCGGCGCGGGTCTCCTTCACCGACCGCCCGGGCGGCGACGCCACCACCGCGACCGGCGTCACCGGCCGCAAGGGGCACGCGGCGCTGACCGTCTCCCCCGGCCGGATCGACCCGGCGAACGCGGCCTGGGCGGACAGCCGCAAGCCGCTGGCGGGCGAGTTCGTCTTCCGGGGCCGCACGGTCTTCGTGATCGCCAACCACTTCGGCTCGAAGGGCGGGGACGAGTCGATCGTCTCCCACCACCAGCCGCCGAACCGTTCCTCCGAGGCCAAGCGCCTGCTCCAGGCCCAGGCCGTCAACGGCTTCGTGAAGCAGCTCCTCGCGGTCGAGAAGCAGGCCGACGTACTGGTGGTCGGCGACATCAACGACTTCGAGTTCTCCGGCACCACGAAGGCGCTGACGGACGGCGGCGCGCTGTACCCGGCGGTGAAGTCGCTGCCGCGAAGCGAGCGCTACTCGTACGTGTACCAGGGCAACAGCCAGGTCCTCGACCAGATCCTGACCAGCCCGGGGATCCGCCACTTCGAGTACGACAGCGTCCACATCAACGCGGAGTTCGCCGACCAGGACAGCGACCACGACCCGCAGGTCCTGCGCTTCCGCCCGTAAGCACCCCGCAGGTCCCTACACGCCCGCGTCGAGGCTCAGCGCGGGCGTGTACCACCGGGCGCCGGCGGGCCCGGCGGGCGGGACGTCCTCCCACTCGGTGAGGACGAGCACGCGGTCGCCGTCGGCGGACCGGTGGACATGGGCCCCGATCCCGCCGACGGCGACCGCGCCCTCACCCTCGGACTCGACGACCGAGACGGCCCCGGGCAGCGCGTCCGGGCCGGTCGCGCCGGCCGGGCGGGGCGGCGCGTAGCGGTGCAGGACGACCCGCTCGATGCCGGGCACGGCCGCGTCGATCTCGGCGTTCCGGCCGTCGCGGTGGGTGCGGACGAAGTCCTCGTAGACCTCCTCGCCCGTCCACTGCGAGTAGTGCAGCAGCGTGTCCCCGTCCGTCCCGGCGTAGACGCTGTACGAGAGCAGCCCCGGGTCGGGCCACTCCCGGCCCTCCCAGGCCCTGCGGACGGCCTCGACGGCGGCCCGCTGCCGCTCGGGCGTGCCGACCCGCCAGGTGCTGACGAGGACGGCGCCGACTCCGGGGCGGTAGAGGTCGGGGCGGGCGTGGGGGTGCGCGACGGCGTGCATGGAAGGGTCTCCCGTTCTCGGAACTCCGTGTCGTGCGGAACGGCTCCACCGTCTTCCCTCAACCGGACTTGAGGTCAAGGGCGTCCAGGCACGGGTGCGCACCCTTCAGCGACCCTTACCTTTCCGGCCAAGAAGATCTAAGTGGACCTTCAGCGTCCGCCCCGCCCAGACTTCCGGCATGACCACCGCACCGCCTTTCGGCCGCGCGCTCTGCGCGATGATCACCCCGTTCGCCCCCGACGGCGCGCTCGACCTCGACGCGGCGGGCGCCCTCGCCGTCCGCCTCGTGGCGGAGGGCTGCGACGGCCTCGTCCTCAACGGCACCACCGGCGAGTCCCCGACCACCACCGACGCCGAGAAGACGGCGCTGGTCCGCGCCGTCCGGGAGGCCGTCGGCCCCGGCCCCTCGGTGCTCGCGGGCGTCGGCAGCGCCGACACCGCGCACACCGCCGCACTGGCCCGCGCGGCCGAGGAGGCGGGGGCGGACGGGCTGCTCGTCGTCACCCCGTACTACAGCCGCCCTCCGCAGGCGGCCGTCGAGGCGCACTTCCTGAAGGTGGCGGACGCGACGGGCCTGCCGGTGATGGTCTACGACATCCCCGTCCGCACCGGCACCCGCGTCGAGCCCGCCACCATGCGACGGCTCGCCGCGCACCCGCGGATCGTGGCGGTGAAGGACTGCGCGTACGACCTGCTGGGCTCGGCCCGGCTGATCGCGGAGACCGGGCTCGCGTACTACTCGGGCTGCGAGGAGCTGAACCTGCCGCTGTACGCGGTGGGCGGCGCCGGCTACGTCAGCACGGTGGCGAACGTGGCGCCCCGTCAGCTGCGCGCGGTCCTCGACGCCTTCGACGCGGGCGACACCGCCGGGGCGGCCCGGCTCAACGCCCGGCTGCTGCCGCTCGCCGAGCGGATGATGGCCTCGGGCCTGCCGGGCACGGTGACCGCCAAGGCCCTCCTCGGCGGCCCGGTGCGGGAGCCGCTGCTGCCCGCCGACCGGGAGACGGCCGACGGGCTGCGCGCGCTCCACGAAGCGCTGCTGGAGGCGGATCAGGCGGAGTCGGCGCTGTAGGTGCCGCCGAGGATCGCGGCGTGCTCCAGGACGTCCTCCAGCGGGTCGTCGATCTGCCCCGTGGAGATCAGGGAGACGTGCGGGCCGTTGTGCGAGTGGAGGTGCGTCTCGTCCGCCGCCGCCGTTCCGGCGGACAGCAGGACCGCCACCGCCGCGAACACCCCGGTGGCCGTGTGCCTCGTCCTCATGTCGACTCCTCGCCTCGTCTGCGTACGGGACGCTCCGCCCCGCCCTGATAACGCGGCGTGACCGGATCGGTTGCCGTGCGACGGGAGTTCCACGGCCCCGCGCGGAAAACGACCGACCGCCCCGCCGGCCGTCCGACGACGGGGCGAGGGCGGTCGCTCACGGGGCCTCAGTTGTGGCTGTGCAGGACCTCGTTGAGGCCGCCCCAGACCGCGTTGTTCGGGCGGGCCTCGACGGCGCCGGTGACCGAGTTGCGGCGGAAGAGGATGTTCGAGGCGCCGGAGAGGTCGCGGGCCTTCACGATCTCGCCGTCGGGCATCGTCACCCGGGTGCCGGCCGTGACGTACAGGCCGGCCTCGACGACGCACTCGTCGCCGAGCGCGATGCCGACGCCCGCCTCGGCGCCGATCAGGCAGCGCTCGCCGATGGAGATGACGACGTTGCCGCCGCCGGAGAGGGTGCCCATGGTGGAGGCGCCGCCGCCGATGTCGGAGCCGTCGCCGACGACGACGCCGGCGGAGATGCGGCCCTCGACCATCGAGGTGCCGAGGGTGCCGGCGTTGAAGTTGACGAAGCCCTCGTGCATGACGGTGGTGCCGGCGGCGAGGTGGGCGCCGAGGCGGACGCGGTCGGCGTCGGCGATCCGGACGCCGGCGGGCGCGACGTAGTCGGTCATGCGGGGGAACTTGTCGATCGAGGTCACCTGGAGGTGCAGGCCCTCGGCGCGCGCGTTGAGCCGGACCTTCTCGACGTCGTCGACGGCGACCGGGCCGAGCGAGGTCCAGGCGACGTTGGCGAGGAGGCCGAAGACGCCGTCCAGGCTCTGGCCGTGCGGCTTGACCAGGCGGTGGCTGAGCAGGTGCAGGCGCAGGTACGCGTCGTGGGCGTCGAGCGGCTTCTCGTCGAGCGAGGCGATGACGGTGCGGACGGCGACCACCTCGACGCCCCGGCGGGCGTCCACGCCGAGGGCCTTGGCGGCGCCCTCGCCGAGGGCGTTGACGGCCGCGTCGGGGTCGAGCCGCTCGGTGCCGGCGGGGCCGGGCGCGTCGGTCAGCTCGGGGGCGGGGAACCAGGTGTCGAGGACGGTGCCGTCGCCGGCGATGGTGGCGAGGCCGGCGGCGACGGCGCCGGTGGTGCGAGGAGCAGTGGTCATGACGGAAAACCTAACCGGCGGGTGCCCGCCCGGGCCAACCGGTCTCAGGTGTCGGTCCGGCGCGCCGTCGGTTCGGACGAGCCGTGACGAGGGGGTTTCGGCGCTTCGTCCGGCTCCCGGGGGTCCAGGATCCGGCCCAGCATCGCGCGCGTGTACTCCTCGTCGTACGCCCCGTCGGTGAGCAGCACCTGGAGGCAGACGCCGTCCACGAGGGCGACCAGGGCGCGGGCGGTGGCGGGGTCGGTGCGGGGCGCCAGGACGGCGGTGACGGCCTCGGTCCACTCGGCGGCGACCGGGCGCAGGGCGGGGCGGCGCAGGGCGGCGAGGTAGAGCTCGTACTCCAGCTCCACGCCGGTGCGTTCGCCGCCGAGCCACTCCCCCAGGAAGCGGGCGAGGACGGCGGCGAGGTCGGCGTCCGGGCCCGTGCGGGCGGCCCGCTCGCGCAGTCGGCACCCGAAGTTCTCGTTGGCCTTGCGGAGGGCCGCGACGAGGAGTTCGTCGAGGGAGGCGAAGTGGTACGTGGTGGAGCCCAGCGGCACGTCCGCCTCGGCGGCCACCGTGCGGTGGCTCAGTCCGGCGATGCCGGACCGTCCGACGACCCGGAGGGCGGCGTCCACGATCCGCTCGCGGCGGTCGGGGTCGTGGCGGCGGGGCCGGGCCATCAGTGGGCGCCGCCGAGGTTGAGGACGGCGACCCCGGCGACGATGAGGACGATCCCGGCGATCTTGGCGAGGCTGAGGCTCTCGCCGAGGAAGAGGACGCCGATGGCGGCGACGGCGGCGGTGCCGACGCCGGACCAGATGGCGTACGCGGTGCCGACCTGGAGCGTCTTGAGCGCCTGCGCCAGGAGCGCGAAGGCGATCAGGTAGCCGACGCCGGTGACGAGCGAGGGCCAGAGCCTGCTGAAGCCGTCACTGTACTTCATCGAGGTGGTGGCGAGGATCTCCGCCGCTATGGCACCCGCCAGCAGTCCGTAACCCATGCGTACGAGCGTACACATCGTTGCGCACGGGCGTACGCGCAATTCCGTACGGGCGTGCGAGGACCGACCGATACGGTGTCGCCCATGACCTATCCCACGGGGCCCTACGGCTACGGCCACACTCCTCCGCCTCAGGCGCCGGAGCCCGGCGTGATACCCCTGCGGCCGCTCTCCCTCAGCGAGATCCTGACGGGCGCCTTCAACACCTTCGGACGCCACTGGAAGCAGCTCGTCGGCGTCACCGCCGTCGCCTACGGGTTCGCCCTCCTGCTGACCGCCGCGGCGATCGGCGTCGGCTACCTGGCCGTCGCGGACCACGTGTCCGCCGTGCTCGACCTGCCGAGGGGCGAGGAACCGTCGCCGGACGACCTCCTGCCGATGCTGATCGCGTTCGGCTGCGTCTGGCTGGTCCTGGTGATCGGCGCGCTGGTCGCGAGCGCCGTGGTGTCGGCGGCGGTGCCCGTGGTCCTCCAGGAGGCGGTCCTGGGCGGCCGCGTCGCGTTCGGGACCGTGTGGGGGCGCGCGTGGGCGCGGATGCCCGCGGTCCTCGGCACGGTCGTCCTGACCGCGCTGTCCATGCTGGCGCCCCTCCTGCTCTTCGCCGTGCTGGCCGCCGGCCTGATGGCCCTGGTGATCGCCAACGACGCCGGCCCGGCCGCGTCGTTCCTTTTCCTCCCCCTCCTCCTGCTGGTCCTCCCGCTCGGCGCCTGGCTCTGGGTGAAGCTCTCCCTCGCCCCGACGGCGGCGGTGATCGAGCGCCAGGGCGCCGCGGCGTCCCTGCGGCGGTCCTGGCGCCTGGTCACCGGCTCGTGGTGGCGGACCTTCGGCGGCCTGCTGGTGGCCGGCCTGATCTCGGCCTTCGTCAGCGCGATCTTCCAGCAGCTACTCGGCACGCTGGTGAGCGTGCCCCTCGCCAGTGGTCCGACGCCGGAGACGGCCGAGGAGTTCGTCGCCCTGATCGTGCCGGCGGCGATCGTCATGGGCGTCGGGTCGCTCGTCGCCCAGGTGTTCTCCGCGATCTTCCCGCCGCTGGTGTCCGGGCTGCTCTACATCGACCAGAGGATCCGCCGGGAGAACCTGGCGCCGGTGCTCGCCCAGACCGCAGAGGCGCGGGCGTACGGCTCCTGACGGTCCCCGGCGGGACCCGGGCCCGCCGCTCAGTCCGTGAGCGACCGCTTCGGCCGCAGCACGCAGAACTCGTTGCCCTCGGGGTCCGCGAGGGTCACCCAGGTCGCGTCCTCGCCCTGCCCGACGTCGATCCGGGTGGCCCCGAGGGCGAGGATCCGCTCCACCTCGGCCGCCTGGTCGTCGGGCGTGAGGTCGATGTGCAGCCGGTTCTTGACGCTCTTGGACTCGGGCACGGGCAGGAAGCACATCCCGGGCAGGCTGTACTCGTCGGCCCCGATGACGACCTCGTGCCCGTCCTCGTAGAGGACCTTCCAGTCGAGGACCGCGGCCCAGAAGCGGGCCTGGGCGGAGAGGTCGTGGGCGTCGACGGCGAGGTGGTACATGCGAACGGCCATGCTCCCCAGTCTGTCAGGGGAGCACGGCCGTTCGTGCGAGGGGCTCGCTCAGGCGTTGGAGCTCAGACGTTGAAGCCGAGCGCGCGGAGCTGCTCGCGCCCGTCGTCCGTGATCTTGTCCGGGCCCCACGGCGGCATCCAGACCCAGTTGATCTTCAGCTCGCTGACGATGCCGTCCGTGGCGGACTTCGCCTGGTCCTCGATCACGTCGGTCAGCGGGCAGGCCGCCGACGTCAGGGTCATGTCCAGCGTCGCGATGTTCGCGTCGTCGATGTGGATCCCGTAGATCAGGCCCAGGTTGACGACGTCGATGCCCAGCTCGGGGTCGACGACGTCGTACAGCGCCTCACGGACTTCTTCCTCGGAGGCCGGCTTCATGGTGGCCCCGGCGTTCTCGGTCATGCCGACTTCCTCTCGGACTTCTGGTCGTCGTCCCCCAGCGCCTGGGCGGTCGCGTCCTTCCACGCCATCCAGCTGAGCAGCGCGCACTTCACGCGGGCGGGGTACTTGGAGACCCCGGCGAACGCGACCGCGTCCTCCAGGACCTCCTCCATCGCCTCGTCCGGCTCGATCCGGCCCTTGGACTGCATCAGCTCCAGGAAGGTGCCCTGGATCTTCCGCGCCTCGGCCAGCTCCTTGCCGACGAGCAGCTCGTTGAGGACGGAGGCCGAGGCCTGGCTGATGGAACAGCCCTGGCCCTCGTACGACACGTCCTCGATGCGCGAGCCGTCGTACTTCACGCGGAGCGTGATCTCGTCGCCGCACGTCGGGTTGACGTGGTGCACCTCGGCGTCGCCGTCCCGGAGACCGCGCCCGTGCGGGTGCTTGTAGTGGTCCAGGATGACGTCCTGGTACATCGAATCCAGCTTCACGAGCGTCTCCTAGCCGAAGAAGTTCCGTACGTGCTCCAGTCCCTCGACCAGGGCGTCGACCTCGGCCGGGGTGGAGTACAGATAGAACGACGCCCGCGTGGTCGCGGGAATTCCGTAGCGGAGGCAGACCGGCCGCGCGCAGTGGTGGCCGACCCGGACCGCGATGCCCTGCTCGTCGAGGACCTGGCCCACGTCGTGCGGGTGGATGTCGCCGAGCGTGAAGGAGATCGCCGCGCCGCGGTCCTCGGCCGTGGTGGGGCCGATGATCCGCAGGTCCGGAACCTCCTGGAGGCGCCGGACGGCGTACTCGGTGATCGCGTGCTCGTGGCGCGCGATGTTCTCCATGCCGATCGCGGACAGGTAGTCCACGGCCGCGCCGAGGCCGACGGCCTGCGCGATCGGGGGCGTGCCCGCCTCGAACTTGTGCGGGGCCGGCGCGTAGGTGGAGGAGTGCATCGAGACGGTCTCGATCATCTCGCCGCCGCCGAGGAAGGGCGGCAGGTCCTCCAGGAGCTCCTGCCGTCCCCACAGCACGCCGATGCCGGTCGGGCCGCACATCTTGTGGCCGGTGAAGGCCACGAAGTCGGCCTGGAGCGCCTGCACGTCCAGGACCATGTGCGGGGCCGCCTGGGAGGCGTCGATGCAGACGAGCGCACCGACCTCCTGGGCCCGGCGGATGATCGTCTCGACCGGGTTGAACGTGCCGAGCAGGTTCGAGACCAGGGTGAAGGAGACGATCTTGGTCTTCTCGGTGATGACCTCTTCGATGTTCGAGAGGTCGAGACGCCCGTCGTCGGTGAGGCCGAACCACTTCAGCTTCGCGCCCGTGCGCTGCGAGAGCAGCTGCCACGGCACGATGTTGGAGTGGTGCTCCATCTCCGTGATGGCGATCTCGGTCTCGTGGTCCACCCGGTAGGGCTCGTCGGCCCAGCCCAGCATGTTGGCCACGAGGTTGAGCGACTCGGAGGCGTTCTTGGTGAAGATCACCTCGTCGCGGCTCGGCGCGTTGATGAAGGCCGCGACCTTGTCACGGGCGCCTTCGTAGAGCGCCGTCGCCTCCTCGGCGACCGTGTAGACGCCGCGGTGGACGTTGGCGTTGTGGCGCTCGTAGTACGTGTTGAGCGCGTCGAGGACCTGGCGCGGCTTCTGCGAGGTCGCCGCGGAGTCGAGGTACACGATCTTCTTGCCGTCGTGGACCGTGCGATCCAGGAGCGGGAAGTCCTTGCGGATCGCCTCGGTGTCGAGGAGGCCGGAGAGCCCCTGATGGGCAGAAGTCACGCGGACGCGCCACCCTTCACGTACTTGTCGTAGCCCTCGTTCTCCAGCTGGTCGGCGAGCTCGGCGCCGCCGGACTCGGCGATGCGGCCGTTCGCGAAGACGTGCACGAAGTCGGGCTTGATGTAGCGCAGGATGCGCGTGTAGTGGGTGATCAGCAGGGTGCCGACCTCGCCGGTCTCGCGGACGCGGTTGACGCCCTCGGAGACGATGCGGAGCGCGTCGACGTCGAGGCCGGAGTCGGTCTCGTCGAGGATCGCGATCTTCGGCTTGAGGAGCTCCAGCTGGAGGATCTCGTGGCGCTTCTTCTCACCGCCGGAGAAGCCCTCGTTGACGTTGCGCTCGGCGAAGGCCGGGTCCATCTGGAGCTGCTCCATCGCGGACTTGACCTCCTTCACCCAGGTGCGCAGCTTGGGCGCCTCGCCGCGGACGGCGGTGGCGGAGGTGCGCAGGAAGTTGGAGACCGAGACGCCGGGGACCTCGACCGGGTACTGCATGGCCAGGAAGACGCCGGCGCGGGCGCGCTCGTCGACCGACATCTCCAGGACGTCCTCGCCGTCGAGGGTCACGGTGCCGCCGGTGATCGTGTACTTCGGGTGGCCGGCCAGCGAGTACGCCAGGGTCGACTTGCCGGAGCCGTTGGGGCCCATGACGGCGTGGGTCTCGCCCTGCTTGATGGTCAGGTCGACGCCCTTGAGGATCTCGCGGGGGCCGTTCTCCGCCTCGACGGAGACGTGCAGGTCGTGGATTTCAAGCGTAGCCATGGGTGACTCAGGACTCCTGGGTGACGGAGACGAGCACATCGTCCCCTTCGATCTTTACGGGGTATACGGGGACGGGGCGCGTCGCGGGAAGGCCCGAGGGCTTGCCCGTGCGCAGGTCGAAGCTGGAGCCGTGCAGCCAGCACTCGATGGCGCAGTCCTCGACCTCGCCCTCCGAGAGGGAGACGTTCGCGTGCGAGCAGATGTCGTTGATCGCGAACACCTCGCCCTCGGTGTGCACGACCGACACCGGCGTGCCGTCGACCTCGACCCGCTTCGGGGTGTCGGTCTCCAGCTCGCTCAGCGCGCAGACTCGGACGAAGGCCATCAGACGGAGGCCTCCAGCTCGGCCTCGATCTTGGCGATCAGACGCTCCTGGACGTCGGGCAGACCGATCTGCTGGACCAGCTCGGCGAAGAAGCCGCGGACGACGAGGCGGCGGGCCTCGGTCTCCGGGATGCCGCGGGCCATCAGGTAGAAGAGCTGCTCGTCGTCGAAGCGGCCGGTGGCCGAGGCGTGACCGGCGCCGGCGATCTCGCCGGTCTCGATCTCCAGGTTCGGCACGGAGTCGACCCGGGCGCCGTCCGTGAGGACCAGGTTCCGGTTCAGCTCGTACGTGTCGGTGCCCTCGGCGGCGGCCTGGATGAGCACGTCGCCGATCCAGACGGCGTGCGCGTCCTGGCCCTGCAGCGCGCCCTTGTAGGCCACGTTGGACTTGCAGTGCGGGGTGTTGTGGTCGACCAGGAGGCGGTGCTCCTGGTGCTGGCCCGCGTCGGTGAAGTACAGGCCGAAGAGCTCGGCCTCGCCGCCGGGGGCCGCGTACGCCACGCGCGGGTGGATGCGGACGACGTCGCCGCCGAAGGTGACGACGACCGACTTGAAGGAGGCGTCGCGGCCGACCAGCGCGTTGTGCTGGGCGACGTGGACGGCCTTCTCGTCCCAGTCCTGGACGGAGACGACGGTGAGCTTCGCGCCGTCGCCGAGGACGTAGTCCACGTTGGCGGCGAGGACGGCGTCACCGGTGTGGTCGATGACCACGACGGCCTCGGCGAAGGCGCCGAGCTCGATCACCTGGTGGCCGAAGGCGGTCCCGCCCTGGCCGTGCACGGCGATGCGGATCGGCTCGGTGAGGACGGCGTCCTTGGCGACGGTGACGACCGAGGCCTTCTCGAACGAGGAGTACGCCTGGGCGGCGACCCGGTCGACGGGCTTGCCGGCCCGGCCGAGGCGCTCGTCGTCACGGCCGACGGTCTCCACGGTGACGCCCTCGGGGGCCTCGATGTCGACCTTGACGCCCTCGCCGGTGGCGACGGCGGTGCCGTCGTGCAGACCGCGCAGGCGCTCCAGCGGGGTGAACCGCCACTCCTCCTCGCGGCCGTGCGGGACGGGGAAGTCCGCGACGTCGAAGGACGGGGGCGCGCTCATGCGCGTGGCGACGGTGGACTCGGCGGCCACCGCGATCGAGCCGGCAGTGGTCGAACCTGCCGGGATGTACTGAGCCTCAGCCATGGCTGTCGTCTTGCTCTCTTCCTGCGTACGGGGAAACGGTCGCTGCGGGTGGGCGGAGGGCCTTAGCCGACCGAGCCCTCCATCTGCAGCTCGATCAGCCGGTTGAGCTCCAGGGCGTACTCCATCGGGAGCTCCTTGGCGATGGGCTCGACGAAGCCGCGGACGATCATCGCCATGGCCTCGAACTCGGTGAGGCCGCGGCTCATCAGGTAGAAGAGCTGGTCCTCGGAGACCTTGGAGACGGTGGCCTCGTGGCCCATGGAGACGTCGTCCTCGCGCACGTCCACGTAGGGGTACGTGTCGGAGCGGGAGATGGTGTCGACGAGCAGCGCGTCGCAGAGCACGTTGGACTTGGCGCCCGGGGCACCCTCGCCGATCTCGATGAGACCGCGGTAGGAGGTGCGGCCGCCGCCCCGCGCCACCGACTTGGAGACGATGTTCGAGGAGGTGTTCGGGGCCATGTGGACCATCTTGGCGCCGGCGTCCTGGTGCTGGCCCTCGCCCGCGAAGGCGATGGACAGGGTCTCGCCCTTGGCGTGCTCGCCCATGAGGTAGACGGCCGGGTACTTCATGGTGACCTTGGAGCCGATGTTGCCGTCGACCCACTCCATGGTGGCGCCCTCGTAGGCGACGGCGCGCTTGGTCACCAGGTTGTAGACGTTGTTCGACCAGTTCTGGATGGTCGTGTAGCGGCAGCGGCCGCCCTTCTTCACGATGATCTCGACCACGGCGCTGTGCAGCGAGTCCGAGGAGTAGATCGGGGCGGTGCAGCCCTCGACGTAGTGGACGTAGGCGTCCTCGTCGACGATGATCAGCGTCCGCTCGAACTGGCCCATGTTCTCCGTGTTGATGCGGAAGTAGGCCTGGAGCGGGATCTCGACGTGCACGCCCTTCGGCACGTAGATGAAGGAGCCGCCGGACCACACGGCCGTGTTCAGCGAGGCGAACTTGTTGTCGCCGACCGGGATGACGGTGCCGAAGTACTCCTTGAAGAGCTCCTCGTGCTCCTTCAGGGCGGTGTCGGTGTCGACGAAGATGACGCCCTGCTCCTCCAGGTCCTCGCGGATCTGGTGGTAGACGACCTCGGACTCGTACTGGGCGGCGACGCCGGCGACGAGGCGCTGCTTCTCCGCCTCCGGGATGCCGAGCTTGTCGTACGTGTTCTTGATGTCCTCGGGCAGTTCCTCCCAGGAAGCGGCCTGCTTCTCGGTGGAGCGCACGAAGTACTTGATGTTGTCGAAGTCGATGCCGGAGAGGTCGGAGCCCCAGGTCGGCATGGGCTTCTTGCCGAAGAGACGCAGACCCTTGAGACGCAGCTTCAGCATCCACTCGGGCTCGTTCTTCTTCGAGGAGATGTCGCGGACGACGTCCTCGTTCAGTCCGCGCTTGGCGGTGGAGCCGGCGGCGTCGGAGTCGGCCCAGCCGTACTCGTACCGACCCAGGCCCTCGAGCTCGGGGTGGCTGATCTCGGTGGTCATGCGGGGTTCCTCCCGGCCGTGCTTGCGGATGCTGATTCGGTGGTCTGTGGAGCGCCGTGCGGGATGAACGTGGTGCAGACGCCGTCACCATGGGCGATGGTGGCCAGGCGCTGGACGTGCGTTCCCAGGAGGCGGGAGAAGAATTCCGTCTCCGCCTCGCACAGCTGGGGGTACTGCTCGGCGACGTGGGCGACCGGGCAGTGGTGCTGGCAGAGCTGCTCGCCGACCGGCGCGTTCCGCGCAGTGGCAGCGTACCCGTCCGCCGTGAGGGCCTTGGCGAGCGCCTCGGTCCGCCGCGCGGGCTCGGCCGCCTCGACGGCCTCGCGGTACGCGCCGCCCTGGCTCTCGATCCGGTCCCGGGCGAAGGCGGCGACGGCCTCCTCGCCCCCGGCGTTGCGCTCGATCCAGCGGAGCGCCTCGACGGCGAGCGAGTCGTACGACTGGTCGAAGGCGTCCCGGCCGCAGTCGGTCAGCGCGAAGACCTTCGCGGGGCGGCCCCGGCCGCGGTTGCCGTAGACGCGCTTCTCGCGCGCCTCGACCACGTTCTCCGCGACCAGCGAGTCGAGGTGGCGGCGGACGGCCGCCTGGGTGAGGCGGAGCCGTTCGGCCAGGTCGGCGACGGTCGACGGCCCGTGGTCCAGGATCGACCGCGCGACCCGGTTGCGCGTGGAACGCTCCCGGGTCGCGAGTTCCTCCACCGGAGCCGCTCCCACGTTTTTCACAACACCATTGTTGCGTAATTAATCGGGGAGTGACAAGCCGGGCCCGACACGCGGACGGTGCCGTACGTCACTCAGGTAAGGCTTACCTGACCTGCGACGATGATCATTCATGGGATGAATTCGACCACTCTTCGGGACCCGCGCCCGAAGGACCCCGGGTCGCTCTCTAGACTTCCCGGCATGCACGGGAAGCCCACGAGTGAGTCCGTCGTCCAGGTCCGCGGCCTGGTCAAGCGGTACGGAGACAAGACCGCCGTCGACGGCCTGGACCTCGACGTACGGGCCGGCACCGTCACCGCCGTCCTCGGCCCCAACGGGGCCGGCAAGACCACCACGATCGAGACCTGCGAGGGCTACCGCAGGCCCGACGGCGGCACCGTCCGGGTCCTCGGCCTCGACCCGGTCGCCGACGCGGCCGCCCTGCGCCCCCGGATCGGCGTCATGCTCCAGTCCGGCGGCGTCTACTCCGGCGCCCGCGCCGACGAGATGCTCCGGCACATGGCGAAGCTGCACGCCCACCCGCTGGACGTGGACGCCCTGATCGAGCGCCTCGGCCTCGACTCCTGCGGCCGCACGACCTACCGGCGCCTCTCCGGCGGCCAGCAGCAGCGCCTCGCGCTCGCCATGGCCGTCGTCGGCCGCCCCGAGCTCGTCTTCCTCGACGAGCCCACCGCCGGGCTCGACCCGCAGGCCCGCCGCGCCACCTGGGACCTAGTCCGCGAGCTGCGCGCCGACGGGGTGACCACGGTCCTCACCACCCACTTCATGCAGGAGGCGGAGGAGCTGGCCGACGACGTCGCCATCGTCGACGCCGGTCGGATCGCCGCCCAGGGCAGCCCCGAGGAGCTGTGCCGCGGCGGCGCCGAGAACACCCTGCGCTTCACCGGCCGCTCCGGGCTCGACCTGGGCTCCCTGCTCAAGGCCCTCCCGGACGGCACCGCCGCGGCGGAGACGCTCCCGGGCACGTACCGGATCACCGGCGACGTCGACCCGCAGCTCCTCGCCACGGTCACCAGCTGGTGCGCCCAGCACGGTGTGATGCCGGACGGCATCGCGGTCGAGCGCCACACCCTCGAAGACGTCTTTCTGGAGCTCACGGGCAAGGAGCTGAGGTCATGAAGCCGGCCATCGACGAGATCTGCCGGGGGTCCGGGGGTCGCCCCCCGGGTCGGCACAGCCTCGAACTCACGGGCAAGGAACTGCGGTCATGAGCACGGGCACCCACTCCCCCCGGCCCGGCGCCGCCCCCGTCGGGCGGATGATCGCCGCGCAGACCGCCCTGGAGACCAGGATGCTGCTGCGCAACGGCGAGCAGCTGCTCCTGACGGTGATCATCCCCTCGCTGCTCCTGGTGCTGTTCTCCACCGTCGACGTCGTCGACACCGGGGCCGGGAAGCCCGTCGACTTCCTCACGCCCGGCGTCCTCGCGCTCGCCGTGATGTCCACCGCCTTCACCGGCCAGGCCATCGCGACCGGTTTCGAGCGCCGGTACGGGGTGCTCAAGCGGCTGGGGGCCTCGCCGCTCCCCCGCTGGGCCCTGATGACCGCCAAGACGCTCTCCGTCCTGGTCACCGAGGTCCTCCAGATCGCGCTCCTGACGGCGATCGCGCTCGCGCTCGGCTGGTCCCCGCAGGGGAACCCGCTCTCGGTGCTGCTGCTCCTGGTCCTCGGCACGGCCGCCTTCTCCGGCCTCGGCCTGCTGATGGCCGGCACGCTCAGGGCCGAGGCGACCCTGGCCGCCGCCAACCTGGTCTTCCTGCTGCTCCTGGTGGGCGGCGGGGTGATCGTGCCCCTGGAGAAGTTCGGCGCCGCGGGCGACGTGCTCGCCCTGCTGCCGATCGCGGCCCTCTCGGACGGCCTGCGGGACGTCCTCCAGGGCGGGGCGACGATGCCATGGGGCGACGCGCTGGTCCTCGCGGTCTGGGCGGTCCTGGGGCTCGGGGCGGCGGGGAAGTTCTTCCGCTGGGAGTAACCGTAAGGTTCCGTTCGGCCACATACGCCCCCCTCGTGAAAGCGCGCACAAGCGCCGTCCTACGATAGGGCCCGTGCTGAACCCCCTCGCCCTCATCGCCCGGCGCTGGACCCCGTCCCCCCGGACGCTCCGGCGCGCCGCACTCTCCGCCGTCGTGATGAGCGTGCTCATCATCGTCACCGGCGGCGCGGTCCGGCTGACCGGTTCCGGTCTCGGCTGCGACACCTGGCCCAAGTGCACGGACGACAGCCTCTTCGCCACGCCCGCGCAGGGCCTCCACGGCGCCATCGAGTTCGGCAACCGGCTGCTGACGTACGTCCTGTCGGCGGCCGTCGGCTGGGCCATCATCGCCGTGCGCTCGGTCAAGCCGCGCCGGCGCGGCCTCACCCGGCTCGCCTGGGTCCAGTTCTGGATCGTGCTGAGCAACGCCGTCCTCGGCGGCATCACGGTGTGGATGGGCCTCAACCCGTGGACGGTCGCCGGCCACTTCCTCGCCGCGAACGCGCTGCTCTCGGTCGCCGTCGTCACCTGGCACCGGACCGCCGAGGGCGACACCGCCCCCCGCCCGCGCGTGCCGCGCCCGGTCCGCAGGCTGTCCTGGGCGATCACGATCACCTCGGGCCTGCTGATCGCGCTCGGGACCACCGTGACCGGCGCCGGCAAGCACGCCGGCGACAGCAGCGACGTCCCGCGCATGCCGTGGGACTGGACGAACGCCGCGCACCTGCACGCGATCGCCGCCTGGATCGTCTGCGCGCTCGCGGTCGCGATGTGGCTGGTCCTGCGCGCGGTGGACGCCCCGGACGACACCCGGGCCCGCGCCCGCGACCTGCTGATCGTGCTGCTCGCCCAGGGCGGCATCGGCTACGTCCAGTACTTCACCGGGGTCCCCGAGCTCCTGGTCGCCGCCCACATGCTCGGCTCCGCGCTGATGTGGATCGCGGTCGTGCGGCTCGCCCTGAGCATGCGCGAGCGCCCGCCGAGCACACCGGCGATCCCGGCCCAGGCCGACCCGGAGCTCGCGAAGGCCTGAGGCCCCGCCCGCTCCCGTACGCGCGCACGTACACGTACGCAGAAGGGCCCACCGGTTCCCGCGAGCCGGTGGGCCCTTTCGCGTGTGCGCCCGCGCCGCTTCAGCGGTCGGAGGGGCCGCCGATCTGGATGCCCGCCATCCGGGTCCACTCGTACGGACCGGTGACGACCTTCGCGGCGAACTCGCCGTCGAACTCCTCGTGGAGCGTCAGCCCGGCCTTCTCGGCGGCCCGCTCCGCGAGCGCGTACGTCGGGGCGACCAGGTCGCCCCAGAGGCCGTCCGCGCCGACGAGGACGATCCGGGTGCCCGCCTGGCCGATGTGCTCCAGGTGTCCCTCGGAGCCGCCGTGCTCCTCGGAGAAGGCCTGGATCTGCTTGGTGAGCCGGGCGACCCTGCGCTCGTCCTTCTTCGTGCCTGCCGTCGTGTCTGCCGTCGTGTCTGCCATGGCAAGGATGCTACCGACGGGTAGATCGAACGGCGACGGCCGGGCCGCGTGGCGTTTCCCACGCGGCCCGGCCGTCGCCGAGCGGTTCTGACGGAGGTCAGCGGAGGAAGGGGTCCACCGCGACCGCCACGAAGAGCAGCGAGACGTAGGTGATGGACCAGTGGAAGAGCCGCATCTCCTTGAGCTTGGCGCCCGTCGCGCCGTCCTTGGCGCGGTTCAGGAGCCCGTGCGCCTCCCAGAGCCACCAGCCGCCGGTGACCAGGGCCACGGCGGTGTAGAACCAGCCCGTGTAGCCCAGCGGGGTGAGCAGCAGCGAGACGGCGACCATGACCCAGCTGTAGGCCACGATCTGCTTGGCGACGACCTTGTTGGAGGCGACCACCGGGAGCATGGGCACGCCCACGCGCGCGTAGTCCTCCTTCACCTTCATCGACAGCGGCCAGTAGTGCGGCGGCGTCCAGAAGAAGATGACCATGAAGAGGATGACGGCGGCCCAGGACATCGAGTTCGTGACCGAGGACCAGCCGATGAGCACGGGCATGCAGCCGGCGATGCCGCCCCAGACGATGTTCTGCGCGGTCCGCCGCTTCAGGATCATCGTGTAGACGACCACGTAGAAGAGGAGCGCGCCGAGCGAGAGCCAGGCGGAGAGCCAGTTGACCAGCAGGCCGAACCAGAGGGTGGAGACCACCGCGAGGGTGAGGCCGAAGACCAGGCCCTCGCGCGGCGACACCATGCCGGTGACCAGCGGACGCTGCGACGTGCGGTCCATCAGGGCGTCGATGTCGCGGTCGATGTACATGTTCAGCGCGTTCGCGCCGCCCGCCGACAGGTAGCCGCCGAAGCAGGTGGCGAGCACCAGCCAGAGGTTCGGCACGCCCTGCTCGGCGAGGAACATCACCGGGACGGTCGTGATGAGCAGCAGCTCGATGATCCGCGGCTTGGTCAGCGCCACGAATGCCTTGACGCGGGCCCCGAACGGCCGATGGCCCCCCGGGCTGGGAGTCAAGACGACCCCTGCGGGTCGGGACTCGACGGCCGTCACGCACACCCCTGACAGAGAAATCCCAGCAAGCTCCCCGGATGAAAGCGGGGTGAAGCTTGCGCGTACCACGCCACTCTAGACGTTGCCCAGACGCCGATCTTCGCGGGGGTGGGGTCGTGTTGAAGGGGTACGTCCCAAGGGGTGGACGCGGTTCGGGAGGCGAAGTGCCACGGCCACCGGCAGTCTTGCCATGTGCGCTCATTTGAGGGGCATGAGCACGAAAAGAGGGCCGTCCGACGGGGGTAGGCTCGACACCGCCGGTACACCCTCAGTCACCGGCTTCAGACATGTGGAGAGGAGCCCTGACCCAGGGTGAGCACTAAGCCGACCACCACAGACCTCGAGTGGACCGAATTGGACCAGCGGGCCGTAGACACCGCCCGCGTCCTGGCCGCGGACGCCGTACAGAAGGTCGGCAACGGCCATCCCGGTACGGCGATGAGCCTGGCGCCCGTCGCGTACACCCTCTTCCAGAAGGTGATGCGCCACGACCCGGCCGACCCCGAGTGGGTCGGGCGCGACCGGTTCGTCCTCTCCGCCGGCCACTCGTCCCTGACCCTCTACACCCAGCTCTACCTGGGTGGCTTCGGTCTCGAACTGGACGACCTGAAGGCCTTCCGCACCTGGGGTTCGAAGACCCCGGGCCACCCGGAGTACGGCCACACCGCCGCCGTCGAGACCACCACGGGCCCGCTGGGCCAGGGCGTCGCCAACGCCGTGGGCATGGCGATGGCCGCCCGCTTCGAGCGCGGCCTGTTCGACCCGGAGGCCCCGGCCGGCACCTCGCCGTTCGACCACCACGTCTACGCGATCGCCGGTGACGGCTGCCTCCAGGAGGGCATCTCCGCCGAGGCGTCCTCGCTGGCCGGCCACCAGAAGCTCGGCAACCTGATCCTGCTGTGGGACGACAACCACATCTCGATCGAGGGCGACACCGAGACGGCCGTCTCCGAGGACACACTGAAGCGGTACGAGGCGTACGGCTGGCACGTGCAGCGCGTCGAGCCGCAGGAGAACGGCGACCTGGACCCGGCCGGTCTGTACGCGGCGATCAGGGCCGCCGAGGCCGAGACCGGGCGCCCGTCGTTCATCGCGATGCGCTCGATCATCGCCTGGCCCGCGCCGAACGCACAGAACACCGAGGCCGCCCACGGCTCGGCGCTCGGCGACGACGAGGTCGCGGCCACCAAGCGCGTCCTGGGCTTCGACCCGGAGAAGACCTTCGAGGTCTCCGACGAGGTCATCGGGCACACCCGCGCCCTCGGCGAGCGCGGCCGCGAGGCGCGCGCGCAGTGGGAGAAGCAGCTCTCGGAGTGGCGTGCGGCCAACCCGGAGCGCGCGGCGGAGTTCGACCGCATCGAGGCCAACGAGCTGCCCGCGGGCTGGGCGGAGAAGCTCCCGGTCTTCGAGCCGGGCAAGGGCGTCGCCACCCGTGCCGCCTCGGGCCAGGTCCTCAAGGCGCTCGGCGCGGTCATCCCGGAGCTGTGGGGCGGCTCGGCCGACCTCGCCGGCTCGAACAACACGACGATCGACAAGGACTCGTCGTTCCTGCCCGAGGGCAACCCGCTGCCGGAGGCCGACAAGTACGGCCGCACGATCCACTTCGGCATCCGCGAGCACGCCATGGCCGCGGAGATGAACGGCATCGCGCTGCACGGCAACACGCGCATCTACGGCGGCACCTTCCTGGTGTTCTCCGACTACATGCGCAACGCGGTGCGCCTCTCGGCCCTGATGCACCTGCCGGTCACCTACGTCTGGACCCACGACTCGATCGGCCTGGGCGAGGACGGCCCGACGCACCAGCCGGTGGAGCACCTGGCCTCGCTGCGCGCGATCCCGGGTCTGAACCTGGTCCGTCCGGCCGACGCCAACGAGACCGCCCTCGCCTGGCGCGAGATCATGCAGCGCCACACCAAGGTCTACGGCAAGGGCGCCCCGCACGGTCTGGCGCTCACCCGCCAGGGCGTGCCGACGTACGCGCCGAACGAGGACACGGTCAAGGGCGGCTACGTGCTGTTCGACGCCGAAGGCGGCGAGGCGGAGGTCGTGCTGATCGCGACCGGCTCCGAGGTCCACCTGGCCGTCGAGGCCCGCGAGCAGCTCCAGGCCGCCGGCACGCCCACCCGTGTGGTGTCGATGCCGTCGGTGGAGTGGTTCGAGGAGCAGGACCAGGCGTACAAGGACTCCGTCCTGCCGCCGTCGGTCCGCGCCCGGGTCGCGGTCGAGGCCGGCATCGGCCTGACCTGGCACAAGTACGTCGGTGACGCCGGCCGGATCGTCTCCCTGGAGCACTTCGGCGCCTCGGCGGACGCGAAGGTTCTCTTCCGCGAGTTCGGTTTCACGCCCGAGGCGGTCGTCGCCGCCGCGCGGGAATCGATCGACGCCGCCGCGCGCTGACCCCGATACGTACGACTTAATTGGAGATGCAACTCTCATGACAGACGCACTCAAGCGCCTCTCCGACGAAGGCGTCGCGATCTGGCTGGACGACCTCTCGCGCCAGCGGATCACCTCCGGCAACCTGGCGGAGCTGATCGACCAGAGCCACGTGGTCGGGGTCACCACCAACCCGTCGATCTTCCAGAAGGCGATCTCCGAGGGCCACGGCTACGACCAGCAGCTCTCCGACCTCGCCGCCCGCCGGGTGACGGTCGAGGAGGCGATCCGGATGATCACGACGGCGGACGTCCGCGACGCCGCCGACATCCTGCGTCCCGTCTTCGACGCGACCGACGGCCAGGACGGCCGGGTCTCCATCGAGGTCGACCCCCGTCTGGCGCACGACACCAAGGCGACGGTCGCCGAGGCCAAGCAGCTCGCGTGGCTGGTGGACCGGCCCAACGCGCTGATCAAGATCCCGGCCACCGAGGCGGGTCTGCCGGCGATCACCGAGGTCATCGGCCTCGGCATCAGCGTCAACGTGACGCTGATCTTCTCCCTGGAGCGCTACCGCCTGGTCATGGACGCCTACCTGGCGGGTCTGGAGAAGGCCCGCGAGCGCGGCCTGGACCTGGCCAAGATCCACTCGGTGGCCTCCTTCTTCGTCTCCCGCGTGGACACGGAGATCGACAAGCGCCTGGACGGCATCGGCACCGACGAGGCCGAGGCGCTCAAGGGCAAGTCCGCCCTCGCCAACGCCCGTCTGGCCTACGAGGCGTACGAGGAGGTCTTCTCCGGCGAGCGCTGGGAGGCCCTCGACAAGGCGCACGCCAACAAGCAGCGCCCGCTGTGGGCCTCGACCGGCGTGAAGGACCCGGCGTACAAGGACACCCTGTACGTGGTGGACCTGGTCGCCCCCGGCACGGTCAACACCATGCCCGAGGCCACCCTGGAGGCCACCGCCGACCACGGCGAGGTCGCCGGCGACACCATCCGGGGCACGTACGACGACTCCCGCGCGGTCCTGGAGGCCGTCGCGAAGCTGGGCATCGGCTACGACGAGGTCGTCCAGCTCCTGGAGGACGAGGGCGTCGAGAAGTTCGAGGCGTCCTGGAACGACCTGCTCAAGTCCACCGAGGCGGAGCTGAAGCGCCTCGCACCTTCGGAGGCGTAACACCTTGAGCGCAGCACACGGAGCCAACCCGCTCCGTGACGCCGCAGACCGACGGCTCCCGCGCATCGCGGGGCCGTCGGGTCTGGTGATCTTCGGCGTCACGGGCGATTTGTCCCGAAAGAAGCTGATGCCCGCCGTCTACGACCTGGCCAACCGCGGCCTGCTGCCGCCGGGCTTCTCGCTCGTCGGCTTCGCCCGGCGCGAGTGGCAGGACGAGGACTTCGCGCAGGAGGTCTACGAGGCCGTCAAGCAGCACGCGCGCACCCCCTTCCGCGAGGAGGTATGGCAGCAGCTCATCCAGGGCATGCGGTTCGTCCAGGGCGACTTCGACGACGACGAGGCCTTCGAGCAGCTGAAGACCACCGTCGAGGAGCTCGACAAGGCCCAGGGCACCGGCGGCAACTTCGCCTTCTACCTGTCGGTCCCGCCGAAGTTCTTCCCCAAGGTCGTCCAGCAGCTCAAGAAGCACGGGCTCGCCGACCAGAAGGACGGCTCCTGGCGCCGCGCGGTCATCGAGAAGCCCTTCGGGCACGACCTGGCCTCCGCCAAGGAGCTCAACGAGGTCGTCCACGAGGTCTTCCCGCCGCACGAGGTCTTCCGGATCGACCACTACCTCGGCAAGGAGACCGTCCAGAACATCCTGGCGCTCCGCTTCGCCAACACCCTCTTCGAGCCGATCTGGAACCGGTCGTACGTCGACCACGTGCAGATCACCATGGCCGAGGACATCGGCATCGGCGGCCGCGCCGGCTACTACGACGGCATCGGCGCCGCCCGTGACGTCATCCAGAACCACCTGCTCCAGCTGCTCGCGCTGACCGCGATGGAGGAGCCCGCCTCCTTCGACGCCGACGCGCTGGCCGCCGAGAAGACCAAGGTCCTCGGCGCGGTGAAGGTGCCCAGGGACCTGGGCGCCTCCACGGTCCGCGGCCAGTACGCGGCCGGGTGGCAGGGCGGCGAGAAGGCCGTCGGCTACCTCCAGGAAGACGGCATCGACCCCCAGTCGAAGACCGACACCTACGCGGCCGTGAAGCTGGAGATCGACAACCGCCGCTGGGCGGGCGTCCCCTTCTACCTGCGCACCGGCAAGCGCCTGGGCCGCCGCGTCACCGAGATCGCGGTCGTCTTCCAGCGCGCCCCGCACTCCCCCTTCGACCACACCGCGACTGAGGAGCTCGGCCGCAACGCCATCGTCATCCGGGTGCAGCCGGACGAGGGCGTGACGGTGCGGTTCGGCTCCAAGGTGCCCGGCACCCAGATGGAGATCCGGGACGTGTCGATGGACTTCGCGTACGGCGAGTCCTTCACCGAGTCCAGCCCGGAGGCGTACGAGCGGCTCATCCTCGACGTCCTGCTCGGCGACTCGAACCTTTTTCCGCGCGTGGAGGAGGTCGAGCTGTCCTGGAAGATCCTCGACCCGATCGAGAGGTTCTGGGACGAGCACGGCAAGCCCGCGCAGTACCAGTCCGGGACCTGGGGTCCGGTCGAGGCGGACGAGATGCTCGCACGAGACGGCAGGAGCTGGCGCCGGCCATGAAGACCGACCTGACGGACACCACGTCCTCCAAGATCAACAAGGCGCTGGTGCTCGGGCGGCGGGCGATCGGCGCACCGGCCGTCGGCATGGTGCTCACCCTCGTCATCGTCACCGACGAGGAGAACGCCTACGACGCGCTGAAGGCGGCCAACGAGGCGTCCCGCGAGCACCCCTCGCGGACCCTCGTCGTCATCAAGAGGGTCTCGCGCTCGCCGCGGGACCGCGCCAAGGCGCGGCTCGACGCCGAGGTCCGCCTCGGCGCCGACGCCAGCGCCGGCGAGACGGTGGTGCTCCGGCTGTACGGCGAGGTCGTCGACCACGCCCAGTCGGTGGTGCTGCCGCTGCTGCTCCCCGACGCCCCGGTCGTCGTCTGGTGGCCGGTGGACGCGCCGACCGACCCGGCGAAGGACCCGCTGGGCGCGCTCGCCCAGCGCCGGGTGACCGACACGTACTCCTCCGAGCAGCCCATCGAGGAGCTGACGGCGCGGGCGGAGACCTACACCCCGGGCGACACGGACCTGTCCTGGACCCGGATCACCCCGTGGCGTTCGATGCTGGCCGCCGCGCTCGACCAGGTCGCGTGCGAGGTCAGCGCCGCCGAGGTGGAGGGCGAGGAGTTCAACCCGAGCGTGGAACTGCTCGCCATGTGGGTGGCGGACCGGCTGAAGGTGCCGGTGCGGCGCTCGAAGTCGGCGGGGCCCGGCCTCACCTCCGTACGCCTGGAGACCGACTGCGGGCCGATCGTGCTCGACCGGCCGGACGGCTCGCTCGCCACGCTCTCCATCGAGGGGCAGCCGGACCGCGGGGTGGCGCTCAAGCGCCGCGAGACGGCCGAGCTGATCGCGGAGGAGCTGCGCCGGCTCGACCCGGACGACACCTACGCGGCGGCGCTGAAGTTCGGCGTCGAGCGGCTCGACGAGCGGGCGGCGGTCACCGCGCCTGAGCCGGAGGAGGAGGTCGAGGTCTCCGTGGAGACAGAGACCTCCGAGACCGCTTCCGAGGCCTCCCCCACGGAGGAGAAGGCCGCTCCCGCCGCCAAGTCCGCCGCGAAGAAGGCCCCGGCCAGGAAGGCGGCGGCCAAGTGAGCGCCCCGCAGCTCGTCGTCCACCGCGACAAGGAGCTGATGGCGCAGGCCGCCGCCGCCCGGCTGATCACCCGGATCGTGGACGCCCAGGCCTCCCGGGGCTCCGCCTCGGTGGTGCTGACCGGCGGGCGCAACGGCAACGGGCTGCTCGCGGCGCTCGGTTCGGCGCCCGCGCGGGACGCGGTCGACTGGTCGCGGCTCGACCTGTGGTGGGGCGACGAGCGGTACCTGCCCGACGGGGATCCGGAGCGGAACGTCACCCAGGCCCGCGAGGCGCTGCTCGACCGGGTGCCGCTGGACCCCGCGCGGGTGCACGCCATGCCCGCCTCGGACGGACCGTATGGCGACGACGTCGAGGCCGCCGCCGCTGCCTACGCGGAGGAGCTGGCCGCCGCGGCCGGTCCCGTCGGCCACAGCGGCGTGCCGGCCTTCGACGTGCTGATGCTCGGCGTCGGCCCGGACACGCACGTGGCCTCGCTCTTCCCCGAGCTGCCCGCCGTGCGCGAGACCGAGCGGACGGTGGTCGGGGTGCGCGGCGCGCCGAAGCCGCCGCCGGTCCGGATCTCGCTGACGCTCCCGGCGATCCGGGCGGCGCAGGAGGTCTGGCTGCTCGCGGCCGGTGAGGACAAGGCGAAGGCGGCGGCGATCGCGCTGTCCGGCGCGGGCGAGGTGCAGGCCCCGGCGGCCGGCGCCCGCGGCCGCGCGCGCACGCTGTGGCTGCTCGACTCGGCGGCGGCCTCGGAGCTGCCGCGGAGCCTGTATCCGCCGGCCACGGCCTGATCCTCCCCAGATCGGCGTCGATCGGAGGCCCGGTTCACCCCTCGGTGGACCGGGCCTCCGGCGTCTCCGGGGTGTCCACGGGCTCCAGGAAGGGCGTGAGGAGACCCGGTACGGCCTCGGCGGCGAAGCTCAGGCCCTGGCTCCGGCCGGCGTCGAGGATCTCGTACGCGCCCGATCCGGCCGCCGTCGTGGCGGCGAGGGTGAGGAGGCCGGCGCGGCGCTGGAAGTACGACTGCTTGACGGTCCAGCCGATGACGCCGGAGCGCTGGAGGGCGACCGTGGCCCGCCGGACCGTACCCGAACGGGTCACCAGGTACGCCCCGCTGACGCCGTGTCCGAGGTTGCGGTGGGCGTCGAGGGCGAGGAGCAGGGCGAGCGGGGTGAGGACGACGGTCCAGCCGGCCGCCACGTACAGCAGGACCGGGGTGAGCAGGAGGCCGAGGACGGCGAGGAGCGCGGCGGGGGCCAGGGCGCTCCACAGGGCCCAGCGGATCCGCCGGTTCCGGGCGGCCCGGGGGTGGGCGGCGAGCGGCGCCCCGGTGGGGGGTTCGGGCTCGCGCAGGACCTGGGCGGCGACCCGGTCGGCGAACGGCCGGGGGACGGCCGGCACCAGGTTCTTGAGGTCGCCGTGCTTGTCCTCGTCCTTCTCGGCGAGGCCGGTGGCGACGGCGTCGACGCGGGCCGCCCCGAAGAGGCGCACGCCGAGCGGTTCGACGAGCTCGACGCCGCGCAGCCGCCGCTCCTCGATGGAGACCGAGCGGGCGGTGAGGAGGCCCCGGGTGACGCGCAGGGTGCCGCCGGGCTCGCGCTCCAGGCGGTGGTTCCACCACATCTCGACCCAGAGGCCGAGGGCGCCGACGGCCCCGACGGCGAGGGCGACGAGCACCAGCCAGAGGATCATCCAGGGGATGGCGACGGAGTCGAAGCGCTCCCCTATCCAGTCGATGACCTCGCCCTGGGCGCCGAACCACTCGCTGACCTGCATGACCGCTCCGGCGGCGGCGCCGCCGAGGGCGGGGGCGACGAAGGAGACGGGGGCGTAGCGGATCCAGCGCGGGTCGAGGGAGGCGAGGGCGCCGTCGTGGCGGGGGTCGCCGGATCCGGTGGCGCGGGTGAGGAGGGCGCGGCGGAGCCGTTCGCCCTCGGCGCGGGCGACCAGGTCGAGTTCGAGGGCGGCGTCGCCGCCGCTGTGCTCGCCGGTCCCGATGCGGACCTTGACCAGGCCGAGGACGCGCTGGAGGGGGTTGGCGGTGAGGTCGACGCTGCGGATGCGCTCGCGGGCCAGGGACCGGCGCTTGAGGTGGAGCAGGCCGGTGTGGAGGTCGACCCGCTCGGGGCCGACGCGGTAGCGGGTGCGGCGCAGGCGGACGGAGTCGGCGCCGGTGCCGCCGATGACCAGGAGCAGGGCGCCGGCGAGGACCCAGGCGAGGGCCTGCCAGAGGGGCCGGGAGCCGGCGAGGCCGAGGGCGACGGGGAGCCCGGCGCCGCCGGCCACCCCGCACAGGACGGCGGCGGTGGCGAGCAGGGTGCGCGGATCGAGCCGCCGCCACTCCGCCTCGGGGGCCGGCTCGTTCACGTGGCGTCCCCGGGTGTGGCCTGGGTGACGGCGGTCAGCCGTTCGGCCAGGTCGGCGGCCCGTTCGTGGTCCAGGCCCTCGATCCGGATCGCGCCCTCGGAGGAGGCCGTGGTCACGGTGACGGTGGCGAGCCGGAAGTACTGCTCCAGGGGCCCGCGCGAGGTGTCGACGGTCTGGATCCGGGACATCGGGGCGATCCGCCACTCCTGCCAGAGGGCCCCGGTGCGCACGTAGACGGCCTCGTCGGTGACCTCCCAGCGGTGCACCCGGAACCACCAGGCGGGGAGGAACGCGGTGCAGGCCAGGCCCGCGGCCGCCACGGCACCGGCCGCGACGAGCAGCCAGGCCCTGGCGGGTCCGATCAGCGCGCCGAGGACGGCGAGGACCGCCACCGGCAGGACGGTGGTCACCAGGAGCTGGGTCCGCCACCAGGCGACGGCCCGTCCGTCCACGGCGTTCCTCGGCGGCCTCAGCCGCACCGCGTTCTCCCCCCGCACCGCTTCTACCGTCCGCGCAGCGAACGGTAGACGGTGACCAGCCCTGCGGTGGAGCCGTCGAGCTCCTCCGCGCCCTCCCCGGTCGTCAGGACCGGTTCGATCCGCTTGGCGAGGACCTTGCCGAGCTCGACGCCCCACTGGTCGAAGGAGTCGATGTTCCAGATCGCGCCCTGGACGAAGACCTTGTGCTCGTAGAGCGCGACCAGCTGTCCGAGGACGGACGGGGTGAGCGCGTCGGCGAGGATCGTGGTGGTGGGGTGGTCGCCCCGGAAGGTCTTGTGGGGGACGAGCTCCTCGGGGACGCCCTCGGCCCGTACCTCCTCGGGCGTCTTGCCGAAGGCCAGCGCCTGCGTCTGGGCGAAGAAGTTGGCCATGAGCAGGTCGTGCTGGGCGACGAGGCCGGGCTCCAGGTCGTCGACGGGCCGGGCGAAGCCGATGAAGTCGGCCGGGATCAGCTTGGTGCCCTGGTGGATCAACTGGTAGTACGCGTGCTGGCCGTTGGTGCCGGGGGTGCCCCAGACCACGGGCCCGGTCTGCCAGTCGACCCGGTTCCCCTCGCGGTCCACCGACTTGCCGTTGGACTCCATGTCGAGCTGCTGGAGGTAGGCGGTGAACTTCGACAGGTAGTGGGAGTACGGCAGGACGGCGTGCGACTGGGCGTCGAAGAAGTTGCCGTACCAGACGCCGAGGAGGCCGAGGAGGAGCGGCGCGTTCTCCTCGGGCGGGGCGGTGCGGAAGTGCTCGTCGACGAGGTGGAAGCCGTCGAGCATCTCGCGGAAGCGCTCCGGGCCGATGGCGATCATCAGGGAGAGGCCGATGGCGGAGTCGTAGGAGTAGCGGCCGCCGACCCAGTCCCAGAACTCGAACATGTTGGCGGTGTCGATGCCGAACTCCTCGACCTTCTCGGCGTTGGTCGAGAGGGCGACGAAGTGCTTGGCCACGGCCTCCTGGCCGGCGCCGAGGCCGGCCAGGAGCCAGTCGCGGGCGGAGGTGGCGTTGGTGATGGTCTCGATGGTGGTGAAGGTCTTCGACGCGACGACGAACAGCGTCTCGGCGGGGTCGAGGTCGTGGACGGCCTCGTGGAGGTCGGCGCCGTCGACGTTGGAGACGAAACGGAGCGTCAGGTCCCGCCGGGTGTAGGCGCGCAGGACCTCGTGGGCCATGGCGGGGCCGAGATCGGAGCCGCCGATGCCGATGTTCACGACGTTCTTGACGGGCCTGCCGGTGTGGCCGGTCCACTCGCCCGCGCGGACCTCGTCGGCGAAGGCGCCCATCCGGTCGAGGACGGCGTGGACGCCGGGGACGACGTTCTCCCCGTCGACCTCGATCACGGCGTCGCGGGGGGCGCGCAGCGCGGTGTGGAGGACCGCCCGGTCCTCGGTGGTGTTGATCTTCTCGCCGCGGAACATGGCGTCGCGCAGCTCGGCCACGCCGGTGGCGGCGGCCAGCTCCCGCAGCAGCGTCAGCGTCTCGTCGGTGACGAGGTGCTTGGAGTAGTCCAGGTAGAGGTCGCCGACCCTCAGGGTGAGGTCGGTGCCGCGCGTCGGGTCGGCGGCGAACAGCTCGCGCAGATGGGGCTCGCCCAGCTGCTCGCGGTGCTTGCCGAGGGCCGCCCACTCGGGCAGCCGGTTGAGCCTCGTACGTCCTTCGCCAGTCATCTCGGACATCGCCCTCTTCTTCTTCGTACGTATCTGCCCCGCTGCCCCTCCAACCTAATTGATCAGGGGGACCGGCGGCGCGACGACGAGCGCGAGGACGGTCGCGGCGGGGGACGCGGGGTCCGGGACGACGGAACGGGCCCGGCCCGCGAATCGAGTTCGCGGGCCGGGCCCGTTCGTCACACCGTCACGCCCTGCTCAGATCTCGCCGCGGAGCTTGGCGAGGGCCTCGGCGAGGATCGCCTCGCCGTCCGCGTCGCTGCGCCGCTCGCGCACGTACGCGAGATGGGTCTTGTACGGCTCCGTGCGCGGCGGGTCCGGCGGATTGTCCCGGTCCTGTCCGGCCGGGAAGCCGCAGCGCGGGCAGTCCCAGGTCTCCGGGACCTGTGCGTCGCTGGCGAAGCTCGGCTGCGTCTCGTGCCCGTTCGAGCACCAGAAGGAGATGCGGAGGCGCGGCGCCGACTCGCCCCGCTCGGCCTCGCCCATCGGCCCCGCTCCGACCCGGCTTCCCCGAATCGCGTTGCCACTTGCCACGGTCGTAACTCCCTGCGTGATGGTGCTCGAAGATGCCCCAGTCTACGTAAGGCCCAACGCGCGTCCAGTGATTGGAGTTACCCGTCCAACTTCATCAGCAGACCGAGCACCACAATGCAGGCGAACCAGAGCAGACCGACCACGACGGTGATGCGGTCCAGGTTGCGCTCGGCGACCGAGGAGCCGCCGACGGAGGACTGCATGCCGCCACCGAACATGTCGGAGAGGCCGCCACCCTTCCCCTTGTGCATCAGCACGAGCAGCATCAGCAGCGCGCTGAAGACGATCAGGGCGATCGAGAACCCCATAACCACGGCTGGACCAACTTCCTCGGACTTATACGGACGGGGGCCGGGCGCCTGCCCGACCCCCGCAAGGGTACGACGTAACTCCGCTACCGCATACTCACTGGTCGCGGAAGCGGACGATCTTGACGAACTCGTCGGCGTCCAGTGCCGCGCCGCCCACCAGGGCGCCGTCGACGTCCGGCTGGGCCATGATCGCGGCGACGTTCCCGGACTTCACCGAGCCGCCGTACTGGATGCGGACCTTGTCGGCCAGCTCCTGGGAGTACAGCTCGGCGAGGCGGCCGCGGATCGCCCCGCAGACCTCCTGGGCGTCCTCGGGGGTGGCGACCTCGCCGGTGCCGATGGCCCACACCGGCTCGTACGCGATCACGATCGTCTCGGCCTGCTCGGCCGGGACGTCCTTGAGGCCGCCGTCGAGCTGGGCGAGGGTGTGCTCGACCTGCCGGCCGGCCTTGCGGACGTCGAGGCCCTCGCCGACGCAGAGGATCGGGGTGATGCCGTGCTTGAAGGCGGCCTTCACCTTGGCGTTGCAGACCTCGTCGTCCTCGGCGTGGTACTGGCGGCGCTCGGAGTGGCCGACGGCCACGAAGGCGGCCTTGAGCTTGGCCAGCATCAGGCCCGAGATCTCGCCGGTGTAGGCGCCGGAGTCGTGCGCCGAGATGTCCTGGGCGCCGTACTCGATCTTGAGCTTGTCGCCGTCGACCAGGGTCTGGACGGACCGCAGGTCGGTGAAGGGGACCAGGACGGCGACCTCGACCGCGTCGTAGTCCTTGTCGGTGAGGGCGAAGGCGAGCTTCTGGACGTGGGCGATGGCCTCCAGGTGGTTGAGGTTCATCTTCCAGTTGCCCGCCATCAGCGGGGTGCGGGTGGTCATAAGGGGGTCAGTCCTCCAGTGCGGCGAGGCCGGGAAGCGTCTTGCCCTCGAGGTATTCGAGGGAGGCGCCGCCGCCGGTCGAGATGTGTCCGAACGCGTTCTCGTCGAAGCCCAGGATGCGGACCGCGGCGGCGGAGTCGCCGCCGCCGACCACGGTGAAGGCCGGGGAGTCGACGAGCGCCTGGGCGACGGCCTTGGTGCCCTCGGCGTAGTCGGGGTGCTCGAAGACGCCCATCGGCCCGTTCCAGAAGACGGTGGCCGCGTCGGCGAGCTTCGAGGCGTAGAGCTTACGGGTCTCGGGGCCGATGTCGAGGCCCTCCTCGTCCGCCGGGATGGCGTCCGCGGCGACCGTGGTGGGGTTCGCGGGGGCCTTGGTCTTCAGGTCCGGGAACTCGGACGAGACCAGGACGTCGACGGGGAGCACGAACTCCACGCCGCGCTCCTTCGCCCGCGCCAGGTACTCCTGGACCGCCGGGACCTGGTCCTCCTGGAGCAGCGAGATGCCGACCTCGTGGCCCTGGGCCTTGAGGAAGGTGTACGCCATGCCGCCGCCGATGAGGATGCGGTCGGCCTTCTCCAGGAGGTGGTCGATCACGCCGAGCTTGTCGGAGACCTTGGCACCGCCGAGGGCGACCACGTACGGCCGCCGGACGTCGTCCGTCAGCTTCTTCAGGACGCCGACCTCGGTGGCGATGAGGTAGCCGGCGGCGTGCGGGAGGCGCGCCGGGAGGTCGTAGACCGAGGCGTGCTTGCGGTGCACGGCGCCGAAGCCGTCGCCGACGTAGAGGTCGGCGAGGGCGGCGAGGCGGTCCGCGAAGGCGCCGCGCTCGGCGTCGTCCTTGGAGGTCTCGCCGGGGTTGAAGCGGAGGTTCTCCAGGACGGCGACCTGGCCGTTCCCGAGGCCCGCGACGGTTCCGGTGGCGGAGTCGCCGACCGTGTCGGTCGCGAACGCCACGTCGGCGCCGAGCAGTTCGCCGAGGCGGGCGGCGGCCGGGGCGAGCGAGAACGCCGGGTCCGGGGCGCCCTTGGGGCGGCCCAGGTGCGAGGCGACCACGACGCGGGCGCCGGCGCCGGCGAGCGCCTCGACCGTGGGGACGACGGCGCGGATGCGTCCGTCGTCGGTGATGGTGGTGCCGTCGAGCGGCACGTTGAGGTCGGCGCGGACGAACACCCGCTTGCCTTCGACGCCCTCGTGGAGAAGCTCGTCGATCGTCTTCATCTGTTAACTGACTCCTTGGTACGCGGTGGAGCACACGAACAGGGCTCGTACAGCGCGGCGTTGCGCTGCCCGAGCCCTGCTCACCGTCGAGAACCCGCTCTGAAGGTCAGAGCTGGCCGCCGACGAAGACGGTGAGGTCGACGAGACGGTTGGAGTAGCCCCACTCGTTGTCGTACCAGCCGAGGATCTTGACCGAGTTGCCGTCCTGGACCATCGTCAGGGAGGCGTCGAAGGTGCAGGACGCCGGGTCGCCCACGATGTCGGAGGAGACGATCGGGTCCTCGGTGTAGAAGAGGAAGCCCTTGAGGTCGCCGTCGTCGGCGGCCTTCTTGAACGCGGCGTTGACCTCGTCCCTGGTGACCTCGCGGTCCAGGGTGACGACCAGGTCGGTGGCGGAGCCGGTCGGGACCGGGACGCGCATGGCGATGCCGTCGAGCTTGCCCTTGAGCTGCGGGAGGACCAGGGCAGTGGCCTTGGCGGCACCGGTCGTGGTCGGGATGATGTTCTCCGCGGCGGCGCGGGCGCGGCGCAGGTCCTTGTGCGGGAAGTCCAGGATCCGCTGGTCGTTGGTGTACGCGTGGACCGTGGTCATCAGGCCCTTGACGATGCCGAAGTTCTCGTCGAGGACCTTCGCCATCGGCGCCACGCAGTTGGTGGTGCAGGAGGCGTTCGAGATGACGTCGTGCCGCGCCGGGTCGTACTTGTCCTGGTTGACGCCCATCACGATGGTGATGTCCTCGTCCTTGGCCGGAGCCGAGATGAGGACCTTCTTGGCGCCGCCCGCGAGGTGCTTCTCGGCGTCGGCCTTCTTGGTGAAGATGCCGGTCGACTCGATGACGATGTCGACGCCGAGCTCGCCCCAGGGGAGGTCGGCCGGGTCGCGCTCGGACAGCACCTTGATGGTGTGGCCGTCGACGGTGATGGTGTCCTCGGTGTGGGTGACCTCGGCCTTGAGGCGTCCCAGGATGGTGTCGTACTTCAGCAGGTGGGCCGTGGTCGCGGTGTCACCCAGGTCGTTGACAGCCACGATCTCGATGTCGGCACCCTGCTCAAGGAGGGCGCGGAAGTAGTTCCGGCCGATGCGGCCAAAGCCGTTGATGCCTACGCGGATCGTCACGAACCGATCTCCTCGTTAGGTACGCCGGTGTGTTCGACGCCGGCGAGATTTTTGTTTTTGGGATGTCCCCGACCGCTTACGACCCTACCTCCCCGGGGCCGCCGGAGTGACATCGAGCGCATCCGTGCGAGCCCGGAAAGTGAGGGAAAACGGCCGACGACCCTCACCTACCGACGGGTAAGGGCCGCCTTGGGACGTTTGTCCCCACTACTCTCCGTTAAACGGTCGGGGTGCTCCCCTCAGCGGTGGAGGGCCTCACCGGTGGAGGGTCTTGAGGGCGCGGCCCAGGAGCCGCGCCCGCTCCGCCGTGCCGGGCACGTGCTCCAGGCCGAAGCCGAGGAGGACGGTGTCCCGGGTGGTGACCGCCGCCCGCGAGTGGAAGAGCGCGCCGGAGCGCGTCCAGTCGGAGCCGTTGCCGGGGCTGCCGGCCGGGGCGCCGGGCGTGGACCAGGCGCCGAGGGAGGTCTCGAAGCCCTCGGCCTCGGTGGTGGTCCCGGTGACGAGCCGGACGTCGTCGACGAAGGCGCCCGTCTCGCCCGTACCGGGGTCGGAGACGTACGAGAGGGAGAGCTCGACCTTCTTGCCCGCCCAGGCGCTCAGGTCGACGGAGGCCTGCCGCCAGCCGTTGGAGGGGCCGGTGAAGGCGTGCCAGGAGCCGGTGGTCCCGGTGGCGGCGCAGCCGTCCTCGCCGACGGTGAGGTAGTGGGCGAGGAAGGGATGACCGCGGACGTAGTAGCCCTCGCCGCAGTCGGCGGGGGGCTCGGCGGAGGTGCCGCCGTTGGTGTCGGGCAGGGTGGTCCAGTCGTCCTGCCCGACGGTGTGGGCCTCGACGACGAGGTTGTCGTAGCCGGGCTCGGTGTCGTGGCTGACCTGGAAGTCCAGGCGGGGCTTCGCGCCCGCCGGGACGCCGGTGAGGTCGACGGTCCTGGCGAGCCGGGCCCAGGTGTCGTCGGCGTGCTTCACCGCCGCGAAGGTCGTGCCCTCGGCGGGCTCGAAGGGGGTGCGGACGCCCGGGTAGTCGCCGGCGGCGGCGCTGCTCGCGAACTGCGGGAAGTCCTTCGGCTTCAGGGTGTCGGAGGTGACGGTGTACGCGCCCGCGTCGTCCAGCGGGTTCCCGGCGGCGGCGCCGAGGGTCGTCCGCACGCCTCCGAAGGCGCCCTCTCCGGCGAAGGCGGACGGGCCCTTGAGGCCGGCGCGGTGGTGGGCGCCGAGGTAGTACTGGGCGAAGTCGTTGGTCTCGGCGAGGCCGACCCGGGTGAGTCCGCCGGACTTCTCGCCCGCGTTGACCAGCTTGCCGCCCTCGTTGAGGTAGGAGCGGACGGCGAGTTCCGCGGCCCCGGAGGGGCGTTCGGCGCCGGTGTACCAGACGACGGCGTCGAAGTGGGAGAGGACGCCGAGGGCGTCCGGGGCGCCCTGGACGGCGACGTCCCAGACGGCGGCCTTCCGTCCGCCGTCGGCGAGCGCCTTCACGTAGGCGGCGGTGTGGCGTCCGGCGGTGGTGCCGCCCTCGTCGGCGAGGACGAGCACGTCGCCGCGCGCCCGTTCGGCCACCTCGTAGGTGAAGGGGGCGGAGGCGGTGGTCCGGCCCTCGCGGGTGCGGGCGGTGAAGCGGACCTCGACGGAGTCGCCGGGCCGGGCGCCCCCGACCTCGGCGCGGTACTCGTCGAAGTAGAGGTTGTCCTCGCCGCCGTAGGTCTCGCCGCCCTTCCAGGCGCGGAGCTCCTCGCGGTGGACGCGACCGCCGTTGATCCGGTATTCGAGCGTCTTGCCGCGCAGCGACTTGCGGGCGGTGACGGCGACCTCCTGCTCCCCGCCCCGGGCGTAGGAGGTGGCGAAGGCCTTCGGGGTGAAGTCGGGGGCGTCGGCGCCGACCGGGGAGACGGGCCGGTCCGGGTGGGCGGAGGACTCGGCGACGGCGAGCGCGAAGGGCACGTTCTTGGCGAACTCGGCCCGGATCAGCTTCTCGTCGTCCGGGAAGGTGAAGACGGAGGCGCAGTCGGCCGGGTTCCAGGCGTCGTTCGGGTCGACCCGGGAGGCGGTGGCGCAGGTGGACATCTCCGGGGTGAACATCTGCATGCCGTTGACGTTGGCGGCGTGTCCGTCGGCCTCGCCGTTGGTGGTGTACAGCTCGGAGGAGACCTGCGGCCGGTAGCCGGGCACGGCGGAGTTCTCCGGGGTGCCCGCGAGGGCCTTGAGGGCCACGTCGTCGGGGGTGTCGGTGGCGACCTGCCAGCCGACGCCGTACAGCAGGAGCTGGGCGGCGGAGTGGTAGTTGATGCCGTACGCGAAGCCGATGCGCTTCTGGAAGGCGTCGATCGCCCTGGTCTCGGGCTCCGACATGGGGCCCTTGCCGCGGAAGGTCTCGTCGGCCGGGTCGGGGGACGAGCCCTCGTTGTCGTAGCCCCACTTGTAGGCGAAGTTGCGGTTGAGGTCGACGCCGTCGCCGGGGGTGATCCTGCCGTCGCCGTCGTTGTCGCGGAGGTTCTTGCGCCACTGGCGGTTGGCGGGGTCGGCGTGGGTGTGGTCGTAGCCGTCCGGGTTGGCGGAGAGCACGAACCACAGTTCGGTGGTGTCGACGATCCGGGTGATCCGCTCGTCCCGGCCGTAGCCGTCGAGGTAGTGGTGCATCAGCCGCCGGGTCATCTCGGGGGTGATCCACTCGCGCGCGTGCTGGTTGGACATGTAGAGCGTGGCGGGCTTCGACCCGTCCTTGGCCCGCTGGGCGCCCTTGCTGATCTTGAGGGCGAGGATGTCCTGGCCCTTGAGGGTCTTGCCGATCGAGACGACCTTGGTGAGCCCGGGATGGGTCCGGGCGGTGTCCAGGATCTCCTGCTTGAGGCCGGTGGGGCCGCCGTACGGGCGGAAGACGCCGTCCCCGGCGGCGGCGATCCGCTTCTCGGCCCCGTCCGACAGGGCGTGCTCGGCGAGTTCGACGCCCTGGCCGCGGAGCTGTCCGGCCTGGGCGCCGGTGAGGAAGAGCTCGACCGTGGCGCTGCCCTTCGCGGGCACCCGCTCGGTCAGCTCGTGGGCGTCGGCGCCGGCTTCGAGGAGGAGCGGAACCTGCTCCTGGGTGACCTCGGCGTGCCATACGGAGAGGGCGTCGGCGTTCCGGTCGTCGGGCCGCGCTCCGGCGACGGGTGCCGCCGCCACTCCTGCGATCAGCAGTGAAGCCGCGGCGAGGATCGATCCCGCTCTGCGTCTCATGGGCTCCCCTTGGTGTCGTCCGTCTCGAAGGTGAACAGATCTCGCGGGTGGAGCAGGTCTCTCCGGTGGAGCAGGTCTCACGGATGGACAGACGACAGACTCATGGGCGCCCGGAGGGGCGTCAAGGGTGCCTCCCGGCGCGTCGCGCACCCGGGAAAAAGAACTGCCGGTGCGTCAGAAACGCACCGGCAGCGAAGAGTTGACCGGAAATCGACCAGGGGCCGAAGAGCGGTCCGGCCTCAGCCGACCAGGCTGTCGTCCAGTTCCTCGGTCAGATTGGACTCGGTCCCGGGGATGCCCAGGTCCTGCGCCCGCTTGTCGGCCATGGCGAGCAGCCGGCGGATCCGGCCGGCCACCGCGTCCTTGGTCAGCGGCGGGTCGGCGAGCGCGCCCAGCTCCTCCAGGGAGGCCTGCTTGTGGTCCATGCGGAGCCGGCCGGCGGCGGCGAGGTGCTCGGGCACCTCCTCGCCGAGGATCTCCAGGGCGCGCTGCACCCGGGCCCCGGCGGCGACCGCGGCGCGGGCCGAGCGGCGCAGGTTGGCGTCGTCGAAGTTGGCCAGGCGGTTGGCGGTGGCGCGGACCTCGCGCCGCATCCGCCGCTCCTCCCAGGCGAGCACCGACTCGTGCGCGCCGAGCCGGGTCAGCAGGGCGCCGATCGCGTCGCCGTCGCGGACGACGACCCGGTCCACGCCCCGCACCTCGCGGGCCTTCGCCGCGATGGAGAGCCGGCGGGCGGCGCCGACCAGGGCGAGGGCGGCCTCGGGGCCCGGGCAGGTGACCTCCAGGGAGGAGGACCGGCCGGGCTCGGTCAGCGAACCGTGCGCGAGGAAGGCCCCGCGCCAGGCGGCCTCCGCGTCACAGGTCGCACCGGAGACCACCTGCGGGGGGAGGCCCCGGATGGGGCGGCCCCGGCCGTCGACCAGACCCGTCTGGCGGGCGAGCTGGTCGCCCCCCGCCACCACCCGCACCACGAAGCGCGAGCCGCGCCGCAGCCCGCCGGGAGCCATCACGATCAGCTCGGAACTGTGTCCGAAAATCTCCAGGATGTCCCGCTTGAGGCGGCGGGCCGCCATCGCGGTGTCGAGCTCCGCCTCGATCACGATGCGGCCGCTCACCAGGTGCAGCCCGCCCGCGAACCGCAGGATCGACGAGACCTCTGCCTTCCTGCAGCAGGTCCGGGTGACGGGAAGCCGGGAGATCTCGTCCTTCACCGCTGCCGTCATCGCCATGGGCCGATCCTTCCATGCATCCGAAAAATACGGTCGTACGCGGCGGCCAGCAGCTCCGGGTCGTGCTTCGCGGAGCCGTCGGGCCGGGCCACCGGCGCCAGCTCGACCGCGGCGCCGAACCGTTTGGCGGCGTCGGCGAGGGAGTCGCGGTCGGGCACGGCGGCCTCGTCGGCCAGCACCACGTCCAGGGCGAGTTTAGGGGCGTGTCGGCCCAAAACCTCCAAATGACGCTGCGGGGAGAAGCCGTCGGTTTCTCCGGGCTGCGGCGCGAGGTTCAGGGAGAGCACCTTCCGGGCCTTGCTCTCGACCAGTGCGTCGAGGAGATCGGGGACCAGGAGGTGCGGGATCACCGAGGAGAACCAGGAGCCGGGGCCCAGGACGACCCAGTCGGCGTCCAGGACGGCGGCGACCGCCTCGGGGACGGCCGGCGGGTCGTTCGGCACGAGGTGCACGGACTGCACCTCGCCGGGGGTGAGCGCCACGGTCGCCTGGCCGCACACGGTGTCCACGTCGTCCGGCCGCTCCGGGTCGTGGCCCTTGACCAGGGCCTGGAGCTCCAGGGGCACGGCGGACATGGGCAGCACCCGGCCCTGGGCGCCGAGCAGCAGGCCGACCAGGTCCAGGGCCTGCACGGGGTCGCCGAGCTGCTCCCAGAGGGCGACGATCAGCAGGTTGCCGACGGCGTGCCCGTTGATCTCGCCCTTGGACTGGAAGCGGTGCTGGATGACCCGGGCCCAGGTCTGGCCCCAGTCGTCGTCGCCGCAGAGCGCGGCGAGCGCCTTCCGCAGGTCGCCGGGGGGCAGCACGCCCAGCTCCTCCCGGAGCCGGCCGCTGGAGCCGCCGTCGTCGGCGACGGTGACGACGGCGGTGAGGTCGCCGGTGATCCGGCGGAGCGCGGCGAGGGAGGCCGAGAGGCCCATGCCCCCGCCCAGCGCGACGACCTTGGGCTGGGCACCGCGTCTGCGGAGCGTGCGACGCACCGTGAGGGTGGAGGCACGCCGACGGTACGGCTTCACTCTCGCCCCATGTCCCGGTGCACGACGACGGTCTCGACCCCTTCGGCGGCGAGGCGGGCGGCGAGGCGCTCGGCGGTGGCCACCGAGCGGTGCTTGCCGCCCGTGCAGCCGACGGCGATCGTCACGTACCGCTTGCCCTCGCGGCGGTAGCCCGCGGCGATCAGCTGGAGCAGCTCGGTGTAGCGGTCCAGGAACTCCTTGGCGCCGGGCTGGTTGTAGACGTAGTTCGACACCTCCTCGTTGAGGCCGGTGAAGGGGCGCAGCTCGGGGACCCAGTGCGGGTTCGGCAGGAAGCGCATGTCCACGACGAGGTCGGCGTCGACGGGCAGGCCGTACTTGAAGCCGAAGGACATCACGGTGGCCCGCAGCTCGGGCTCCTCGTCGCCGGCGAACTGGGCGTCCATCTTGGCGCGCAGCTCGTGGACGTTGAGGCTGGAGGTGTCGATCACCAGGTCGGCGTCGCCGCGCAGCTCGCGCAGCAAATCGCGCTCGGCGGCGATGCCGTCGGTGATGCGGCCGTCGCCCTGGAGCGGGTGGGGCCTGCGGACCGACTCGAAGCGCCGGACGAGGGCCTCGTCGGAGGACTCCAGGAAGACGATCCGGCGGGTGACCTGCTTGGCGTCCAGGTCGGCGAGGGACTCCCGCAGGTTGTCGAAGAACTGCCGGCCGCGGACGTCGACGACGACGGCGATCCGGGCGACGTTGCCCTGGGAGCGGGCGCCGAGCTCCACCATGGTGGGGATCAGCGCGGGCGGCAGGTTGTCCACGACGAACCAGCCGAGGTCCTCCAGACACTTCGCCGCGGTGGACCGGCCGGCCCCGGACATGCCGGAGATGATCACCAGCTCGGGAATGGCCGCCTCGGCGCCGCTGTCGCCGGGGATCTCCTTGGTGCCCGTACTCACGTGTCCTGCTCCGTCTTCTCGGTGGTGCTCGTCGTGCCGTGTACGCGCGGCCGTGCCGTGACGTCCGCGTCGTCCTCCATGATCTCCCCTGTCGCCGTGTTCACGGCGGGGGCGGCCGGGGCCGCCTGTGCGGGAGCCGTGTCGTCCTCCATGATCTCCCCCGTCGCCGTGTTCACGGCGGGGGCGCCGGGAGCCGCCCCGGCCAGGGCCGCGACGACCGCCTCCGCGGTCTTCCGGCCCATGCCGGGGACCTCGCAGATCTGCTCGATTGTCGCCTGCCGGAGCCGCTTCACCGAGCCGAAATGCTTGATCAGGGTCTGCTTCCGGGTCTCCCCGAGGCCGGGGACGGCGTCGAGGGGCCCGGTCCTGATGCGTTTCGTCCGCTTGGACCGCTGGTAGCGGATGGCGAAGTCGTGAGCCGTGTCACGCACCCGCTGGAGAAGGTACAGGCCTTCGCTGGAGCGGGGCAGCACCACGGGATCGTCGTCGCCGGGCAGCCAGACCTCCTCCAGGCGCTTGGCGAGGCCGCAGACCGCGATGTCGTCGATGCCGAGCTCGTCGAGGGCGCGCCGCGCGGCGGCGACCTGGGGCTGTCCGCCGTCGACCACGACGAGCTGCGGCGGGTAGGCGAACCGCTTGGGCCGCCCGTCGTCCTCGGGGTCCTCGGCCGGGACCTCGCCGTCCACCCACTCCCCCGTCCTCTCCTTCTCGGCGAGGTAGCGCTTGAAGCGACGGCCGATCACCTCGTGCATGGAGCGGACGTCGTCCTGCCCTTCGAAGCCCTTGATCTGGAAGCGGCGGTACTCGCTCTTGCGGGGCAGTCCGTCCTCGAAGACGACCATGGAGGCGACGACGTCCTCGCCCTGGAGGTGCGAGATGTCGAAGCACTCGATCCGCAGCGGCGCCGAGTCCAGGTCCAGGGCCTCGGCGATCTCCTCCAGGGCCCGGGAGCGGGTGGTGAGGTCGCTGGCCCGCTTGGTCTTGTGGAGCACGAGCGCCTGCTGGGCGTTGCGCGCGACGGTCTCCATCAGGTCCTTCTTGTCGCCGCGCTGGGGCACCCGCAGCGAGACGAGGGAGCCGCGGCGGCCGGAGAGCCAGGCGGAGACGGCCTCGGCGTCCTCGGGGAGCGCGGGGACCAGGACCTCCTTGGGGACCGTCTCGCCGCTCTCCTCGCCGTACAGCTGCTGGAGGGCGTGCTCGACGAGCCCGGCGGTGTCGACGGCCTCGACCTTGTCGGTGACCCAGCCGCGCTGGCCGCGGACGCGTCCGCCGCGCACGTGGAAGATCTGGACGGCGGCCTCCAGTTCGTCCTCGGCGAGGGCGATCAGGTCGGCGTCGGTGGCGTCGGCGAGGACGACAGCGTTCTTCTCCATGGCCCGGCGCAGGACCGCGATGTCGTCGCGGAGCCGGGCGGCCCTCTCGTACTCCATGTCCTCGGCCGCGATCGTCATCTGCTTCTCCAGACGGCGGATGTACGTGCCGGTGCGGCCGGCCATGAAGTCGCTGAACTCCTCGGCGAGTTCGCGGTGCTCCTCGGGGGTGACCCGGCCGACGCAGGGCGCCGAGCACTTGCCGATGTAGCCGAGGAGGCAGGGCCGGCCGGCCGAGGAGGCGTTCCGGAAGACGCCCGCCGAGCAGGTGCGGACGGGGAAGACCCGCAGCATGAGGTCGACGGTCTCGCGGATCGCCCACGCGTGCGCGTACGGCCCGAAGTAGCGCACGCCCTTCTTCTTGTGGCCGCGCATGACCTGGACGCGCGGGAACTCCTCGTTCATGGTCACGGCGAGGTACGGGTAGCTCTTGTCGTCCCGGTACTTGACGTTGAACCGGGGGTCGAACTCCTTGATCCAGGAGTACTCCAGCTGGAGCGCCTCGACCTCGGTGGACACCACGGTCCACTCGACGGAGGCGGCCGTGGTCACCATGGTGGCCGTGCGCGGGTGCAGGCTCGTGAGCGGCTGGAAGTAGTTGGCGAGGCGCTGGCGCAGGGACTTCGCCTTGCCCACGTAGATCACCCGGCGGTGCTCGTCGCGGAACTTGTAGACCCCCGGGGAGTCGGGGATCTGACCCGGCTTGGGGCGGTAGCTGGAGGGGTCTGCCATGGTCCCCACCCTACTGGCGGGGACCGACACTCCGGCCGGGCGCGCACGTGCGTCCGGCTCCGTGCGGACGGGGTGGGGACCCGCCCGCACGGGGCCCGCCCCGGCCGGAACCGGGGCGGGCCCGCGACGGAGCCGGGGCGGGCCCGGGCGGGGCCAGGTCAGGCCGCCGGGCCGCTCCCGGCCGCCCGGCGGCGGCGTATCGCGGTCGTGGCCGCCAGGGCGAGGCCCAGGGCGGTGCCGACGCCGGCCACGGTGGCGGCGGTCTCCCCGGAGGCCTCGGTACGGGGCCCGGGGGCGGCCTGGGGGCCGGGAGCCGCCTGGGGTGCGGCCCCCCGGGCCGCGGCCTCCTGCGGCCCGTACCCGCCCGCCGCGCCCTTCTTCGCGTAGGCGGAGCCGGGGAGCTTGTCGCCGTACGCCCGTGCGACCCGCTCGCGGTACGCGGCGAGGCTCGTCCCGTTCTTCCCGACGGCCCGCACCGCGTCCTCGTCCAGCGGGAGCACCTTCGCGCCCTTCTGGACGTACCAGGCGTCGATCTGGGGTTCGCGGAAGACGAGGCCGCCGGGCAGCAGGCGCCCGCCCCGCTCCGCGTACCGGATCTCGTCGTCGCCGGTGGCGATGTTCACCACCTGCCAGCCGTCGGCCCCCCGGACCGTCCACAGGGAGGCCTTCCGCCCGTCCGGGGCGACGGCCCGGCTGGCGCGGAACTCGACGCGGGCGACCGGGGCCCCGGCCTTCCCGGCGACGAAGTCCGGGGAGAGGATCCGGACCGGGACGGAGGCGCCCTCGATCCGCGGGGCGCCCGCCGGACGGGCGGCGTCCGCGGCGGCCGCCCCGGCTCCCTTCCCGTCCCGGGCGAAGAACCGGGACAGGGTCTCCAGGGTCCCCGGCGCGCCGGCGGCCCGCTCGGGGGTGGGGGCGGACGGCAGGCTCTCGGCGGCGGACGCGGGGAACGTGCCGAGGGCGACGAGGGCGGCGGCGGTCAGGAGGCCGGCGGCGGTGGCACGCGCGCGTGCCGTGGTCGCGGTGATCACGGTGGTCACGCCCCGATCCGGTAGAGCGAGTGGGTCCAGGAGAAGGAGCCGTTGTCGACGTACCAGGCGTGCGAGGCCCAGTTGTAGCGGTCGCTGGAGGGCCAGGGGTCGCCCCAGTAGACCCAGCTGCTCGCGTCGTCGTAGCCGTAGATCACGTGCATGTGCCCGCCGCCGCTCGACCACTGGATCCGGGTCTCGATCGGCCGGTCGGCGTTGATCTCGGTCTGCACCGTGGGGTAGCGCAGCCAGCCGGTCACGTACGAGCCGGGGCGGACGCCGGCCCAGCTCAGACCGGTCTGGACGTTGCCGAGGGTGGCCTGGTTGTTGGGGCAGTCGTAGCCCTGCTGGCGGTTGAAGGCGGCGTTGCAGAACTGGTTCTGGCTGTAGCCGCGGCCGAACCAGGTGGCGATGGTGTTGCCGGCCGCCGCCCAGCACCAGTTGCTCTTCTGCTGGGCCTGCATGGCGATGTTCAGGCGCTTGGCGGCGAGGGCGGAGGCGTCCTCACCGGCCGGCGCGGCGGACGCCGAGGTGGTGGGGACGAGGAAGAGGGCGGCTGCGGCGAGTGCCGCGAGGTTCAGCTTTCTTCTGCGCATCGCGTTCCTCCCGGGTGGGGTGGGGGTGTGGAGGAGCGCGTCCGGACGCTGGTCAGGAGCATCTGCCGTTGTCCGGTCCGGGTCAACACGCTTCAATGCGGGATGACATCGGACTGTGAACGGTGTGACCCGGGTGTGAACGGACGCCCTCGGCCCACCTGCCCGCCCGTCCCCGGCGGTGCGACGGTCCGCTCCCCCACCGTGAACGTTCACCGAGGAGTCCTCGTGAGCCACACCGAGGCCGATCTTGCGCAGTTGCTGCACACCGGTCCCTTCCATCTGGCGCTGCGCACCGCGCTCGCCGTGCGCGGGCTGCCGCTCCAGCGGGTCCAGCACCATCTGGCGCACCGGGGCGTGAGGGTCGGGGTGACGAGTCTGAGCTACTGGCAGCAGGGCGCCCGCCGTCCGCAGCGGCCGGAGTCCCTGAAGGCCGTCCGGGCCCTGGAGGAGGTGCTCCAGCTCCCGGGCAACTCACTCCTGCGCCTGCTGTCGGAGGACACGGCCGCCCGGTCCGAGGTGGAGCGCCCGGCGGGCCGCTCGTACCGCTCGCTGGTGGAGGCGTCCGGCTCGGTGGAGGAGCTGCTCGCGGAGATGGAGTGCCCGACGGACGGGGGGCTGCACACGGTCGGGCACCACGAGCGGGTGCGGATCGGGGCCGGGCGGGAGCTGGTGGGGCGCGAGTCCCAGCACGTGGTGCGGGCGCACCGGGACGGAGTGGACCGCTATCTGGCCATCCACCACGGGGACCCGGGCTGCGACCCGTCGCGGGTGGTGGTGCGGGCGGTGGAGAACTGCCGGACCGGGCGGGTGCGGTGGCACGCGGGGACGGGGGTGCTGGTCGCGGAGCTGCTCTTCGACGCGCGGCTGCGCGCCGGGGACACGTACCTCTTCTCGTACGGCTTCGAGGACGGTACGGCGGGGGCGAGCGGGGAGTACGTGCGCGGGTTCAGCTTCGCGGGTGGGCAGTACGTGCTCCAGGTGCGCTTCGACGAGGCGGCGCTTCCGGTGCGGTGCCGGAGGTTCGCGCAGGTCTCGGCGGGGGCGCCGCGCGGCGGCCGCGCGGAGCTGACCCTGAGCGGCCGGCACCGCACGGTGCACCTGGTGGAGCAGGGGGTGCGCCCGGGGATCCTGGGGGTCGACTGGGACTGGTCCTGAACCGTCCGTGTGTCAGGCCTCGGGTCCTGAACCGTCCGTGTGTCAGGCCTCGGGTCCGGCGACGAGCTCGCCGCCCTCGACGCGGACCGGGACCTCGGGGAGCGGGACGGTGGCCGGGCCCCGGAGCGCCTTGCCGGTCGTGACGTCGAAGCGGCTGCCGTGGCAGGGGCAGTTGCCCTCGTTCTCCTCGACCTTGTCGAGCACGCAGCCCGCGTGGGTGCACTGGGCGCTGAAGGCCTTGTACTGGCCCTCGGCGGGGCAGCTCACCACGAGGCGCTGCTCGCGGTAGAGCTTGGAGCCGCCGACCGGGACCGCGTCCGGGGAGCCGAGGGAGACCGGGGCGGTCGGGGTCGGGACCTCGGCGTGGCCGAGCTTGGACTCGGTGGAGCAGGCGGCGACCCCCAGCCCGGCGGCACCGGCGAGGGCGGCGCCTTTCAGTACGGTGCGGCGGCTGGACTGGCCGGACATGAGCGCTCCACGGTGAGATCGGGGACAAGACACCCCAGCGGTGACCGAACCGACGATACCGGCGCGCTCCGCGCACGGGTCGCGGGGGCCGTGGGCCACACGCACGAGGACATGCGGATACGGCGATGCCCCCGGCGCGGACCCCCGCCGGTGTGACGGCGGGGGTCCGCGCCGGGGGCGCACCGGCCCGGCAGGGCCCCCGGGCGGGGCCCTGCCGGGTGACGGTCCGGGTCAGGCCTTGCGGGCCCGGGTCGCCGTCTTCTTGGCGGCGGCCTTGGTCGCGGTCGCCTTGGTGGCGGCCGTCTTCGTGGCGGCCGTCTTCTTCGCCGGGGCGGCCTTCGCGGTGGCGGCCTTCTTCGCCGTCGCCGTCTTCTTCGCCGCCGCCTTCTTCGTGCCGCGCGCCGCCGGGACCGCCGCGTCGCTGATCCGGTCGGCGCCGAGGATCTCGCGGAGGAACTTGCCGGTGTGGCTCGTCGGGACCGAGGCGACCTCCTCCGGCGTGCCCTCGGCGACCACCAGGCCGCCGCCGCTGCCGCCCTCCGGGCCCATGTCGACGACCCAGTCCGCGGTCTTGATGACGTCGAGGTTGTGCTCGATGACGATCACCGAGTTCCCCTTGTCGACCAGGCCGGAGAGGACCTTGATCAGCTTCGAGATGTCCTCGAAGTGCAGACCGGTGGTCGGCTCGTCCAGGACGTAGACCGTGCGGCCCGTCGAGCGCTTCTGGAGCTCGGAGGCGAGCTTCACGCGCTGGGCCTCGCCGCCGGAGAGCGTCGGCGCGGACTGCCCGAGGCGGACGTAGCCGAGGCCGACCTCGTTGAGCGTGCGCAGGTGACGGGCGATGGTCGGGACGGCCTCGAAGAAGTCGAGGGCCTCCTCGATCGGCATGTTCAGGACTTCGGCGATGGACTTGCCCTTGTAGTGGACCTCCAGGGTCTCCCGGTTGTACCGGTCGCCGTGGCAGACCTCGCACGGGACGTAGACGTCCGGGAGGAAGTTCATCTCGATCTTGATCGTGCCGTCGCCGGAGCAGTTCTCGCAGCGGCCGCCCTTGACGTTGAAGGAGAAGCGGCCGGGCAGGTAGCCCCGGACCTTGGCCTCCATCGTCTCGGCGAAGAGCTTGCGGACGTGGTCGAAGACGCCGGTGTAGGTCGCCGGGTTCGACCGGGGGGTGCGGCCGATCGGGGACTGGTCGACGTGCACGACCTTGTCGACGAGGTCGTCGCCGTCCACGCGCGTGTGCCGGCCGGGCACCGACTTGGCGCCGTTCAGCTCGCGCGCCAGGTGGGTGTAGAGGATGTCGTTGACCAGGGTCGACTTGCCGGAGCCGGAGACGCCGGTGACGGCGGTGAGGACGCCGAGCGGGAAGGAGACGTCGATGTCCCGCAGGTTGTTCTCGCGGGCCCCGTGCACGGTGAGCCTGCGCTCGGGGTCCACCGGCCGGCGGACGTCCGGGGTGGTGATCGCCCGGCGGCCGGACAGGTACTGCCCGGTCATCGACTCCTCGTTGGCGAGGAGTTCCTTCAGGGAGCCGGAGTGGACGACCTTGCCGCCGTGCTCGCCGGCGCCGGGGCCGATGTCCACGACCCAGTCGGCCACCTTGATGGTGTCCTCGTCGTGCTCGACCACGATGAGCGTGTTGCCCATGTCCCGGAGCCGCACCAGGGTCTCGATCAGCCGGTGGTTGTCGCGCTGGTGGAGGCCGATGGAGGGCTCGTCGAGCACGTAGAGCACGCCGACCAGGCCGGAGCCGATCTGGGTGGCGAGCCGGATGCGCTGGGCCTCGCCGCCGGAGAGCGTCCCGGCGGCCCGGTTGAGCGAGAGGTAGTCGAGGCCGACGTCGACGAGGAAGCGCAGCCGCTCGTTGACCTCCTTGAGGACCCTCTCGGCGATCTTCTTGTCCCGGGCGCTGAGGGTGAGCCGGGAGAGGAACTCGGCGCAGTCGCTGATGGACATCGCGGAGACCTCGGCGATGGACTTGTCCATGACCGTGACCGCGAGGACGATCGGCTTCAGCCGGGTGCCCTCGCAGGTGGGACACGGCACCTCGCGCATGTAGCCCTCGAAGCGCTCGCGGCTGGAGTCGCTCTCGGCCTCGGTGTGGCGCCGCTTGACGAAGGAGACGGCCCCCTCGAAGGCCGGGGTGGTGTACGCCCGCTCCCGCCCGTACCGGTTCCGGTAGCGGACCTCGACCTGGGTCTTGTGGCCGTGCATCAGCGCCTTCTTGGCGCGCTGCGGCAGGCCCGCGTACGGGATGTCCGTGCGGAAGCCGAGGGCCTGGGAGAGGCCGCCGATGAGCCGGCCGAAGTACTCCTTGGTGTGGCCGTGCGACCAGGGGTGGATGGCGCCCTCGTCGAGGGACTTGTCCTCGTCGGGGACGATCAGCTCCGGGTCGACCTCCATGCGGGTGCCGATGCCGGTGCAGTCCGGGCAGGCGCCGAAGGGCGAGTTGAAGGAGAAGGAGCGCGGCTCCAGCTCCTCGAAGGAGAGGTCGTCGTACGGGCAGTAGAGGTGCTCCGAGTACATCTTCTCGCGCTCGGGGTCGTCCTCGGGGAGGTCGACGAAGTCGAGCACGACCATGCCGCCGGAGAGTCCGAGCGCGGTCTCGACGGAGTCGGTGAGCCGGCGCTTGGCGCTGTCCTTGACGGTGAGGCGGTCGACGACCACCTCGATGGTGTGCTTCTCCTGCTTCTTCAGCGTCGGCGGCTCGCTGAGCTGCACGGTCGCGCCGTCGACCCGGGCCCGGCTGTAGCCCTTGGTCTGGAGGTCGGCGAAGAGGTCGGCGAACTCGCCCTTGCGCTCGCGCACGAGCGGGGAGAGCACCTGGAAGCGGCTGCCCTCGGGCAGCTCCAGGACCCTGTCGACGATGGCCTGCGGCGACTGGCGCGAGATGGGGCGGTGGCACTCGGGACAGTGCGGCTTGCCGATGCGCGCGAAGAGCAGGCGGAGGTAGTCGTAGACCTCCGTGATGGTGCCGACCGTCGAGCGCGGGTTGCGCGAGGTCGACTTCTGGTCGATGGAGACGGCGGGCGACAGACCTTCGATGAAGTCGACGTCCGGCTTGTCCATCTGGCCGAGGAACTGCCGGGCGTACGAGGAGAGCGACTCGACGTACCGGCGCTGCCCCTCGGCGAAGATCGTGTCGAACGCGAGGGAGGACTTGCCCGACCCCGAGAGCCCGGTGAAGACGATGAGGGAGTCACGCGGGAGATCGAGGGAGACGTTCTTGAGGTTGTGCTCGCGAGCGCCACGGACGATGAGACGGTCGGCCACGCCGGTCCGCACCTTTCTTGAGAGAGCGGATGTGCCTACACACCAACAACCGGGGACGCCGGATGCTTCCATCGAGCGTATAGCACGTACATTCGATTACCGGTCTTCCGGAGACCTCTTCACCCGAACGAGTGGTCCGGCCCGGTCGGCGCTAGGGTCGGCGCCATGATCGACCACGAGCGTGACCTTGTTTCCGTACAAGAGGCGACCGATCGGCTCCTGGAGGCCGCCGCCTCCTGGGACAACGCCGCGACGGCCGAGCCGTCACGGCTTCCCGGCTGGACCCGCGGCCATGTCCTCGCCCACCTCGCCCGCAACGCCGACGCCCTGGTGAACGTCTTCGAGGGACGGCCCATGTACCCGGACGCCGCCACCCGCGAGGCCGACATCGAGCGCGACGCGTACCGTCCGCTCGACGTGCAGCTCGCCGACGTGCGCGAGAGCGCCGACCGGCTGCGGGCGGTGTGCGAGAAGCCCGCCGACTGGGGCCGGACGGTCGAGCTGCGCAACGGCGTCACCGACAGCGCGGCCCGGGTCCCCTTCCGCCGCTGGGTGGAGGTGGAGCTGCACCACGTCGACCTGGGCGCCGGCTACGACCTGGAGGACCTGCCGGAGGAGTTCGTCCTGCGGGAGATCGAGTTCCTGGCCGACCGCTGGTCGGGGCGCCCGGAGGTGCCCCCGGTGACCCTCCGCCTCGATCCCGAGGAGGGCCCCGCCTGGCGCACCGGCGGCACCGGGGGAACCCCGGTGGTCCTCGCCGGCACCGGGCCCGACCTGCTCGGCTGGCTGTCCGGCCGCGGCGACAAGGGTGCCCGTCTCGTCGTCCTCTCCGGCGACGGCCTCCCGGACCTGCCCCCGCTATAGGCTGAGCGCATGACGTACAGCGGAGTGGTGAGGGTCGGCGGCCCTGCGGACGTGCACGAGCTGGCGGACCTGATGATCTCGAAGGTCGCGGTCGGTCCGATGGACAACAACGCGTACCTGCTGCGCTGCCGGGCCACCGGCGAGCAGCTGCTGATCGACGCGGCGAACGACGCCGGGACGCTGCTCACGCTGATCGGTGACGACGGCGTCGGCGCCGTCGTCACCACCCACCGGCACGGCGACCACTGGCAGGCCCTGGCCGAGGTGGTCGCCGCGACCGGCGCGCGCACCTACGCGGGCGCGTACGACGCGGAGGGCATCCCGGTCGCGACCGACGTGCCCGTCGAGGACGGCGACACGATCCGGGTGGGCCGGATCGGGCTGACCGCGCGCCGGCTCGTCGGCCACACCCCGGGCTCGATCGCCCTCGTCTACGACGACCCGCACGGCCACCCCCACGTCTTCACCGGCGACTGCCTCTTCCCCGGCGGCGTGGGCAACACCCACAAGGACCCGGAGGCCTTCGCGAGCCTCCTCCACGACGTGGAGACCAAGCTCTTCGAGGCCCTCCCGGACGAGTCCTGGGTCTACCCGGGCCACGGCAAGGACACGACGCTCGGTGACGAGCGCCCCCACCTCGCGGAGTGGCGCGAGCGCGGCTGGTGACCCGAGGGCGGACGGAGGGCGCGCGCCCCACCAGCGGCGCGCTCCCGCACGCCCCCGTAGCGGGGACGGCCGGCGGGTAGATCGCGGGACATGCACCGCCGTCACTCTCCGTCGCCACCCACCGGCCCTTCGATGGGCCGGATCGCCGCCGCCTCCCTGGTCGGCACCGCCATCGAGTTCTTCGACTTCTACGTCTACGGGACCGCCGCAGCCCTCGTCCTGGGGCCGCTCTTCTTCCCGACCTTCTCCCCGCTCGCCGGGACCCTGGCCGCCTTCGGCACCTTCGCCGTCGGCTTCGTGGCCCGGCCGCTGGGCTCGGTCCTCTTCGGCCACGTCGGCGACCGGTACGGCCGGCGCCCGGTCCTCTTCGCCTCGCTGCTCCTGACCGGCTGCGCCACGGTCGCGGTCGGCTGCCTCCCCACGTACGCGACGCTCGGCATCGCCGCCCCCGTGCTGCTGCTCCTGCTCCGCTTCCTCCAGGGGCTCGGCCTGGGCGGCGAGTGGGGCGGGGCGGTACTGCTCACCGCCGAGCATGCGCCGGAGCACCGGCGCGCGCTGTGGGCGAGCTTCCCGCAGATCGGCCCGGCGGTCGGCTTCCTCCTGGCGAACGGGGTGATGCTGGGGCTCACGGCCGGACTGAGCGACGCGGAGTTCCGCTCCTGGGGCTGGCGGGTGCCGTTCTGGGCCGCGGGACTGCTCGCAGCGGGCGGGCTGCTGCTGCGCTCCTCGCTCGCGGAGACCCCGCAGTTCGAGGAGCTGTCCGCGTCCGGGCGGCGCGCGGGCGCCCCGCTGACCGAGGTGGTCCGGGACCACTGGCGGCTGGTGCTGCTGACGGCGGGGGCCCTCGCCGTCGGGTACGCCGTCTTCTACGCGGTCTCCACCTGGGCCCTGGCCTACGGCACCGGGCGGCTCGGCCTGAGCGGCCCGGTGATGCTGGGTTGCGTCATGGCGGCGGTGGCGGTGATGGGCGCGGCCACCCCGTTCGCGGCGCTGCTCGCCGACCGCTGGGGCCGCCGGACGCTCTGCCTGGCCGGGTGCGCGGGCTGCGCGCTCTGGATGTTCCCGATGGTGGCGCTGCTGCACACCGCGCGGCCTCCGCTGATGTTCCTCGGCTTCCTGGGCGCGCTGCTGGCCTTCATCACCATGTTCGCGGTGGTCTCCGCGTACCTGCCGGAGCTGTACGAGCCCCGGGTCCGCTGCACGGGCGCGGCCGTGGGCTACAACCTCGCGGGCGTCCTCGGCGGCGCCCTGACCCCCCTCGCGGCCACCGCGCTCTCCGAGGGCGGCTCCGGCCCGCCGTGGGGCGTGGCGGCGTATCTGACCCTGGTGGCCCTGGTCAGCCTGGGCTGCTTCGCGCTCCTCCCGGAGACCCTCCCGGCCCGCACTGCGGTGAAGGAGCCCGCGCCCGTCTAGAACCCGTCCGGGACGGGAGCGCGGAAACGGCGAAGGCCGGCCGGGGAGGGGGTCCCGGGCCGGCCGTCGCCGTGTGTGCCGCGTCAGGCGCCGATGCTGTCCTTCTCGGTGCCGTCGGCGTCGGCCACGCTCTGGGCGGCTTCCCGCTCGGCCTGCCGCTTGGAGGCGATCAGGCTGGTGACCGTGGTGATGATCAGAACACCGCAGATGACCGCGAGGGAGACCGGGATGGAGATCTCCGGGACGTGCACCCCGGACTCGTGCAGGGCGTGCAGCACCAGCTTGACGCCGATGAAGCCGAGGATCACCGACAGGCCGTAGCTGAGGTGGACCAGCTTCTTGAGCAGGCCGCCGATCAGGAAGTACAGCTGCCGCAGGCCCATGAGGGCGAAGGCGTTGGCGGTGAAGACGATGTACGGGTCCTGGGTGAGGCCGAAGATCGCCGGGATGGAGTCGAGGGCGAAGAGGATGTCGGTGGTGCCGATGGCGAGCATGACCACCATCAGCGGGGTCATCACCCGCTTGCCGTTGGCCCGGATGAAGAGCTTGGTGCCGTGGTAGCGGTCGGCGACGCCGAACTTCTTCTCGACGCTCTTGAGGAGCCTGTTCTCCTCGAACTCGTCCTCCTCCTCGTCGGAGCGCGCCTCCTGGATGAGCTTCCAGGCGGTGTAGATCAGGAACGCGCCGAAGATGTAGAAGACCCAGGAGAAGCTCGCGATGATCGCGGCGCCGGCGGCGATGAAGATCGCGCGGAGTACCAGGGCGATCAGGACGCCGATCAGCAGCACGCGCTGCTGGAGGTGTGACGGCACCGAGAACTTCGCCATGATCAGGACGAAGACGAAGAGGTTGTCGACACTGAGCGACTTCTCGGTGATGTATCCGGCGAAGAACTCTCCGGACGCCTGGGCGTTGCCGAAGAAGAGCAGGCCGACCCCGAAGAGTGCGGCGAGCACGATCCAGACGATCGTCCAGATTCCGGCTTCCTTGACCGACACGTCATGGGGCTTGCGCCCGATGAAGAAGTCGGCACCGATCAGGGCACCCAGACCGAGAATGGTCAGGACCCACATGGTCGTTGAAACGTCCATTGCGCCTCCGGCGTCGTACGGCTACTGATCAGCGTCGTCGCTGCCGGAGGTCTCTTCCACCCGGGGGCGGGCTGACCGCCGCCGGGCCGACGCCCCGGGATCGGATCACTGGGATCCGTCCGTACTGACGGGCACGCCGCGCTTGGGGAGTACTCCCCTCCGCGTGAAGAACATTACCCGAAACACCAAGAGAAGGTAAAGGCGAGGCTAAAGGATCATCAAAACGCCAGCTCAGAACCGCTTCCCCCGGCGGGCGTCCGCCACCTGGGCGAGGACCTGCCGCAGCACCCCGCTGCCCGGCGGGAGCACCGGCGGCTCGTACGACCAGGCGTGTCCCACCCACGGGTCGGCGAGGTGGTCGTCGGGCACGGGGGTGAGCCGCAGCAGTGAGCGCCACAGGGGGTCGAGCAGCGGCCCGTACGCGGCCGCGTCCGCCCGGTCCGCCACCATCAGCAGGTGGACGCCGACCGAGGGGCCCTCGTCGGCGAGGTACCGCAGCCGGGTGACCGCCCGGTCGTCGAAGCCGTGCGGGAAGTCGTGCACGATCAGGAGCTGCCGGGCCGTGTCCAGGCCGGGCGGCAGCGCGTCGGTCGCACCGCCGCGCAGCGCCATCTGGAGCAGGTCGACCCGCTCGGTGAGCTGCTCCAGGACCGCCGAGACGCCGGCCGCGCCCCGGGCCGGCGGGGCGGCGAGGACGCCCGAGTCCACGAGCGGCGCGAGGGAGGCGGCGCCCGCTCCGGCCGCGTCGAGGACGTGGACGGAGAAGCCGTCCGCCGGGTGCGCCGCGAGCAGCCGGGCCGCGTGCGCGACCGCGCTGTCCAGGGCGAGCCGCCGCAGCTCGGTCTCGTCGAGGAGACCGGCCGCCTCCGAGTGGCCCCGGCCGCTGTCCACCCACAGCCCCCGCTCCAGCGGCAGCCGGACGAGCATGGGGATCCGCAGCTCGGCCCGCTCGGGCAGGTGGAGGTCGCCGAGCCGGACGGCCATCGGCTCCTCGGCCGGGACCCGGTAGGCGTGCCAGACGGGGTTGTCCCAGCGGGCGTAGGCGGGCGGCAGGGCCGGCTCGACCACCTCGGACTCGGCCGCGAGCTGGGCGAGGTCCCGGTCGAGGACCGCCCGGGCCCGCTCCACCAGCTCGTCGTGCCGGGCCCTGGCGGTCGCCCGGGCGGCGTCGTTCGCGCCCCCGTTCCGCGCGCGGTAGTCGGAGAGGGTCTGGTCCAGCTCACGGTCGAGCCGGGACTCCGCGAAGTCGCAGGCGCTGCGGTAGGCGGCGGCGGCGCGGGCCAGGTCCTCGAACATCCCCCACACCTGGTTGTACAGGCGCTCGTCCATGGACCAGCCGGAGGCGTCCCCGGCGACCGGCGCGGGCGGAGCCTGGGGCGGGGCCTGCGGCGGCTCCGGCGCGGCGGCGGGCCTGCGGCGCGGGTGGGAGTAGTCGATGGGGCCACCCGGGGCGCGCGTGTCCGTGCCCCGCGGCGGGGTCACCGGCACGGTCGGCGTCGGGTCGGAGACGACCGGCGGGAGGGGCGGGGGCGGAGGCGTGGGGTCCGAGGCCGCCGGGGAGGCGGGGGCCGGGACGACCGGGGTGGCCAGGGGCGTGGGGTGGTCCGAGCCGGTCGGGGCCACCGGGGCCGGGACGGCCGGGAGGGTGGCGGGGTCCGGGGCCGCCGGGAGCGCGGAGTCCGGGGCCGGGGGCGCCGACCGGGGCACCCGCTCCGGCTCGGGGGCGCGCGGCCGGGGGGCGGTGGCCGCGGGGGCGGGCTCCGGGGCGGCCGCCGCCAGGATCGCCGCGGCCGCGTCGGCGGACCGCTCCAGGCCCTGGTCGCCGAGGAGGGCGGCGAGCCCTCCGTCGTACCCCTGGCCCATGGCGCGGACCTTCCAGGCGCCCTGGCGGCGGTACAGCTCTAGGGCGACGACGGCGGACTCGCTGTCGAGCCCCGTGAGGGTGTAGCTGGCGATCTCGTCGCCGCCGGGTCCCGCGACGGCGACGAAGGGGGCGGCGACGGCCCCGAAGCGGGTGGCTCCGCCGTGTCCGGGCAGCGCCAGGAAGACCGAGATCCGGTGGACGGTCCCGGGCATCGCCGCCAGGTCGACGGAGAGGCGGTGGTCGGCCGCGGCGGCCCGGGAGACGTCGACGCCGGGGAGCGAGGGCGCGCCGGGGTGGGCGATCCACTCCGCGCCGGGGACCCTGCCCGCCTCGTCGCCGAGGGTGGCTCCGGCGAGGACCGGATGACCGGCCGACACCCGGATCTCCAGTCGGGTGTCGGGCAGGGGGTGGTTCTGCCCCCGGACCAGCTCGGCCGTCATCGACTCTGTCCCCTCGGTGCTTCCCGGCGCGGATTCGCGTGTTCCGGTGCGGTTCAAACGGGTCGTTCGCGGGCCGTCCGGATCAGGGCGCCGGACGGGTCATGCGGGACAGCTCCCGGCGGCGGCTGCCTCCGGGAGCTGTGGGTGCGGGGCGCGCGGGCCGCCTACAGGTGCGGCAGGATCGCCGGCATCAGGTCCTGGAAGGTGCGGCCGTTGGCCGGGTTGCCCAGGGCCGTCATCTGCCAGCCGGAGCCGGCCCGGTGCACCTTCGCCATGATCTGGGCGGTGTAGCGGCCGCCGCCATCGAGGGTGTAGCGCGCCAGCTCCTGCCCGTTCGTCTCGTCGACGAGCCGGCAGAAGGCGTTCTGCACCTCCTGGAACGTCTGGCCGGTGAAGGAGTTCACCGTGAAGACGATCTGGTCGATGTGGACCGGGATCCGCTCCAGGTCGACGAGGATCGCCTCGTCGTCGCCGCCCTGGCCGGCACCGCCCACCAGGTTGTCGCCGGTGTGCTTGACCGAGCCGTCGTCGCTGACCAGGTGCCGGAAGAAGACCACGTCGACCGGCTGCTTGTCGGCGAAGAGGACGGCCGAGGCGTCCAGGTCGATCTCGCGGGTGCGCGAGCCGAACAGACCGCGGCGCGGCGCCGCCTGCCAGCCGAGCCCCATCCGCACCTGGGTGAGGCTGCCCCCGCCCTGCTTCTCCAGGCTGATGGCCTGACCCTTGGTCATGTTCACGGTCACGCGCGTGCCCCTCTCGTTGCGTTCCCCGCGCCCGCGGTCCGGTGCGTGCGGTTGTTCAGCACCCTACGCAGGGTCACTGACACCGCGGAGGGGCGGTCCGGTTTTGTGTCGGTCTTGCAACACACCGGACCGCCTCCGGCCGGGCGGGGCCTGTTCGCCGGCGGCACGGACTCGCAGAGCAACCTGGGGACCGCCTCCGGCCGGGCGGGACCCGCCGTCAGGCGAGGCCCGCCTCCTTCATCTGGCGCAGCTCCTTCTTCAGTTCTCCCACCTCGTCGCGGAGCCGGGCCGCCACCTCGAACTGGAGCTCGGCTGCGGCGGCGCGCATCCGGTCCGTCATCTCCTCGATGATCGCGGCCAGTTCGGTGGCGGGCCGGTCGCCGAGCTCGACCGTGGACCCGGCCCTGCCCCGGCCCTTGGACGCGTGCGCGGCGAGCGCGGGGACGGGGGTCTTGGCGCCCTTGCCCTCCTTCGCCTGGCGGTAGCCGGTGCCGAGCAGTTCCTCGGTGTCGATCTCCTCGCGCGCGATGGTCGCCACGATGTCGTTGATCTTCTTGCGGAGCGGCTGCGGGTCGATGCCGTGCTCCGTGTTGTACGCGATCTGCTTCTCGCGGCGCCGGTTGGTCTCGTCGATGGCCTGCTCCATCGCCGGGGTGATCCGGTCCGCGTACATGTGGACCTGGCCCGAGACGTTCCGCGCGGCGCGGCCGATCGTCTGGATGAGGGAGGTCCCGGAGCGCAGGAAGCCCTGCTTGTCGGCGTCGAGGATGGCGACCAGGGACACCTCGGGGAGGTCGAGGCCCTCCCGGAGGAGGTTGATGCCGACCAGGACGTCGTACTCACCGGCGCGCAGCTCGCGCAGCAGCTCGATGCGGCGCAGGGTGTCGACGTCGCTGTGCAGGTAGCGCACCTGGATGCCGAGCTCCAGGAAGTAGTCGGTGAGGTCCTCGGCCATCTTCTTGGTGAGGGTGGTGACGAGGACCCGCTCGTCCCGCTCGGTGCGCAGCCGGATCTCGTGGACCAGGTCGTCGATCTGGCCCTCGGTGGGCTTGACGACGACCTCGGGGTCGACGAGGCCGGTGGGGCGGATGATCTGCTCGACGAAGCCGTCGCCCCGGGAGAGCTCGTACGTGCCGGGGGTCGCGGAGAGGTAGACGGTCTGGCCGATCCGCTTCTGGAACTCCTCCCACTTCAGCGGGCGGTTGTCGAGGGCCGACGGGAGCCGGAAGCCGTGGTCGACCAGGGTCCGCTTGCGGGAGGCGTCGCCCTCGTACATGGCGCCGATCTGCGGCACGGTGACGTGCGACTCGTCGATGACGAGCAGGAAGTCCTCGGGGAAGTAGTCCAGGAGCGTGTTGGGCGCGGAGCCGGGCTCGCGTCCGTCGAAGTGCATCGAGTAGTTCTCGATGCCGGAGCAGGAGCCGATCTGGCGCATCATCTCGATGTCGTACGTGGTCCGCATGCGCAGCCGCTGGGACTCCAGGTGCTTGCCCTGCTTGTCCAGCTCGGCGAGACGGCCCTCCAGCTCGCGCTCGATGTCGTTGACGGCCCGCTCCATGCGCTCGGGTCCGGCGACGTAGTGGCTGGCCGGGAAGACGTACAGGTGCTCGTCCTCGCTGATGACCTCGCCGGTGAGCGGGTGGAGGGTGGAGAGGGCCTCGATCTCGTCGCCGAACATCTCGATGCGGACGGCGAGCTCCTCGTACACCGGGAAGATCTCGATGGTGTCGCCGCGGACGCGGAAGGTGCCGCGGGTGAACGCCAGGTCGTTCCGGGTGTACTGGATGTCGACGAAGCGGCGGAGGAGCTGGTCGCGGTCGATCTCCTCGCCGACCTTGAGCGGGACCATCCGGTCCACGTACTCCTGGGGCGTGCCGAGGCCGTAGATGCAGGAGACGGAGGCGACGACGATCACGTCCCGGCGGGTGAGCAGGGAGTTCGTCGCGGAGTGGCGCAGCCGCTCCACCTCCTCGTTGATGGAGGAGTCCTTCTCGATGTAGGTGTCCGACTGCGGGACGTACGCCTCGGGCTGGTAGTAGTCGTAGTACGAGACGAAGTACTCGACGGCGTTGTTGGGCAGGAGCTCGCGGAACTCGTTCGCCAGCTGGGCGGCCAGCGTCTTGTTCGGCGCCATCACCAGGGTGGGGCGCTGGAGCTTCTCGATCATCCAGGCGGTGGTCGCCGACTTGCCGGTGCCGGTGGCACCGAGGAGGACGACGTCCTTCTCGCCCGCGCGGATCCGCCGCTCGAGGTCGGCGATGGCCGTCGGCTGGTCGCCGCTGGGCTGGTAGGAGCTGACGACCTCGAAGGGCGCCACCGTACGTTCGATCTTGGAAACGGGCCGCATGCAACCACCGTACGACCCGGCACTGACACTCGGGCGGCGATCGGCTCACCGCACGGCCTCCGGGCGGCTCGTCACCAGTCCTGGGAGCGGTGCACGCCGTGCAGCGCGGCGGTCCTGCGGATGGCGCGGCGGGTGGGTCGGCGGGCGGGCTCGCCGTAGTGGGTCGGCACGTGGCGCGGGGCGGGCACACCGGGGCGGTGCACGGTCCGGGCCGGGGTCCGCCTCCATTCGGGGTCGCCCATCACGAGCAGCGGGTCGAACATGACGACGACCGCGGCGAGGATCAGGAAGACCGCCGGGCCGATCAGCATCGGCAGGAGGAGCGAGGCGGCGGGGGCGGTGGCGGCCCCGGGGGCCACGGCCCCGTTCAGGTGGACGGTGACGGCGGCCATGGCCGTGTAGTGCATACCACTGACGGCGACGCCCATCACCAGGCTCGCACCGAGACTGGCCAGAAACCCATGGACGGAGACGGCCGCCCAGAGGGCCGTGGTGGCGGCCACGACGGCGATGACTACGGAGAGGGCCACGGTCGCCGTGTCGTACTCGACGCGGCCGTGGAGGCGCATGCCGGCCATGCCGAGGTAGTGCATGGTGGCGATGCCGAGACCGGTGATGGTGCCGCCGGTGACCAGGGTGAGGGCGGTCGCCCCGCGGTAACCGACGATGAGGATGCCGATGCCGACCATGAGGATGGCGACGCCCAGGCTGGCGAAGGTGAGGGGCCGGTCGTAGTCGACCGGGGCCTGCTGGACCGAGAAGCCCATCATGGCGATGAAGTGCATGGTCCAGATGCCGGTGCCGATCGAGGTGGCGCCGAGGACGAGCCAGCCCGCCTTGAAGCTGTCGCGGTGGCGGAGGGATCTGGTGGTGCACCTCAGACCGAGGGCGCCGCCGAGGCAGGCCATGAGGAACGAGGCCACCGGGGTGACGAGCCCGTAACTGAATCCGTCGACCGTGCCCTGCATGAGCTGTGCCCTCCACCCCTGGTGCGACGTCGGCCGAAAACAGTCGGTTCCGTCGGCTCCTGACTCCCCGGGGCGAGATTATGGCGCGCGGAAGTCGCGGCGACCATGTGACCGGGGAATTTCCCTTCGTGAGTCCGGAGCGAGACCGGTCCGTGATCTTGGCGCCGGTCCCGGACGGCTGCACGTGGTCGCGGCCGGGTTGTCGGTGGGGGGTCGTAGCGTGGTCGGCATGGACATCGAAGCGGTGGAGTGGGCGGTCGTGGAGAGCGACGTCGGGCCGCTCTTCCTCGCCGCGACCGGGCGGGGGCTCGTACGGGTCGGGTTCCACGCGGACGCGGTGCGGCGGGAGCAGATGCCGGACCGGCTGGGGTCCCGGCTCGGCGCGGAGCCGGTGGAGCGCGCCTCGGGGCTGCTCGCGGAGCCGATACGCCGGCTGGAGCGGTACTTCGCGGGCGATCCGGACGAGTTCGACCTGCCCCTGGACTGGAGCCTGACGGCCGGGTTCAACCGGCAGGTGCTGCGCGAGCTGGCGACCGGCGTCCCGTACGGGACGGTCGTCGGGTACGGGGAGCTGGCGAGGCGCGTGGGGCAGCCGGGCGCCGCGCAGGCGGTGGGGGCGGCGATGGGTTCCAATCCGCTGCCGGTGGTGGTGCCGTGCCACCGCGTGGTGGAGAGCGACGGCGGGCTCGGGGGCTTCGGGGGCGGCCTGGAGACCAAGCGGCGGCTGCTGGCCCTTGAGGGGGTGCTGCCGGCGCTGTTGTTCTGAGGGGGGTGTTCCGGGGTGTTCTGAGGGGGGTGCCGTTCTGGAGGGGGCTGTTCTGAGGGGCGCTGCTCCGATGGGCGTCGCAGGACGGAGGGGCGCTGCCGGACGGGGCGCGTCGGCGGGCGGAGGCGCGTCGGTGATCGGGACGTTCCCATCAGGTGGGACGGCTGGCACACTCTCGTAAGTGACCCAGACCCCCGGTGCCCCTGACGCCACCCTGCCCGGCCGCATACCCGGCCCCGCCCCCGTCACCGCCGCCGAACTGCCCGCGCTGCGCCGCCGCGTCCAGGCCGTGCTGATCGCCACCCAGATCCTCGGCGGACTCGGCATCGCCATCGGTGTCGCGCTCGCCGCCGTCCTGGCCACGGAGGTCGGCGGCACCGAGGCGCTGGCCGGTCTGGCGTCGACGGCGACGGTGGCCGGTCCCGCGCTCCTCGCCATGCCGCTGGCCGCCCTGATGGCCTCGCGGGGGCGCCGGGCGGGGCTCGTCCTCGCGTATCTGCTCGGGGCGGTGGGCGCCGGGGTCGTGGTGCTCGGGGCGGTCGTCGGGAGCTTCGCCCTGCTGCTCGTCGGGCTCGTCGGCTTCGGCGCCGGTTCCTCGGCCAATCTGGCGGCCCGTTTCGCCGCCGCCGACCTGGCCGAGCCGGACCACCGGGCCCGGGCCATCTCCACGGTGGTGTGGGCGACCACGATCGGCGCGGTGCTCGGGCCGAACGTCGCGGCGCCCGCCGGGAAGAGCGTCGCGGACCTCGGCATACCGGCCACGGCGGGCCCCTTCGTCTGGGCCGCCGGCGTCTTCGTGGTCTCCGCGGCCGTGGTGGCCCTGCTGCTGCGCCCGGACCCGCTGCTCACCGCCCGCGCGCTGACCGACGAGGACCCGGGCGGGAAGGCGGCGGTCGAGGGCCGCTCCCTGCGGGCCGGGATGCGGGCGGTGCGGGAGTCCCCGAAGGCCCGGCTCGCCCTGGTCACCGTCGCGGGCTCGCACACCGCCATGGTGTCGATCATGTCGATGACCCCGGTGGCGCTCACCCACCACGGCGCGGACATCCAGCTGATCGGCCTCGTCATCAGCGGCCACATCGCGGGCATGTACGCCTTCTCGCCGCTGATGGGCTGGCTCTCCGACCGGCTGGGGCGCCTGTCGGTGATCGGGCTCGCGGTCGGGCTGATCGGCGTGGCGGCGCTCGTCGCGGGCACGGCCGGGGCGAGCCACGGCCGGGTCGCCCTGGGGCTCTTCGTCCTCGGCCTGGGCTGGTCCGCGGGGCTCGTGTCCGGTTCGGCGCTGCTCACGGACTCGGTGCCGCAGGCCGCCCGGGCCGCCGTCCAGGGGCTCTCCGACTTCATCATGAACACGGCCGCCGGGCTCGGCGGCCTCGCGGCGGGCCTGATCGTCTCGCAGGCGGGCTACGGACCGCTGAACGCGATCGCCGCCTGCCTGCTCCTTCCGATGGCGGCGCTCGCCCTGCGGAGCGTCTTCCGGAAGGCCTGAGCCGAACTCCCGGAAGACGCGCCGTCAGCGCGGCGCCGCCAGGAGGAGGCTCCGGCGGCCGGGCGGCGCGGGGCGTCCGTGCCGCCGACCGGGGTGCCGACGGACGGGAAGGTTTCCACTCGACTCCCGCCGACGGCTCACGAGCGGACCCCCAGTGGGGCGCGGGGCCTCAGAGACTGATGTGGTACGCCTTGCGCAGGGTCTCGTGGACGGTCCAGGTGGTCCGGTCGCCCTCGCGCAGGACACAGGCGTCGCCGGGGCCGATCTCCAGGGTGTCCCCGCCCTCGACGGCGACGGTCGCCCGCCCGGAGACCACCACGAACAGTTCGTTCGCCTCGGTGTCGGTGACGACGCCGGGCGTGATCTGCCAGATGCCGCGCACCTGCTTGCCGTCGGCGGACTCCCACAGCACCCTGCCCGTCACCTCGGGCGTGCCGGAGACGATCTGGGCGGGGTCGAGCGGCTCCGCTTCGAGCTCCGCGTCGGGGATGTGGACGGCGAAGGAGGGCAGGTCGTGTGTCGTCATGGGCGGTGACTGTAGCGGGGATCCGGAGGCCGCCCGAGACCGGGACCACGTGAACGGCACGGCTCCCACCAGGCACGATGCACGGTTCCGGAGACGGCGACGGAATCCGCACCGCCGTCCCGGCGTGGCGCCGCAAGGGTGCCGTGGACGCCCGGGAGGGTCGCCGGGGGTGGCCGGTGACGGATTCCGCAGGGCGCGGCGACCGCGCTGGCGGGAGGTCGCCGGCGAGGTTTGCGGGGCCCGTGGGTGCGCCAGGAATGGGGCATGTCCACACACGTGTCCGAAGAGGTACGGGAGGCGCTCCACGAGGGCCGTCCCGTCGTCGCGCTGGAATCGACGCTCATCGCCCACGGCCTGCCGCGCCCGCGCAACCTCGCGGTGGCCCGTGAGCTGGAGGGGCTGGTACGGGCCGGGGGCGCCGTCCCCGCCACGATCGCCGTGGTGGACGGCAGGGCCAGGGTGGGCCTGGACGAGGCGGCGCTGATACGGATCGCCGAGGACCCGACGGTGCGGAAGCTGGGCCACCGCGATCTGGCCCCCGCCCTGGCGACGGGCGCGACCGGCGCGACGACGGTCTCGGCGACGGCCTGGCTGGCGGACGCGGCGGGCGTCCGGGTGTTCGCGACGGGCGGCCTCGGCGGGGTGCACCGCGAGTGGGGCGAGACGCAGGACGAGTCCGCCGATCTGCGGCTGCTCGCCCGGGTCGGGACCACCGTCGTCTGCGCCGGGGTCAAGTCGATCCTCGACGTGCCCGCGACGCTCCAGCGGCTGGAGACGCTGGGGGTGACGGTCGTCGGGTACGGCACGGAGCACTTCCCCGGCTTCTACCTCTCCTCCTCGGGCGAGCCGGTCGACTGGACCCTGCGGACGCCGGAGGAGGTGGCGGCGGTGATACGCGCGCAGGACCGGCTCGCGGGCCTCCGGACCGCGCTCGTCGTGGCCAACCCCGTCCCGGAGGCGGAGCAGTTGGACCCCGCGCTGCACGACCGGGTGCTCGCGGACGGCCTGGCGGCGGCGAAGGAGAAGGGGATCACGGGCCAGGCGGTGACGCCGTTCCTCCTCGAATACCTGACGGTCCACACGGAGGGCGCGTCCCTGGAGGCCAACCTGGCGGCGGTACGGGGGAACGTGCGGCTCGCGGCGGAGATCGCGGGGGCGTACGGGGCGGGCACATCCGGCGCGGGAGGGACGAGCGGCGGCACGGAGAGACGTGAGGGGACGCACGTCACGGGAGCACGCGACGGAGGGGGCGGTACGGAGGCGCACGGCGGAGAGGTCGGTACGGAGGCGCGCGGCGCGGGCGGCCGGTGAACCGCGCCGGGCGGGCGCTGCTCGTCGTCGGGGACGTGGTCACGGACGTCATCGCCCGGCACCGGACCCCGCTCGCGGCGGCCACGGACACGGCGGCGGAGATCCGGACCCTGCCGGGCGGCGCCGGGGCCAACGCGGCCTGCTGGGCGGCGCGTTCCGGCGGCGGGGAGGTGCGGCTGCTCGGCCGGGTGGGGACGGACGCGGCCGACTGGCACGAGCGGGCGCTGCGGGCGGCGGGGGTGCGTCCCCTGCTCGTCCGGGACGCGGAGGCGGCGACGGCCACCGTCATCGCGCTCGTGGACGCGTCGGCGGAGCGCACCTTCCTGACCGACAGCGGCGCCGCGCTGCGCCTCTCCCCCGCCGACTGGTCCCCCGGGCTGCTCGACGGCGTGGGCCGGCTGCACCTCTCGGGATACCTGTTCTTCGCGGATCCGAGCCGCGAGACGGCCGGGCGGGCGCTGCGGGACGCCGCCGGGGCGGGGGTTCCGGTGAGCGTGGACCCGGCCTCGGCGGGGTTCCTGACGGTGCTGGGCGCCGACCGTTTCCTGGCGGCCGTGGCGGGGGCCGAGGTGCTGCTGCCCAACGCCGACGAGGCCCGGGTGCTCACCGGACACGCCGAACCGGAGCGGGCGGCGGCGGAGTTGAGCCGGCGCTTCCCGCTGGTCGTGGTCACCCTCGGGGCGGCGGGCGCGCTGGTCGCCGAGGGCGGCGCGGTCACCGGGCGGGTGGCGGCGCCTCCGGCGCGGCCGGTGGACTCGACGGGGGCGGGCGACGCGTTCACCGGGGCCTTCCTGGCGGCCCGGCTCGCGGGCGCGGATCCGGCCAAGGCGGCGGAGGCGGGGTGCGGGGCGGGCGCGGAGGCGGTCACGGTGGTGGGCGGCAGACCACCGGTACCACCGGCGGGCGGCTGATCGACCTCCCGGGGAACGGCGGGTCCGGGGCGCCTACCGCTCGAACCCCGTCCAGGCCGGGTGGCGCGGGTCGTCGGCGCGCACGACGACGTCCGCCGTCCCGGCCGGTTCGACCTCCGTCTCGTACCGAGCGAAGGCGGGGAGGGTCCAGGCCTCCTCCGTGCGCCGGGCGAGGGCGGCGGGCGAGAGCAGCAGGTGCACGGCGAGGTCGAAGGGGAACCAGTGGCCGAGCAGGAAGGGGCCGTGCAGGACGAGGACGCCGCCGGGCGGCAGCGTGACGTACGGGCTGCGGGTGGCCCGGTCCCTGACCGGGTCCCACAGGTCGGGCAGCACGCGCCCGGTGCCGCCGGGCTCCAGCGGGCCGAAGACCTCCCGCCACAGGGCCCCGGTGTCGGTCCACCCGCCGTAGTACGCGTCGGGGTCCTGCTTGCCGTACTCGTACCGGAGGGAGGCGGGTCGCAGGAAGCCGTCCGTGCCCGCCAGGTGGACGGGGCGCCCGCGCGCCCGCAGGGCCTCGGCCAGCGCGGCGGCGAGTTCGCCGCCGGGCGCGGCGGGCGGCCCGTCGATGCCGACCTTGAGCCATGCGCCGCCGTCTCCGGGGGCGGACGCGTCGACGTGCCCGGCGAGCGCCTCCGCCAGCCGGTCCCAGGTGATCGCCTCGTACCGCATCCCCCCACTCTGCCCGTACGCACGGCGGCCCGTCGTCACCGGGTCCGCGCGGCGGCACGGTAAGCCGGTCGGCGCGGGCCTCCGTGCGTGCGGCGACGAGGTCGGCACGGTCGTACGGGCCGGGCCGGGCCGGGCCGAGCAGAGTCGGGGCAAGCCGAGCCGGGCCAGAGCGCGACGCCGGGCTCCCGTATCCCCCGGGCCGCCCGGATCCCCCTCCGTCGGACGACGAACGCGTCCACGTGCTCGCGCGCCTCCCCGGGCCTCGGGCAGGGCCGTCCGCGGCTCGTTCGACGTCAGGCCTTGACCTTGTCACTGGCGTCACCGTTCGACCATCGGATTCATGGACACCACCACATCCACCAGGGTCGTCGTCACGGGCGCGGGCACCGGCATCGGCCGGGCCGCCGCGCGGGCCTTCGCCGGGCAGGGGGCGACCGTCGTCGCCGTCGGCCGCAGGGAGGAGCCGCTGCGGGAGACCGCCGGGGGCCGGCCCGGGATCCACCCGTTCGCCGCCGACGTCACGGCGGAGGGCGCCGCCGAGGAGATCGTCAAGGCCGTCCTGGACGCCCACGGCCGCCTCGACGTCCTCGTCAACAACGCCGGGATCGCCACGGGCGGTCCGCTCGGCACCCTCGACCGCTCGGTGATCACCCCGCTCCTGGAGACGAACCTCGTCGCCCCGGTCCTGCTGACCCAGGCCGCCGTCCCCGCCCTCCGGGAGTCCGGGGGCGTGGTGGTGAACGTGTCGACGACCGTCGGGCAGCGCGGCTGGCCCGCCAACTCCTTCTATCAGGCGACCAAGAGCGCCCTGGAGACCCTGACCCGCTGCTGGGCGGTGGAGCTGGCGCCGGCCGGGGTCCGGGTGGTGGCGGTCGCCCCCGGGCCGATCGACACCCCGATCGGCCCGCACACGGGCCTGTCACCCGAGGAGTCGGAGGCGGTGCGGGCCTGGCAGCTCGCGCACGTCCCGCCGGGGCGGCTCGGCAGGCCCGAGGAGGTCGCGTGGGCGATCACCGCCCTCGCCGCGCCCGACGCCGCCTTCCTGACCGGCACGGTGCTGCCCGTCGACGGGGGCGCGCTGGTCGCCTGAACGGCCTCCCGCCGGGCCGTGGTACGACTGTGCGAGGAGGTGGCGTCCTTGCGCATCGGCGAACTGGCCCGGCGGACCGGGGTGTCGGCCCGGGCCCTGCGGCACTACGAGAAGGCGGATCTGATCGCGTCGTCCCGGGCGGCCAACGGCTACCGGGTGTACGAAGAGGGCGCCGTCACGCGGGTGGCGAACATCCGGTACCTGCTGGACGCCGGGCTCACCCTGGACGACGTGTCCGCCTTCCGCTCCTGCCTGGACGGGGACATGCCCTCGGCCCCGCCGTCCGGCCGCGGCCTGGAGATCGCGCGTGAGCGGCTGGCCGTGCTCGACGCCCGGATCGCGGCGCAGACCGCGGCCCGCGACCGCCTGGCGAAGGCCCTGGGGGCGGAGTCCGTCAGGACGTGAGGCCGGGGGTCGCGACCGGAAGCGGGACCGGCTCCGCCCCCGCTCCTCGGAACTCCGCCCCCGCTCCTTCGAGCTCCGCCCGTCCCGACGCCACGGCCTCGGCGAGCGTCAGCTCCCCGCCCGCGAGCGCCCGGCACGTCGCCGCGTCGGTCAGCAGCCGGGCGTCGGGGGACCCGGCGGGGCCGTCCCCGTACGCGACGGCGCCGTCGGCCCCGACCCGTACGTGGAACTCTCCCTCGTCCAGGGTGACCTGGACGGTTCCCGCGCCCAGCTCCGCGAGCGCCCCGAGGAGCGGGATCGCGTACCAGTGGGCGCGCATCGCGTCGGTCGGGCGCGGTTCCCCCAGGTCGGGCGCGCCCCACGCGGCGAGGGCGCGCAGGACGGGCAGCAGGTCCCGGCCGCGCGGGGTGAGCTCGTAGACGGACGCCGAGGCGGGCGGGGGCAGTCGGCGGCGGGTGACCAGTCCGGCGCCCTCCATGTCCTTGAGGCGGCCGGCCAGCATGTCCGTGCTGACGCCGGGCAGGTCGGCGTGGAGGTCGGTGTAGCGGCGCGGCCCGGCGAGGAGTTCGCGGACGACGAGCAGGGTCCAGCGGTCGCCGACGAGGTCGAGGGCGCGCGCGGCGGCGCAGTGCTGGTCGTAGCTGCGGCGTGTCTGACGTGGCATGCGACGCAGTCTAGACATGTCGTTGGACTTTCCAAGCTCGAACTTGGTAAAACCAAGCAACAACGAGCGGTGCTGGTTCCGGGAACTGGGGAGGTCGGACATGGAGTTCCGGCAGTCGAGCAAGCTGAACGAGGTCTGCTACGAGATCCGCGGCCCGGTGATCGAGCACGCCAACGCCCTGGAGGAGGCGGGCCACAGCGTCCTGCGCCTCAACACGGGCAATCCGGCCCTCTTCGGCTTCGAGGCGCCCGAGGAGATCGTCCAGGACATGATCCGGATGCTCCCCAAGGCCCACGGCTACACCGACTCGCGCGGCATCCTCTCCGCCCGCCGCGCGGTGGCCCAGCGCTACCAGGAGATGGGCCTCCCCGAGGTCGACGTCGACGACGTCTTCCTCGGCAACGGCGTCTCGGAGCTGGTCTCCATGGCCGTGCAGGCCCTCCTGGAGGACGGCGACGAGGTCCTGATCCCCGCCCCCGACTTCCCGCTCTGGACGGCCGCCACCACCCTCGCGGGCGGCAAGGCCGTGCACTACCTCTGCGACGAGTCGGCCGACTGGTACCCCGACCTCGACGACATGGCGTCGAAGATCACCGACCGGACCCGGGCCGTCGTCATCATCAACCCCAACAACCCCACCGGCGCGGTCTATCCGAAGGAGATCGTCGAGGGGATCCTCGACCTCGCCCGCCGCCACGGCCTGATGGTCCTCGCCGACGAGATCTACGACCGGATCGTCTACGACGACGCCGTCCATCATCCGGCCGCCTCCCTCGCCGACGACCTGGTGATCCTCACCTTCGGCGGCCTCTCCAAGACGTACCGGGTGGCGGGCTTCCGCTCCGGCTGGCTGGTCGTCACCGGCCCGAAGCGGCACGCCGCCAACTACCTGGAGGGCCTCACCATGCTGGCCTCCATGCGCCTGTGCCCCAACGCCCCCGCCCAGTACGCCATCCAGGCCGCGCTCGGCGGCCGCCAGTCGATCCACGAGCTGACCGCCCCGGGCGGCAGGCTGCGCGAACAGCGCGACCGCGCCTGGGAGAAGCTCAACGAGATCCCGGGCGTCTCCTGCGTGAAGCCGAAGGGCGCCCTGTACGCCTTCCCGCGCCTCGACCCGGCCGTGCACAGGATCCACGACGACGAGAAGTTCGTCCTCGACCTGCTGCTCCGGGAGAAGATCCAGGTCGTCCAGGGCAGCGGCTTCAACTGGCCGCGCCCGGACCACTTCCGCATCCTCACCCTGCCGTACGCCGACGACCTCGACGCCGCGATCAGCCGCATCGGCCGCTTCCTGAGCGGATACCGGCAGTAGCGGACACGGGCGGTGACGCGAGCCCTCCCGGCTGTCATGATCAAGGGGTCGGGCGGTCGAGGGAAACGGGAGGGCGGCCGGTCATGGACGCTGCGCTGATAGCCGTGGTGGGAACCCTGCTGGGTGTCGTCTTCACCCACTGGTTCCAGGCGCGGGCCACCGAGCGCACGGCCGCGCTCGCCCGGTCCGAACAGCTCCGGCAGGAGCGGATCGCGACCTACAGCGCCTTCGCCGGCGCGGTCGTCGACTACCGGCACAGCCAGAACGACCGCTGGTTCCGGGCGGCCGAGGAGCCCGGTTCGGAGGAGGCGGAGGAGTCGCGCTACGCCTCCTACCGGCAGCGCACCGCCGCCCGGCAGGCCCTCTTCCGCGTCCAGCTGGTGTGCGACGACCCCGAGACCCGGCGCCTGGCGGAGAGGGCCTTCGAGGAGACCCACTGCATGCACGAGGCGGTGGGAATCGCGGACCGCGCCGGCCGCTCCGAGCGGGCGAAGGAGGCCCTCGCCCTGTTCGTCGCCGCCGCCGCGCCCGGCGTCCGCTGACGGGGGCGGCCGTGGACCTCGTCGCGCCGGTCGTCGTCGAACCGCTCAAGCGCCGCCGCTGCTCGGAGTGCCGCCGGGGGCCGCTGGAGCGGATGATCCTCGAATTCAACGCGCCGGTCTGCCTCGACTGCGCCGACCTCGGACACCTGGTCTTCCTGCCCCGGGGCGACACGGCCCTCACCCGCCGCGCCCGCGAGGGCAGCACCCTCTGGGCGGTGGTGGTACGGCACAACCGGCGCCGCACCCGGTACGAGCGCCAGGGCCTCCTCGTCGAGGAGGCGGCGCTGGCCGCGGCGGAGCGGACCTGTCTGGCGGACGCGGAGGCGCGCGCCAGGCGGCGGGCCCGGGACGCGGCGCGGCGCGCGGTCCTCGACACCGAGGTGACCGCCGCCCTCCGGGCGGAGATCCTGCGGCTCTTCCCGTCCTGCCCGGTGGACCGGGCCGGCGAGATCGCCGCCCACGCCTCGGCGAAGGGCAGCGGGCGGGTGGGGCGCACGGCCGCGGGCCGCTCGCTCGACCACGGCGCGGTGACCGCCGCGGTACAGGCCGGCGTACGGCACGTCGACACCCCGTACGACACCCTGCTGATGCAGGGGGTGCCCCGTCACCAGGCCCGGACGAGGGTCGCGCCCGCCATCGAGGCGGTGCTCCGGGCCTGGAGCGGTGGCGGCGGGGACGCGCGCGGCTGACGGCTCGGGCGTCGGCGCGCGCCGGTCCCGCCGCGCGGGGCGCTTCCTCAGGCCCGGTCTCCGGCGCGGCGCGCGCGGCGGTACAGCAGGGCGCCGCCGAGGAGCAGCGCGGCGCTTCCCGAAGCGGCGTAGCCGAGGCCGTCCGACGAACCGGTGTGGGCCAGCGCGGCCTCGCCCGTCTCGCCCTGCGGCGCGGGGGCCGGGGCGGGGGTGGGCGGCACGGTCTGCGGGGCCGGGATGTTCCGCACGGGGGTCTGCGGGCGCGGCGTCGGCGTCTCGATCGGCTGGGCCGGCTTCGAGGGGCCGTTGACCGCGGTGTTGCCGAAGGCCGGGTTGCCGATGCCGACCACGTTGACCGAGTTCCCGCTGACGTTCGCGGGGACGTCGACGGGGAGCTGGAGGCCGTTCCCGGAGAGGACGCCGGGCGATCCCTGGGCCTGGCCCTCGGCGGTGGAACCGCCGCCGTTGGAGGAGCCGCCGCTCTGGGCGCCGCCTCCGGAACCGCCGGCCTGCTCTCCGCCGCGCGGGGTGCCGGGCTCGTCCTTGTGGGAGTGGGAGCGGCCGTCGTCGTCCGATCCGTAACCCGTCGGCCCGTCCGAGACGTTGGCACAGCTGTTGCCGAAGGCCGGGTTGAGCAGCCCGACGACGTTGACCGTGTTGCCGCAGACGTTGACCGGCACGTGCACCGGCAGCTGAACCGTGTTGCCGGAACCGACTCCCGGCGAACCGACCGCGGCGCCCTGGGCGCCGGCGTCGGCGTGCGCGGCGCCCGCCGAGAGGGCGAGCGCTCCGCCCGTGACCAACAGTGTGGCCAGACCACTTCGGCGAATCTGCCTCATGGCTTCCTGCCTTCCGGAGGTGTGCACGGGCAGTCGCCCGTACCCGAATCAACGCGGCGGACGTGCGCGCCGGATCCGGCCCCCGGAGGGTTTCACCCCAACGAGTGGGACCTGTTCGAGTGTGGACCCTCCTCGGCTTCGTCGGCCGGGCCGGTCGCGGAATCAGCGTCCGAGGAGGCCGTCGAGGGTGTCGACGGGGTCCGGGCCGGGGCCGCCGCGCGGCCACCAGTCCTCGCGGTCGGCGTCCGACTCGTAGCCGTACCAGAGGCCGTCCCGGCCCAGGCGGAGCTGGAGGGACCTGCCGGAGAGGCGGTTGCGCCAGGGGCGGAAGGCGGGGAGTCCGGCGGCGAGCAGCGCGGGTCTGGCCCGGTCGAACGGGCCCGCCGGCGGGTCCCAGGCCTCCTCCAGGGCCGCGAGGCCCTCGGCGCCGCCCTGCCGCCAGGCGGCGACGGCACGGGCCAGGTCGGTGGGGGTGCGGTCGAGGGCGTGGGCCAGGTCGCGGTAGAGCGCGCGGGTGGAGGCGGTGAGGCCGGAGCCGGGGTGCGCGGCGGCGAGCCGGACCGCGTCCTGCCAGGGGGTGAGGGCGGCGACCGGGTCGTGGCCGGTGCCGAGGAACGCGTGGGCGCGGGCGGCGGCCTCGGTGGCGAGGAGGTCGAGCGCGAGCGGGTCGGGGGCGGCCGGGCCGGTCGGGAAGACGGCCGGGCGGCCGGGCCGGTCGGGAAGCGGCAGCGGGGCGGGCAGCGGCGGGAGTCCGGCCCCGGCGGCGTCGAGGGCGGCCCGGGCCGGGACGGTGGGCATCGGGGGCGCGGCGGCGTCCGCCTCGGCGGCGGACCGGGCCGCGTTGCGCCGGGTCAGCTCGGCGAGGAGCTCCTGCTCGCCGCGGCCGCGCATCAGGAAGAGGACGAACGGGTCCTCGTCGAGGAGCCGCGCGGCCTGGTAGCAGAGGGCGGCGGCGTGCTTGCAGGGGTAGCCGTCGTCCGGGCAGGAGCAGTCGGGGACGAGGTCGCCCGGCGCGGGAAGCAGCCCGGCGACCGCCTCCAGGGCGTGCGGCACGTCCTTGTCGAGGAGGGCGGCGATGTGGTCGGGGCGCGCGGTGGCCCCGTCGAGGAACGCCTCCCAGCCGTCGTCGCCGAGGGTCCGCATCCTGATCTCGGTGCGGTACGGGCGGGGCCGGCTGCCGTGGACGTAGGCGACGACCCGGCCGGGGGTGACCGTGATCGCGTCGACGTGGCCGCGTCCCGCGTAGGCCCTCCCGCGGGCGAGCCGGGCCGGGTCGAGGGCGGTGTCCTCCAGGGCGTCGACCCAGGCGTTCCCCCACCAGGTGGCGGCGAACCGCCCGTCGGGGGCCTCGCGGGGCGCGACCTGCGGGAAGGAGCGGCGGCGATCGTCGTGGCGGGGGGCGGCGGCCCCGCGCGCGGCCCGGGCGCGGTTCACGAGGGCCTCCTCAGGGACACCAGGTCGGCGAGCTCCCGGTCGGTGAGTTCGGTGAGGGCGGCCTCGCCGGAGCCGAGGACGGCGTCGGCCAGGGCCCGTTTGGCGCGGAGCATGTCGGCGATCCGGTCCTCGACCGTGCCCTCGGCGATCAGCCGGTGGACCTGCACCGGCCGGGTCTGCCCGATGCGGTAGGCGCGGTCGGTGGCCTGCTCCTCCACGGCCGGGTTCCACCAGCGGTCGTAGTGGACGACGTGGCCGGCCCGGGTGAGGTTGAGGCCGGTGCCCGCGGCCTTCAAGGAGAGCAGGAAGACGGGGACCTCGCCGTCCTGGAAGCGGTCGACCATCCGCTCCCGCTCGGCCACCGGGGTCCCGCCGTGCAGGAGCTGGGCGGGGACGCCGCGCGCGGCCAGGTGGTCGGCGAGGAGCCGCGCCATGGACACGTACTGGGTGAAGACGAGTACGGACCCGTCCTCGGCGAGGATCGTGTCGAGGAGTTCGTCGAGGAGGGCGAGCTTGCCCGAGCGGCCGGCGAGGCGGGCGGTGCCGGGGCCGCGCGGGGCCTCCTCCTTGAGGAACTGGGCGGGGTGGTTGCAGATCTGCTTGAGGGAGGTCAGCAGCTTCATGACGAGGCCGCGGCGTGCCATGCCCTCGGACTCCTCGATCCGCGCCATGGTCTCGCGGACGGTCGCCTCGTAGAGGGAGGCCTGCTCGCGGGTGAGGGGGACGGGGTGGTCGGACTCCGTCTTGGGCGGCAGCTCGGGGACGATGCCGGGGTCGGACTTGCGGCGGCGCAGCAGGAAGGGCCGCACGAGCCGGGCGAGTCGCTCGACGGCCTCGTCGTGCTCGATCTCCTCGTGGTTCTCCACGGCCCGGGCGTGCCGGGAGCGGAAGGCCTTGAGCGGTCCGAGGAGCCCGGGGGTGGTCCAGTCGAGGAGGGCCCACAGCTCGGAGAGGTTGTTCTCGACGGGGGTGCCGGTCAGGGCGACCCTGGCGGGCGCGGGGATCTCGCGCAGCGCCCTCGCGGTCGCGGAGAACGGGTTCTTGACGTGCTGCGCCTCGTCGGCGACGACCATCCCCCACTCGTGCGCGGCCAGCCGGGCGGCGCTGGTGCGCAGGGTGCCGTACGTGGTGAGGACGATGCCGCCCCCGGTGCCGTCCAGGTCCCGGTCGGCGCCGTGGAAGCGCCGTACGGGCACGTCGGGGGCGAACTTCCGCACCTCCCGCTGCCAGTTGCCGAGCAGGGACGCCGGGCAGACGACGAGGGTGGGGGCGCGGCGGGCGCGGCGCAGGTGGAGGGCGATGAGGGTGACGGTCTTGCCGAGGCCCATGTCGTCGGCGAGGCAGCCGCCGAGGCCGAGCGAGGTCATCAGGTCCAGCCAGGCGAGGCCGCAGAGCTGGTAGTCGCGCAGGGTGGCGGTGAGGCCGGGCGGGGCCTGCACGTCCTCGGGTCCGGCCAGGAGCCGGTCGCGGAGGGCGGCGAGCGCCCCGACGGGGACGGCGGGGACGGTCTCGCCGTCGACCTCGGCGGTGCCGGTGAGGGCGGCGGCGAGGGCGTCGACCGGTTCGAGCAGGCCGAGTTCCCGCTTGCGGGCCTTGCGGACCAGGTCGGGGTCGACGACGACCCACTGGTCGCGCAGGCGCACGACGGGCCGGTGGGCCTCGGCCAGGAGGTCCATCTCGCGCTCGGTGAGCGGATCGCCGTCGAGGGCGAGCTGCCAGTCGAACCGCAGCAGCTCCTCGCTGTCGAAGAACGAGGTGCCGTCGGTCGCGGAGCCGGGCGCGGCGAACGCCGGGCGGACGACGGCGGAGGCGCTGAGCGAGCGGGCCAGCTCGCGCGGCCAGTGGACGGCGACCCCGGCGTCGGCGAGCCGGGCGGCGGCGGGGCCGAGCAGTTCGTACAGCTCGTCCTCGGTGACGGCGAGGACGTCGGGCACGTCCCGCTCCAGGAACCGGGCCAGCGGGGGCCAGACCCGGGCGGCGCGGCGCAGCGCGAGGACGGCGTCGATCCGGGCGCGGGGGCCGAAGTGCTCGCCCTCCCCCGCCCACAGGGCCGCGGCGTCGATGACGAGGGTGGGGTCGGCGAGGCTGTGGACCTGGAGGAGGGCGGCGGCCGCGTGGCGCTCGCCGCCGTTCGGACCGGGAACGGCCGCGCGGCTCCCGCCGCGCTCCTCGCCGGACGCGGCGCCCTGCTCCCCGGGCGTGCCGGTCTTCTCCTCGGGGACTCCGATGTCGAAGAGTTCGTACGCCGACAGGTCGAGGCGGAGCGAGACGCGGACCCCGGCGTCCATCCCGGCCGCCGCCTCGGCGGCCCAGGCCCGCGCGCGGGGCAGGTGCTGCGGGGCCCGGGCGGCGAACGGCGCCCCGACCGCGTGGGCGGCGGCCGGGGTGCGGGGCAGGACGTCGGCGACGGCGTCCAGGAAGGCGCGGACGAGGGCCTCGGGCTCGGGCAGCCGCAGCGGCCCCCGGCCGGGGACGGGCACGGCGTACGCCTCGGCCGGCAGGGCGGCGGCGACGGCCCGCAGGTGGGCGATGTCGTCGGCGTCCAGGGGTCCGGCCCGCCAGGCGTCCAGTTCGTCGGCGGTGAGTCCCGGCAGGAGCCTCCCCCGGGCGGCCAGGTGCAGGGCGTGCAGGGCGGCGGCGCCCCAGCCGGCGGTGGCGGGGTGGGCGGCCGGGTGGTGGCGGGCCGCGACGAGGTGGGGCAGGGCGGCCTCGACGGGAAGCGTGACGGCGGGGACTCCGCGGCTCCGGGCGCCGCCGCCGTGCCGCCGAGCGACGGTCAGCTCGACGCGCTCCGCGCCGGCCGCCGTCTCCGGGTCGGGCAGCGCGCCGCCGTCGGGGGCCCAGAAGGCGACCCGGCCCTCGCGGGGAAGGGCGGCGGGCAGGAAGACGGCCGCGCCGGTGGTCCAGGTGTGTGTCACGGTTCCGCTCTCCTCCCCAGGCTCTCCGCCGTGCGACGGAGCCCCGACCTGCTCCGACGCGGTTGTCCGACGTGGATCTCCGACCTTACGGGTGGGGTCTGACAACCGGGTCCGGCCACCGCCGCCGGCCGTGGCCGCCGGGCGGTTCCCCCGGGCGGCCCAGCAGCGGATGACACGGGGCCCGGCGGGCGGGAGGGTGGGCCTGGACCGGGGTCGGGCCCGAGGGGCGCCGCCCGCCGGCCGCCACCCTCCGCGGCCCACCGCCGTCCGCCGTCCTTCGTCCCGCAGAAGCCCGGCGGAAGCCCGACAGAAGAGGAACCGCCATGTCCGTTCGCCGGCGTCTCACGACCGCCACCGGGGCCGTGCTGCTCACCCTCGCCGTCGCCGGCTGCTCGGGCCTCGGCCGCACCGCCGTGGGCACGATCGAGTACGAGACGGAGCGCGAGGTGGGGGTGCAGGTGACGAGTCCCTCGGTGAAGGGCTGCCACCGCCTGGCACCGTCCGGCGCGACCAAGGTCGAGAACAACACCATGGTGGACATCGTGCTGTACCGGACCCGTGACTGCCGGGGCGAGGACTCCACCTACCTGCCGTCCGACACCGGGGACCGGATCGTTCCGGACACCCTGCCCTGGCGCAGCTACAGCGTCATCCACTGACCGCCCCCGGCTCCGCCTCCCCTCCGGCCCGTTTTCCGTTCGGTCCGGGGCGGGTCCATGCTGGAAGGGTCCGAGGGGGCCTCACGGGAGAGGTGACCGCCATGCGGACCGGGAACGAGCCGGTGACCGCGCGCAGTCCCCTGCGGATGCGGTTCTGGCTGAGCGTGTGGGGGCTGCTGTGGGCGGCCTTCGGCACGATCGCGTTCGCCCTGGTGGGCCGCCCCGGCTGGGCCGCGGCCTGCGGGGTGCTGTTCCTGGTGGTCCTGGTCGACATGGTCCTCGTGGTGCGCCGGATGCGGCAGGGACCGCACTGGCAGCCGGGCCGGGACGTCCCTCCGTACGACCCCGACCGGAGCAGCGGCGGGAAGCGCTGAGCGCCGCCCTCGCTCCCGTACGCCCCCAGCTCGTACGTCCCGCGTCCGCGCGCCCTCAGTTCGGCGAGTCGAAGCCCGCCGCCTCCAGGTACTCCGGCTTGGGGTCGAGCGCGGCGGCGAGGCGGAAGTGCCGGGTGGCCCGGTCGGTCTGTCCGGAGCGCTCGAAGGTGCGGGCGAGGGCGAAGTGGGCGAACGCGTTGTCCGGCTCGCGCTCCAGGACCAGTTCGAACTCCAGCTGCGCGGGACGCAGCTGGGCGGCGGCGAAGAAGGCACGCGCGCGCAGCAGGCGCGCGGCCGTGTTCTCGGGGTGGGCGGCGATCACCGAGTCCAGCAGCTTCACGGCGCCACGGGGGTCCCGCGCGGCCAGCAGGTGCTCCGCGGCGCGGAAGTCGATGACGTGCGTTTCCGGATTGCTGTCGGCCACGATGGCATCCTTCCCCTCGTCCGGTGGTTGAACACCGGACCCGGTGACCGCATTCCGTCCGTCCCCCGTGGACAAGCCCTGCACAGGCCCCGCACAGGCCTCGAACAGGCTCCGGGCAGGTCCTAGGCGGAGGGCGCGGCCCGCCGGGCCAGCTCGTCCCAGACCTTCCGGACCTGCGGTTCGAGGGCGTCGAGCGGTCCGTCGTTGTCGATCACGAGGTCCGCGACGGCCAGCCGCCGCGCGCGCGCGGCCTGGGCCGCCATCCGGGCCCTGGCCTCCGACTCGTCCATGCCCCGGAGCCGTACGAGCCGGTCGAGCTGGGTCTCGGGGGACGCGTCCACGACCACGACCAGGTCGTAGAGGGGCGCGAGTCCGTTCTCGGTGAGCAGGGGGACGTCGTGGACGACGACGTCCCCGGTCTCCGCCCGGCTCTCCAGCTCCGCGGACCGGGCTCCGACCAGGGGGTGGACGATGGCGTTGAGGGTGGCCAGGCGCTCGGCGTCGGCGAACACGACGGAGCCGAGCTTCGGCCGGTCGAGCGTCCCCTCCGGGGTGAGGACGCCGTCGCCGAAGGCCTCCACGACGGCCGCGAGCCCCGGGGTGCCGGGCTCCACGACCTCGCGGGCGATCCGGTCCGCGTCGATCAGCACGGCCCCGTACGAGACGAGCAGCCGTGACACTTCGCTCTTGCCGGCGCCGATCCCGCCGGTCAGGCCCACCTTCAGCATGAGCGGCAGCTTAGGGCCTGCCCCGGCGGTGCTACGCGTCGCCCTCCCGCTCCGCGAGGAAGCGCTCGAACTCGCGGCCCAGCTCGTCCGCCGACGGCAGGTCGGCGGGCTCCGCGACGAGGTTGCCCCGGGTCTCGGCCCCGGCCACCGCGTCGTACTGGTGCTCCAGGCCCTGCACGAGCGCCACCAGTTCCTCGTCGCCCTCGCCGATCTGGCGGTCGATCTCGGTCTGGGTGCGGCGGGCCTCCGTCCGCAGGGAGTGGGCGATGCCGGGGAGGACGAGGCCCGTGGCGGCGGTGACGGCCTCCAGGGCGGTCAGGGCCGCGTCCGGGTACGGCGAGCGGGCCACGTAGTGCGGGACGTGGGCGGCGACGCCGAGGGTGTCGTGGCCGGCCTCCGTGAGCCGGTACTCGACGAGCGACTCGGCGCTGCCGGGGACCTGGGCCTCGTCGAAGGGGCTGCGGTGGCCGGGCATGAGGTCGGTGCGGCTGCCGTGCGGGGTGAGCCCGACCGGGCGGGTGTGCGGCACGCCCATGGGGATGCCGTGGAAGTTGACGGAGAGGCGCACGCCGAGGCGCTCGACGATCTGCTGGACGGCGGCGGCGAACCGCTCCCACTCCACGTCCGGCTCCGGGCCGGAGAGGACGAGGAAGGGGGCGCCGGTGGCGTCCTGCACGAGGCGGACCTCCAGGGACGGCGTCTCGTACGCGGTCCAGCGGTCGCGCCGGAAGGTCAGCAGCGGGCGGCGGGCCCGGTAGTCCACGAGCCGGTCGTGGTCGAAGCGGGCCACCAGCTGGTGCGGAAGCGTGTCGAGCACGCGCTCGACGATCTGCTCGCCGGTCTCGCCCGCGTCGATGTAGCCGTCGAAGTGGTACAGCATGACGAGGCCGGCCGACTCCTGTGCCAGAGCCATGTCGACGACGGCCACGCCCTTCGGGTCCCATTCGTACAAATCCTGCGGATCAAGCACGATTACCGCTCCTCCTCGTGTTCTCTCTGGGAACGCGCCGGGCGGCGCCGCCATTCCCGGAGGTGCGATCTTTCGGCGGCGACGGCCCGAACTCCGGCCATTGGTCCAGACCTTGACACGGTCAGGGCGGCTCCCTACCGTCTCCGGACAGCGCCGCGTCCTGCCCTCTCGCCCCGTGCACCCCAGCGGGGACCGCCCCCGCTCCCGCCCCGTGCACCCCGACGGGGACACCCCCGCTCCCGCCCCGGAAGGCACCCCCATGCGCCCTCGCACGCTGCTCCTTCCCCTCCTCCCGGCGCTCCTCGCCGTTCCCCTCGCGACCGCTCCGGCCGCCGCGGCGACCATCGAGGTCACGACCGCCGCCCAGCTCAAGTCGGCACTCACCGCCGCGCGCCCCGGCGACACGATCCACCTCGCGGACGGCACGTACACCGGGAACTTCAAGGCCACCGCGGCGGGCACCCCGGCCGCCCGGATCACCCTGACCGGCTCCCCGCGCGCGGTGCTGACCGCCCGCGGCGGCTACGGGCTGCACCTGAACGGCGCCTCGTACTGGACGGTGGAGGGGGTCACGGTGACCGGCGGCCAGAAGGGGATCATGGCCGACTCGGCGGACCACGTGGTGATCGACGGGGTGACCGTGCACAACCTCACCATGGAGGGCGTGCACTTCCGCAACTCCAGCAGGAACGGCGTCCTCAAGAACTCGCGGATCTACGACACCGGGAACGACGGCCGGGGCATGGGCGAGGGGGTGTACGTCGGCACCGCCAACGACCTCTCCGACCGGAGCGACGGCGCGCAGATCCTGAACAACGTCATCGGGCCGGACGTGGGCGGCGAGAGCGTCGACATCAAGGAGGGCACGACGGGGGCGCGGATCGTCGGCAACACCTTCGACGGGCGCGGGCTGACCGGCGCCAACTACGACGACTCCTGGGTCGACGTGAAGGGCAACGACGTCCTGGTGGAGGACAACACCGGGGTGAACACGACGAACAACGGCTTCGAGACCCACAGCCAGCAGAGCGGCTGGGGCTGCGGGACGGTCTTCCGCGACAACCGCGCGAACCTGACGGGCGCGACCGGTCCGCGGCGGCTGGCGATCGACGTCACCAACCAGAGCGGCTCGTGCCGGACCACGGTGTACGCCTCGAACACGGTGACCGGCGGGAAGGGCCTGACGAACATCGCCGTCACGCCCTGAGGGGACGGGGCCCCGATCCCCAGAAAAACGTCCGAGGCCCGCTCCCCCGGAGGGGAACGGGCCTCGGTCTCACCAGCGACTAGCGCTCAGCGGAGAGCCTGTTCAGCTCTGGCCGCCGGCCAGCTTCTCGCGCAGGGCGGCGAGCGCCTCGTCCGACGCCAGGGCGCCGGAGTTGTCGTCCGACTCCGAGGAGTACGAACCACCCGAGATGCCCGCACCGGCGTTGCCACCGGCGGCCGGGGCGGCAGCGCCCTCGGCAGCGGCGGCCTCGTCGGCCTCGCGGGACTTGATGACCTGGGCCTGGTGCTGCTCGAAGCGAGCCTGCGCCTCGGCGTACTGGGTCTCCCAGGCCTCGCGCTGGGTCTCGAAGCCCTCGAGCCAGTCGTTGGTCTCGGGGTCGAAGCCCTCGGGGTAGATGTAGTTGCCCTGGTCGTCGTAGGACGCGGCCATGCCGTACAGGGTCGGGTCGAACTCGACCGAGGCCGGGTCTGCACCGAAGGACTCGTTGGCCTGCTTCAGCGAGAGGCTGATGCGGCGGCGCTCGAGGTCGATGTCGATGACCTTGACGAAGATCTCGTCGTTGACCTGGACGACCTGCTCCGGGATCTCCACGTGGCGCTCGGCCAGCTCGGAGATGTGGACCAGACCCTCGATGCCCTCGTCCACGCGGACGAACGCACCGAACGGAACCAGCTTGGTGACCTTACCCGGGACGACCTGACCGATCTGGTGGGTCCGGGCGAACTGCTGCCACGGGTCCTCCTGGGTCGCCTTCAGCGACAGGGAGACGCGCTCGCGGTCCATGTCCACGTCGAGAACCTCGACGGTGACCTCCTGGCCGACCTCGACGACCTCGGAGGGGTGGTCGATGTGCTTCCAGGACAGCTCGGAGACGTGCACGAGGCCGTCGACGCCACCCAGGTCCACGAAGGCACCGAAGTTGACGATCGAGGACACGACGCCGGAGCGGACCTGACCCTTCTGGAGGGTCGTGAGGAAGGTCTGGCGGACCTCGGACTGGGTCTGCTCCAGCCAGGCGCGGCGGGACAGGACCACGTTGTTGCGGTTCTTGTCCAGCTCGATGATCTTCGCCTCGAGCTCCTTGCCCACGTAGGGCTGGAGGTCGCGGACGCGACGCATCTCGACGAGGGAGGCCGGCAGGAAGCCACGGAGGCCGATGTCGAGGATGAGACCACCCTTGACGACCTCGATGACGGTACCGGTGACGATGCCGTCCTCTTCCTTGATCTTCTCGATGGTGCCCCAGGCGCGCTCGTACTGGGCGCGCTTCTTCGAGAGGATCAGGCGGCCTTCCTTGTCCTCCTTCTGGAGAACCAGGGCCTCGATCTCGTCGCCGACCTTGACGACCTCGTTCGGGTCGACGTCGTGCTTGATCGAGAGCTCGCGGCTCGGGATGACACCTTCGGTCTTGTAACCGATGTCGAGCAGGACCTCGTCCCGGTCGACCTTCACGATGACGCCGTCGACGATGTCGCCGTCGTTGAAGTACTTGATCGTCTCGTCGATCGCGGCGAGGAAGGCTTCCTCGTTACCGATGTCGTTGACCGCAACCTGCGGGGTGGTGCTGGTGGCGGTGGTCTCGGTGCTGCTCGTCATGTGGGAAAGGGCTCCGGTTACGGACAGAAAGTCGTAGGTACTGCTACGCCGTGAGCCCGTATCGCACCAAGAAGCCGGACAGCCAATGAGACTCCCTGCCCGCGGACGGGAAGAGCCTCGAAAACCGAGGGGACATATACCAGGTACGAGCGCGGCCTGCTCCGTCTGAGGCACGCAGACCCGCAGCGCAACCTTTAGCATACGGAAGCGGCCGGACAGGGTCAATGCGCGAAGCGCGCACCCGGGGCAGATCGGCTCAACTCCGGCACCATTCATGTCCTTCCACGCCGTGTCGGCGTGGTCCGCCGCACGGCGGCACTGAGCGCAAACTACATCGGCGGGCGAGATGAACCAAGAGTACGGACGGGAAGACGCGGACCAGGACGGGGCCGACGGGGCGGAGGCCACCCGGCGTGACGCGGGGGACGCGGAGAGCAGCCGGGCGAGCCGCGGATGGTGGGACCGCAACGCCGACGAGTACCAGAGCGAGCACGGCTCCTTCCTCGGCGACGACCGGTTCGTGTGGGGCCCCGAGGGGCTCGACGAGGCCGAGGCCGGGCTCCTCGGTCCGGCCGCCTCGCTGAAGGGCCTCGACGTCCTGGAGATCGGCGCGGGCGCCGCGCAGTGCTCGCGGTGGCTGGCGGCGCGGGGGGCGCGGCCGGTGGCGCTCGACCTCTCGCACCGGCAGCTCCAGCACGCGCTGCGGATCGGCGGCGGGGTGCCGCTCGTGGAGGCCGACGCGGGGGCGCTGCCGTTCCGGGACGGCTCCTTCGACCTGGCCTGCTCGGCGTACGGGGCGGTGCCGTTCGTCGCCGATCCGGTACGGGTGTTCCGGGAGGTGCGCCGGGTGCTGCGGCCGGGCGGCCGCTGGGTGTTCTCGGTGACGCACCCGATCCGCTGGGCCTTCCCCGACGAGCCGGGGCCCGAGGGGCTCTCGGTCGCGGCCTCCTACTTCGACCGCACGCCGTACGTCGAGCAGGACGAGGAGGGGCGGGCGGTGTACGTGGAGCACCACCGGACGCTCGGGGACCGGGTGCGGGACGTGGTGGCCGGCGGGTTCCGCCTCGTGGACCTGGTCGAGCCGGAGTGGCCGGCCTGGAACGGTCAGGAGTGGGGCGGCTGGTCCCCGCTGCGGGGGAACCTGATCCCGGGGACGGCGATCTTCGTGTGCGAGCGGGAGGGGTAGGCCTTCGTGCACGGGCGAGCGGGGTAGCGGAGGGGGAGAGCCGGGGCAGCGGAGAGGGAGAGCCGGGGCGTCGGCTTCGTCGGCGGCCCCGCTTCACCGGCAGCCCCACCCAGTCGTACTTATTACCAGTCGTACTTACAAGTGGGCCCTGTGGACAACGGCGCCCACCTTTTCCTTGCCCGTACGAGACTGAGTGCGTGATCCGAAACGAAGCGCTCGACCGTCTCCCCGTCCGCCATGCCGTCCCCGAGCTGCTCTCCGCGCTCGCGGAGCGCGGCACGGCGGTGCTGTCCGCTCCTCCCGGCACCGGCAAGACGACGCTGGTGCCGCTGGCCCTCGCGCGGCTCATGGGAGACGGACCGGCGTGCCGGGTGCTGGTGGCCGAGCCGCGCCGGATGGCGGTGCGGGCGGCGGCCCGGCGGATGGCGTGGCTGCTCGGCGAGGAGGTCGGCGGCGCGGTCGGCTTCTCGGTGCGCGGCGAGCGGCGGGCCGGGCCCGCGACCCGGGTCGAGGTGGTGACCACGGGCATCCTGCTCCAGCGGCTCCAGCGCGACCCGGAGCTGGCGGGGGTCGATGTGGTGCTGCTCGACGAGTGCCACGAACGGCACCTGGACGCCGACACGGCGATGGCGTTCCTGGTGGACGTGCGGGCGGCCCTGCGGCCGGAGCTGCGGCTGATCGCGGCCTCGGCGACGAGCGACGCCGAGGCCTGGGCGCGACTGCTGACCTCCCTCGACGGCGCCGGGCCCGCGCCGATCGTGCGGAGCGAGGGCGAGGGCGAGGGGCACGGGTACGGGGTCCGGTTCGCCGCGCCGCCCGCCGGGATCAGACCCGCGCACGGCACCTGGGTGGATCCGGCGCTGCTGCGGCACGTGGCGGCGACGGTCCGGCTCGCCCTGGAGCGGCACGAGGGCGACGTCCTCTGCTTCCTGCCCGGCACGGGGGAGATCGCGCGGACGGCGGGGCTGCTGTCCGGTCTGGACGCCGAGGTGCTCCAGTTGCACGGGCGGGCCCCGGCGGCGGTGCAGGACGCGGTGCTGCGGGGCGCCGAGCCGGGCGGGCGGCGCCGGGTGGTGCTCTCGACGTCGGTGGCGGAGTCGAGCCTGACGGTTCCGGGGGTGCGGATCGTGGTCGACTCGGGGCTCGCGCGGGAGCCCCGGACGGACCACGCCCGGGGGCTCGGGTCGCTGGCGACGGTGCCGGTGTCGGCGGCCGCGGCGGCGCAGCGGGCCGGGCGCTCGGGACGCGAGGCTCCCGGCGTGGTCTACCGCTGCTGGGCGGAGGCGGAGGACGGCGGCCGGGCGCGGTTCCCGTCGCCCGAGATCAGGATCGCGGACCTGGCGGACTTCGCCCTGCGGGCCGCCTGCTGGGGCGACCCGACGGCCGGGGGGCTCGCGCTGCTCGACGCGCCGCCGGCCGGGGCGATGGAGGCGGCCCGTGCGGTCCTCGGGTCGATCGGGGCCGTGGACGCGACGGGCCGGGCCACGGAGCGGGGGACGCGGATGTCCCGGCTCGGGCTCCACCCGCGGCTGGGCCGGGCCCTGCTGGACGGTGCGCCGGAGGTCGGGGTCCGGCGGGCCGCCGAGGTGGTGGCGCTGCTCAGCGAGGAGCCGCCGCGCGACTACGGGGACGACCTGGCGGCGGCCTGGCGGGCGGCCCGCCGGGGCGCGGACGGGTACGGAGCGCGGTGGAAGGCGGAGGCGCGCCGTCTGGAGCGGGCGGCCGGCGAGGCGGTGGCCGGCGGAAACGACGGCGGCGCTCCGGCGGTCGGGGAGAGCGAGGACGCCGTGGCCGGTCTGGTGACGGCGCTCGCCTTCCCCGAGCGGGTGGCCAGGGCCCGGGAGCAGGGCGGCCATCTGATGGTGTCGGGGAGCGGGGCGCGGCTCGCCGAGGGTTCCGGGCTGCGGTCCGCTCCGTGGCTGGCCGTGGCGGTGGCGGACCGCACGGCCCGGGACGCCACGGCGCGGGTGCGGCTCGCGGCGGCGGTGGACGAGGCGGTGGCGCGGCGGGCGGCCGGGCACCTGCGGTCCACCGGCGAGGAGGTCCGCTGGGAGGACGGGGACGTGGTCGCGCGCTCGGTGGACCGGCTGGGCGCGGTCGAGCTGACGGTCCGTCCCCTGGGGGCCGGGGCCGACCGGGCGCTGGTCCGGGAGGCCCTGCTCGACGGCCTGCGGCGCGAGGGGCTCGGGCTGCTGCGGTGGAGCCGGGAGGCCGGGGAGCTGCGCGAGCGGCTGGCGTTCCTCCACCGGGAGGTGGGCGAGCCGTGGCCGGACGTGTCGGAGGAGGCGCTGGTCGACCGGGCCGGGGAGTGGCTGGAGCCGGAGCTGTCCCGGGCCGGGCGCCGCGCCGACCTGGGGCGGATCGGCGCCGGTGAGGCCCTGCGGCGGCTGCTGCCGTGGGCGACGGGCGAGGCGGGCCGGCTGGACGAGCTGGCGCCGGAGCGGATCGAGGTGCCGAGCGGTTCGCGGATACGGGTGGAGTACGGGGGCGATCGGCCGGTGCTCGCGGTGAAGCTCCAGGAGATGTTCGGTCTGGCCGAGACGCCCCGGGTGGCGGGGGTTCCGGTGCTCGTCCATCTCCTCTCCCCCGCCGGGCGGCCGGCGGCGGTGACCTCCGACCTGGCGTCGTTCTGGCGGGACGGCTACCGCGCGGTGCGGGCGGAGCTGCGGGGGCGGTACCCGAAGCACCCGTGGCCGGAGGATCCGTCGGCGGTGGTGGCGACCCGGCACACCAGCGCGCGGCTCAGAGGGGAGCGGTGACGCCGTCCCTGCCACGTCCGGGGGGAGAACGAAGCGCCGCCCCTCCGTCCGGTGCGGACGGAGGGGCGGCGCGGAGAAGCGGTGCCGCGGCCGGTCAGGCCTTGGACGCGGAGGGGGACGGAGAACCCGTCGGCGCGGAGGTGGCCGCCGAGGGAGAGGTGGACGGTGACGAGGAGGCGGACGGTGCGGGAGAGGCGGACGGCGAGGGGGAGGCCTCGGGCGTACCGGTCTCGGAGGGCTCCGGCTCCGGGGTCGGGGTGGAGGGCGCGGCGACCGTGAGCTCGACGAAGAGGGCGCCGCCGCCGGGCGCGCTCAGCTTGAGGTAGTACGTGCCCGCCTTGTCGCCCGCGAGGAGGTCGCCCGCCTCGAAGGCGAGGGTGCCGTTCGTGGCGGTCGTGAGGGTGGCGGTGCGGGAGGACGTGGTCTTGAAGGTCGGGCCCTCGGTGACCGGCTTCGGGTCCGTCTTCGAGTCGACGATCTCCGCGGTGACGAGCACGCCGGGGGCGAGGACTCCCTTGTCGGTGGCCTTGACCTGGACCTGCTGGTCGAAGGCGGTGCCGGTGGTGGCCTTCAGGGAGGTGTCGCCGACGCGGACGAGGGTGTCCGCCCGCCGCTCAGTGACGGAGACGGCGAAGTCGGCCGGGGCCAGGGTCCGGCCCACGACGGTGGCCCGGATCTTGAACGTTCCCGTCTGCTCACCGGCCCGCAGCGCCGGGGCGGAGGCGACGCCCGCCGCGGTGGTGGTGGCGGTGACTCCGGTCTTGCCCCCGGCGAAGCGGGTGTCGGTGGTCCCGACGATCTCGAAGCGGACCGTCACCCCGGAGACCGGCTTGCCCGAGGCGTCGAGCGCCGCGACCCGGGGGACTCCGGTGAAGTCGCTGTCGGTGGTCGCGGTCAGCTGCCCGTTGGCCGCGACCTTGAGCAGCGACACCTTCCCGGCCGGCGAGGTAACCGGCGGCGTCGGGTCGGTGGTGGGGGGCTTGGTCGGGACGGTCGGCGGCTTGCTCGTCCCGGGGTTCGGCTTCGGGTCCTGGGCGCCCGGCTTCGGCGCGGGGGACGTCGGGGCGGGCGACGTCGGCACGGTGGGGCGGGGGAAGCCGCCCGGACGGCGGTTGTCGCTGCGGTCGATCGGCAGCACGCCCGTGCCGTCCGGGACCTGGTGGGTGCCGCGCTTGTAGTACTCCAACCAGGACAGGACCGTGTTCAGGTACTCGGTCGAGCGGTTGTAGCTGAGGACCGCGCGGTCGAGGTCGGCCTTGAGCAGGAGGTTGCGGTCGTTGGCGCAGAGGTAGCGACCGGCGGCCTGCGCCGCGTCGTAGATGTTGTTCGGGTCCTTCTTCCCGTCGCCGTTGGCGTCCTGGCCCCAGGTGGCCCAGGTGGACGGGATGAACTGCATCGGGCCGACGGCGCGGTCGTGGACCTTGTCGCCGTCGTAGGCGCCGCCGTCGGTGTCGGAGATGTTGGCGAAGCCGACGCCGTTGAGGGCGGGGCCGAGGATCGGCTTGAAGGTCGTGCCGTTGGCGTCGACCCGGCCGCCGCTCGCCTGCCCGGACTCGACCTTGCCGATGCCGGCGAGCAGTTGCCACGGCAGGTTGCAGCCGGGGTCGGTCGAGCGGGACGACTGCTCGGCGCGCTTGTAGGCGGCGAGGACGGTCGCGGGTATGCCGGCTTCCGCGGGGCCGGTGACTATGAGCGGACCGGTGCCCGTCCCGGGCTGGCCCGGCTGGTGGGGCGGCGCGTTCAGCGGCGGCAGCGCCGTGTAGTACGGCGAGTCTCCGGTGGCGGAGCCCTTGTCGGACGGCGGGGCGCTCTCCCCGGTGCCGGCGGCGCGGTCGCCGCCGGTGTTGTCCGTGGTCGGCTGGATCGCCTCCGGTGCCTGCGAGGCGGCGAGCGCGGCGACCGCCGCGGCCACCACCGCACCGCTGGTGGCCCCCCTGCGCAGCCGGCGGCCGATGTCCGGTGCCATATCCGTCGTCCCTCCCCGATCGACTGCGGCCCCGTGCTCCCCGCGCGTGGCCTCCGGCGACTTTATGCCAACTCCGTACCGGCGAGTACCGGCCCTTGACCGTGTTTCACTCTTTCGTCACCTCTTGACCGCCTGCCGATCAAAGGGAGGCGGGAACCGACCGGGGTGTCCGGCGCCTCTTGCACTGCGGTCGATCACGGACCGGCCCGCGCCCGTGCCCGTGAGCCGTCGCCGTCCGAACCCCGGGAGCCCTCCTTGCCGTTCACGCTGAGCCATGCCGCCGCCGTGCTGCCCGGACTGCGCCGGGACGGGACCGCGCGGGGGCCGCTGGTCGCGTCCGCCCTCGTCGCGGGCTCCTTCGCGCCCGACATGACGTACTTCGCCGCGACGGCGCTGCCCGGCGCGATGGCCTTCGGCGACGTCACGCACTCCGCCGTCGGGATCGTCACGGCCGACGTCCTGATCGCGGCCGCGCTCGTCGCCCTGTGGCTGACCGTGCGCGAGCCGCTGGTGGCGCTGCTGCCCGCCCGCTGGCGGGGCAGGGTGTACGGGCTCGTCGTGGGCCGCCGGTGGCGGGACCGGTCCCCGTCCGCGCTCGCGGGCTGGTTCCTCGTCTCGGCGGTGCTGGGCGCCACGACCCACGTGGTGTGGGACTCCTTCACCCACCTCGACCGCTGGGGCACCCGCGCGCTCCCCTTCCTCGGCGAGATCGTGGCCGGCTTCCCGGTCTACCTGTACGCGCAGTACGGGGGTTCGGCGCTGGCCCTGGGGCTCCTCTGCTGGTTCGCCGCCCGGGCGCTGCGGGCCACCGCGCCCGGTGCGGAGCTGCCCGCCGGCGTGGCGGTCCCCGACCGGCGCGGGCGGCTCGTCGCGGCCGTGCTCATCGGCGGCTGCGTCCTCGCCGGGATCGCCCACCGGGTGCTGCGCTGGGCCGCGTACTGGGGCTGGGACCGGATCGAGACGCCCCTGGACGTCATTCCGACGGCGTGCTTCGGGGCCGGCGCCGGGCTCGCCGCCGGGCTCGTGCTGTACGGGGCGGGGGCGCGGCTCCTCGGAGCGTCGCCGATTCGGCGGGCGGGAAGCCCGGCGCCGAGCCCGGATCCGGAGCGGAGGGACCGGGAGCGGGAGGACTCGGAACTGAGGAGTTCGGCGCCGGAGGGCCGGAAGCGCCTGTCGGAGCACTCCCGTCCGGGATCTCGCTGACGTTCTCCGAGGGCGTGAAGCCGCGGGCCGCCGCGCTGCCGGAGAGTCCGCGGTGCACGGCCAGGGCGACCCCCTCCAGGGTGCGGATACCGTACCGCATGGTGGGGTTGCCGTGGCTCAGGAGGGCGAGCCGGTAGTCGGTCGCCGAGGCGCCGGCCGCCCCCGGGACGGCGCCCGCTCCCCCGCTCTTCCCCTTGCCCGTAACGGCGGCCGGGCGCACCACGCCGACGCTGTGGACGCGCCAGGCGTGGGTGGTGCGGGGCAGCCAGCCGTTCTTGAGGTGGACCTTGACCGTGCGGGGCGCGCCCGAGGTAATGCCCCAGGCCTGGTCGCGGACGACCTGGCCCATCAGGGACAGCGCCTCGGCGCGGCGGGACACCGCGGCCAGGAGGGCCAGTTGGTCGCGGGCGGTGGTGCGGGTCAGGCCCCAGTAGCCGCCGTGGCCGAGGACGGTGTCCCGGGCCCCGACGTCGCGCAGCACCCGGTCGAGGCGGGCGCGGGAGAGCCCCTTCCACAGCTCGCCGGCCGCCTTGTTGTCCGAGCGGGTGATCATCGCCCTCATCCGCTGGGACTCCGGGCGGGTGGGCGCGCGGCCCAGCTCCGCCGCCCGTCCGAGGACGGCCTCCAGGATGAGGATCTTGGCGATGCTGGCGGAGTCGTACACCCGGGTGTCGTCGAGCCGGCAGCGCAGTCCGCGTGCGGGGTCGTGCAGGGCGACGGAGACCGTGCCGTCGCGGCCCTTGAGCGCCGTCGCGATGTCCCGGGACAGCCGGGCGGCGAGGGCCGGTTCGCGGGACGAGGTGCAGAGTGCGGGAGCCCGGTGCGCCTCGGCGGGCCAGGCGGCGCCCGATGCCCCGAGTACGGCTCCGAGCAGGGCCCAGGCGCGGAGGCGGGCGCGGCGGCTCGTGATCATGATGCTCAGTTTCATGAGCCCGGCCGCCGGGACGCCCTCCGGAGTGGTCCATCCGGCGCACACCACCCGCACCCGGGCCCGTACGGCGTCCGTACGGGCCCGGGGCGGGTGGGGTCAGTGCGCGGCGGAGTCCCAGTCCCGGCCGACGCCGACGGAGACGTCGAGCGGGGCGCGCAGGTGGGCCGCCGCGGACATCTGCTCGCGGACCAGGGCCTCGACCTGCTCGCGCTCGCCGGGGGCGAGTTCGAGCACGATCTCGTCGTGGACCTGGAGGAGCATCCGGGAGGTGAGGCCCGCCTCCGTGAGCGCCCGGTCGACGTTCAGCATGGCGATCTTCACGATGTCGGCGGCGGTGCCCTGGATGGGGGCGTTGAGCGCCATCCGCTCGGCGGCCTCGCGGCGCTGCCGGTTGTCGCTGTTGAGGTCGGGCAGGTAGCGGCGGCGGCCCAGCATCGTCTCGGTGTACCCGGTGGCGCGGGCCTCGTCGACGACCCGGCGCAGGTAGTCCCGCACCCCGCCGAAGCGCTCGAAGTAGGTCTCCATCAGGATCCGGGCCTCGGCCGGGTCGATGGTGAGCTGCTGCGCGAGGCCGAAGGCGGAGAGGCCGTAGGCCAGGCCGTACGACATGGCCTTGATCTTGCGGCGCATCTCGGCGTCGACGGCGGACCGCTCGACGCCGAAGACCTGGGAGGCGACGGTGGTGTGCAGGTCCTCGCCGGAGGCGAAGGCCTCGATGAGGCCCTCGTCCTCGGAGAGGTGGGCCATGACCCGCAGCTCGATCTGGCTGTAGTCGGCGGTCATCAGGGCCTCGAAGCCCTCGCCGACGACGAAGCCGTGCCGGATGGCCCGGCCCTCGTCGGTGCGCACCGGCACGTTCTGCAGGTTCGGGTCGGTGGAGGAGAGGCGGCCGGTGGCGGCGACGGTCTGGCTGAAGGTGGTGTGGATCCGGCCGTCGGCGGCGACGGTCTTGATCAGGCCCTCGACCGTGGAGCGGAGCCGGGCCTGCTCGCGGTGGCGGAGCATGATCACGGGCAGTTCGTGCTCGGTCTGGCCGGCCAGCCAGGCGAGCGCGTCGGCGTCGGTGGTGTACCCGGTCTTGGTCTTCTTGGTCTTCGGGAGGTTCAGCTCGCCGAAGAAGACCTCCTGGAGCTGCTTGGGCGAGCCGAGGTTGAACTCGTGGCCCACGGAGGCGTGCGCCTCCTTCACCGCCTGCTGGACGGCGCCGGCGAACTGCTGCTCCATGGCCTCCAGGTGCTCGCGGTCGGCGGCGATGCCGTGCCGCTCAAGACGGGCGAGGAGGACGGAGGTGGGCAGCTCGACCTCGTGGAGGAGCTCGCGGGCCCCGACCTCGCCGAGCCGCTCCTCGAAGGCCCCGCCGAGGTCGAGGACGGCGCGGGCCTGGGCCATGAGGGCCTCGGCCTCGGCGGTGTCGTCGGCGCCGAAGGCGAGCTGCCCGTCGGAGGCGGCCGCGGGGGCCAGCTCGCGGCCGAGGTACTCGACGGAGAGCGCGTCCAGGGCGAAGGAGCGGCGGCCGGGCTTGACGAGGTAGGCGGCGAGGGCGGTGTCCATGGCGACGCCCGCGACGCTCCAGCCGTGCTCGGGGAAGACCCGCATGGCGCCCTTGGCGTTGTGCATCACCTTGGGGCGGTCGGGGTCGGAGATCCACCCGGCCCAGGCCCGCTCGTCGGCCTCGTCGAGCTCGCTGGGGTCGAACCAGGCGGCGGCTCCCCCGGCGGCGGCGAGGGCGACCTCGGCGACGTTTCCGGTGCCGAGGGCCCAGCTGTCGACGGTGGCGACGCCGAGGGGCCCGGTGCCGTGCTCGGCGAGCCAGGGAGCGAGCTCACCCGCGGAGAGGACGGAGGCGTCCAGCTCGACGCCGGCGGCGGGCGGCGGGACGTCCTCCTCGGCGGAGCCGGGGTCGACGGCGAGGAGCCGCTCGCGCAGGGAGGGGTTGCGGATCTCCAGGGTGTCGAGGACGAGGGCGAGGGCCGCGCGGTCGTAGGGCTCGCGGGCGAGGTCGGCCACCGTCTTCGACAGCTCGACGTCCCGGACCATCTCGGTCAGGCGCCGGTTGAGCCTCACCGCTTCCAGGTGGTCCCGGAAGTTCTGCCCGGCCTTGCCCTTGACCTCCTCGGCGCGCTCGACGAGCTGGTCGAAGGAGCCGAACTGGTTGATCCACTTCGCGGCGGTCTTCTCGCCGACCCCGGGGATGCCCGGCAGGTTGTCCGACGGGTCGCCGCGCAGGGCCGCGAAGTCGGGGTACTGCGAGGGGCTCAGACCGTACTTCTCCTGGATCTTCTCCGGGGTGAAGCGGGTCAGCTCGGAGACGCCCTTGGTCGGGTAGAGCACGGTGACGTGGTCGGTGACGAGCTGGAAGGAGTCCCGGTCGCCGGTGACGATCAGCACGTCGAAGCCCTCGGCCTCGGCCTGCGTGGCGAGGGTCGCGATGACGTCGTCCGCCTCGAAGCCGTCGACGGCGAAGCGCTGCGCGTGCATCGCGTCGAGCAGCTCGCCGATCAGCTCGACCTGCCCCTTGAACTCGTCGGGGGTCTTCGAGCGGTTCGCCTTGTACTCCGGGAACTCCTCCGACCGCCAGGTCTTGCGGGACACGTCGAACGCGACCGCGAAGTGGGTGGGCGACTCGTCGCGCAGCGTGTTCGCCAGCATCGAGGCGAATCCGTAGATCGCGTTCGTCGGCTGTCCCGTCGCGGTGGTGAAGTTCTCCGCGGGCAGCGCGAAGAACGCCCGGTACGCGAGCGAGTGCCCGTCCATCAGGAGCAGGCGGGGACGGGTGTCTGCGGTGTTCTTCGATGCTGTCTGGGCCACGGGACGATCCTGCCACGGCCCACCGACAATCCCCTCCTCACCGGCCGGGGTGCCGGGCTGTCGGTGCCGCGTGACAGGATCGGAGACGTACGCCGAAGGACGACCGCTCAAGGGAGAGCGCGATGGTCAGCAAGCCGCCGGCCGGTGACCCGGTCCAGGACGCACCGCAGGTCACGCCGCCGCAGCACGCAGCCGCCGGGCTGCCCGCCGTCGGACACACCCTGCGGATCGCCCGGGAGCAGATGGGGTCCCTGCGCACCGCGCGGACCCTCCTGAAGGTCAACCAGAAGGACGGCTTCGACTGTCCGGGCTGCGCCTGGCCCGAGGAGGACAAGCGGCACGTCGCGGAGTTCTGCGAGAACGGCGCGAAGGCCGTCGCGGAGGAGGCGACGCTGCGCCGGGTCACCCCGGAGTTCTTCACCGCGCACCCCGTGGCGGACCTGGCGGAGCGCAGCGGGTACTGGCTCGGCCAGCAGGGCCGCATCACCCAGCCGATGCTGCTTCCCGAGGGCGGCGACCGGTACGAGCCGGTGACCTGGGAGCGGGCCTTCGGGATCCTCGCCGAGGAGCTGCGGGCCCTGGACTCCCCCGACGAGGCGCTCTTCTACACCTCGGGCCGCACCAGCAACGAAGCGGCCTTCCTGCTCCAGCTCTTCGCCCGCGAGTTCGGCACGAACAACCTCCCGGACTGCTCCAACATGTGCCACGAGTCCTCGGGCTCGGCACTGACGGAGACCATCGGCGTCGGCAAGGGCAGCGTCTCCCTGGAGGACCTGCACAAGGCGGACCTGATCGTCGTGGCCGGGCAGAACCCGGGGACGAACCACCCCCGGATGCTGTCCGCCCTGGAGAAGGCGAAGGCCGCGGGCGCCCGGATCATCTCGGTCAACCCGCTGCCGGAAGCCGGCCTGGAGCGGTTCAAGAACCCGCAGACCCCCCTCGGCATGGTCCGGGGCGCCGCGCTCACCGACCTCTTCCTCCAGATCCGGATCGGCGGCGACCAGGCCCTCTTCCGCCTCCTCAACAAGCTGGTCCTGGCGACCCCCGGCGCCGTCGACGAGGAGTTCGTACGCGAACACACCCACGGCTACGAGGAGTTCGCGGCGGCCGCCGAGGAGGCCGACTGGGACGAGACCCTCGCCGCGACCGGCCTGGAGCGCTCCGAGATCGAGCGGGCCCTGGAGATGGTCCTCTCCTCGGAGCGCACCATCGTCTGCTGGGCGATGGGCCTCACCCAGCACAAGCACTCCGTGCCGACCATCCGCGAGGTGGTCAACCTGCTGCTCCTGCGGGGCAACATCGGACGGCCGGGCGCGGGCGTCTGTCCGGTGCGCGGCCACTCGAACGTGCAGGGCGACCGGACGATGGGCATCTTCGAGCGCCCCGCGCCCGCGTTCCTCGACGCCCTGGACAAGGAGTTCGGGATCGTCTCGCCCCGCCACCACGGCTTCGACGTGGTCCGCTCGATCCAGGCGCTGCGCGACGGCGAGGCGAAGGTGTTCTTCGCCATGGGCGGCAACTTCGTGGGGGCGACGCCCGACACGGAGGTGACGGAGGCGGCGATGCGCCGCGCCCGGCTGACCGTCCACGTGTCGACGAAGCTGAACCGCTCGCACGCGGTCACGGGCACGCGCGCGCTGATCCTGCCCACCCTCGGCCGCACCGACAAGGACGTCCAGAAGGGCGGACGGCAGTTCGTGACGGTCGAGGACTCGATGAGCCTGGTGCACGCCTCCCGGGGCAACCTGCCCCCGGCCGGTCCCCATCTGCTGTCCGAGCCGGCGATCGTGGCCCGGATGGCCCGCGCGGTCCTCGGCGACGGATCGGCCACGCCCTGGGAGGAGTTCGAGGCCGACTACGCCCGGATCCGGGACCGCATCGCACGCGTGGTGCCCGGTTTCCAGGACTTCAACGCCCGGCTCGCGGCCGATCCCGGCGGCTTCGCGCTGCCGCACGCCCCGCGCGACGAGCGCCGCTTCCCCACGAGGACCGGCAAGGCGAACTTCACGGCCGCGCCCGTCGAGTACCCGAGGGTGCCGGAGGGCCGGCTGCTCCTCCAGACGCTGCGCTCGCACGACCAGTACAACACCACGATCTACGGACTGGACGACCGCTACCGGGGCATCAAGGGGGGCCGCAGGGTCGTCCTGGTGCACCCGGAGGACGCGGCGGCCCTCGGCCTGGCCGACGGGGCGTACGCGGACCTGGTGAGCGAGTGGACGGACGGCGTGGAGCGGCGGGCGCCCGGCTTCCGGGTGGTGCACTACCCGACGGCCCGGGGATGCGCGGCGGCCTACTACCCGGAGACGAACGTCCTGGTGCCGCTGGAGTCGACGGCGGACGTCAGCAACACCCCCGCGAGCAAGTCCGTCATCGTCCGTCTGGAACAATCGCCCTCCGCCTAAGCGTTTGCTCAGGCGGAACCACGCGATCGAACGATCAGCGACCAGCGTACGAAGACGAACGGAGCCGGGCCATGGGTGAACAGCAGCACGTGAAGTTCCCGCAGGAGGTCATCGACGAATACGCGGCGCTCGGCATCGACCTCCCGGCCCTCTTCTCGGCGGGGCACCTCGGCAACCGGATGGGCGTGCAGATCCTGGAGGCCTCGGCCGAGCGGGTCGTCGGCACCATGCCGGTGGAGGGCAACACGCAGCCTTACGGGCTGCTGCACGGCGGGGCGTCGGCGGTCCTCGCCGAGACGCTGGGCTCCGTGGGCTCGATGCTGCACGGCGGGGTCTCCCGCATCGCCGTCGGCGTCGACCTCAACTGCACCCACCACCGCGGGGTCCGCAGCGGCCTGGTGACCGGCGTGGCGACCCCGGTGCACCGCGGGCGGTCCACCGCCACGTACGAGATCGTGATCACCGACGAGCAGGACCGGCGGGTCTGCTCGGCCCGGCTGACCTGCCTGCTGCGCGAGGTCACCCCCAAGGACGCGGAGAACGTGCCGGGCGCGAGCGCCTGAGACCTGTACGAGGGGCCGGCCGAACGGCTCCTGAAGTCCCGCACCGACCGGGCCGGTCCGGCGTGGACGAGGTCCCGTGCGGACGAGCCCTGCGGGGGCGGTGCGAGAAGCACCGCCCCCGTCGGCGTTTTCGCGCCAACTCCCTTTCTCACGGACCCTCTTGCCCCTCGCGGTCCGAGGCGCTTCACTGGCGGGCCTCCCCACGGGGAGGACCCGGCCCGCCCGTCCGGCCGCCCGTCCGCCCGCCCGTTCGCCCACGCACCCGCCGAGGGCCCCCATGACCGCCGCGCAGCCCGTCGCACACCCCGCCTCCGCCTCAACTCCCCCCGGATTCAACGCAGTCACCCCTGACACACCCGACACGCCCTGTCACACCGCCGACATCGCATACCGGCCGGACGCGATCTCCGTCCGCCTCCTCCCGAAGCCGCGGGTCCGACTCCCTTGAAGGGCCGGCGATCCGGCACCGCCGGGGCCGCGCTCGCCGCGGTCCTGACCGCCTGCGCGCTGGCCCTGGCGGGCGGCTGCGGAACGCCCGAGGAGTCCGGGCCCCCCGCCAGGACCCCCGCGGACATCTGCGCCGACCTCGTGTCGTACTGGGTGGAGGAGGCCCTGAAGGGCAGCGCGTGGGCGGGTCTGGACTGGGAGCAGAAGGGCCTCTCCAACGAGCAGTACGAGATCCACGACGAGGTCCTCGCGGCGGCCCGGGCGGAGGAGCGGCGGGCCGGGCGGGCGGCCGCCTCGGCCTTCGCCGACCGGGAGTCGCGACGGCGCTGCGAGGAGGCGAAGGGCGCGACGGGGAGTTCGGAGAACTGGCGCCCGTGACCGCCGGCGCCGGCCGGACGACCCGACCCGGCACGCCGATCGAACGATCTCGGCCAGCACCTTCGTAACCCTGCGTAACGACCGCGCAATGTTCCGGCGGGGTGCCACGGTCGGCTCCTCCGTCCGCTCACGGAAAGACCACTGTCCGATATCCGGATACCCCTCGAAGGGGCCCGTCAGGAGCATGATCCGCCCAAGCCCCTTAGCGGAACTGGGGATTCTCACTATGTGAACACCGCGCTACAGCCCAATACGACCCGATTTGCCCACCCGATGCACACGGCATCCGCCCGTCGGCATAACAAGACAGTCACATCATGACCCCGGCGCTCCCCGACCCTCCCCACCTGCGCTTAGAGTCACGGCCAGTCACCGCGCCGCCGGGCGCTTCCACTGCACGGCCCCGCTCGAACCAGTACGGCCCGGCATCGAGAACGGCACCTCTAGCTACACAGCTCCACGGCACCGCCTCAGCTCGAGGGGGCCGCGCCAGGGAAAGGATTCTTCGTGCGACACCGTTCACTCATCATCCTCACCAGTGTGCTCACCACCGGAGCGCTCACCCTCACCGCCTGCGGTTCGCGCGACGACAAGGGCGGCTCCGGCGACGGAAACGGTGGCGGTGGCAGCACCACGACCGTCGTCATCGGCGTCGACGCCCCCCTGACCGGCTCGCTCTCCGCCCTCGGCCAGGGCATCAAGAACTCCGTGGACCTCGCGGTCAAGACCGCGAACAAGAACAACGAGGTTCCCGGCGTCACCTTCAAGATCGAGGCCCTGGACGACCAGGCCGTCCCCGCCTCCGGCCAGGCCAACGCCACCAAGCTGGTCGGCAACAAGGACGTCCTCGGCGTCGTCGGCCCCCTGAACTCCGGCGTCTCCCAGCAGATGCAGGGCGTCTTCGCCGCCGCCAAGCTGGCCCAGGTCTCCCCCGCCAACACCAACCCGGCGCTCAGCCAGGGCGACAACTGGGGCAAGGGCGAGTTCAAGCGCCCCTTCCCCACCTACTTCCGCACCGCCGCCACCGACGTGGTCCAGGGCAAGTTCGCCGCCCAGTACCTCTTCAAGGACGCCGGCAAGAAGAAGGTCTACGTCGTCGACGACAAGCAGACCTACGGCGCCGGCCTCGCCGCGATCTTCAGCGACGAGTTCAAGCGCCTCGGCGGCCAGGTCGTCGGCACCGACCACGTCACCGTCAAGGAGACCGACTTCTCGGCCACCGCCGACAAGGTCAAGTCCTCCGGCGCCGACTCCGTCTACTTCGGCGGCCAGTACCCCGAGGGCGGCCTGCTCTCCGACCAGATCAAGAAGACCGGCGCCAAGATCCCCGTCATGGGCGGCGACGGCATCTACGACCCCGCCTTCATCAGCGCCTCCGCCGAGGCCAACGACGGCGACCTCGCCACCTCCATCGGCTACCCGGTCGAGAAGCTCGACACCGCCAAGAAGTTCATCGCGGACTACAACGCCGGCGGCTACAAGGACCCCTACGCGGCCTACGGCGGCTACTCCTACGACGCCGGCTGGGCCGTCATCCAGGCCGTCAAGGCCGTCGTCGCCGCCAACAGCGGCAAGCTCCCCTCCGACGCCCGCGCCAAGGTCACCGAGGCCCTGGGCAAGGTCTCCTTCGACGGCGTGACCGGCAAGGTCTCCTTCGACGAGTTCGGCGACACCACCAACAAGCAGCTCACGGTCTACAAGGTCGAGGGCGGCAAGTGGATCGACGTCAAGAGCGACACGTTCAACCAGTAATCCCGTAGGACAGCAGCACCCCCCGTCACCACCCCGGCCCCGGCCGGAACCCCGCACCACCTGACCCAAGCCGCGCGAGGGCGCAAACAGCGCCCTCGCGCGGAGTCTTATCCGACAAGCTCATCGGAGGCCTGCGGTGCACGAACTGCCGCAACAGCTGGCCAACGGCCTGGCCCTCGGTGCCCTCTATGGCCTCATCGCCATCGGGTACACCATGGTCTACGGCATCGTCCAGCTCATCAACTTCGCCCACGGCGAGATCTTCATGATCGGGGGCTTCGGTGCCCTCACCACCTACACCGCTCTCCCGAGCGGAACGTCCCTGCTGGTGGCGATACCGCTCATGATCGTCGGTGGCGCGATAGCCTCCGTGGCCGTCGCCACCGCCGCCGAGCGCTTCGCCTACCGCCCCCTGCGCGGCGCCCCCCGGCTGGCACCCCTCATCACCGCGATCGGCCTGTCCATCGCCCTCCAGCAACTGGTCTGGCAGTTCTACCCGGACGCCAAGAAGGCCGTCAGCTTCCCCGAATTCAAGGGCGAGGCCTTCCAGATCGCCGGAAACCTGTCGATCCAGCGCGCCGACGCCTTCGTCCTCGCCCTCGCGCCCCTGTGCATGCTCGCCCTCGGCGTCTTCGTCTCCAAGAGCCGCAGCGGCCGCGCCATGCAGGCCACCGCACAGGACCCCGACACCGCCAAGCTGATGGGCATCAACACCGACCGCATCATCGTCATGGCCTTCGCCATCGGTGCCGCGTTCGCCGCCGTCGCCGCCGTCGCCTACGGCGTCGACAAGGGCCAGATCAACTTCGAGATGGGCTTCATCCTCGGCCTCAAGGCCTTCACCGCGGCCGTCCTCGGAGGCATCGGCAACATCTACGGCGCCATGGTCGGCGGCGTCGTCCTCGGCATCGCCGAATCCCTCTCGATCGCCTACATCGAGGACGTCCCCGGCATGCAGCAGCTCGGCGGCGGCGCCTGGGCCAACGTGTGGGCCTTCGTCCTCCTCATCCTCGTACTCCTCGTGCGGCCCCAGGGCCTGCTCGGCGAACGCGTCGCGGACAGGGCGTGAGCACCATGACCGAAAACCTGCCCAAGAACCCGGCCACGCCGAAGCCCGCCGCACTCCTGTGGGCCGTCGTCGGCGGCAGCCTCGTCACCGTCGTCAGCACCTTCCTCGCCTGGACGTGGACCACCGCCTTCCCCGGCAACCTCACCGTCTACGGCTACCCGGCCGAACTCCAGCTCCTCACCCTCGTCGGAGCCGTCCTCACCGCCGCCCACGCGCTCTCCGCGCTCGGCATCAAGGGCCTCGGCTGGCTCACCCCCACCGGCGCCCGCAAGGCCACCTGGATCCTGGCCCTCGGCACCTTCGCCACCACCCTCTTCACCGCGCTCGCGATCATCGTCGAGCTGGGAGCCCTGGTCGACCTGGAGCCCGGAGCCGGCGTCGCCGTCCTCGCCTCCGCCGTACCCGCCATCGCCGCCTACAAGCTCCCCGACGACACCCGCAAGGCCGCCCCGGCCAAGGAACTCCCCTCCTGGGCCGAGATCCTGCTCATCGTCGTCGTCTTCGCGATCGGCCTCTTCGTCGTCACCTTCGGCATCGACACCGACGACTCCGAGCCCCAGCTCTTCATCGCCTTCCTGATCCTCGTCGGCTTCACCGCCACGGCCCTGATCAAGTCCGGCCTCATCGCCCGCATCTCGGCGATCACCGCCCGGAACCGCCAGGTCACCGTCACCGCGAGCCTCGTCGCCGCGATCGCCTTCCCCTTCATCCAGCAGAGCGGCGACACCTACACCCTCATCGCGGTCAACATCCTCATCTTCGCGACCGTCGCCCTCGGCCTGAACATCGTCGTCGGCCTCGCCGGCCTCCTCGACCTCGGCTACGTCGCCTTCCTCGGCGTCGGCGCCTACACCGCCGCCCTGGTCTCCGGCGCCACCTCCTCCGCCTTCGGCGTCCAGTTCCCCTTCTGGGCCTCGGCGCTCACCGGCATGGCCGCCTCCCTGGTCTTCGGCGTGGTCATCGGCGCACCCACCCTGCGCCTGCGCGGCGACTACCTCGCCATCGTCACCCTCGGCTTCGGAGAGATCTTCCGCATCGCCATGGGCAACCTCGACGGCACCTCCGGACCGAAGATCACCAACGGACCCAACGGCATCCCGAACATCCCCCAGCTGGAGTTCTTCGGGTACAACTTCGGCGAGTCCCACACCGTCCTCGGTGTCGAACTCGGCGCCTACGCCAACTACTACCTGCTGATGATCCTGGTCATGGCCCTGGTCATCATCGTCTTCTCCCGCGCCGCCAACAGCCGCATCGGCCGCGCCTGGGTCGCCATCCGCGAGGACGAGACCGCCGCCACCGCCATGGGCATCAACGGCTTCCGCGTCAAGCTCGTCGCCTTCGCCCTCGGCGCCGCCCTCGCCGGCCTCGCCGGCACCGTCCAGGCCCACGTCAACACCACGGTCGTCCCCGAGAACTACGTCTTCGCCGGCCCCGTGCCGCCGAACTCCGCGTTCCTCCTCGCCGCCGTCATCCTCGGCGGCATGGGCACCATCAACGGACCCATCCTGGGCTCCGCGCTCCTCTTCCTGATCCCGGCCAAGCTGCAGTTCCTCCAGGACTACCAGCTCCTCGGCTTCGGCATCGCGCTGATCCTCCTCATGCGCTTCCGCCCCGAGGGCCTGATCGCCAACAAGCGCGCGAAGCTGGAATTCCACGAGAACGACGAGCAGCCCGCCGTACCCGAACCACGACCCTCCGAGGAGTCGGGCATCGGCACGGCGAAGGCGGGGGCGTGACGCCATGACCACCATCACCAAGGACACCGCCACGGCCGCCACCGTCCTCGACGCCAGCGGCGTGACCATGCGCTTCGGCGGCCTCACCGCCGTCCGCGACGTCAACCTCACCGTCCGCGAGGGCGAGATCGTCGGACTCATCGGCCCCAACGGCGCCGGCAAGACGACCTTCTTCAACTGCCTCACCGGCCTCTACGTCCCCACCGAGGGACAGGTCAGCTACAAGGGCACCGTCCTCCCCCCGAAGCCCCACCTGGTCACCCAGGCCGGCATCGCCCGCACCTTCCAGAACATCCGCCTCTTCTCCAACATGACGGTCCTGGAGAACGTCCTCGTCGGCCGGCACACCCGGACCAAGGAGGGCCTCTGGTCCGCCCTCCTGCGCGGCCCCGGCTTCAAGAAGGCCGAAACCGCCTCCCGGAACCGGGCCATGGAACTCCTGGAGTTCGTCGGCCTCGCCAACAAGGCCGAACACCTCGCCCGGAACCTCCCCTACGGCGAGCAGCGCAAGCTGGAGATCGCCCGCGCCCTCGCCAGCGACCCCGGCCTGCTCCTGCTCGACGAGCCCACCGCAGGCATGAACCAGAGCGAGACCCGCACCACCGAGGAACTCGTCTTCGCCATCCGCGACCTCGGCATCGCCGTCCTGGTCATCGAGCACGACATGAAGTTCATCTTCAAGCTGTGCGACCGGGTCGCCGTCCTCGTCCAGGGCGAGAAGCTCGTCGAGGGCACCTCCGAGGTCGTCCAGAACGACGAGCGCGTCGTCGCCGCCTACCTGGGCACGCCGTACGAGGGCGCGCCCGGCGCGGAGGAGGCCGCCGAGGTCGAGGCCGCCGAGGCCCACGCCCACGGCACCACGGGACCGGCCCCGGCGCCGGTCCCGGCCGCGGAAACGGACGCGGACGCGGACACCGCTGCGGACGCGGGCACGGACGCGGACGCCGCGGCCCCGGCCGACACGGACCCGGCGGCCGACACGGACGCCGACACCGGTCCCTCCGCCGCACCGGACGACGCGGACACCCCCGCCAAGACCGGCACCGGCGACGCGAACAGCACCACCGAAGGAGACTCCAAGTGACCGCACTCCTGGAGGTCGAGGACCTCAGGGTCGCCTACGGCAAGATCGAGGCCGTCAAGGGCATCTCCTTCTCCGTCGAGGCGGGCCAGGTCGTCGCCCTCATCGGCACCAACGGCGCCGGCAAGACCACCACCCTGCGCACCCTCTCGGGCCTCATCAAGCCCACCGCGGGCAGGATCTCCTTCGACGGCCAGGAGCTCAACGGCATCCCGGCCCACAGGGTCGTCTCGCTCGGCCTCGCCCACTCCCCCGAAGGACGCCACATCTTCCCCCGGCTCTCCATCGAGGAGAACCTGCGGCTCGGCGCCTTCCTCCGCAAGGACAAGGGCGGCATCGAGCGGGACATCCAGAAGTCCTACGACCTCTTCCCCATCCTGGGCGAACGTCGCAAGCAGGCCGCGGGAACCCTCTCCGGCGGTGAGCAGCAGATGCTGGCGATGGGCCGGGCCCTCATGTCCGAGCCCAAGCTCCTCATGCTGGACGAGCCCTCCATGGGCCTCTCGCCCATCATGATGCAGAAGATCATGGAGACCATCGCCACCCTGAAGTCCGAGGGCATGACGATCCTGCTCATCGAGCAGAACGCGCAGGCCGCCCTCTCCCTCGCGGACCACGGATACGTCCTGGAGGTCGGCACCATCAAGCTGTCCGGCACCGGACAGGACCTCCTCGTCAACGACGACGTCCGCAAGACGTACCTCGGCGAGGACTGACCTCCCCGCCCGTACGGAAGCCGAAGGCCCGCCCCCACAACGCCGTGGGGACGGGCCTTCTTCCGTACGTACGGAGCCGCTCACTGCTCCTTGTTCTTGGCCGCCTTCTTCTCCTCGGCGTCCTCGATGACCGCCTCGGCGACCTGCTGCATCGACATGCGGCGGTCCATCGACGTCTTCTGGATCCAGCGGAACGCGGCGGGCTCCGTCAGTCCGTACTGGGTCTGCAGGACCGACTTGGCCCGGTCCACCAGCTTCCGGGTCTCCAGACGCTGCGAGAGGTCCGCGACCTCCTTCTCCAGGGCCCGCAGCTCCGCGAACCGGGAGACCGCCATCTCGATGGCCGGCACCACGTCGCTCTTGCTGAACGGCTTCACCAGGTACGCCATGGCACCGGCGTCCCGGGCTCGCTCGACCAGCTCGCGCTGCGAGAAGGCGGTGAGCATGAGGACGGGGGCGATGGACTCGCCGGCGATCTTCTCGGCGGCGGAGATGCCGTCGAGGACGGGCATCTTCACGTCGAGGATGACGAGGTCGGGGCGGTGCTCGCGGGCGAGCTCGACGGCCCTGGCGCCGTCCCCGGCCTCGCCGACGACCGTGTAGCCCTCTTCTTCGAGCATCTCTTTGAGGTCGAGGCGGATCAGGGCCTCGTCCTCGGCGATGACGACACGGGTCGTCAGCGGCGGAACGTGCGGCGCCTCGGCGTCGTCGGCGGGCTGGGGCGACTCGGGGGCGGTCACGGGGGCTCCTCGTTGCAGGGCAGGTACTGCTACATGAGCCTACCTAGGTCCTGTATGTTTGAGGCACAGCAGGTTGCCAATGACCTTCGTTTCGAAGGATGCCCCGGTAGCCCAGCGGAAGAGGCAGTGGTCTCAAACACCATACAGCGTGGGTTCGAATCCCACCCGGGGCACTTCCCCTTCGATTCCAAGGACTCCAAGGGCGCTGTTGATCTTCACTCGTCACGGTGAGCACCCCTTCGACTCCCGCCGTACGGGTTGCGGCTCGGCGAAGCCGCCGCCATGGGACGGCGCAATCCTTCGATTCGCGAAGAAGCGCTCTCACTCCTCCACCAGGGCCCGAGCAACCGAGCAGTCGCCGAACGCCTCAACGTGCCGCGAGGCACGGCCGGTTGGCGGCTGTCCGAGGACCGCCGCAAGCGTGGCGTCCGATTCGAGCGGCCCACGGACCGCCGCCTGTGCGCCCACCGCACGTTCGGTGCCCCGGCGGAGTGGACGCGGTGCGGTCGCGGCGGGAGGCCCTACAACGTCTCCGTCGCCCGTAGGGCCTCCGTCGCGCTCATGGACCTGTATGTGGGGCCCAAGCGGTGACCGGCTAGGGCGCCCAGGGCTTCAGTACGTCCTTCATCGTGTCCGTGAGGGCGAACTGGAGCAGCGGGCCGTAGGTGACGCGGCCGACGCCGAGGCGGCGGAAGCGGGCGAGGTCGTGCTTGACGGGGTGGGCCGTGGAGTTGACCGGGACGGTGACCGCGCCGACGACTGCCGTGAGGAGGTCGTCGTCGTCCTGGATGCCCACCGGGTAGACGCTGTCGGCGCCGGCCCGTTCCATCGCGCGCAGGCGGTCGATCGCCTGGTCGAGGACGGCGGAGGGGTCGTCCGCGTGCAGGAAGAGGTCGGTGCGGCCGTTGATCCAGAGGGGGACGCCCGCGGCGTCGGCCGCCGCGCGCAGGTCGGCGATGTAGCTCGCGTGTTCCTGGGTGTCGCGTACGCGTCCGCCGTCCGAGTGGACGGTGTCCTCCAGGTTGAGGCCGGCGCCGCCGGCCTCGATGAGTCCGGCGACGAGGTCGGCGGGCTTCTGTCCGTAGCCGGCTTCGAGGTCGACGGAGACGGGGACGTCGACCGCAGCGATGATCGGCCGGACGGCGGCGAGTACTTCTTCGAAGGTCTGGCCCTCGTTGTCGTCGGCTCCCCGGGAGTCGGCGAGGGGGTGGCTGCCGATGGTCAGGGCGGGGAATCCGGCGTCGGCCGCCGTCCGTGCGGACCAGACGTCCCAGACGGTCGGCAGCACGAGCGGCTTGTGGTCGGCGTGCAGTTGCTTGAGGCGCTGGGCGCGCTCGGCGGTGGTGCGAAGATCCATACCGTGGACGCTACCCCCGAAATGCCGCGAACAACGTGATGTCGGGGTTATGTCAGGGGTTCTCCGATGTGGTGGACCCTGACGAGGTTGGTGGAGCCGGCGACGCCGGGCGGGGAGCCGGCGGTGATGACCACGATGTCGCCCTTGGCGCAGCGGCCGATGCGCAGGAGTTCCTCGTCGACCTGGGCGACCATGGCGTCGGTGGAGTCGACGTGGGGGCCGAGGAAGGTTTCGACGCCCCAGGTGAGGTTGAGTTGGGAGCGGGTGGCGGGGTCGGGGGTGAAGGCGAGGAGGGGGATCGGGGAGCGGTAGCGGGAGAGGCGCTTGACGGTGTCGCCGGACTGGGTGAAGGCGACGAGGAACTTGGCGCCGAGGAAGTCGCCCATCTCGGCGGCGGCGCGGGCGACGGCGCCGCCCTGGGTGCGGGGCTTGTTGCGTTCGGTGAGCGGGGGGAGGCCCTTGGCGAGGACGTCCTCTTCGGCGGCTTCGACGATGCGGCTCATGGTGCGAACGGTTTCGACGGGGAAACGGCCGACGCTGGTCTCGCCGGAGAGCATGACGGCGTCGGTGCCGTCGATGACGGCGTTGGCGACGTCGGAGGCTTCGGCGCGGGTGGGGCGGGAGTTGTCGATCATGGAGTCGAGCATCTGGGTGGCGACGATGACCGGTTTGGCGTTGCGCTTGGCGAGTTTGACGGCGCGCTTCTGGACGATGGGGACTTGTTCGAGGGGCATTTCGACGCCGAGGTCGCCGCGGGCGACCATGATGCCGTCGAAGGCGGCGACGATCTCTTCGATGTTCTCGACGGCCTGGGGCTTTTCGATCTTGGCGATGACGGGGAGGCGGCGGCCTTCCTCGTCCATGATGCGGTGGACGTCGTCGATGTCGCGGGCGCTGCGGACGAAGGAGAGGGCGATGACGTCGGCGCCGGTGCGGAGGGCCCAGCGGAGGTCTTCGATGTCCTTGTCGGAGAGGGCGGGGACGGAGACGGCGACGCCGGGGAGGTTGAGGCCCTTGTGGTCGGAGACCATGCCGCCCTCGATGACGCGGGTGCGGACGCGGGGTCCGTCGACGGCGGTGACTTCGAGGGTGACGCGGCCGTCGTCGACGAGGATGCGTTCGCCGGTGGTGACGTCGTCGGCGAGGCCGGGGTAGGTGGTGCCGCAGGTGTGGCGGTCGCCTTCGACGTGTTCGACGGTGATGGTGAATTCGTCGCCGCGTTCAAGGAGTACGGGGCCTTCGCGGAAGCGGCCGAGGCGGATCTTCGGGCCTTGAAGGTCGGCGAGGACGCCGACGCTGTGGCCGGTCTCGTCGGAGGCTTTGCGGACGCGCTGGTAGCGCTCCTCGTGTTCGGCGTAGGTGCCATGGCTGAGGTTGAGGCGGGCGACGTCCATTCCGGCCTCGATCAATGCCTTGATCTGGTCGTATGTTTCGGTGGCGGGCCCAAGGGTACAAACGATTTTCGCTCGGCGCATGGGTCGAGCCTAGGGCTTACCCGTGAGTAGCGAATCGGCCTGGCATGACTGCTCAACGACCTTTCAGTGAAAGGTCGTTGACAAGACTTGAATCTGTGCGGCGGGGTGCTCCGATGAGCGTTTTCCGGCCCTTTTCGGGGTCCTTTCGGACGGCTGCGCGACGCGTGTACGTCGAACACTTTTCCACTCCGTAACCCGCGGGACCTGTTGCGGGCGGTTCTCCTGGGCCAGAATCTACGCGCGTTGTGCACCTGAGCGACGCCACTGAACCGAGGAGAAGCACATGCCGTTGAACCGCCGGACGTTCCTGGAGGGCTCCGTGGCCGTCGGGGCCGGGGCCGCCCTCACCGCCGGGGCCGTCGCCCCCGCCGAGGCCCACGGACCCGGGCACGGGCACGGTCCGAAGCCGGCCGCGCGGTACTCCTTCACCGTCATGGGGACGACCGATCTGCACGGGAACGTCTTCAACTGGGACTACTTCACGGACAAGGAGTTCGACGACAAGGCGCACAACGACGTCGGCCTCGCGAAGATCTCCACGCTCGTCGAGCGGGTGCGGAAGGAGAAGGGGCGGCGCAACACCCTCCTCATCGACGCCGGTGACACCATCCAGGGCACCCAGTTGTCGTACTACTACGCCAAGGTCGACCCGATCACCGCGCGGCGCGGTCCGGTGCACCCGATGGCGCAGGCGATGAACGCCATCGGCTACGACGCCGCCGCGCTCGGCAACCACGAGTTCAACTACGGCATTCCGGTGCTGCGGAAGTTCGAGGAGCAGTGCGACTTCCCGCTGCTGGGTGCCAACGCGCTGGACGCGAAGACGCTGCGGCCGGCGTTCGCCCCGTACAGCATGCACCGGCTGCGGACGCCGTGCGGGCGGGGTGTGAAGGTGGCCGTGCTGGGTCTGACCAACCCGGGGATCGCGATCTGGGACAAGGCGAACGTGGGCGGGAAGATGGTCTTCCCGGGTCTGGAGGAGCAGGCGGCGAAGTGGGTGCCGAAGCTGCGGTCGATGGGTGCGGACGTGGTGGTCGTCTCGGCGCACTCGGGTTCCAGCGGCACGTCGTCGTACGGTGACCAGCTGCCGTACGTGGAGAACGCGGCGGGGCTCGTGGCCGAGCAGGTGCCGGGGATCGACGCGATCCTGGTCGGGCACGCGCACACCGAGATCCCCGAGTACCGGGTCGCGAACAGGACGACCGGCAAGGAGGTCGTGCTCTCCGAGCCGCTGAAGTGGGGCCAGCGCCTCACGCTGTTCGACTTCGACCTGGTGTGGGAGCGGGGTCGCTGGACGGTCGAGAAGGTGGGTGCGCAGGTTCTGAACTCCAACACGGTGGAGGAGGACCGGAAGATCGTGCGGCTGCTCTCGGACGAGCACCGGAAGGTGGTCGCGTACGTCAACCAGGTCATCGGCACCTCCACCTCGGCGATGACCACGGCGGACGCGCCGTGGAGGGACGAGCCGATCATCGACCTGATCAACGTGGTGCAGGCGGAGACGGTGAGGGCGGCGCTGGCGGGTGGCGCGTACGCGGGTCTGCCGGTGCTGTCGCAGGCGTCCTGCTTCTCCCGTACGGCCCGGATCCCGGCCGGTCAGGTGACGATCAAGGACGCGGCGGGGCTGTACCCGTTCGAGAACACGCTTGAGGCGCGGCTGCTCACGGGCGCCCAGCTGAAGGACTACCTGGAGTTCTCGGCGCGGTACTACGTGCGGACCGCGGCGGGGGCTCCGGTGGACACGGCGAAGCTGACGAACGCGGACGGGACGCCGGACTACAACTACGACGCGGTGTCGGGTCTGACGTACGAGATCGACATCGCGAAGGAGGCCGGGTCGCGGATCGTGAACCTGGCCTTCGAGGGGAGGCCGCTGGATCCGGCGGCGAAGTTCGTGCTCGCGGTGAACAACTACCGGGCGAGCGGCGGCGGCGCGTTCCCGCACGTGGCGAACGCGCAGCAGCTGTGGGCGAACTCGGACGAGATCCGGAACACGATCATCCAGTGGGTGCGGGCGAAGGGGACGGTCGACCCGGGGCAGTTCGCGTCGGTGGACTGGAGGCTGACCCGGGACGGCGTGCCGGTGTTCTAGCCGGTCCTAGACGTTCTGTGCGAGAGGCGTCAGCTTCCGGCTCTGGGCCGGGATGCCGGGCGCCTCTCGTGTTTCCAGGCCGAAGCTGGTGAAGGCGGTGCGGCGCGGGAGGGGGTAGGGCTCCTTGCCGGTGATGGCGTTGAGGATGGTGGCGCTGCGCCAGGCGGCGAGGCCGAGGTCGGGGGCGCCGACGCCGTGGGTGTGGCGTTCGGCGTTCTGGACGTGGACGGCGCCGGTGACGGAGGGGTCGAGGACGAGGCGGTGGTGCTCGTCGATCCGGGGGCGTCCGGCGGAGTCGTGGCGCACGTAGGGGTCGAGGCCGGTGAGGATGCGGTCGAGGGGACGTTCGCGGTAGCCGGTGGCGAGGACGACGGCGTCGGTGGTGAGGCGGGTGCGGGCGTTCTGCTGGACGTGTTCGAGGTGGAGTTCGACGCGGGTGGTGGCGACGCGGCCGGCGGTGCGGACGCGGACGCCGGGGGTGAGGACGGCGTCGGGCCAGCCGCCGTGGAGGGTGCGGCGGTAGAGCTCGTCGTGGATGGCGGTGATGGTGGTGTCGTCGATGCCCTTGTGGAGCTGCCACTGGCGGGGGACGAGGTCGTCACGGACCTGTTCGGGGAGGGCGTGGAAGTAGCGGGTGTAGTCGGGGGTGAAGTGTTCGAGGCCGAGTTTGGAGTACTCCATGGGGGCGAAGGCCTCGGTGCGGGTGAGCCAGTGGATGCCTTCGGCTCCGGCGGGGCGGGCGCGGAGGAGGTCGAGGAAGATCTCGGCGCCGGACTGGCCGGAGCCGATGACGGTGACGTGTGCGGCGGCGAGGAGGGTGTCGCGGTGGGTGAGGTAGTCGGCGGAGTGGAGGACGGGGACGCCGGGGGCGTCGGCGAGGGGGCGGAGGGGTTCGGGTACGTACGGTTCGGTGCCGACGCCGAGGACGATGTTGCGGGTGTGGGCGCGGCCGAGGGCTTCGGTTTCGCCGTCGGGGTCGATCTGGGTGTAGTCGACTTCGAAGAGGCGGCGTTCGGGGTTCCAGCGGACGGAGTCGACCTGGTGGCCGAAGTGGAGGCCGGGGAGGCGTTCGCTGGCCCAGCGGCAGTAGGCGTCGTATTCGGCGCGCTGGATGTGGAACTTCTCGGCGAAGTAGAAGGGGAAGAGGCGTTCGCGGCTCTTGAGGTAGTTGAGGAAGGTCCAGGGGCTGGCGGGGTCGGCGAGGGTGACGAGGTCGGCGAGGAAGGGGACCTGGAGGGTGGCGCCGTCGATGAGGAGTCCGGGGTGCCAGTGGAAGGCGGGGCGCTGTTCGTAGAAGGCGGTGGAGAGGCCGCCGGGGACGCCGTGGGCGAGGGCGGCGAGGGAGAGGTTGAAGGGGCCGATGCCGATGCCGACGAGGTCGTGGGGGTGGTCGGGGTCCGGTGTGTGCGGGGGGTGGTGGGGCCGGTCGGTGTCCTGTTCGGGGGTGCTGCCGGTCATCGGTGCGCGCTGCCTTCCACGAGGGTGATGAGGTGGTCCAGGTCGCCGGGGGTGGCGTGGGGGTTGAGGAGGGTGGCTTTGAGCCAGAGGCGGCCGTCGCCGCGGGCCCGGCCGAGGACCGCGTGGCCGCCGGTGAGGAGGGTGCGGCGGATCGCGGCGACGGTGGTGTCGTCGGCGTCGTGGGGCCGGAAGAGGACGGTGGTGAGGGTGGGGCGGGCGCGCAGGTGGAGGCCGGGGGTCTTCTCGACGCGGTCGGCGAGGTCCTGGGCGAGGTCCATGCAGGTGTCGACGAGGGCGCCGAGTCCGGTGCGGCCGAGGGCGCGGAGGGTGACGGCGGCTTTGAGGACGTCGGGGCGGCGGGTGGTGCGGGGGGAGCGGCCGAGGAGGTCGGGGAGGCCGGCGTCGGTGTCGTCGTCGGCGTTGAGGTAGTCGGCGGTGTGGGCGAGGGGGGTGAGGTCGGTGGTGTCGCGGACGGCGAGGAGTCCGGCGGCGGCGGGCTGCCAGCCGAGTTTGTGCAGGTCGACGGTGACGGTGCGGGCGCGGTCGAGGCCGTCGAGGAGCCGGCGGTGGGCGCGGCTGAAGAGGAGGGGTCCGCCGTAGGCGGCGTCGACGTGGAGGTCGGCGCCGTGGGTGGCGCAGACGTCGGCGAGTGCGGGGAGCGGGTCGATCAGGCCTTCGTCGGTGGTGCCGGCGGTGGCGGCGACGAGGAGCGGGCCGGGTGTGGCGGTGAGGGCGGCGTCGAGGGCTTCGGGGTCGAGGGTGCCGCGGGGGGTGGGGACGACGACGGGGGCGGGGAGTCCGAGGAGCCAGGCGGCGCGCCGGAAGGAGTGGTGGGCGTTGGCGCCGACGACGGTGCGGAGGGGGCCTTTGCCGGTGTGGCGTTCTCTGGCGAGGAGGAGGGCCAGTTGGTTGGACTCGGTGCCGCCGGTGGTGACGAGGGCGTCGGGGTGGGGTGCGCGGGGGTGGATCTCGGTGGCGAGGGCGGTGGTGACCAGGGTTTCGAGGGCGGAGGCGGCGGGGGCCTGGTCCCAGGAGTCCATGGAGGGGTTGAGTGCGGAGGCGGCGAGGTCGGCGGCGGTGGCGAGGGCGAGGGGCGGGGTGTGGAGGTGGGCGGCGCAGAGGGGGTGGGCGGGGTCGGCGGCGCCGGCGGCGAGGGCGTGGACGAGGGTGCGGAGGGCTTCGTCGGGGCCGGTGCCGGTTTCGGGGAGTACGGCTCCGAGTGCCGCGGTGCGGTGGGCGACGGCGTCGGGTCCTCCGGCGGGGAGGGGGCCGCCGCGTTCCTCGGCTCCGGTGCGCAGGGCTTCGAGGACGGTGGCCAGGAGGGGCCGCAGGGCGTCGGCGCCGGGGGCGCCTCCGGCGAGGGGTGGGGGTGCGGCACGCATGGACGACAGGGTGCCGGGGGGTGCGGGGGTTTGTCCGGAGAGTGCGGGGGCGTGACCCGAACGGGGGACACGGGGTGGTGTTTCGGGGGCGGTTGGTGCGGGGACCGGGGGTCCCCGCACCGTGCCGGGTTCAGCCTTCCCTGACCTTCAGGGCCCGGCGGAGGTCGTCGAGCTGGTCGACAAGCTTGCGGCGGAGGGCGGGGATCATGGGGGTGTCGGCGAGGTGGCGTTCGCCGAGGGCGAGGGAGTCGGCGTCGACCGCGTACGCCGGGAAGGCGTGGCGGCCGGCGGCTTCGGCCATGGCGGGGCCGCGCCGGTCGCCGAGGGCGGCGGCGGCTTCGTAGAAGCGGGGGACGTACTCCTTCACGAGGTCGGCCTGTTCGGGCTGCCAGAAGCCCTGGGCGGTGGCGGTGAAGAGGTAGTTGGAGAGGTCGTCGGAGTCGAAGAGCGCGGACCAGGCGGCCGCCTTCGCCCCGGGGTGGGGCAGGGCGGCGCGGCAGCGGGCGGCGCCTTCCTGTCCAGTGGCGCTGGGGTCGCGTTCCAGTTCGGCGGCGATGGCGGGCTCGTCGGTGGCGCCGAGGACGGCGAGGCGGGCGAGGATGCGCCAGCGCAGTTCGGGGTCGAGTTCGGGGCCGCCGTGGACGGTGCCCTCGTCGAGCCAGGAGGCGATCTTGTCGGGGGTGGTGGCGCTGTCGACGAGGGCGCGGACGGCGGTGAGGCGCAGTCCGGGTGCTTCGCCGTCCTCGGTGCGGCGCAGCAGGGCGCGGGCGATCCCGTTGAGGGTGGCGAGGGCGGCGGGGCGCTCGTCGGCGGGGACGTAGCGGTCGGCGATCTGGTGGCGGGCGAAGGCCAGGACGCCCTGGACGAGGGCGAGTTCGGTCTCCTCGGTGAGGTGGGCTCCGGCGACGGCGAGGTATTCGACGGGGGCGAGGTCTCCGTCGCGGACCATGTCGCGCAGCGCGTTCCAGACGACGGCGCGGGTGAGCGGGTCGGGGATGCGGGAGAGGCCGCGCAGGGCGGATTCCTCGGAGGTCTCGTCGAAGCGGAGCTTGGTGTAGGTGAGGTCGCCGTCGTTGAGGACGACGAGGGCGGGGCGGGGGCCGGTGAGTTCGGCGGGGGCGTCCTGGGGGACGTCGAGTTCGCGGTGTTCGCGCGGGACGAGGTCGCCGGAGGGGTCGCGGTCGTAGAGGCCGGCGGAGATGCGGTGGGGGCGGGCGCCGTCGCGGTCGACGGTGAGGTTCCAGTGGAGGCCTTCGCCGTCGAGGCGGGGGGTGAGGGTGTCGACGCCGGTGGTGCGCAGCCACTGTTCGGCCCAGCCGTGGACGTCGCGGTCGGTGGCGGCGGCGAGGTTGTCGATGAAGTCGGCGAGGGTGGCGTTGCCGAACCTGTGGCGCTTGAAGTGGATGTTGATGCCGGCGAGGAAGTCCTTCTCACCGAGCCAGGTGACGAGCTGGCGGAGGGCGGAGGCGCCCTTGGCGTAGGAGATGCCGTCGAAGTTGAGGAGGGCGGAGGCGGTGTCGGGTACGGCCTCGGGGTCGGGGGCGACGGGGTGGGTGGAGGGCCGCTGGTCGGCCTCGTATCCCCAGGCCTTGCGGGTGACGCCGAAGTCGATCCAGGTGTCGGGGAAGAGGTCGGAGCAGGCCTCGTTGACGGTCTGGTAGCCCATGTACTCGGCGAAGGACTCGTTCAGCCAGATGTCGTCCCACCAGCGGAGGGTGACGAGGTCGCCGAACCACATGTGGGCCATCTCGTGGGCGATGACCATGGCGCGGGTCTGGCGTTCGGTGACGGTGACGGCGGAGCGGAAGACGAACTCGTCGCGGAAGGTGACGAGGCCGGGGTTCTCCATGGCGCCGGCGTTGAACTCGGGGACGAAGGCCTGGTCGTACGAGTCGAAGGGGTAGGGCTCGTCGAACTTCTCGTGGTAGCGGTCGTAGCAGGCCTTGGTGACGGCGAGGATCTCGTCGGCGTCGGCGTCGAGGTGGGGGGCGAGGGAGCGGCGGCAGTGAATGCCGAAGGGGAGGCCGGCGTGTTCGGTGCGGACCGAGTGCCAGGGGCCGGCGGCGACGCAGACGAAGTAGGTGGAGAGCAGCGGGGTGGGGGCGGCCTTCCAGGTGCCGTCGGGCTGCCGTTCGGTGATGCCGTTGGCGAGGACGGTCCAGTCGTCGGGGGCGGTGACGGTGACCTCGAAGACGGCCTTGAGGTCGGGCTGGTCGAAGGCGGCGAAGACGCGCTGGACGTCCTCCATGAAGAGCTGGGTGTAGACGTAGGACTCGCCGTCGGTGGGGTCCGTGAAGCGGTGCATGCCCTCGCCGGTGCGGGAGTAGCGCATGGTGGTGGTGGTGCGCAGCTCGTGCTCGCCCTCGGTGAGGCTCAGCGGGAGCCGGTTGCCGTCGAGGGCGGCGGGGTCGAGGGGCTCTCCGTCGAGGGTGGCGGAGTGCAGGGTGACGGGCTTGAGCTCGACGAAGGTGTCCCCGGCGGCGCGGGCGGTGAATCGAACGGTGCTGGTGGACTCGAAGGTCTCGGCGCCGGTGGTGAGGTCGATGTCCACGAGGTAGTGGTGGACGTCGAGGAGCTGGGCACGGGTCTGCGCTTCGTCGCGCGTCAGTACGGACATGGGCCCTATGCTGCCCGATGCCCGGGGCGGCGGGCAGGGGGGTGGGAAGAACCTTGCCGGGGCTCGGGGCGCCGTGGACCGGGACGGATCGGCGGGGCCGTCCCCCGGGGGCCTGTCCGACCCTGATCCGCCGGACAGGCCCTAGGCGGTCCGGGTGCCGTTCAGGTGGGCGAAGGCGGCGGTGATGCGGGGGCGGTCGTAGCCGGCCGGGCCGGCGGCGCCGTCGGAGAGCAGGGCGTGGAGCAGGATCCGGGCCTTGGCGGGGTCGAGCGGGCCGGCCGGGACGAGTCCGCGGCTGAGCAGGTCGTGTTCGGAGCCGGGGCCCCGGTAGGTGTGCGAGAGGGTCGTTCCGCCGCCGGTGCGGGAGGCGAGGACGACGGGGACGCGGGCGGCGATCCCGGCGAGGGGTTCGACGAGCGGTGCGGGGACGTGTCCGGCGCCGAAGGCGGCGACGACGAGGCCCTGGAAGCGGTGGTCGACGGCTTCGAGGAGTTCGCCGCGGTCGCCCAGGGAGAGGGTCACCAGGGCCACCCGGATCTCGGGGTCGAGGGCCAGCGGGCGGTGGGGGTTGCGGGGCGGAGCAGGATCCGGGGCTCGCCCTCGACGACGGTGCCGAGGGGGCCGGCGCCGGGCGAGGCGAAGGTGGCGACCGAGGTGGTGTGGGTCTTGCGGGCGTGGCGGGCGGCGTGGATCTCGTCGGCGAGGACGACGAGGACGCCGAGGTTCCGGCAGGCGGGGTCGGTGGCGACGGCGAGCGCGGCGGCGAGGTTGGCGGGGCCGTCGGCGCCGGGCAGGTCGGGGCGGCGCATGGCCCCGGTGACAACGATCGGGCGCTCGGTGGTGCAGAGCAGGTCGAGGAGGAAGGCGGTCTCCTCCAGGGTGTCGGTGCCCTGGACGACGACCGCGCCGGAGCCGGCGGCGACGGTGGCGCGGACCTCGGCGGCGAGGTCGGCGAGGTCGGCGTGGGTGAGGGTGGAGCTGGGGACGCGGCGGAAGTCGTGGAGGACGACGTCCTCGGGGGCGCCGAGCGCGGTCAGGACCTCCCGGCCGGTCATGCGGGCCGCGTCGCCGCCGCGCGCGGAGATGGTGCCGCCGAGGGTGAAGACGGTGACGCGGGACATCGGGGCTCCGTGGGTGTTCGTGTCGTGTCGTACCGGGGGTGGTCGGTCAGCGCGTTCCGTCCGCGATCGTCTCGTGGTGGCGGATGACCTCGGCGATGATGAAGTTCAGGAGCTTCTCCGCGAAGGCGGGGTCCAGTTTGGCGCTCTCGGCGAGTTCCCTGAGGCGGGCGATCTGGCGGGCCTCGCGGGCGGGGTCGGCGGGCGGGAGCTGGTGCTCGGCCTTGAGGACGCCGACCTGCTGGGTGCACTTGAAGCGTTCGGCGAGCATGTGGACGACCGCCGCGTCGATGTTGTCGATGCTGTCGCGCAGCCGGGTCAGCTCGGCGCGCACGGCCTCGTCGGCGGCCGGGGAGGGGGCGGGGGCCGGGGTGGAGGCCGGGGTGGAATCGCTCATGACCTGCGAGCTTAGACGGAGCGCGGGAGGATCGTCGGAGGGTGTTCGGGATCCGGGACGCGGTTGCTCCAGCCGCCGGGCACGGATCGGCCCTGCTGTTCGCGGAAGCGGATCGGGGCGGTGCCGACCCTGCGGGTGAAGAGCCGGGAGAAGTAGGCGGGGTCGTCGTAGCCGACGCGCCGGGCGACGGCGGAGACCGGCAGCTCGGTGGCGGCGAGGAGTTCCTTGGCGCGGCCGAGGCGGACGGTGAGCAGGTAGTCCTTGGGACTGCACCCGGCGGCGCGGCGGACGGCGGTGCGCAGTTCGGCGGGGGTCATGCCGTGGCGGGCGGCGTGTTCGGCGACGGAGAGCGGCTGGAAGGCGTCGCGGGCGAGGGCGGCGAGGACGGGGTCGCCGTCGGCGTTGGTGTCGGCGCGGGCGCGGCGCAGGGCGACGAGCAGTTCGTGGACGGCGGCGCCGGTCTCGACCTCCAGGAGGGGGTTGCCGGGGCGGGCGGCGCGGGCGATCCGGGCGATGGCGGCGCGGGCGGGGGCGGCGTCGGAGAGGGGGACGACGGGCCGGTCGGGTTCGATGTAGCCGAGTTCGGTGTAGGTGGCGGCGGCGGGTCCGGAGAAGTCGACGAAGGCCTCGTCCCAGCCGGTGCCGGGGTCGGCGCCGTAGTGGTGGGGGGTGCCGGGGGTGAGCCAGATCAGGGCGGGGGCGGTGACGGTGGCGCGGCGTCCGTCGGCGCCCCGGTACCAGCCGCCGCCGGCGGAGACGACGACGGCCACGTGGTGGTCGAGGGTGCGGGGTCCGACGGTGGGCAGGGTGCCGTGCTGGAGTCCGACGCCGAGGCAGACGAGGCCGAGGCGGTGGTGGACGGGGCTGGGCGTGAAGTAGCGCATCCAGGTGTGGTACATGCCGGTGGTGCCCCTTCCCCGGGCCCCGGGCGGGTGGGCCCTAACGTCCAAACTGCGACGATCTTTGTCCATGGACGGGTTCGCCGCCAGGGGGTGAGGTGGTGCCCATGAGCACGTTCGCTGTGGGTGACGAGGACTTTCTGCTCGACGGACGGCCGGTGCGGCTGCTCTCGGGGGCGCTGCACTACTTCCGGGTGCACGAGGGCCACTGGGAGCACCGGCTCGGGATGCTGCGGGCGATGGGCCTCGACTGCGTCGAGACGTACGTTCCGTGGAACCTGTACGAGCCGGGACCCGGCCGGTACGGGGACGTGGCGGCGCTCGGCCGGTTCCTGGACGCGGTGGGGCGGGCGGGGATGCGGGCGATCGTGCGCCCGGGGCCGTACATCTGTGCCGAGTGGGAGAACGGCGGGCTGCCGCACTGGCTGACGGGGCCGCTCGGGCGGCGGGTGCGGACCCGGGACCCGGAGTTCCTGGCGGCGGTGGAGTCCTGGTTCCGGCGGCTGCTGCCGCAGGTGGTGGAGCGGCAGGTGGACCGGGGCGGTCCGGTGGTCCTGGTGCAGGTGGAGAACGAGTACGGGAGTTACGGCAGCGATCCGGTGTATCTGGAGTGGCTGGCGGGGCTGCTGCGGGAGTGCGGGGTGGTGGTGCCGCTGTTCACCTCGGACGGCCCGGAGGACCACATGCTGACGGGCGGGTCGGTGCCGGGGGTGCTGGCGACGGCGAACTTCGGTTCGGGGGCGCGGGAGGGCTTCGCGGCGCTGCGGCGGCACCAGCCGTCGGGGCCGTTGATGTGCATGGAGTTCTGGTGCGGCTGGTTCGACCACTGGGGCACGGAGCACGCGGTGCGGGACGCGGGGGACGCGGCGGCGGCGCTGCGGGAGGTCCTGGAGTGCGGGGCGTCGGTCAACGTGTACATGGCACACGGCGGGACGAACTTCGGCGGCTGGGCGGGGGCGAACCGGGACGGGGAGCTGCACGACGGTCCGCTGCGGCCGACGGTGACCTCGTACGACTACGACGCGCCGGTGGACGAGGCGGGGCGGCCGACGGAGAAGTTCTGGCGCTTCCGGGAGGTGCTCGCGGAGTACGCGGAGGGTCGGCTGCCGGAGGTGCCGGAGCCCCCGGCCCGGCTCGCGGTCCCGGTGCGGGCGGCCTTCGAGGGGTGGGCGCCGCTGGACGCGGTCCTGGAGGTGCTCGGCGACGGGGAGGTGGTGGCGGCGGTGCCGCCGACCTTCGAGGAGCTGGGGGTGGACCGGGGTCTGGTGCGCTACCGGGTGGCGGTGCCGGGTCCCCGGCAGCCGTATCCGCTGGGGGTGACGGGGCTGCGGGACCGGGCGGTGGTGTACGTGGACGGGGCCCTCGCGGGGGTCCTGGACGCGGGCGGCGGGGAGGACGTGGCGCTCGCGGAGCCGGTGGCGGGTCCAGCGGTGGTGGACCTGTGGGTGGAGTCCCTGGGCCGGGTCAACTACGGGCCGCGCCTGGCGGAGCCGAAGGGGATCACCGGGGGCGTGCGGCACGAGCGGCAGTATCTGCACGGGGTGCGGGCGCGGGGGCTGCGGCTGGACGCGTTCGGGGCGGCGGCGGTCGGGAAGGTGCCCTTCGAGGAGGTCGGCTCCGGGCCGGGGCTCCTGCGCGGGACGCTCGACGTGGCGGGCGCGGGGGACGCGGTGCTGCGGCTGCCGGGGGCGACCCGGGGCTTCGTGTGGGTGAACGGCTTCTGCCTGGGCCGCTACTGGTCGGCCGGTCCGCAGGAGGCGCTGTTCGTGCCGGGTCCGGTGCTGCGGGAGGGGACGAACGAGGTGTGGGTCCTTGAGCTGGAGGGGGACGCGGGGGCCGGGGTCGAGCTCGACGTGCTGTGACCGCGCACTCCATACGGACCGTGCACACCGGGCCGGCCCACACCGGCCCGGTGTACGGGAGGGGCGCTCCGGGGCCGAGGCCGCCCCGGAGCGCCCGTTCACGGGGTGCCGCTACAGCGTGGCGGCGGCGGACTTGATCGCGGCGGCGAAGGTCGAGACCTCCGTGTAGACGCCGGGGTAGTTGGGCCGGGCGCAGCCCTGGCCCCAGCTCACGATGCCGACCTGGACCCAGGCGCCGGCGTTGTCCTTGCGGAACATCGGGCCGCCGGAGTCGCCCTGGCAGGTGTCGGTGCCGCCCTGGGCGTAACCGGCGCAGATCTCCTCGGCGGGGACGAGGTCGTTGCCGTAGGAGGCCTTGCAGGAGGCGTCGGAGACGAAGGGGACGTTCGCCTTGAGCAGGTAGCGCTGCTGCGCCCCGCCCTCGCGGGCGGCGCCCCAGCCGGCGACCGTGAAGGTGCCGGTGTTGTAGGCGGTGGTCTCGGCGAGCTTGAGGGTGGGCAGGGAGGTGATGGGGCTGGCGAGCTTGATGAGGGCCCAGTCCTTGCCCTGGCCGTTGTAGCCGGGGGCCTGGAGGACCTTGGTCGACTTGACCTTGATGGCGCTGCTGCTCTGGAGGTCCACGACTCCGGCGGTGGCGGTGATGCTCGTGTTGTTGCCGGAGCCGCTCACACAGTGGGCGGCGGTGAGGACGACCTGCGGGCTGATCAGCGAGCCGCCGCAGCCCATGGAGAGCCTGACCATCCAGGGGAACTCGCCCTGGGCGGCGCGGGTGCCGCCGACGACGGGGGCCGGGGCGGCGGAGGCGGTGGTGGTGGGCTGGAGGCTGACGGCCGCGAGGACGACGGCGCCGGCGGCGGCCAGCTTCTGGAGCGCGCGGACCATTCTGTTCTTCTTCACGTATCTGCCTTCTCTCGTGGGGGGTCGACCTCGACGGGGTGTGACATGCGCCCGTCAAAGTGTGGTCCGCATTATGAACAGCGCTCAACCGCGGTCACAAGGAAGCCTTTTCGGCCAGATGAGATGTGAGGGACCGTACAGTGAACGGAAGGGAGGATCCGGCATGCCGCACCGTCGAGAGGCCGACCGTGTCGTCCACGGCTTTCCGCACCGGGCCGTGGTCGGGGCCTCCCTCACCGCGCTCCACCGCCGCCTCTCCCCCGACGGGGTACGGCGTTATCCGGTCAGCGTGTCCGCCGCCGAGACGGCGATCGGCGACGACGAGGACCTGACCCTGGGCACCCGCCGGGTGGCCCGCGCCCTCGTCCGGCACCTGGGGCTCCCCGACGCCCGGATGGTGGTCGAGTTCCGGCCGATGGAGCACGCGGGCACTGTCGAGCTCACGCCCGGCCCCGAGTACTCCGTGGAGGTGCACGAGCGCTTCCGGACCCGCCGCCGGGACATCGGCGCGGTCCTCGCCCACGAGATCGCCCACGTGCTGCTGCACCGCCTCGGCCTGGGCTTCCCGCGCACCGCCGAGAACGAGATCCTCACCGACGTGACCACCGCCTACCTGGGCGCCGGCTGGCTGCTGCTCGACGCGTACCGCGAGGACGGCGTCGAGCGCCAGCGGCTCGGCTACCTGACCCCGGAGGAGTTCGGCTACGTGCTCGCCAAGCGGGCCGAGGTGTTCGGCGAGGACCCGTCGCCGTGGTTCACCAGCCCGGTCGCGTACGACGCGTGGGTACGGGGCCGGGCGGAGGCCCGCCGGGAGCGGACGGCGCCGCCGCTCGCCGGGGCCGGGCCGGTCGAGCGCCGCCGGTACGCCTGGGAGCGGCGCCGGGGCCGGGCCGGCGGGGACGCCCCGTACGCCTTCGACGGCGGGGCCCCCGCGACCGGCGTCTCCTTCCCCTGCCCGGTCTGCCGCCAGCGGCTGCGGATCCCGGCGGGGCGGACGCTGCGGGCCCGGTGCGGGGTGTGCGGCACCGTCCTGGAGTGCGCCTCCTGACCCCTCTCCCCCGCGCCCGACCGCAGTCGATTTGCGCCATGTGCCGACGGCGGGTCAGGGTCGGTGCATGAGCACGTTGTTCGACGCGATCCGGGCCGGGGACGAGGACGGGGCCGTACGGGCCCTGAGGAGCGGGGCCGACCCCGAGGGGCGGGAGGACGGGGAGACCGCCCTGTACCGGGCGGCCGTCGGCGGCGAGGCCGGAATCGTACGGGTGCTGCTCGCCGCCGGGGCGGATCCCGGCCGGGGCAGCGGCGAGGAGGACGGCGACCTGCCGCTGTGCGGGGCGGCCTGTGCCGGACACACCGGGACGGTGCGGGCGCTGCTCGCGGCGGGCGCGGAGGCGGACCAGGAGGAGGCGTACGGCTTCACGGCCCTCGCCTGGGCCCTGCGGCTCGGACACGCCGACGTCGCGCGGCTGCTCCTGGAGCACGGCGCCGACCCCGGCCGGCGCGGCCCCGACGGGCTCGCCCCACTCCTCGCCGCCGCCCGGCGCGGCTCCACCGGCTGCGTGCGGGCGCTCCTCGACCACGGGGCCGGGGGCGCGGAGGCCGCGCTGCGGGAGGCGCGGCGGTGGATCGGCGCCGACATCGCGGCCGAGCTGCGGCGCGGGCTCGTCGCGGGGAACGAGGGCGGGCAGACGTACGAGGCGGTGGTCCGCCGGGTCCGGGAGGACGGCGGGATCACGGTGGTCGTGGAGCTGCTGCGGGAGGACGGCGCTCCCGGGCGGGGCGACGACCGCCAGACCGGGCACGCGGCGATCGCCACGCTCCTGGAGGCCTCGCTCGGGCTGCTCACCCCCGCCGAGGAGCTGGCGGCGCGGGCGCTGCGCTGCGGCGACCCCGGACTCGACGACTGGACGACGGCGGTGGCCGAACTCGCGGGCCGGGCCGACGAGGAGACCTTCGTGGCGGCGGCCGGCTGGTGCGCCTACCGGGACCCGCTGCGGCGGGCGCTCGGCGCACGGGTCCTGGGCGCGCTGCCGGGCTTCGCGCAGAGCGCCCTGCCGGTCCTGCGGCGGCTGGCGGCGGAGCCGGCGGGCACGGCGGGCACGGCGCGGGAGCCCGCCCTGTCGGTGGTGACGGCGCTCGGGGCGTGCGCGGACCCGGCGGCCGTGCCCGAACTGCTCGCGGCCGCCGGGCATCCCGACGCGGTGGTGCGCGGGGCCGTCGCGGGCGCCCTGGCCGGAATCGTCCCGGCCGGGCACGTCGAGGCCCTCGGGGTGCTGCTCGCGCTGAGCCGGGACGGCGACGCCCAAGTGCGGGACTGGGCGACGCTCGCGCTCGCCGAACTGCCCGACGACACCCCGCTCGTACGGGAGGGGCTCGCCGAGCGGCTCGACGACGCGGATCCGGAGACGGCGGCGGAGGCGGCGCGCGGGCTCGCGATCCGCCAGGACCCGCGCGCCGTCGACGCGCTCGCGTCGGTCCTCGCGGACGGCGAGGCGGACGGCGCGGCGCGCGAGACGGCGCTCGCCGCCCTCGAACACGTCCGGGACCCCCGGGTCAGGACCCGCCTGGAGTGGACGGCCCCGCGCCGGTCCTGAGGGCCGCCGGACGCTCAGCAGCCGTGGTCGATCAGGTCGAACGAGGCGTAGTGGTCGGCGGTGTAGTAGTCCTCCCGCGTCGCGTTCCCGGTGACGATCCGGCGGGCACCCCGGGTCGTGGAGCCCGGGGTCTTCACCGTGTACTCGTGGTAGTACCCGGAGGTGCGGGCGGGCAGGATGCCCTCCCTGTTCTGGAAGACGGACCCGTCCTGGCCGTACGGGAAGGGGCCGCCCGCGTCGATCAGGCCGAGGGTGGTGTGGGCCTGGGAGGGCAGGGCGGAGTAGCAGATCTCCCCGACGGCCTCGACGACGGCGCGGGCGGAGACGGGGGCGGGCGCGGGGGCCTGGGCGGCGGTGGCTGGGGCGCCGAGGAGGAGGGAGGAGAGGAGGGCGGTGGCGACACCGCCGGCGAGGGTGAATCGAGGGGGGATGCGCATGCCTGTGATGATGATGCGCGTAGATCCCGGCCGGGAACCCCGACGGCCTTCAATTCCCCGGATGTTGACCACTCGTTCCCGTACGTACGGGACCTGTGAAGACGGGGCGCGTGCGGTGACGGAAGCGGGCGGCGCCGTTGTCACGACACCGCCCGCGTCCGGACCCCGTAGGGGGTTACGTGTTGTCGGCCGGCCGCTGCCGGGGGCCGCGGGGGCGGCCCGTGCCCGCCGTCCGGCGCCCGCCGCGACCGGACCCGGCGGAGGCGGACGTGGAAGCGGAGGCGGCGGCGCGACCGGTGCCCGCGCCCCGGCCCGCACCGGAGCCGCGGCCACCGCCCGTACCGGAACCGCGACTCCCGGCCGCGGCCGTGCCGGAGGCGGTGCCGCGTGCCGAGCCGGTGGACGCGCCGGTGCCGGAGCCGCCCGAGGCGGCCGGGCGGCGACGGCGGCGACCGCCGCCGTTCCCGGTGCCGGATCCGGCCGGCTTGCGGGGCGGGGTGGGCTGCGGGGTCTCGATGACGACCGGGACGCCCGAGGGCTCCCGGGCGCCGGTGAGCTCGGCGAGCTCCCCGTCGCTGGACTTGATCTGCGCCGTGCGGGGGCTGATGCCCGCGTTGGACATCAGCCGGCCCATGTCGCGCTTCTGGTCGGGCAGGACCAGGGTGAAGACGCTGCCGGACTCGCCGGCGCGGGCGGTGCGGCCGCCGCGGTGCAGGTAGTCCTTGTGGTCCATCGGCGGGTCGACGTTCACGACCATGTCGAGGTCGTCGACGTGGATGCCGCGGGCCGCCACGTTCGTCGCGACGAGCGTGGTGACCTGCCCGTTCTTGAACTGGTCCAGGGTGCGGTTGCGCTGCGGCTGCGAGCGCCCGCCGTGCAGGCCGGAGGCCCGCACGCCGTTGGCGAGGAGCCGCTTGACCAGCCGGTCCACGGACCGCTTGGTGTCGAGGAAGAGGATCGTGCGCCCGTCGCGGGCCGCGATCCGCAGCGTGACGGCCTTCTTGTCGGTCTCGTCGGCCACGTACAGGACGTGGTGCTCCATGGTGGTGACCGCGCCGGCCGACGGGTCGACGGAGTGCACGACCGGGTCGTCGAGGAACATCTTGACCAGGCGGTCGATGTTCCGGTCGAGGGTGGCCGAGAACAGCAGCCGCTGGCCGCCCGGCTCGACCTGCTTCAGGAGCTTGGTGACCTGCGGCAGGAAGCCCATGTCGGCCATCTGGTCGGCCTCGTCGAGGACGGTGACGGCGACCTGGTCGAGCCGGCAGTCGCCGCGGTCGATGAGGTCGTGGAGGCGGCCGGGGGTGGCGATGAGCACCTCGGCGCCGCGCCGCAGCGCGGAGGACTGCCGGCTGATCGACATGCCGCCGACGACGGTGGTGATCCGCAGCCGCAGGGCCCCGGCGTACGGGGTGAGGGCGTCGGTCACCTGCTGGGCGAGCTCGCGGGTGGGCACCAGGACGAGGGCGAGCGGCGCGCCCGGCTCGGCGCGGCGGCCCGCGGTGCGGGCGAGCAGGGCGAGGCCGAAGGCGAGGGTCTTGCCGGATCCGGTGCGGCCGCGGCCGAGCACGTCGCGGCCCGCGAGCGAGTTCGGCAGGGTCGCGGCCTGGATCGGGAACGGCTCCGTGACGCCCTGCTCACCGAGGGTCCGCAGCAGGCCCTCGGGCATGTCGAGGTCGGCGAAGGAGGCCACCGCGGGCAGCGCGGGCGTCACCGACACCGGCGGCGTGAACTCGCTCGGCGGCGGGGGCGCGGCGGGACGGCGACCGCCGCGGGAGGCCTTCGGCTGGGACGTGGACTTCGCCTGCGCGGTGCGGGGGCCGCGCTTGTGGGGGCGCTCGGAGCGGGTCATTCGTGCCTTTCTGGCCGGTGCGCCGCCGAGCCCTGCTGGCCGGGTGCGCGGCGCAGCGGGGGCCCGTACCTGCGCGGTACGGGCCCCGGCTGCTCTGTCCGGAGCGCGTGGTACGGCTCCGGGCTGTCTCTGCCGCCGGGACACCCCGTGCGGGTCCCGGCGTCTCCTGCTTCTGCCGCCGGGGCGCGCACTGCGGCTCCGGTCGTCTCTACCGGAACAATAGTGCGCCCCGGGACCTTCCCGCCCCGCCCGCCCGATGCCCGGACGGATCGCCCCAGCCCAGGCGGCTCCGACGTGGCCCACCTCACAACGGCCGGGCGTCCCGGCGGGGCGGGGCGTCGTCGTTGCCGCGCCGGGTCGTCCACGCGGGCCGCCCCGGCACCCAGCTGCGGAAGACGATCTCCTCACCGTCCACCCGTGTGCGCACGACCTCTGTGGGCTCCGCCCGGAAGAGGTGGAAGGGCAGGGGCACACCGACCCCGGCGGCGTACCGCTCCAGGGCCCCGGGGTCGGTGACCTCGACCGCCCGCCCGGAGATCCGGACGTCCCCGCCGCCCATGCCGGTGCCGGGTCCGGGATTGGCGAGCAGCGCGAACCGGGGGTCGCGGCGCAGGTCGAGCGCCTTGCGCGAGTTCGGCATCATGCCGAACCGGAGCTCGCCGTCGCGGAAGTCCGCCTCGATGCCGCTGAGGCGCGGCGAGCCGTCCTTCCGCAGGGTGGCGAGGACGTGGTGGGTGAACTGCCCGAAGCGCTCGCGCACGGTCGCGGCGAGATCGGGTTCGGCGGCCTCGAAGGCCGGCCAGGTGGTTCCGGTGTCTTCCATGGTTCCAGGGAACACGGAATACCCGACACCCTTTGTCGGGTTTGCCTCCGCCTGGTCGCGCCGGGCTCAGGCGGCCTCGCGCTCCGCCCGGCTGCGCTCGACGCAGAACTCGTTCCCCTCGGGGTCCGCCAGGGTGGCCCAGCCGGTGCCGTCCGGGTTCCGGCGGTCGTCGAGCAGTACGGCGCCGAGGCCGAGCAGCCGCTCGACCTCCTCGTCGCGGGTGCGGTCCTGCGGCTGGAGGTCGAGGTGGACCCGGTTCTTCGCCGCCTTCGGCTCGGGCACCTGGATGAAGAGGAGGGAGGCCCCGGGCGACTCGACGAGCGCCTCCTCGTCCCCCGGCTCGTCGTCGTCGGAGAGCCGGGCGTCGAGGACCTGTGCCCAGAAGGAGGCGAGGGCGTAGGCGTCGGCGCAGTCGATGGTCACGTGGCGTACGAGAGAGGTCATGGCGTCATGATCCACGCCGGGGGCGGGGGGCGGCCACCGCTTTCCGGTTGCCTCACCCCCGGACGATGCCCCGGGCCCGGGCGGCGGCGAGCCACATCGGGAACTCGGAGAGGAGCCGGTCGTACAGTTCGGCGTCCGGGACCCGGTCGGGGTCCTGTCCCGCGTGGAAGAACCCGGCGTTGTCGACGGGCCGCTTTCCCGGGACGTCCAGCTCGTCCAGCCTGCGCAGGAAGTCGAACTGCCGGCTGTCGGGGTCGCCGAAGCCGATGAACTGCCAGAAGAGCGGCAGCCGGGCGGCCTTGCACACGTACCGCTCGGCCGCCGGCTTGCTGGTCGGACCGCCGTCGGTCTGGAAGACGACGAACGCGGGATCGGTCGCCCCGCTGTCCAGGTAGTGGTCGACGACCGCGTCCATGGCCAGGTGGTAGTTCGTCTGCCCCATGTGCCCGAGCCCGGCGGCGATCCGGTCGATCCGCCCCTTGTGGTCGTCGAGCCGTATCTCGGTCTCCGCGTCGACGTCGGTGGAGAAGAACACCACGGGCACCCGCCCGTCGTCGTCGAGGTGCGCGGAGAGCCCGAGCACCCGGTCGGCGAGCGCCTGCACGGCACCGCTCCTGTAGTACGGCCGCATCGACCCCGAGTGGTCGACGACCAGGTAGACGGCGGCCCGCTGTCCGTCGATCCCGTGCCGCCGCAGCGACTCCCCCGCCGACTTGTAGAGACTCACGAGCGCGGGCGCGGTCTCCTCGACCTTTCGCAGGCTCAGTGCCATGGACGTTCCCCCTCGGTTCCTTCGAGGTGCTCGGCGCACTGTCGAAGATACGGCTGTTCGGGGGTTTCCGGTTCCCGTATGACCATCCGTCAGGCCGTGGAATCATGGCCTCTCCGGGGCGGAGCGGAAGGAAAGCGGGGGCGGGGGCGCGTGAGCACGACGGCGGGAACCGGTACGGAGACGGGTACGGGCACCGAGACGGAGACGGGGCCGGGCGGCGACCGCAGGGCCCTCCTGATCGGCATCCGGGACACCGAGTACCTGGCGCGCAACCCCCTTCTCGCCGCCGCCTATCCGTCCCTGGCCTGCGTCGACGAGGACGTACGGCGGATCGAGGCGGCGCTGCGGGCGTCCGACTACGAGGTGACGTCCTTCCATCCGGGCCACTCGGACGAGGAGCACCGGGACACCAGCAAGGACATGATCCTCGCGGCCATGGTCGACTTCTTCGGCTCCTGCGCTCCGGGGGACACCGCCCTCGTGTACGTCTCCGGACACGGCGTCGTGCTCGACGGCCGGGACTACATCCTCCCGTGGAGCGCCCGCGCCAGCGCCGGCGGCACCCTGATCTCCGGGACGCTCATCGAGACGGTCGCCCCCGAACTCCTCGGCAGCGTCCCGGAGGGCGTGTCGGTCGTCGTCTGCCTGGACACCTGCCGGACGGAGACCGCCGGTTCCGCACCCAAGGTGCCCAAGCCGCTCGTGGGCGACGAGTACGACGACGTGGTGTGGCTGCGGGCCGGCAGCCATGGGCAGGAGGCGTTCGCCGACCCGAAGCGGGGCAGCCACTTCGGCTTCGCCCTGTCCGAGGCGCTGTCGCCCGAGCGTCCCCCGCAGACGCTCGGAGAGATCGGCGCCTTCGTCCGGACCCGGGTCAGGTCCCTCGCGCAGAAGCTGCGCGTACCGGCGCCCGCCGTCGTGCTCAAAGCCGCCCGGGGGCGTGAGGACTGGGCCCGGGACCTGCGCCTGTGCCAGGGCTCCGAGGAGACCGACCACTGGGCGGAGGTCCTGAGGAAGTCCGGTCTCTGGACGTACACCTCGGGGACCCCGGAGGTGCACACGCGGGTGAAGGAGGCTCTGGCGGAGCTGGCCGCCGAGGTCGCCAGGAGCCGCACGGACACGCAGTCGGAGCTCGCCACCCCCTGGCACGACCCCCTCTACCTGGAACGGGTCGTCCACGTCCTCGAACGGCTCGTCGAGGACGCGAGGCTCCAGCCCTTCGAGTACCTCTCCCCCGCCGAGACGGCCGCCCTCCTCGCCGCCCCGCTCCTCCACGAGGGCGTCGTGGCCGTCGCGCTCAGCGAGCTCGCCTCCCTCCGCCCGGACCGGCTCGACCGCGTCGAGGACAACCGGGGCAGGGATCCCGAGGACGGCCACGACCGGCTGGTGTGCGACGCCGCCGCCGACGTCTGCCGGGCTCACTCGCGCGTGACCGTCACCGCCGAGACGCTGCGGAAGCGCAAGGAGGACGATGCCGCCAAGGCGGCCGACCACTGGCTGCGCCACCGCTTCATCGCGGACTGGGACCGGCTGTGGGACCGGAGCCACAGCGACTACGGGAGCGTCCACCAGCTCCTCGACATGGTCGTGAACGCCGTCACCGCCGGCGCGGTCGGCACGAGCACCGAACTCACCACCGTGGACCGGCACGTCCGCCGGGTCCTGCCCCACATGACGGTCGCTCCCGGGTCGAGCCCCCGCATCGACGACACCGGCAGCCCGACATGGAGCCGGACCGAGAAGCCCGTGCCGGGCAACGCCTGGCGGGACTTCGAACTCGCCTACCTCCTGTGGCTGGCGGCCCTCCTCGCCGCGGACCCGCGCCGCATGTCCAGCGTGCTCGTCGACCACCTGGGCGCGCACGTACCGCTCGCCCCTGCCGACGTGGTCGACGCGCTCGCCCGGACCGACTGGGAGAGGGAGGTGCGCGACGGCCTCCCGCACCCGCAGTACGCGCTCCGCCTCTCCTGCCCGCACCCCGCGCTGCACGCCGCGCTCGAAGAGCTGGCGGCCACCGCCGACGCCTCCGTCCACGACCACCACCGACGCGTGCGCGTCACCGGGCAGCCCGCGCCCGACCTGCTCAGGGGCATCCCCCGGCGGGTGACCACCGACCACCTCAAGCCGGTCGACCCCACTGCGTACAGCAAGCCGCTGGAGCGCTTCCGGCTCGCCGAGGACGAGATCCGCCCGCTGCTCATGGGCACCCAGCTGTACGGCGACCGGATGCTGGCCGTGCGCGAGCTGTACCAGAACGCCCTGGACGCCTGCCGGTACCGGAAGCAGCGGACCGCGTACGGCCGCAGCCGGGAGGCGTTCCACAGCACCGACCCCGAACTCAGGATCACGTTCCGTCAGGGGTACGAGGGCAACCGCGCGTACATCGAGTGCGAGGACAGCGGTGCGGGCATGAGCCGCGAGAAGCTGACCTCGATGTTCGCCCGCGCCGGCAAGCGGTACGAGCAGGACCCCGACTACGTCCAGGAGCGGCGCAACTGGCGTCGGGCCGGAATGAAGCCCGTCCCGTTCAACAGCCGCTTCGGCATCGGCGTGTTCAGCTACTTCATGCTGGCGGAGGAGGTCACGGTCGACACCGCCGCCGTCGACCGCCACGGCAACCCCGCCCGCTCGGTCCTCCCCCTCCACGCCACCGTCCAGTCGGGTTCCGGCCTCCTCCAGATCCGCGAGATCGAGGGTGGCGGGCCGAAGGACGGCGGCACGGTCGTGCGCCTCTACCTGAGCGCGGAGCAGGACGGGGAGCACCCTCCGTCGGTGGTGGAGACACTGCGGCGACTACTGTGGGTGAGCGAGTTCCACGTGACGGCGGAGGAACGGGACCGCGACGAGAACCTCATCCGCTCGAAGAGCTGGAAGCCGGGGGTGCTCCGGGCGCCGGAGCACCGTGCCCGGGAGTGGTACGGGAAGCCGGTGAAGGCCGGCGAGGAGAGCTGGATCGTCCAGGGCGCCGGGCAGCTCCTCCTCGACGGCATCCTCGTGGGGGAGGCATCCTCCGTCTACGGCTGCGTGTTCAACCTGCAGGAGAGGCACCGGCCGGAGCCGAGCGTGAACCGCAATTCCCTGCTCACGTACGACGAGAAGGGAGTCAGGGAGGAGCTCCTGAACGCGGTGCGGCACGTCGCCCGGAAGATCGACGCGATGGCGCTGACCTGGCTCTGGAATCTGGCCCATCACGAACCCCGGCTGGCGCTCCAGTTGCTTCGGCACGTCTCGCCGGATGCCGTCGGAGTCATCGCCAAGGACGCGACCGATCACGTCGTCGCCTCCGACCGCGTCCCCCTGCGTCGTACGGGCGTGCTGGCCATGGACGCCACCTTCGTCATGGACTTGCACGGCCCCTACTCCTGGCCCCAGGTCAGCGCCGCGGAACGCGCCCTGCTGCAGCGATGGCGCTTCGCCAAGCTGGGCATCGTGACTCGCGGCGAGACCTCCTTCGTGCCCGAGGGGTACCCGGAACCCACCGCTCTGGACGCTCTGCTCTTCTCCCGAAACGCGTTCCACAGTGATTGGTCGCCCCCGCTGACGGCTGCTGCGAGGGCGGACGTCCCCTTGGCGGCCGCCCTCAGGGCGCTCCGGAGGTACGCGATCACCGGCGTACGCGTTCCTGCGGTCCCCGACATCCAGAAACTCTCCGAGGCCGGGACGCCCACCTCCCGGACGGCGGCCCTCCACCTGGCCTACGAACAGGCGGCACGGGTCAGGAACATGCCCAACCCGGACCTTCCCGCCGTTCACGCCCCTCTCGTCTCGGTGGCGGCCGACCACGAGGTGCCCCTCTCGCATCTCCTGGACGATCTGGACGTTCTGACCCGCATCGGCATCGAGGTCCCGGATCCGGGTCCGCTGCGCTCGGCCGACCTCGGCATGAAGTTCCTCGCCTCCGAGGCCCTGCTACTGGCGAGGGATTCGTCCGAGGGAAAGTCCTGGCGCGACGGCATGGTCCCGCCCGCCGATCTCCTGTCACGAGTCGAACCGCCCGAGCAACGGCGTCGCCTGGTCGAACGCATCCGGGAACTCGGGCCGCTCGGCTTCTCCCTGTCCGAGGCCGTGGGTGAGGAGACCCTCGACCACCCCGCGCTCACCGCCGTGGAGCTGAAGACGGTCTCCCACGACATCGACGGCATGGGCCCGTGGCTCGCCCCGCGCCCCCTCACCATGTGGCAGCTCATCGACCGGGCCTCGGCGTTGCAGCGCCCCCTCGGCGCGATGGCGGACGAGATCGACGCGCTCACTCCCGTCACCGGCATCTCCGCACCGGTCGTGCCCGCGGAGTGCCGTACCTGGGCCCCGTCACCATGGATCCACGACCCTCGGGGCACCTCCGTGCGCCGCGCCCCCTTCGGGGAGGCCCGCCGCGGAGACTGGCGACTGGTCTTCGGCGCGCACCGGGCGGAACCCCGCCCGTCGCCGCAGGAACTGCGTACGGAGCTCTCCCGGCTGGAAGCGTGCGGCGTGCTGACGGCGTCCGTCGACGATCTGGTGGAGCAGGTCGGCCGGATCGCGCCCGTCGTCGTCTCTCTCCTCGACGAGGCGTTCCCCGAGTGGCCGGACCGGGATCCGGTGTGGACGCTCGGTGCCGGAGGCCTCTCCTGGCCGCTCCTGCTGCGGCTCTCCCTCAGCCGCCACGCCCTTCTCGGCTCCCTCGTCGACGAACTGGACGCGACCGACACCCGGCTTCCACTCGGTCTGCCGGTCCTGCCGGAAGAGGCGCGATCCCTCAGGCCCGTGGAAACGGAGTTGGCCCGGGTCCTCCGGGACCCCTCGGCGGACCCGTCCTTCAAGGCCGCCCTGACGGTCCGGGACCTCCTCGAACTCGCCACCTTCTACCGCTGCACCCTCCGCGAGGCAGCCGACGCCCTCGGCGCGTACCGCTGTCTCGGCGGGCCGGAGCTGCCGGGTGCCTTGGAGGACGGGCCGCTCGCCGAGCTCGAACCCACTCTCTTCGACCTCGTGGCCTTCGAGGAGAGCCTGCTCGGGCCCGGCGCCCTCGGCCCGCTCGAACTGGTCCTCGTCGCGGGGCGGTTCGGCTGGACGCTCGGCGAGGCGTACGACCGGTACGCGCCCTTCGAGGCCCTCGGGCTGCGGGTCGGCGTCGAGCCGAAGGGCGAGGAGCGGGACATCGTGCCCGGCTGGGCCGATGTCGTCGTGCTCACCGAGCAGTTGACCGGCCGGTCACCCGCGATCTCGGGAACCGTGACGGCGGAACACGTCGTTCTGTGCGCGGAGGAGACGGAGCGCACCGAGGACGAGGTCCTCGACCTGCTGCGGCCCTACGTCGGACTGTTCGAGCTCGACCTTCCCGAAGCCGGAGGACCGCGCCCATGAGTTCCACCACGCGCTACCACGAGGACGACCGGCCGCCGGACCGGGCCCTCACGACCTTCCTGTGGGAGGTGCGGGCGCCCGACCGGGTCGAGGCCACGGGTGAGTGCCCGCAGTGCCGGTGCGTGCTCGCCCTGTCCTGGACTCCCGTGCAGTACGTCGCCAAGGGGCCGGGCAAGCCCGATCGGAGGAGGTTCGACAACGGGGAGCCCAAGTCCGTCGTGTGCGAGTGCCGGACCTGGCACGTGGGCCGGCCCTCCTCGGTCCCGAGCGGCTGCGGCTACCTCTTCTACGTCGCGATGCCCCCGCAGCGCCTGGGCGTCTCGTGGTGAGTCCGGAGTTCACCCCGGAGCAGATTCGCGAGGCCCAGCGGCGCGTACGGGCGATGGAGGAGCCGCCCGAGCGGCTGCGGGCGGCGCTCCAGCAGGCGGAGGGGTACCGGAACTTCCTGACCTCCCTCACCGGCCTGCTGACGGTCGTCTTCGTGCTCAAGGGACAGGAGAACCTGAGCAGGATGACCACCGGGCCCCGGTGGTGGGTGATCGGGCTGCTCGCCGGGGCATTCCTGCTGCTGCTCGTGGCCTCCTGGCTGATGGTCTCGGCCGTCCACGAGCCGCCGGGGCGGAAACTGCCGCCGACCGGGGAGTACCTCCTCCGTTACGAGAAGGACCGCGCGAAGACCGTGATCCTCATGACGGCCTGGTCGCGCTGGATGGGCGCGGTCGGCGTCCTCGCCGTCTCCGCCGCCTCGCTGGTCACCTGGATCTGGCCCGGAAAGAGCTGAGCCGACAAGGGTCGAGGACGCGCCGCGGCGCCCTCCCAGTCGTCCGGTCGGGGACATTCGGGGGGCGCCGCGCTCAGTTCCGTACGTCGTTGTACGGGACGTTCGGGGGGTGATCCGGTCGGATCAGACCATCAGGGAGCGGTCCGTCGGGCGGATCGGGGCCGGCAGGGAGCTGGCGCCGGTCAGGTGGCGGTCGACGCCGCGGGCGGCGGAGCGGCCCTCGGCGATGGCCCAGACGATGAGCGACTGGCCGCGGCCCGCGTCACCGGCGACGAAGACGCCGTCGACGTTGGTGGCGAAGTCCGCGTCCCGGGCGATGTTGCCGCGCTCGTCGAGCTCCAGGCCGAACTGGGCGACCAGGCCGTTCTGGACGTCCGTGCCGGTGAAGCCCATGGCGAGGGTGACGAGCTGGGCGGGGATCTTCCGCTCCGTGCCCGGCTTCTGGGTCAGCCTGCCGTCGACGAACTCGACCTCGGCGAGGTGGAGGGACTGGACGTTGCCGTCCTCGTCACCCTCGAAGTGGGTGGTGGAGACGGAGTAGACCCGCTCGCCGCCCTCCTCGTGCGCCGAGGTGACCTTGTACAGCATGGGGAAGGTCGGCCAGGGCTGGCCCGGGTTCCGGTCCTCGCCCGGGCGGGGCATGATCTCCAGCTGCGTGACGGAGGCCGCGCCCTGGCGGTGGGCGGTGCCGACGCAGTCGGCGCCGGTGTCGCCGCCGCCGATGACGACGACGTGCTTGCCCTCGGCGGTGATCGGCGGGGTGACGAAGTCGCCCTCGACGACCTTGTTGGCGAGCGGCAGGTACTCCATCGCCTGGTGGATGCCGTTCAGCTCGCGGCCCGGGACGGGCAGGTCGCGGGCGGTGGTGGCGCCGGCGGCGATGACGACCGCGTCGAACCGCTTGCGCAGGTCCGTCGCCGTCAGGTCGCGGCCGATCTCGATGCCGGTGCGGAACTTGGTGCCCTCCGCGCGCATCTGCTCGATGCGGCGGTTGATGTGCCGCTTCTCCATCTTGAACTCGGGGATGCCGTAGCGCAGCAGGCCGCCGATGCGGTCGGCGCGCTCGTACACGACCACGGTGTGGCCGGCCCGGGTGAGCTGCTGGGCGGCGGCGAGGCCGGCCGGGCCGGAGCCGATGACGGCGGCGGTCTTGCCGGAGAGGCGCTCGGGCACCTGCGGCTTGACGTCGTTGGCGTCCCAGGCCTTGTCGATGATGGAGACTTCGACGTTCTTGATGGTGACGGCCGGCTGGTTGATGCCGAGCACGCACGCGGACTCGCAGGGCGCCGGGCAGAGGCGGCCGGTGAACTCCGGGAAGTTGTTGGTGGCGTGCAGGCGCTCCTGCGCCGCCGACCAGTCCTCGCGGTAGGCGTAGTCGTTCCACTCGGGGATCAGGTTCCCGAGGGGGCAGCCGTTGTGGCAGAACGGGATGCCGCAGTCCATGCAGCGGCCGGCCTGCTTGCTGATGATCGGCAGCAGGGAGCCGGAGACGTAGACCTCGTTCCAGTCGCGGACGCGCTCGGCGACGGGACGGGTCTCGGCGACCTCGCGGCCGGTGGTGAGGAAGCCCTTCGGATCAGCCATGGGTCGCCGCCTCCATCATCTTCTCGGTGGTCTCGGCCTCGGAGAGACCGGCGAGCTCAGCGGCGTCCTTGGCGGCGAGCACTGCCTTGTACGTGGTGGGGATGATCTTGCTGAACCGGGCCGCGGCGGCGTCCCAGTCGGCGAGGAGCTTCTCGGCGACCGTGGAGCCGGTCTCCTCGTGGTGGCGGCGCACGACGTCGTGCAGCCAGGCCGCGTCGGTGTCCGACGGGGCCTCGACCGCCCCCAGGTTGCCGGAGTTGACGTTGTCCCGGTCGAGGTCGATCACGTAGGCGACGCCGCCCGACATGCCGGCCGCGAAGTTGCGTCCGGTCTCGCCGAGGACGACGGCCGTGCCGCCGGTCATGTACTCGCAGCCGTGGTCGCCCACGCCCTCGGAGACGACGAGGGCGCCGGAGTTGCGGACGCAGAAGCGCTCGCCGGTGCGGCCGCGGAGGAACAGCTCGCCGCCGGTCGCGCCGTACGCGATGGTGTTGCCCGCGATGGTGGAGTACTCGGCCAGGTGGTCGGCGCCCCGGTCGGGGCGGACGATCACGCGGCCGCCGGAGAGGCCCTTGCCGACGTAGTCGTTGGCGTCGCCCTCCAGGCGGAGGGTGACGCCGCTCGGCAGGAAGGCGCCGAAGGACTGGCCGGCGGAGCCGGTGAAGGTGATGTCGATCGTGTCGGCCGGGAGGCCGGCGCCGCCGAACTTCTTGGTGACCTGGTGGCCGAGCATGGTGCCGACCGTGCGGTTGATGTTGCGGATGGCGACCTGGGCGCGGACCGGCTGGGCCTCCTCGGCGGAGGCGGCGTTCAGGGCCTCGGCGGCGAGCTGGATCAGCTGGTTGTCGAGGGCCTTCTCCAGGCCGTGGTCCTGCTCGACCAGGGCGTGGCGGACCGCGCCCTCCGGGAGGTCCGGCACGTGGAAGAGGGGCTCCAGGTCGAGGCCCTGGGCCTTCCAGTGGGTGACGGCGCGGCTGGTGTCGAGCAGCTCGGCGTGGCCGACGGCCTCTTCGAGGGTGCGGAAGCCCAGCTCGGCGAGGAGCTCGCGGACCTCCTCGGCGATGAACTCGAAGAAGTTGACGACGTACTCGGCCTTGCCGGAGAAGCGGTCGCGCAGGACCGGGTTCTGGGTGGCGATGCCGACCGGGCAGGTGTCGAGGTGGCAGACGCGCATCATGACGCAGCCGGAGACGACGAGCGGCGCGGTGGCGAAGCCGAACTCCTCGGCGCCGAGCAGCGCGGCGATGACGACGTCGCGGCCGGTCTTGAGCTGGCCGTCGGTCTGGACGACGATCCGGTCGCGCAGGCCGTTGAGCAGCAGGGTCTGCTGGGTCTCGGCGAGGCCGAGCTCCCAGGGACCGCCCGCGTGCTTGAGGCTCGTCAGAGGAGACGCGCCCGTGCCGCCGTCGTGGCCGGAGATGAGGACGACGTCCGCGTGGGCCTTGGAGACGCCGGCGGCGACCGTGCCGACGCCGACCTCGGAGACCAGCTTCACGTGGATGCGGGCGACCGGGTTGGCGTTCTTGAGGTCGTGGATCAGCTGCGCCAGGTCCTCGATGGAGTAGATGTCGTGGTGCGGCGGCGGGGAGATCAGGCCGACGCCGGGCGTCGAGTGACGCGTCCTGGCGACCCACGGGTAGACCTTGTGGCCGGGCAGCTGGCCGCCCTCGCCGGGCTTGGCGCCCTGGGCCATCTTGATCTGGATGTCGTCGGCGTTGACCAGGTACTCGCTGGTGACGCCGAAACGGCCGGAGGCGACCTGCTTGATGGAGGAGCGGCGCGCCGGGTCGTACAGGCGGTCCGGGTCCTCGCCGCCCTCGCCGGTGTTGGACTTGCCACCGAGCTGGTTCATGGCGATGGCGAGGGTCTCGTGCGCCTCCTTGGAGATGGAGCCGTACGACATGGCGCCGGTGGAGAAGCGCTTGACGATCTCGGAGGCGGGCTCGACCTCGTCGAGGGAGATCGGGGCGCGGCCCTCGGCGGCGAAGCCGAAGAGGCCGCGGAGCGTCATGAGCCGCTCGGACTGCTCGTTCACCCGGTCGGTGTACTGCTTGAAGATGTCGTACCGCTTGTTGCGCGTGGCGTGCTGGAGGCGGAAGACGGTCTCCGGGTCGAACAGGTGCGGCTCGCCCTCGCGGCGCCACTGGTACTCGCCGCCGATGTCCAGGGCGCGGTGCGCCGAGGGGACGCCGGAGGCGGGGTACGCCTTGGCGTGGCGGGCGGCGACCTCCTTGGCGACGACGTCGAGGCCGGCGCCGCCGATCTTGGTGGCCGTGCCGTTGAAGTACGTGGCGACGAACTCGGAGTCGAGGCCGACGGCCTCGAAGACCTGGGCGCCGCGGTAGGAGGCGACGGTGGAGATGCCCATCTTGGACATGACCTTGAGGACGCCCTTGCCGAGGGCGTAGATCAGGTTCCGGATGGCCTGCTCGGGCTCCAGGCCCTCGATGAAGGTGCCGGCGCGGACCAGGTCCTCGACGGACTCCATGGCGAGGTACGGGTTGACGGCGGCGGCGCCGTAGCCGATGAGCAGGGCGACGTGGTGGACCTCGCGGACGTCGCCGGCCTCGATGAGCAGGCCCACCTTGGTGCGCTGCTTGGTGCGGATGAGGTGGTGGTGGACGGCCGCGGTGAGCAGCAGCGAGGGGATCGGGGCGTGCTCGGCGTCGGAGTGCCGGTCGGAGAGGACGATGAGGCGGGCGCCGCCCTCGATGGCGGTGTCGGCCTCGGCGCAGATGGCCTCGATGCGGGCGGCGAGGGCGTCGCCGCCGCCGGAGACCCGGTAGAGGCCGGAGAGGGTCGCGGCCTTCATGCCGGGCATGTCGCCGTCGGCGTTGATGTGGACGAGCTTGGCCAGCTCGTCGTTGTCGATCACCGGGAAGGGCAGGGTGACGCTGCGACACGACACGGAGGTCGGGTCGAGCAGGTTGCCCTGGGGGCCGAGCGAGGAGCGCAGCGAGGTGACGAGCTCCTCGCGGATGGCGTCCAGCGGCGGGTTGGTGACCTGCGCGAAGAGCTGGGTGAAGTAGTCGAAGAGCAGCCGCGGGCGGGCGGACAGGGCCGCGATCGGGGAGTCCGTGCCCATGGAGCCGAGGGGCTCGCCGGCGGTGCGGGCCATCGGGGCGAGGATGACGCGGAGCTCTTCCTCGGTGTAGCCGAAGGTCTGCTGGCGGCGGGTGACCGAGGCATGGGTGTGGACGACGTGCTCGCGCTCGGGGAGGTCGGAGAGCTCGATCTCGCCGGTCTCCAGCCACTCCTCGTAGGGGTTCTCGGCGGCGAGACCGGCCTTGATCTCGTCGTCCTCGACGATGCGGTGCTCGGCGGTGTCGACGAGGAACATCTTCCCGGGCTGGAGGCGGCCCTTGCGGACGACCCTGGCGGGGTCGATGTCGAGGACGCCGACCTCGGAGGAGAGGACGACGAGGCCCTCGTCGGTGACCCAGTAGCGGCCGGGGCGCAGACCGTTGCGGTCGAGGACCGCGCCGACCTGGACGCCGTCGGTGAAGGTGACGCAGGCCGGGCCGTCCCAGGGCTCCATCATCGTGGAGTGGTACTGGTAGAAGGCGCGGCGGGCCGGCTCCATGGTCTCGTGGTTCTCCCACGCCTCCGGGACCATCATGAGGACCGCGTGGGGCAGGGAGCGTCCGCCGAGGTGGAGCAGCTCCAGGACCTCGTCGAAGGAGGCCGAGTCGGAGGCGTCCGGGGTGCAGATCGGGAAGATCCGGTCCAGCGGGCCCTCGCCGAAGACCCGGGAGTCGAGCTGGGCCTCGCGGGCGGTCATCCAGTTCCGGTTGCCCTTGACGGTGTTGATCTCACCGTTGTGGGCGACGAAGCGGTACGGGTGGGCCAGCGGCCAGCTCGGGAAGGTGTTGGTGGAGAACCGGGAGTGGACCAGGGCCACGGCGGTGGCGCAGCGGCGGTCCGACAGGTCCGGGAAGAAGGGCTCCAGCTGGCCGGTGGTCAGCATGCCCTTGTAGACGAGGGTGCGGGCGGAGAGCGACGGGAAGTAGGTCGCGGCCTCGCGCTCGGCGCGCTTGCGCAGGACGAAGGCCTTGCGGTCGAGCGCGATGCCCGTGTTCTCGCCGTCGGCCACGAAGAGCTGGCGGAAGACCGGCATGGTGGACCGGGCGGAGGCGCCGAGCAGCTCGGGGGCGACGGGGACCTCGCGCCAGCCGAGGACGTTCAGGCCCTCCTCGGCGGCGATCGCCTCGATCTTGGCGACGGTGGCGTCGATGCCGTCCTCGGGGAGGAAGGCGATGCCGACGGCGTACGCGCCGGCCTCGGGGAGCTCGAACCCGGCGACCTCGCGGAGGAAGGCGTCCGGGACCTGGAGCAGGATGCCCGCGCCGTCACCGGAGTCGGCCTCGGCGCCGGTGGCGCCGCGGTGCTCGAGATTGCGCAGTACGGTCAGCGCCTGCTCCACCAGCGCGTGGCTGGCTACACCGGTGAGGGTGGCCACGAACCCGACACCGCAGGCGTCGTGTTCGTTACGGGGGTCGTACATCCCCTGCGGAGCGGGGCGACCGTCCATGGGCGACCAGGCGTCGGAACGCATCGGCTCTCCCGTCGTCGTCGTGGCATATGCAGCTGCCGAGGGACGACGTTGGCCCTCCGCGAAATTTCGTGCAGGTTACATGATGGCTGGCTTCTCGCGAAGCGGATAGCTCGTTCCAACATGCGGACACCGCAGACACGCAGCGGTGGTACTGGTTCAGCTGTGGGGTGCGGCGACAGGCACTGTCCCGCGGGGACGGATCGAGGGGGTCCGCACGATCTCCGGATCTCCGGCGAGCCGTCGCTGGGTGGGCTTCGTTGCCCACTGGCGCTCATGCCTCTTTCCCGTTGGTCACGGGTTCGAAACCGCCGAGTAACCGGCTATGTATGTGGCGCTCCGCATAGTGTCTCATCGCAACGGCGGATCGGGCCAGGGAGATACGTCACAGGCGATATGCGGCTTGGGTCCGGAAAGGAGGGGCACCCCGAGGGCGCCGGGCTACAGCGCGGCGCCGAGGAGCATGCCGAGCCCGTACGTGACGGCCGCGGCGGCGCCGCCGAGGGCGAGCTGGCGCGCACCGCTGGAGAACCAGCCGCGGGCCGTCACCCGGGCCACCAGGGCGCCGCAGGCGAAGAGCCCGAGGAGGGCGAGCAGCACGGCCGGCCAGAGGGCGGTCGCCCCGAGCAGGTACGGCAGGACGGGCAGCAGCGCGCCGAGCGCGAACGAGCCGAACGACGAGACCGCGGCGACCGCCGGCGACGGCAGGTCGTCCGGGTCGATGCCGAGCTCCTCGCGGGCGTGGATCTCCAGGGCCTGCTCGGGGTCCTTCGAGAGCTGCATCGCCACCTCGCGGGCGAGGGCGGGCTCGACGCCCCGGGAGACGTAGAGCGCGGCGAGCTCCTCCATCTCGTCGACGGGGTGCTTGCGCAACTGGCTTCGCTCGACCTCCAGTTCCGCCTGGACGAGTTCGCGCTGCGAGGCGACGGAGGTGTACTCGCCCGCGGCCATGGAGAAGGCGCCGGCGGCCAGACCCGCGAGGCCGGTGACGGCGACGACGCCGGAGGAGACCGCGCCGCCGGCGACGCCGGTCATCAGGGCGAGGTTGGAGACGAGTCCGTCCATCGCGCCGAAGACCGCCGGACGTAGCCAACCGCCGTTCACGTCGCGGTGCGTGTGGTTGTCGCGGTGGGCCTCGTGCAGCGGTGCCTGCGCTTCGACGACGGACATGGTGCTCCCCTCTTCACGGCGGGCCGGGACGTGCCCGCCTCCCTCTCAACTACCCTCGAAAATACGCTCGATGTAAGGGTCTCGCCAGCAAGGCAGGCCGTACTTACCAAGGCTCGCCTCACCGGCGGTCCGGCTTCTGGCTGGGTGTCAGGCGGGTGACAGAGACGTTTCTGCGTCGCGTTCCCGGGCGGTGGTGGCACAGATCCAGGCAACGGGGCGCCGCCGGTGCGCCTCCCCGAGGAAGGAGCCGCCGCACATGGGCACCACCACGGCATGCGACACCCGCGAACGGGCGAGGGGGGCGCTCCTCGGCCTCGCCGTCGGCGACGCGCTCGGCGCGCCCGCCGAGAACATGCGGCCCTCCGAGATCCGGCGCCGCTGGGGCCGGATCGAGGGCTTCGTGACGGAGAGCCCGGCGGGCACGGACGACACCGAGTACGCCGTCTTCTCGGGGCTGCTGCTCGCCCGGCACGGCTCGGCCCTCACCGTCCGGCACGTCGAGCGGGCCTGGCACCGCTGGATCGCCGACCTCGACGAGGGCCCCTTCCGGGGCGCGGGCTTCTCGGAGCGGGGCACCCTGGAGAACCTCCGGCGCGGGCTCGCGGCGCCGATCTCCGCGCAGCACCGGCACGCCTGGAGCGACGGCCTCGCGATGCGCGCGGCGCCGTTCGGGGTGTTCGCCGCCGGGCGCCCGGCGGAGGCGGCCCGGCTCGTCGCGATCGACGGCAGCGTCAGCCACGAGGGCGAGGGCATCTACGGCGGCCAGGCGGTCGCGGCGGGGGTCGCGGCGGCGATGGCGGGGGCTAACGTGACGTCGGTGATCGCGGCGGCGCTCTCCGCCGTCCCGATGGGCTCGTGGACGGCCCGCTCGCTGCGCCGCGCGGTCGTGGCGGCCCAGCGGGTCCAGCCGGACCCGCTCGTCCGCGAACGCCAGGTCCGCTCGGCGGTCGTCGTCGGCGGCTACCCGTGGACGGACCTGGCGCCGGAGGCGGTGGGCCTGGCGTTCGGCGCCTTCGCGGCGGCGCGCGGGGACTTCCGCACGGCCGTCCTGACCGCCGTCAACATGGGCCGCGACGCCGACACCACGGCGGCGGTCGCGGGCGCCCTGGCGGGCGCGATGTCGGGCGTCCGGTCGATCCCGGCGGAGTGGGCCACCGCCATCGCCCCGGTCACCGGAAGCTGCCTGCCCTCCATGCGCGGCTACCACGTCCTGGACATCGCGGACCTGCTGACCCCGGAGGAGGCGGCGTGAACGGGGAGAGGACGGATCCGCCGGGGACGGGGACGCTTGCGGACAGCGGTACGGGGACGGGGACGGCCACCGGTACGACCACGGGCATGTCCACGGGGACGGCCACGGGCACGTCCACGGGCACGTCCACGGGCACGTCCACGGGCATGTCCACGGGTACGACCACGGGGGCGGGCCCGCTCGCACCGGCCCCCACCGCGAACAGCACCCCGGGACCGGACACCCCTCTCGCGGGCGGCACCGCGCCGGGGGCGGGCATCGCCGCCATCCCCATGGGCGGCACCGCGCCAGGAGGCGGCACCGGCACCGTCACCACCCCCGTGGGCAGTAGCCCCGTCGGGTACGGGGGTCCCCCCTCCGGAGGAAGCTGGGCACAGGCCCCGGTGCGGGGCACCGGCCTGCTGAGCGGGGCCCCCGTGGACCCCGCGGCACCCCCGGTGCGGGACGCGCACGACCGGCCCCCGGTGCCGGCCGACCGGACCGGGACGCCGACCGCCGAGGTCCAGCCGCCGATCACCCAGGCCCAGCCGCCGACCGCCCAGGTCACCGCGAGCCGCGACGCGATCGAAGGCCTGCTCCTCGGGCTCGCCGCGGGCGACGCCGCCGGGTGGCCCGCCGCCCGGCACCGGGCCGCCCGGATGCCCGAGTGGACCCGTCGCCTCACCCGGGAGCTCGACACCTTCGCGGAGCAGAACGCGACGACCACCCTCCCCGTGCCCATCGCCCTCAACCAGCCGCCCGAGCCCCTCCTGCTCGGCCCCTCCGACGACGCCGAATGGGCGGTCTTCACCGCCGAGGCGATCCTCGCCTCGGCCTCCCCCGCCCTCGCCGGGCTGCCTCCGGAGCGCCGGCTCCGCGCCGCCGTCGACCTCGCCTGGAACGCCCTCGCCGGCCAGGTCGCGGCCGCCGCCGACCGCGCCCCCGAGGTCGAGTCCGCCGTCCTGCCCCTCCGCGCCCGGATCTCCGTCCGCGCCGGTCTCGGCAACCTCGCCACCGGTCTGCGCCCGCCCGCGACGGGGCACGACAACCCGCACTACTTCGACGACGCCGCCTGCGTGCGGGCCGCCGTCCTGGCCCTCGTCCACCCGGGCGATCCGCGCGCCGCCGCCGAACTCGCGGAGTTCGACGCCCGGTACACCCAGGACGGCGACGGCGTCCACGGCGCCCGCGCGACGGCGGCGGCGGTCGCCGCGGCCCTCGGCGGGGCGACCGCCGAGGAGGCCGTCGGGGCGGCGCTCGCCGAACTCCCGCCCGCCACCGAGATCGGCCGCAACGCCCGGCAGGCCATGGAGCTGGCCCGGACCGCCGGCTCGGCTTTCGAGCTGGTCCCGCTCCTGGAGCACCGGATCGTGGACCACGTCTACAGCTACGGCGTCGCCGCCGCCGAGACCGTCCCGGTCGCCCTGGCCCTCGCCCTCGCCGCCCGGGGCGAGATGACGGCCGCGGTGCCGGCCGCCGCCTGCCTCTCCCGGGTCGCCGACTCGGCCCCGGCGCTCGCGGGCGCCCTCACCGGGGCGCTCGGCGGCGGCCGTTCGGTCCCGGCGACCTGGCGCGAGGCCTGCCGGACCCTCGCGGGCTGCGCGCTGCCCCGGCTCGCGGGGACGGACCTGGTGGAACTCGCCGGGCTGCTCGGAGCCACGGAACCGGCCGCCCCAGGTGGACAATTCCGACATGGAACCCACTCTGGACGTGCCCACCCCGGCTGTACGCACACCGAACACGCCGACCGCACCGACCGCACCGGGCCTTCCCACCCTGGATGACCGGATCACCGGCAGTCTCCTCGGGGCCGCCGTCGGCGACGCGCTCGGCGGCCCCGTCGAGGGCTACACCCCCGAGCAGATCCTGGAGCGCCACGGCGGCCGCGTCACCGGGATCGTCGGCCCCTGGAACGGCGACGCCTGGCGCACCGCCCGCCCCATCGCCCCTTACCACAAGGGCGACGGGCACGTCACCGACGACACCTTGATGACCCACACCCTGATCCGGGTGTACGAGAAGGTCCGCGGCCACCTCGACGCCTACGCCGTCGCGGACCACCTCGTCCCCGAGCTCATGAACTCCCCCGTCTGGATCCCGGAGCTGGAGGCGGAGGCACTGCCGCTCCAGCGGATCTTCCTCGCCGAGAAGTGGATCGTGACCCGGCTCCACTACGGCCACGTGGACCCCCGCGAGGCCGGCAGCGGCAACATCGTCAACTGCGGCGCCGCGATGTACATGGCGCCGGTCGGGCTCGTCAACGCCGCCAACCCCCGGGCCGCCTACGCCGAGGCCCTCGACCTGGCGGGCGCGCACCAGTCCTCGTACGGGCGGGAGGCGGCCGGCGTGTTCGCGGCGGCGGTGGCGGCGGCCTGCGTGCCGGGCGCGACGCCGGCCTCGGTCGTGGACGCGGCCCTGTCCCTGGCGAAGGACGGCACGGAGGCGGCGATCGAGGCGGTGGCCGAGGCGGCCGCCCGCCACACGGACTTCGAGACCGCCCTCGCTCCCCTGCGCGGCGCGGTCGCCCCCTTCGACACGGTCGGCCCCGACTACCGCGCGCCGTCCCTCGGCGCCCGGCGGCCCTCCCGGCTCCACGCCATCGAGGAGCTGCCGATCGCCCTGGGGATGCTGCTCGTCGGCGGGGGAGACTTCCGGCGCACGGTCCTGGGGGCGGTCAACTACGGCCGGGACTGCGACTCGATCGCCACGATGGCGGGCGCGATCGTGGGCGCGCTGCACGGCGAGGCGGCCGTGCCCGCCGACTGGGCGAAGCGGGTGGCGGAGGCGAGCCGCCTCGACCTGCACGCCCCGGCGCGGGCCCTGGCCGGGGTCGCCCGCGAGGTCTTCGCGCGGGACGCGGAGGCGCGCCGGGCCCACGAGTCGGCGTTCGCCGCGCTGACGGGCGAGGACCGGTGAACCTCCGTCTGACCTGGGTGCAGCCGGAGGACCTGGTGGGCCACGAGCTCCGGCAGGCGGCGGAGGACGGCCGCGACGCCCGCGCCCCGGCGGCCCGCTGGGCGGCGGCGGGCGGGCCGCCCGCCCCGGAGGCGGCCGGCGCCTCCGAAACCCCCCGCCCGGACCTCCGCCTCCTGGCGGAAGAACTCCTGGACGCCCTGGCCGCCCTCCCGAACCCCCTCGCGGAACACGAGCCGACCGCCCTGCCGGACATCCTGGCCCTGACCGCCACCCCCGCCGGACGCCCCCGCGGCGAAGCCGCGGACGGGCCGGCTCCGGTCCCGGGCTTCCCGTACGGCGGCCACCGGGCCCCGGCCCCGCGCCCGGTGCCGGACGTCTCCCCGCGCCCGCGCGAAGCGCCGGAACCCCGGGAGCACGGCGGCCACGAGGGCACGGTCTCCCGGCCCGACGGACTCCCCGGGCGCGGGCACGCCCCCGCGCCACCGGACACGAGGAGCCGGGCCGCGCACGACCCCGACCTCCTCCCCCGTCTGCACGCCGCCTGGCTCGGCCGGGCCGTCGGCTGCCTGCTCGGCAAGCCCGTCGAGAAGCTCCCCCTCCCCGCGATCCGCGCCCTCGCCCGCGCCACCGGCAACTGGCCCCTCACCACCTGGTTCACCGCCCGGGGCGTCCCTCCCGACCTGCTCGCCGCGCACCCCTGGAACCGGCGCTCCGCCGCCACCTCCCTCGCCGAGAACATCGACGGCATGCCCGAGGACGACGACCTCAACTACCCCCTCCTGAACCTCCTCCTGCTCCAGCGGCACGGCCGCGGCTTCACCACCGCCGACGTCGCCCGCCTCTGGCTCGACGAGCTTCCCGCCGGCCGCACCTTCACGGCCGAGCGCATCGCCTACCGCAACCTCCTCGACGGGGTCGAACCCCCGCTGACCGCCGTCCGCCGCAACCCCTTCCGCGAGTGGATCGGCGCCCAGATCCGGGCCGACGCGCACGGCTGGACCCATCCGGGCGACCCGGTCGCCGCCGCCGCGCAGGCGCACCGGGACGCGGTGCTCACCCACACCGCCAACGGCGTGTACGGCGCCATGTTCGTCGCCGCCACCGTCGCCGCCGCCGCGTCCGGCACCGCCGACGTCCACCGGGCGCTCGCCGCCGGACTCGCCGTGGTCCCGCCCCGCTCCCGCCTGGCACGGGCGGTCCGCCGGGGCATCGCGCTCGCCCGCGCCCACGCAGGCTTCGACGCCGTCGTGGACCGGCTGCACGCCGAACTCGGCGGGTACCACTGGGTGCATGCCGTCCCCAACGCCGCCCTGCTCGCCGCCGCCCTCACCCACGCCGACGGCGACTTCTCCCGCTCCGTCTGCGCGGCGGTCTCGGGCGGCTGGGACACCGACTCCAACGGCGCCACCGCCGGTTCGGTCGCCGGGCTGCTCGCCGGACACCCCGACCGGCTGCCCGAGCACTGGACCTCCCCCCTCAAGAACCGCCTCGCGACCTCGGTCCCGTCCTTCGACGGCATCGGGTTCGACACCCTGGCCGAACTGACACACCTGGAGGCAGTACGCCCATGACCAGCATCGTCGTGCTCGGCAGCACGAACATGGACCTCGTCACCTACGTACCGAGGGCCCCGGCCCTCGGCGAGACCGTCACCGGCCGCTCCTTCCGCACGATCCCCGGCGGCAAGGGCGCCAACCAGGCCGTCGCCGCCGCCCGCGCCGGCGCCGAGGTCGCCATGATCGGGGCGGTCGGCACGGACGGCTTCGGCACGCGGCTCCGGGCCACCCTGGAGCACTGCGCGGTGGAGACCGATCTGCTGCGCACCGTCGAGGGCCCCTCGGGGACCGCCCACATCGTCGTGGACGACGAGGGCGGCAACGCGATCGTCGTCGTCCCCGGCGCCAACGGCACCGTCACCTCCCTCACCCACGGCGACGAGGCCCTCATCGGCACCGCCGACACCCTGCTCCTCCAGCTCGAACTCCCCCTCCCCGTCGTCGTCGAGGGCGCCACGGCCGCCCGCCGGCGCGGCGTCCGCACCCTCCTCACCCCCTCCCCCGCACGGCCGCTCCCGCCCGAACTCCTCGCCGTCACCGACCTGCTGGTGCCGAACGAGCACGAGGCCGCCGCGCTCACCGGTCTCGCCGATCCCCGCGCCGCCGCCGAGGCCCTGCTCCGGGACGTCCCCGAGGTGGTCGTCACCCTGGGCGCGGCCGGCAGCCTGTACGCGGCGCGCGGCGCCGAGCCGGTCGCCGTGCCCGCCCGCCGGGTCCGGGCCGTGGACACCACCAGCGCCGGCGACACCTTCGTCGGCGCCCTCGCGGTCGCCCTCGGCGAGGGCCGTCCCGCCCCGGAGGCGATCCTCTGGGCGCAGACCGCCGCCGCGCTCTCCGTCCGGCGCGAGGGCGCGTCGACCTCGATGCCGTACCGCGTCGACATCGAAGCGGCCTTCCGCTCCCCCGAGACCCTGGAGGCCGATCCCGTATGACGACCCTTCCCGCACCGGACGGCACACCGGCCGACGGCGCCGCCGCACCCGCAGGCCCCGTCCCTCCCCTCCACGGACTGCGCGTCCTGGACCTCGCGACCCTCTTCGCCGGGCCGCTCGCCGCCATGATGCTGGGCGACTTCGGCGCCGACGTCGTCAAGGTCGAGCACCCCCGCAAGCCCGACCCGTCCCGCGGCCACGGCCCCGCCAAGGACGGCATCGGCCTGTGGTGGAAGGTCCTCGGCCGCAACAAGCGGACGATCACCCTCGACCTGTCCGCGCCGGGCGGCCGCGACACCCTCCTCGCACTCGCCGCCGACGCCGACGTGATCGTGGAGAACTTCCGGCCCGGCACCCTGGAGCGCTGGGGCCTGGGCTGGGAGGAGCTCTCCGCCGCCAACCCGCGTCTGGTCCTGGCCCGGGTCACCGGCTTCGGCCAGTTCGGCCCGTACTCCCACCGTCCCGGCTTCGGGACCCTCGCCGAGGCGATGAGCGGCTTCGCCGCCATCACCGGCGAGCCCGACGGCCCGCCGACCCTGCCCCCCTTCGGCCTGGCCGACTCGATCGCCGCCCTGGCCACCGCGTACGCCGTGATGACGGCGCTCACCGCCAGGACGACGACCGGCCGCGGCCAGGTCGTCGACATGGCGATCATCGAACCGATGCTCTCCGTCATCGGACCCCACCCCCTCTGGTACGACCAGCTCGGATACGTCCAGCCCCGCACCGGCAACCGCTCCCGCAACAACGCCCCGCGCAACACCTACCGGACCGCCGACGGCTCCTGGGTGGCCGTCTCCACCTCCGCGCAGTCGATCGCGGAACGGGTCCTGAACCTCGTCGGCCGCCCGGAGCTGATCGACGAGCCGTGGTTCGCCGACGGCGCGGGCCGGGCCGCGCACGCGGACGTCCTGGACGAGGCGGTCGGCTCGTGGATCGCCCGCCACACCCGCGACGAGGCCATGGCGGCCTTCGAGAAGGCGGAGGCGGCCATCGCCCCCGTCTACGACGTCCGGGACGTCCTCGACGACCCGCAGTACCAGGCACTCGGCACCGTCACCGAGGTGACGGACCCCGAGCTGGGGCCGATCCGGATGCAGAACGTCCTCTTCCGGCTCTCCGAGACGCCCGGCGCCATCCGCTGGCCCGGCCGCCCGCACGGCGCCGACACCGCCGCCGTCCTCTCCGAGCTGGGCCTCAGCCCCGCCGAGATCGGCGCCCTCCGCGAGCAGGGGGCGGTATGAGCGGACCGCACGGCGTCCGGAACCTGGGCCGGGTCAGCGGCCCCCGCGAGCGGACCGACGCGCCCGTCGCGAGCGGCACCGCCGGACCGCACACCCCGCTCACCTGGCTGTACGCGCCCGGCGACCGGCCCGAGGTCGTCCGCAAGGCGCTGGCCTCCGGCGCCGACGTCATCATCGTCGATCTGGAGGACGCGGTCGCCCCCGACCGCAAGGCGTACGCCCTGGACGCCACGGCCGATCTCCTCGCGGACGTCCACCCCGTCCCGGTCCACGTCCGGGTCCACACCCCGCTCGACATCCCCGTCCTGACCCCCCTCCCCGGCCTCTGCGGTCTCCGTGTACCCAAGGTGACACACGCCACTGACATCCACCGGATCGCCGGTCTCGCCCCGGGCCTCCCGCTCTACCCGCTCCTGGAGAGCGCCCTCGCCGTGGAGAACGCGTACGCCGTCGCCTCCGCCCACCCCGCCGTGCGCGGCATCGCGCTCGGCGAGGCCGACCTCCGCTCCGACCTGGGGGTGCGGGAGGACGGCGGGCTCGACTGGTCGCGCGGCCGGCTGGTGGTCGCGGCCCGCGCGGCCGCCCTGCCGCCGCCGGCCCAGTCGGTCCACCCCCACGTCCGCGACCTGGAGGGGCTGGCCGCCGACTGCGCCCGGGGCCGGGCGATGGGCTTCCTGGGCCGGGCGGCCATCCATCCCCGCCAGCTCCCGGTCATCGAGCGCGCCTACCTCCCCACCCCGGAGGAGGTCGACGCGGCCCGGGAGATCGTCGCCGCGACCGGGCAGGGCGCGCTGGCCCTCCCGGACGGCCGCTTCGTGGACGCGGCGGTGGTGGAGGGCGCCCACCGGGTCCTCGCCCTCGCCGCGCGGGCCGGGTGACCCGTACCCCCGTACGCGGAAGGGCCGCCGGAACCTTTCGGCTCCGGCGGCCCTTCCTGTCCGCGTGGGTGAGAGGTCAGCTCTTCCCGGCTCCGTGCTCCACGTCCTTGCCGAGGTCGACGGCGCCGGAGGGGGCGTCCGGCTTCGCGTCGCCGTCCGCGTCCGTCTCCGCGTCCTCGTCGGACTCGCCCCTGTCGGACTCCTCGGCCTTCCCGGACCCTTCCGGCGTCTTCTCCGCCTTCGGCTCCACGATCTCCTCGCGTCCCGGCCGGACCCGCGACGAGACCACGATGTAGACCACCGCGAGGAGGAAGACGACGATGGCCGTCCACACGTTCAGGCGCAGGCCGAGCACGTGGTGCGCCTCGTCGACGCGCATGTACTCGATCCAGCCGCGGCCCGCGCAGTACGCGGCGACGTAGAGCGCGAAGGCGCGTCCGTGGCCGAGCTTGAAGCGGCGGTCGGCCCAGACGACGAGGAGGGCGACGCCGACGCACCAGAGCGACTCGTACAGGAAGGTCGGGTGGTAGGTCCCGGCCTCGCGGTTCGGGCCCTCGCTGATCTTCAGGGCCCAGGGCAGGTCGGTCGCCCGGCCGTACAGCTCCTGGTTGAACCAGTTGCCCCAGCGGCCGATGGCCTGGGCGAGGGCGATGCCGGGCGCGATGGCGTCGGCGTACGCGGGGAGCGGGATGCCCCGGCGGCGGCAGCCGATCCAGGCGCCCACCGCACCGAGCGCGATGGCGCCCCAGATGCCGAGGCCGCCCTCCCAGATCTTGAAGGCGTCGACCCAGTTCTCACCCTCGCTGAAGTACAGCTGGTAGTCGGTGATCACGTGGTAGAGGCGTCCGCCGACGAGGCCGAAGGGCACCGCCCAGACGGCGATGTCGGCCACGGTGCCGGCGGTGCCGCCCCGGGCGATCCAGCGCTTGTTGCCGTACCAGACGGCGACGAAGACACCGATGATGATGCAGAAGGCATAGCCGCGCAGCGGGATCGGTCCGAGGTGGATCACGCCGGTCGACGGGCTGGGAATGTAGGCAAGGTCCATGGCAGGTCCGACGCTACCCTGCCGGGCGGGCGGGACGGCAGCCCGCCCGGCAACGTCTGGGTAACTAACCCCGGCGGACGGACCCGTCCGGGGGGCCGTTCAGCCGGCCGACGGGGAGGCCGTGCCGGGCTTCTTGCCCTTGTTGGCCTCGGCGACCCACTTCTTCAGGTTCTCCGGGGAGAGCTGCTCGTTCCCCTTGGTCGGGAAGATCGACTCGCCGTTGAGCAGGACGGTCGGGGTGCCGCGGAAGCCGCCCTTCTGGAAGGCCTCGTTGGACTTCACGACCCAGCTGTCGTGCGTGCCGTCCTCCACGCAGCTCCGGAACTCCGGCGTGTCGAGGCCGGGCACCTTCGCCGCCAGCTCGATCAGCTTCTTGTTGTCGCCGAAGGCGTCGTCCGTCTCCTGCGGCTGGTTGATGTAGAGCGTGTCGTGGTACGGGGTGAACTTCCCGGCGTCCTGGGCGCACGCGGCGGCGTTCGCCGCGCGCAGCGAGCCGCTGCCGCCCATGTTCCCGTCGATGAGGGTGGCGAGGTGGTACTCAGTCCTGAGCTGCCCCGAGGCCTCCAGCTCGTGGATGGAGTTCCGCATCACGTTCTCGAACTGGGCGCACGCCGGGCAGCGGAAGTCCTCCCAGATCTGGAGGGTGGCGGGGGCGTCCGGCCGGCCGGTGGGGATGGCGGGCTTGTCGCCCTCGACCGAGGTCGACGGCGCGACCACCGGCCCCGCCTTGTCGGATCCGCCCCCCTTGTCGGCGTTCGCGGCGATCACGCCGACGACCGCGGCCAGGGCGAGGACGCCGACCACCGCCGACGACACGATCAGGACGCGCCGCTGCCTGTCACGGGCCTTGTCGCGCTCGCGCTGCTGCTGAAGGCGCTCCCGCGCCCCCCGGTTACCGTCACCACGGTTGTTCTGGCTCACGTCCCGGACAACGAACCGGGGAGGCACGTGCGCGCCTCCCCGGTCCCAGATCCACCCGGACGGGTTACGGATTCCGGCGGACGCCCTCGGCGAGTTCGGCCGCCAGTTCCCTTACGGCGGCGAGTCCGGCGGCCTCGTCGCCCTCGGCGTCGAGGATCCGCTTGACGAAGGCGGAGCCGACGATGACGCCGTCGGAGAAGGCGGCGACCTCCTTGGCCTGGACGGCGTTCGAGACGCCGAGGCCGACGCAGACGGGGAGGGTGCGGCCGGGCTCGACGGTGGCGCGGGTGCGGCGGACGAGATCGGCCGCCTGCTCGCCGACGGACTCGCGGGTGCCGGTGACGCCCATGAGCGAGGCGGCGTAGACGAAGCCGGACCCGGCGGCCGTGATGGTGGCGAGGCGCTCGTCCCGGCTGCTGGGCGCGACGACGAAGACGGTCGCGAGACCGTGCTTGTCGGCGTGCTCGCGCCAGAGCGCGGACTCCTGGACCGGCAGGTCGGGCAGGATGCAGCCCGCGCCGCCGGCCGCGGCGAGCTCCTCGGTGAAGCGCTCGACGCCGTAGCGGTCGATCGGGTTCCAGTACGTCATGACGAGGACCGGCTTGCCGGTGGCCTCGTGGGCCTCGCGGACCGTGCGCATGACGTCGGCGATCCGGACGCCGCCGCGCAGGGCGATGTCGTCGGCGGTCTGGATGACCGGGCCGTCGAGGACGGGGTCGCTGTGCGGGAGGCCGACCTCGACGATATCGGCGCCGCCGTCGAAGACGGCCTTGACGGCCGCGATGCCGCCGTCGACGGTCGGGAAGCCGGCCGGCAGGTAGGCGATGAGCGCGGCCCGGTTCTCGGCCTTCGCGGCGGCGAGGGTGTCGCTCAGCAGGTCGATGTTGCCGCTCACTTGGCGTCCCCCTCGATCTCGGCGGTGTCGTCGGCGCCGGCGTCCGCGGCGACCTCGGCGTCGGTGTCGTACAGGCCGAAGTAGCGAGCGGCGGTGTCCATGTCCTTGTCGCCGCGCCCGGAGAGGTTGACCACGAGGAGGCCCTCGGGGCCCAGCTCCCTGCCGACCTCGATCGCCCCGGCGAGGGCGTGCGCCGACTCGATGGCCGGGATGATGCCCTCGGTGCGGGAGAGCAGGCTCAGGGCCTGCATGGCGGCGTCGTCGGTGACGGCCCGGTACTCGCCGCGGCCGCTGTCCTTGAGGTGGGCGTGCTCGGGGCCGATGCCGGGGTAGTCCAGGCCGGCCGAGATCGAGTACGGCTCGGTGATCTGGCCCTCGTCGTCCTGGAGGACGTACGACCGCGAGCCGTGCAGGATGCCGGGCTCGCCGGCGGTGAGGGTGGCCGCGTGCTCACCGGTCTCGACGCCGTGGCCGGCCGGCTCGCAGCCGATCAGGCGCACGCCGGCGTCGGGGACGAAGGCGTGGAAGAGGCCGATGGCGTTGGAGCCGCCGCCGACGCAGGCGATCGCCGCGTCGGGGAGGCGCCCGGCGCGCTCCAGGATCTGGCGGCGGGCCTCGACGCCGATGACGCGGTGGAAGTCGCGGACCATGGCGGGGAAGGGGTGCGGGCCCGCGACGGTGCCGAAGAGGTAGTGCGTGCGGTCGACGTTGGCGACCCAGTCGCGGAAGGCCTCGTTGATGGCGTCCTTGAGGGTGCGGCTGCCGGACTTCACGGCGACGACCTCGGCGCCGAGCATCCGCATCCGGGCGACGTTCAGCGCCTGGCGCTGGGTGTCGATCTCGCCCATGTAGACGGTGCAGTCGAGGCCGAAGAGGGCGCAGGCGGTGGCGGTGGCGACGCCGTGCTGTCCGGCGCCGGTCTCCGCGATGACCCGGGTCTTGCCCATGCGCTTGGTCAGGAGGGCCTGGCCGAGCACGTTGTTGATCTTGTGCGAGCCGGTGTGGTTGAGGTCCTCGCGCTTGAGGAAGATCCGGGCGCCGCCGGCGTGCTCGGCGAACCGGGGCACCTCGGTGAGGGCGCTCGGGCGGCCCGTGTAGTTCACCATCAGGTCGTTGAGCTCGCGGGCGAACTCGGGGTCGGTCTTGGCCTTGTCGTACTCGACGGCGACCTCGTCCACGGCGGCGACGAGGGCCTCCGGGATGAACTTGCCGCCGTAGGCGCCGAAGTAGCCCTCGGCGGTGGGGACCTGACCGTCCGGGTCGGGAATGAAGAACTCGCTGGACATGCGGTTGCTCCTCGCGGGGCGGTGCCCCGGGGTTACGTGTGGGTGATGGTCACGGTATGCGCGCGCCACTCGGGTACGGCGTTGCCGCCGCCGGTGCGGTTGCCGTTGCCGTTGCCGTTGCCGTTGCCAGTGCAGTCGCCGGTGCGGTTGCCGTCGCCGGTGCGGCTGCCGTCGCCGAGCACCGGTTACGGGCCTCCGCGCCCCGCCCGTGCGGACGGCGCCCTCGGCGGGCGTCTCCGCTCCCTGTCCTGCCCGCACCATCGGCGCGGCGCACGACAGGGCGCGGGTCGGAGCACGGGAGCCCGGGCCCGGCAAGGGCGCCGTCCCGTTCCGCCCCAGCGGAACGAATGCCCGCAACGGGCGGGACGGGGGCCCGCACGAGGCGGAGGCCCGGACGGGCGAGGGGCGGCGGCGAGGCGGCCCTGCGGCTAGGCGCTGACGTCGTGCGTGAAGACGCGCGCGAGGCGCGGGCGCCATCGCATGCCGTTGACCTGGCCGGGCTCGTCGCCGATCACGTACCGCACCCGGCGGCCGAGGACCCGCCGGGCGGGCGCGCGGCAGCCGCGCGGGCGGCAGCCCCGGGCCAGGGGGGCGTGCGCGGGGACGGGGGCCGCGGCGGTACGGAGCCGGCCGCGGCGCCCGGGTGCCGACGGCACGGCGACGCTCCCCCGGGCGGGGCCCGGAGGGGTCGGCGTGTCGCGGCGGGGGGTCATGGTCCGGTCAGCTCCGCCCGTGGCGGAGGGCCGGGTGGGCGCCGGCGGCGACCAGGTCGGCGACGGCGGCCTTCGGGTCGCGGCCGGTCACCAGGGACTCGCCCACGAGGACCGCGTCGGCGCCCGCGTTGGCGTACGCGATGAGGTCGTGCGGGCCGCGGACGCCGGACTCGGCGACCTTGACGATGTGCGCCGGGATCTCGGGCGCGACGCGCTCGAAGGTGGAGCGGTCGACCTTGAGGGTCTTGAGGTTGCGGGCGTTGACGCCGATGATCCGGGCGCCCGCGTCGACCGCGCGCTCGACCTCGTCCTCGTCGTGCACCTCGACCAGCGGGGTGAGCCCGATGGACTCGGCCCGCTCGATGAGGGAGACGAGTGCCTCCTGCTCCAGGGCGGCGACGATGAGGAGCGCGAGGTCCGCCCCGTACGCCCTGGCCTCCCAGAGCTGGTACGCGGTGACGATGAAGTCCTTGCGCAGGACCGGGATGTCGACCTTGGCGCGGACGGCCTCCAGGTCCGCGAGGGAGCCGCCGAAGCGGCGCTCCTCGGTGAGGACCGAGATGACGGCCGCGCCGCCCGCCTCGTAGTCCGCGGCGAGTCCGGCCGGGTCGGCGATCGCGGCGAGCGCGCCCTTGGACGGGCTGGAGCGCTTGACCTCGCAGATCACCTTGACGCCTTCGCCGCGCAGTGCGGCGACGCCGTCCTTGGCCTGCGGCGCCTTGGCGGCGCGCTCCTTGAGCTCGTCGAGGGTGACCCGCGCCTGCCGCTCTGCGAGGTCGGCGCGCACGCCTTCGATGATCTCGTCGAGCACACTCACGCGAGGGGCCCCCTTCCGGGACGGTGATGATGAACCAGGTTCAGCCATATCGATCCTATCCGCAGGACGGCCCCGGAATCGCATCGGCCGGAGCGGCGTCCCATCTGCTGGGACGTCCCGCCGGGGTCGCGGCGGGTCCTCACGGGGCCAGCGCGGAGCCGAAGGGAAGGTTTCTGACCAGGGTGAAGAGGGCGAGGACGGCCCCGATCCCCCACCACCAGTTCGGTGGGACCGCGAGGCGCAGCGGCACACCCCGACAGGCGCGAACCAGCCACAGGACGGCGACGACGGCGAACACGCCGTAGCCGACGACGGCGAGGGCATTGGCGCCGAGGGCGGCCGGGAGGTCGCCGTGGGCGAAGGCGTGGGCGCTGCGGAGCCCGCCGCAGCCGGGGCAGTACACGCCGGTGAAGCGGAGCAGCGGGCAGACGGGGTAGTGCCCGGGTTCGTTGGGGTCGACGGTCCCGACGTACGCGAACGCCGCGACGACCCCGGCGACCGCGCCCACGGGCGCGAGCAGGCGCCGGGCGCGCGATCGGGGCGGGGCGGGGGGCGCGGGGGGCCCGGGCCAGGGAGTGCTACCGGGCGGGGGTTCCCACGACGGTTCCGGGCGGGCGCCCGTGGCGTCCGGGGACGGGGCCGGATCCGGGGCAGCCAGGTCCCCGGCCGACGGGGTCGGGACATTCGGGTCCGTCCGTTCCGCCGACCGGGTGCGGTGGGCGGTGTCGGTCGCGGGTTCGGGCGTCGGGTGCGGGTCCACGCGGTGATTCTCGCCCCTCACGCGCGAGGGCGCAGCCCGACCCCTCGCGCGAGCCCGGTCGGCCCTCGCCTGCCCGCGGGCCCGGCCCTCTCCCCCCGCGAACCCGGCCCGGGCCCCTCCACGCGCGAGGGCGCGGTCCGGCGATGCCGGGCCGCGCCCTCGGGTGCGTGGGGTCGCGTCAGGAGCGGGCCCGCGCGGTCGTGGTCGCGGCCTCGCGGGCGGCGACGACGTCGGCCGACTGCTTCGGCATGCCGAGGCCCGCCACCTTCATCGCCCCGCCGACGACGCCGCCGACGAGGACCACGGCGATGCCCGCCCAGAAACCGGGCACGTTGGCGGCCACCATGAAGACCCCGGCGATGCAGAAGCCGATGAAGGAGATGATGACACCGGTCCAGGCGGCCGGGGTGTGTCCGTGGGCGCTGCCCGCCATGAGTTGCTCCTCGTTGCTGTTGCTCGATGGTGAGGTCACGCGTGCGCGGACGCTCGGCGCCCATTGTCCCGCACGCGGGCGCGCGAGGATGAATCGGGGGTACCGGGACGATCACGCGTCGCGGTCGGTGCCCCGGTCCGTCAGCCCCGGGTGGGGTCCTCGCCGCGGTCCAGGGCCTTCCACAGGTCCTCGGGCCGGTCGGGGTCGGTCGTGGGGGCCTTGCGGGCGGCGCGCGGGGCGCCGGTGCGCTCGTAGCGGCCGCCCATGGCCGGCCAGTTCTTGCCGAAGCGGAGCGCGAAGAGGCCGGCGAGCAGGATGAGGACGGCGCCGACGGCGGTCACGTACGGCCAGACGGTGTGGGTCAGACCGGCGACGGCGGCGGCCGTGTCGCCGCTGATCCGGGCGGCCTCGGCGTCCAGGGCGGTGCGGTCGGAGGCGCCGAGGACCGCGGCGAGCGCGGCGCCCGCGCCGCTGAGCGCGAGGACCGCGGCGACCAGGGCGCGGCCGGTGCGGCGGACGGCGAAGACGGCGAAGAGCGCGGCGAGGCCGACGATCGCGAGGGCGGTCGGCACTCCGGTGACGGTGCCGCCGTCGGCCTCGACGGGGACGCTGCCGCCGCCGACGGCCGCGGTGCCCTCCGCCCAGATCTGACCGGCGGAGAGCAGGACGACGGTGGCGCCGAGGGCGCCGAGGAGGAGGGCCGCGGCCAGGCTGCGACGGCCACCGGCGGGGGCGGCCGCGCGGGCGGCCCGGGGCTGGGGTACGGGTACGGCACTCACGTACCCCACTATCCCCTACGTCCTCAGGAGGCGTTCATCCGGTTGGCGGTGTGGACGGCGCGGAGCACGGCCGCCGCCTTGTTGCGGCACTCGTCGTCCTCGGCCACCGGATCGGAGTCGGCGACGACACCCGCTCCGGCCTGCACGTACGCGGTGCCGTCGCGGAGCAGGGCCGTACGGATGGCGATGGCGGTGTCCGCGTCGCCGGCGAAATCGAGATAACCGACACATCCGCCGTACAGGCCGCGCCGGGAGGGTTCGAGCTCCTCGATGATCTGCATGGCGCGGGGCTTGGGGGCGCCGGAGAGGGTGCCGGCGGGGAAGCAGGCGGTGAGGACGTCGAAGGCGGTGCGGCCCTCCGCGACCCGGCCGGTCACGGTGGAGACGATGTGCATGACGTGGGAGTACCGCTCGATCGACATGAAGTCGACGACCTCCACGGAGCCGGGCGCGCAGACCCGGCCGAGGTCGTTGCGGCCGAGGTCGACGAGCATGAGGTGCTCGGCGCGCTCCTTGGGGTCGGCGAGCAGCTCCTCGGCGAGGTCGTGGTCCTCCTGCGGGGTGGCGCCGCGGTGCCGGGTGCCGGCGATGGGGTGCAGGAGCGCCTGCCCGTCCTCGACCTTGACGAGGGCCTCGGGGCTGGATCCGACGACGTCGAAGCCGTTCTCGAAGCGGAACAGGTACATGTACGGGGACGGGTTGGTGGCCCGCAGGACCCGGTAGACGTCGAGCGCGGAGGCGATGCAGGGGGTCTCGAACCGCTGCGAGGGCACGACCTGGAAGGCCTCGCCGGCCCGGATGCGCTCCTTCACGTCCTCGACGGCCTCCTGGTACGCCCGGCCGCCCCAGAGGGCCGAGTACGCGGGGAGCTCGGAGGCGGGCAGGGCGGTGGGGGCGGTGGCGACCGGGCGGGCCAGGTCGGCCTCCATCGCGTCGAGGCGGGCGACGGCGTGCGCGTACGCCTCGTCGACGCCGGTCTCCAGGTCGTTGTGGTTGATCGCGTTGGCGATCAGGAGGACCGAGCCGTCCCAGTGGTCCAGGACCGCGAGGTCGCTGGTGAGGAGCATGGTGAGCTCGGGGAGCTCCAGGTCGTCCCGGCCGTGCTCGCCGATCCGCTCCAGGCGGCGGACGATGTCGTAGCCGAGGTAGCCGACCATGCCGCCGGTGAAGGGCGGCATGCCGGACGCCAGGTCGCGGGGGGTGTGGAGGGTCTCGACGGTGGCGCGCAGGGCCTGGAGGGGGTCGCCGTCGACGGGGACGCCGACGGGCGGGGTGCCGAGCCAGTGGGCCTCGCCGTCCCTGACCGTCAGCGTGGCGTCGCTGCGGACCCCGATGAAGGAGTAGCGGGACCAGCTGCGGCCGTTCTCCGCGGATTCGAGGAGGAAGGTGCCGGGGCGTTCGGCGGCGAGCTTGCGGTAGAGCCCGACCGGGGTGTCGCCGTCCGCGAGGAGCCTGCGGCTGACGGGGATGACGCGGCGGTCGGCCGCCAGCTTGCGGAAGGTGTCGAGATCCATGGGACCGGACCTTACTGGGATACGGGGAGCACGTCGGCGTCGAAGCAGGTGCGGGCGCCGGTGTGGCAGGCGGCCCCGACCTGGTCGACCTTGACGAGGAGGGTGTCGGCGTCGCAGTCGAGGGCGACGGACTTGACGTGCTGGACGTGGCCGGAGGTGTCGCCCTTGACCCAGTACTCGTTCCGGCTGCGGGACCAGTAGGTGCAGCGTCCGGTGGTGAGGGTGCGGTGCAGGGCCTCGTCGTCCATCCAGCCGAGCATCAGCACCTCGCCGGTGTCGTACTGCTGGGCGATGGCGGGGACGAGCCCGTCCGGGCTGCGCTTGAGCCGGGCGGAGATCGCCGGGTCGAGATTGCTGCTCATGGCGCCATTGTGCCGCGCCCGGGGACGGTGCCCGGCGGGGCGTCCACTGGGCGGACCGTCGGCGTCCGCCGTACGCTGGCGGACATGTCGACCCATGCCAAACGTGAACGGCTTCTGCTGGCTGACCTGTTGGAAGCGGCCGGTCCGGACGCGCCGACGCTCTGCGAGGGCTGGCGGACGCGGGACCTCGCGGCCCATGTGGTGGTGCGGGAGCGGCGCCCGGACGCGGCGGCCGGCTCGCTCGTGCCTGCGCTCAAGGACCGGCAGGACCGGGTGCAGGCGGAGTTCGCCGACCGGCCGTACGACGAGCTGATCCGGCTGATCCGCACGGGCCCGCCGAAGTTCTCGCCGTTCACGATCAAGCAGGTGGACGAGGGGGCGAACGTCGTCGAGTTCTACGTGCACGCGGAGGACGTGCGGCGGGCCCAGCCCCACTGGTCGGCCCGCGAGCTGGACCCGGTCTTCGCGGACGCCCTCTGGTCGCGCCTGGAGCGCTCGGCCCGGCTCCTGGGCCGCAAGGTCCCGGTGGGCCTGGTGCTGCGCCGCCCGGACGGGCAGACGGTGGTCGCCCACAAGGGCACCCCGGTGGTGACGGCCTCCGGGGAGCCGGGCGAGCTGACGATGTACCTGTACGGGCGGCAGGACGCGGCGAAGGTGGCGCTCGACGGGGAGCCGCAGGCGATCGAGCGGCTGCGGGAGACGAAGCAGCTGGGGTTCTAGGGCCTGTCCGGGGGCCGGTGCCGGTCTGAAAGCTCAGCGGCCCGGTGTCCGGTGCCGCTCCGGCGGCCCGGCCGCCCGCGTCACTTCGGCAGTTCGGCGTGGCGCAGGGCCGGGACCAGGAGGCCGTACGCGCCCGCCAGGGCGCAGACGGCGGCGCTGGCGACGAAGACCGGGCCGGTGCCCCACAGGCCGATCGCGGCGCCCGTGAGCGGGAAGCTCAGCGGGGCGAGGCCCAGGCTGCACAGGCTCGCGACGGCGGAGACGCGGCCGAGGTACGCGGGGTCGCACTCGGTCTGGAGGAGGGCGCCGGCCAGGGTGCCGGAGAGTCCGGCGAGCAGGCCGACGGAGAGCGCGAGGAGCACGGCGAGGGGCAGCAGCGGGGCGTGGGCGAGCGCGCCGACCGAGACGGCGCCGAGGGCCATCGTCCAGCCGAGGACGGCTCCGGCGCGCGGGACCCGGCCCTTGACGCCGAGCAGCAGCGAGGAGGCCGCCGCGCCCGTGCCGAAGCCGGCGAGGATCCAGCCGATGCCGGAGGCGCCCCAGCCGCGCTGGTCGGAGAGGAGCGCGAGGCCGACGTTGAGCGGGCCGACGAAGCCGAGGTCGCTGAGGGCGATGACGATCATGAGGGGGCCGAGGACCCGGTGGCCGCGCAGGTAGCGCAGTCCGTCGGCGAGGTCGCCGAGGGCGGTGTTCCTCGGGGCCGCCTCCGTCCCGGCCCCGGCGGGCAGCGGGCGCAGGCGCAGGCCGAGCAGCAGGGGCAGGGAGAGCGCGAAGAGCAGTCCGGCGACCGCGAACGCGACGCCCGGTCCGCCGAGGGCGACCGCGAGGCCGCCGAGCGGGGCGCCGAGGACGGCTCCGGCGCGCTGGCCGAGGCCGCGCATGCCCTGGACGCGGGCGAGCTGGTCGCGGGCGGCTATCCGGGGCGGCAGGGCGCCGACGGCGGGCATGAAGAGGGCGTCGAGGACGCCGAAGACCAGGGCGACGGCGGCGAGCGTCCAGAGGGCGGGCGCGGTGGCCAGGACGAGCGCGGCCAGGGCCAGGACGACGAGGCAGCGGACGGCGTCGGAGGCGATGACGACCCGGCGGGGGCCGAAGCGGTCGGCGATCACTCCCCCGCCGAGCATGAGGAGGGCGCGGGGCACGGCGGAGACGGCCAGGACGAGTCCGGCCTCCGCCGGGGTGCCGCCGCGGACGGCGGCCCAGGAGAGGGCGAGGTGGTATACGCCGTCGCCGAGGGTGGAGGCGGTGTAGGCGCCGAGCCAGCGCAGGACCCGGGGGTCGCGGTGGGCGGGCCGCGACGGGGCGGCGGCGAGGACGGCGGCGCTCATGCGCGGTAGGGGAAGGCGTGGATGTGGACGGCGGTGTTCTCGCGCCCCTCGGTGTCGCCAGCCTCTTCGGCGGCGCGGGCCCGCCGGTCGTACTTCTGGACGACGGCGTCCAGTTCGGCGGTGAGCGCGGCGAGTTCGGGGGCGGTGAGGCGGGGCAGCCACTCGGAGGCGGTGGAGGCGGCGCGCCACTCGGCCGACCAGGTGGACCGCTCGTCGAGGAAGCGGGCGTGCATCGCGCCGCGCTGCTCCTCGACCGTACGGCTGAAGGCGGCGTTCGCCGCGACGAGTTCGGGGGCGTCGCGCATGTCCTCGTCGTGGATGCTGAAGCCGTAGGAGCTGGGCTGCCACCAGCGTTCGCGGCCGTCCGTGGACCGGGCCTCGGCCTCTTCGATGAGGCCGTGGTCGGCGAGCTTGCGCAGGTGGTAGCTGACGAGGGAGACGGCTTCGTCGACCTGCTCGGCGAGCTGGGAGGCGGTGGCGGTGCGGGCGGTGAAGAGGGCGCGGTAGAGGCGCATCCGCAGCGGGTGCGAGACGGCCTTGAGGGTGCCGAGGTCGGTGATCCGGCGGTTCTCTGGCGAGGTCATGTCCACGACCCTAGGTACGAAAGAAAAGTTGCGCAACTAAAATTGCGAAATAAATGTTGCACGTCCGGGTGTGAAGAAGGGCCCCCGAGGGGGCCCTTCCGGAAAGCGGAACCGGGTCTCAGCGGACCTCGTGGCCCGCTTCCCGCAGCGTCTCCTTGACCTGGCCGATCCGCAGGTCGCCGAAGTGGAAGACGGAGGCCGCGAGCACCGCGTCCGCGCCCGCCGCGACGGCCGGCGGGAAGTCGGAGAGCTTCCCCGCACCGCCGGAGGCGATCACCGGCACGGTCACGTGCTTGCGCACGGCCGCGATCATCTCGGTGTCGTAGCCGTCCTTCGTGCCGTCCGCGTCCATCGAGTTGAGCAGGATCTCGCCCGCGCCGAGGTCGGCGGCGCGGTGCGCCCACTCGACGGCGTCGATGCCGGTGCCCTTGCGGCCGCCGTGCGTGGTGACCTCGAAGGAGCCCGTCCCGGTACGGCGCGCGTCCACGGACAGGACGAGCACCTGGCGGCCGAAGCGCTCCGCGATCTCCCGGATCAGCTCCGGGCGCGCGATGGCCGCGGTGTTCACGCCGACCTTGTCGGCGCCGGCCCGCAGCAGCCTGTCGACGTCCTCCGCCGACCGCACGCCGCCGCCGACCGTGAGCGGGATGAAGACCTGCTCGGCGGTGCGGCGCACCACGTCGTAGGTGGTCTCCCGGTTGCCGGAGGAGGCGGTGATGTCGAGGAAGGTCAGCTCGTCGGCGCCCTCGGCGTCGTACAGCTTCGCCATCTCGACGGGGTCGCCCGCGTCCCGCAGGTTCTGGAAGTTGACGCCCTTGACGACCCGGCCGTTGTCGACGTCCAGGCAGGGGATCACGCGTACGGCGAGGCTCACGCGTCCTCACCCCGGTAGGCCTCGACCTCGACCTCGACGACCAGGCTGGGGTCGACGAAGCCGGAGACGATGATCATCGTGGCGGCCGGGCGGACGGCGTCGAACAGCTCCTTGTGGGCGCGGCCGACCTCGTCCACGTCCCGGGCGTGGGTGAGGTACATCCGGGTGCGGACGACGTGCTCCGGGCCCAGGCCCAGCTGCTTCAGCGCCTCGAAGGCGACGTTGAAGGAGTTGACCGTCTGCTCGTGCGGGCCGCCGCCGGCGATCTGGCCGCCGACCACCGACGTGCAGCCGGAGACCAGGACCGTGCCGTTCGACAGCTCGACCGCGCGGGAGTAGCCGAACTGCTCCTCCCAGGGGGCGCCGGTGACGACCTTGCGGACCCCGGAGGTCACGACGCCACCGCCGCGAGCGCCTCTTCGAGGGTGAAGGCCTTGGCGTAGAGCGCCTTGCCGACGATCGCGCCCTCGACGCCCAGCGGGACCAGGCCGGACAGGGCCCGCAGGTCGTCCAGGGAGGAGACGCCGCCGGAGGCGACGACGGGCTTGTCGGTGGCCGCGCAGACGTTCTTCAGGAGCTCCAGGTTGGGGCCCTGGAGGGTGCCGTCCTTGGCGATGTCGGTGACGACGTAGCGGGCGCAGCCCTCGGAGTCGAGGCGGGCCAGCGTCTCGTACAGGTCGCCGCCGTCGCGGGTCCATCCCCGGCCGCGCAGGGTGGTGCCGCGCACGTCGAGGCCGACGGCGATCTTGTCGCCGTACTCGGCGATGACCTTGGCGACCCACTCGGGGGTCTCCAGGGCGGCGGTGCCGAGGTTGACGCGGGTGCAGCCGGTGGCGAGGGCGGCGGCGAGCGAGGCGTCGTCGCGGATGCCGCCGGAGAGCTCGACCTTGATGTCCATGGCCTTCGCCACCTCGGCGATCAGCTCGCGGTTGTCGCCGGTGCCGAAGGCCGCGTCGAGGTCGACCAGGTGCAGCCACTCGGCGCCGGAGCTCTGCCAGGCGAGGGCCGCTTCGAGCGGGGAGCCGTAGGAGGTCTCGGTGCCGGACTCGCCGTGGACGAGGCGGACGGCCTGGCCGTCGCGGACGTCGACGGCGGGGAGGAGTTCAAGCGTGCTGCTCACAGGGTTCCGATCCAGTTGGTGAGGAGCTGGGCTCCGGCGTCGCCGGACTTCTCGGGGTGGAACTGGGTGGCCCACAGGGCGCCGTTCTCGACGGCCGCGACGAAGGGCTCGCCGTGGGTGGTCCAGCTGACCTTGGGGGCGCGGATGTGCGGGTTGCCGATCTCCATGGACCACTCGCGCACGCCGTAGGAGTGCACGAAGTAGTAGCGGGCGTCGGCGTCGAGCCCGGCGAACAGCTCGCTGTCGGCGGGGGCGTCGACGGTGTTCCAGCCCATGTGGGGGACGACGGGGGCGTTCAGCGGCTCGACCGTGCCGGGCCACTCGTCGAGGCCCTCGGTCTCCACGCCGTGCTCGATGCCCTGGGCGAAGAGGATCTGCATGCCGACGCAGATGCCCATGACGGGCCGGCCGCCGGCGAGGCGGCGGCCGACGATCCAGTCGCCGCGGGCCTCCTTGAGCCCCCGCATGCAGGCGGAGAAGGCACCGACGCCGGGGACGAGGAGTCCGTCGGCGTTCATGGCGCGCTCGTAGTCGCGGGTGATCTCGACGTCGGCGCCGACCCGGGCGAGGGCGCGCTCGGCGGAGCGCACGTTGCCGAAGCCGTAGTCGAAGACGACGACCTTCTTGGGGCTCCCCTTGGCGGGGCTCGCGGACGCGCTCATGACCACACGTCCAGACGGAGCACGCCGGCGGCGAGGCACATCGCGGCGCCGAGGGAGAGCAGCACGATGACGCCCTTGGGCATCTGCTGCTTGGAGAAGGAGTAGATGCCGCCGAGCAGGAACAGCCCGACGACGATCAGGACGGTGGAGAGGCCGTTCACGACTAGAGCGCGCCCTTCGTGGAGGGGAGGATGCCGGCGGCGCGGGGGTCGCGCTCGGAGGCGTAGCGCAGGGCGCGGGCGAGGGCCTTGAACTGGCACTCCACGATGTGGTGGGCGTTGCGCCCGTACGGGACGTGGATGTGCAGCGCGATCTGGGCCTGGGCCACGAAGGACTCGAAGATGTGCCGGGTCATCGTGGTGTCGTACGAGCCGATCATCGGCGCCATGTTCTCGGGCTCGGTGTGCACGAGGTACGGGCGGCCGGAGAGGTCGACGGTGACCTGGGCGAGCGACTCGTCCAGCGGGACGGTGCAGTTGCCGAAGCGGTAGATGCCGACCTTGTCGCCGAGGGCCTGCTTGAAGGCGGCACCGAGCGCGAGGGCGCTGTCCTCGATGGTGTGGTGCGAGTCGATGTGCAGGTCGCCCTCGGTCTTGACCGTGAGGTCGAAGAGCCCGTGGCGGCCGAGCTGGTCGAGCATGTGGTCGTAGAAGCCGACCCCGGTCGACACGTCGACCTTTCCGGTGCCGTCGAGGTCGATCTCGACGACGACGGAGGTCTCCTTGGTGGTGCGCTCAACGCGGCCTACGCGGCTCATCGTTCCTGCTCCTTCATCAATTCACGGACCGCGTCGAGGAACGCGTCGTTCTCTTCGGGGGTGCCGGCGGTGACGCGCAGCCATCCCGGTACGCCGTTGTCCCGGACCAGGACGCCCCGGTCGAGGATCGCCCGCCAGGCGGCGTGGGTGTCGGGGAACTTCCCGAACTGCACGAAGTTGGCGTCGGACTCGGTGACCTCGTAGCCGATCGCCCGCAGTTCGGCGACGAGCCGGTCGCGCTCGGCCTTGAGCTGCTCGACGTACCCGAGGAGGGTGTCGGTGTGCTCCAGGGCGGCGAGCGCGGTGGCCTGGGTGACGGCGGAGAGGTGGTACGGCAGCCGGACGAGCTGGACGGCGTCGACCACGGCGGGGTGGGCGGCGAGGTAGCCGAGGCGGAGTCCGGCGGCGCCGAAGGCCTTGGACATGGTCCGCGAGACCACCAGGTTCGGGCGGCCCTCAATGAGGGGCAGCAGCGAGTCGCGGTGGCTGAACTCGACGTACGCCTCGTCCACGACGACCATCGACGGCCCGGCCGCCTGGGCCGCCTCGTACAGGGCGAGGACGGTGTCGGCCTCGACGGCGGTGCCGGTGGGGTTGTTGGGCGAGGTGACGAAGACGACGTCCGGGCGGTGCTCGGCGATCGCCTTCCGGGCGGCCTCCACGTCGATGGTGAAGTCCTCGTTCCGGGGGCCGGAGATCCAGCCGGTGCCGGTGCCGCGGGCGATCAGGGCGTGCATCGAGTACGAGGGCTCGAAGCCGATCGCGGTGCGGCCGGGGCCGCCGAAGGTCTGGAGGAGCTGCTGGAGGACCTCGTTGGAGCCGTTGGCCGCCCAGACGTTCTCGGCGGCGACCGGGTGCCCGCCGGTGCGGGTGAGGTAGCGGGCGAGCTCGGTGCGCAGCTCGACCGCGTCCCGGTCGGGGTAGCGGTTGAGGCCGCGGGCGGCCTCGGCGACCCGTTCCGCGATCCGGGCCACGAGCGGCTCGGGCAGCGGGTAGGGGTTCTCGTTGGTGTTGAGCTGGACGGGGACGTCGAGCTGGGGCGCGCCGTAGGGGGACTTGCCGCGCAGCTCGTCCCGGACGGGCAGGTCGTCGATTCCGGTCACCGCTGCGGCACCTTCCACTCGAAGCGGGCCTTGATCGCGGCGCCATGGGCCGGCAGGTCCTCGGCCTCCGCGAGGGTCACCACGTGGTGGGCGACGTCCGCGAGGGCGTCGCGGGTGTAGTCCACGATGTGCACCCCGCGCAGGAAGGACTGCACGGAGAGGCCCGAGGAGTGGCAGGCGCAGCCGCCGGTGGGCAGGACGTGGTTGGAGCCGGCGCAGTAGTCGCCGAGCGAGACGGGGGCCCAGGGGCCGACGAAGATCGCGCCGGCGTTGCGGACGCGGTCCGCGACGGCGGCGGCGTCGGCGGTCTGGATCTCCAGGTGCTCGGCGCCGTACGCGTCGACGACCTTGAGGCCGTCGGCGAGGTCGCGGACGAGGACGATCGCGGACTGGCGGCCGGCCAGGGCGGGCGCGATCCGGTCGTCGACGTGCTTGGAGGCGGCGACCTGCGTCTTCAGCTCGGCCTCGGTGGCCCCGGCCAGCTCCTCGGAGTCGGTGACGAGGACGGAGGCGGCCATCGGGTCGTGCTCGGCCTGGCTGATGAGGTCGGCGGCGACGTGCACGGGGTCGGCGGTGGAGTCCGCGAGGATCGCGATCTCGGTGGGTCCGGCCTCGGCGTCGATGCCGATGCGGCCCTTGAGGAGGCGCTTGGCGGCGGCCACGTAGATGTTGCCGGGGCCGGTGACCAGGTCGACGGGGGCGCAGCCGGACTCGCCGTCCGTCCCGGTGCCGTCGAGGGTTCCGTACGCGAACATGGCGATGGCCTGGGCGCCGCCGGCCGCGTAGACCTCGTCCACGCCGAGCAGGGCGCAGGCGGCCAGGATCGTCGGGTGCGGGAGGCCGCCGAAGTCCTTCTGCGGGGGCGAGGCGACGGCCACGCCCTCGACGCCGGCCTCCTGGGCCGGGACGACGTTCATCACGACGGAGGACGGGTAGACGGAGCGGCCGCCGGGCACGTACAGGCCGACGCGGCCGACGGGGATCCACTTCTCGGTGACGGTGCCGCCGGGGACGACCTGGGTGGTGTGGGTGGTGCGGCGCTGCTCGCGGTGGACGAGCCGGGCGCGGCGGACGGACTCCTCCAGGGCGGCGCGGACGGCCGGGTCGAGTTCGTCGAGGGCGCGGGCGAGTTCCTCGGCGGGGACGCGCAGGCTCCGGACGCGGACGCCGTCGAACCTCTCTCCGTAGTCGATCACCGCGGCCGCGCCATGATGCCGTACGTCCTCGCAGATCGGCCGCACCTTCTCCAGGGCGGCTTCCACGTCGAACTCGGCACGGGGCAGCAGGTCGCGCAGGGCGGAACCCTCGGGGAGGGCCTCGCCGCGCAGATCGATTCGAGAGATCACGGGTCAATTCTCTCAGACGCCCCACGGGGCCGGACGCCCGTATCACTGGCTGATACACACCACACTGGCGTCTTGTCGCCACTCCTGACCGTTAGCGTTCAGCCCGTCACACAGCGGGAAGAACGGCTGTACGAATCCATGGGTTCCGGAGAGCGGAATCGTGGGTGCGGATCGTGGAAAGCGAGGGGGCGGCAGTGACCGAGCCGCGCGAGGACGGGGTGCCGGACGGTCTCACGGCTCCGGAGCGGGCGCTGTGGCGGGCGTTCCGGGTGGGCAGGACGTGCGACCTGACGGAGGGGATCGCGGAGCGGGACGACCCGTTCGGGGCGTGGGAGTGGGGGGAGGAGCGGAGCGTCCGCGCGGAGGTGATGGCGCTGCTGCTGCTCTCCGGGCCGGAGGCCCGGTCCGGCCGGGTGGCCGCGCTGAAGCTGCGCGGGGCGAGGATCACGGGCGTCCTGGACCTGGCGGGCGGGACGATAGGGCCGTACGTGGAGCTGCAGGGCTGCCGGTTCGACGGCGAGGTGGCGGTGCCCGAGGCCCGGTTCGGCACCCTGCGGATGGTCGAGTGCGCGCTGCCGCGCCTGGAGGCGGCCCGGCTGCACACGGAGGGGGACCTGCACCTGCCGCGCTGCCGGGTGCGCTGGGGCATCCGTCTGACGGACGCCCAGATCGGCACGGACCTGCTGATCAACCAGATCCAGGTGTGGCCGGACCGGCGGGGCCGGGCGATCGCGGCGGACGGGATGGTGGTGGCGCAGGACCTCCAGGCCGAGCTGATCGAGACCTACGGCGAGCTGAGCCTGCGCGGGGCCCAGGTCGGGGTCTCGCTCAGCCTGCGGGGCAGCGTGCTGCGCGGCGCGCAGGGCCGCCGCGCGCTCAACGCACCGCAGCTCACGGTGGAGCGCTCCCTCTATCTGAACGCGGCCTGGGTGTACGAGGGGGCGGGGACCGCGGGGACGGTGGTCGGTTCGACGGCCACCCCGCCGTACGGGCTCACGCCCGCCCGGGGCACGCGGCGCAAGCCGGTCGAGTTCCACGGCGGGGTGCGGCTCGACGACGGGCGGTTCGGGGACGCGGTGGACCTGAAGCACGCCCGGTTCCTCCTCGACGGCGCGCGCCGGGAGGAGGTGTCGCTGCGCCGGATCGTCACCCCGGAGCTGCGGTTCAACGGCGAGCGCCCGGAGGAGGGACGGGTGGTGCTCAACGGCGCCAAGATCGTCACGCTCATCGACCTGTGGAGCAGCTGGCCGGGACCCGGCGGCCTGGCGATGGGCGGCTTCGTCTACGAGAACCTCGTGCCGTACGAGCGCTTCCCGCTGTCCCAGCGCCTGGAGTGGGTGGCGGCGGCGACCCCGGAGTACGCCCCCGAGCCGTACGAGCGCCTCGCGACGGTGCTGCGCAACAGCGGGGAGGACGCGGACGCCCGCGAGGTGCTGCTCGCCAAGCAGCGGCGCCGCCGGGAGACGCTGCCGCTGGCCGGAAAGCTCTGGGGGTACCTCCAGGACTGGACGGTGGCGTACGGCTACCGGCCGGGCCGGGCGGCGCTCTGGATGGCGGTGCTGTGGGCGGCGGGCACGGTGGCCTTCTCCCACTACCGGCCGGTGCCGCTGAAGGAGGATGAGGCGCCCGCGTGGAACGGCCCGCTGTACGCGCTCGACCTGCTGCTGCCGGTGATCAACCTCGGGCAGGACGGCTACTGGCGCCTCGAAGGCGCGTGGCAGTGGGTGGCGGCGGTGCTGGTCCTGCTGGGCTGGATCCTCGCGACGACGGTGGCGGCGGGCGCGACCCGCCTGCTGAGCAGGGGGTGAGCGGGTCGCGGAGGGATTTTCGCGAGGGGAAGCGGGGGCGGGCGCGGCAGGCGTGTGGAAGCTGTCACGGCGGGGTGAGGGAGCTGTCACGACCTGCCGGGACGGCTGCGACGGCGAGGGCCGCCGGGGGACAATACGTCACGCCATGTCCTTGTTCCGCGCCCTGGTCGGCGCCGCCCGCTCGGCCCGGCACGCGCCGCGGCTCGCCGCCGGGCTCGTGCCGGACGACGACGTGCTGCTCGACGCCCCCGACGAGCGGCTCGCGCCCGCCCTGGTCGCCGCCGCCCTCGGCGACCCGGAGCCTGCGGCGAAGCTGCTCGCCACCGCCCGGGACGCCGCCGAGTGGGAGGACCGCGACCGGTACGTCGCCCGGCTCGCCGCCTTCGCCCACCTCAGGGACGACTGGCTGCTCCACTGGCTCTCCACCGCACCCGAGGACTCGGACGCCCTCCTCGTCACGACGCAGCTCGCCGTCCGCAGGGCGTGGGAGTCTCCGGCGCGGGCCGAACTCCTGCGCGATCTCGAACCGCTGGTCCGGGGGGTCGCCGAGACGGCCCCGCACGACCCGGTGCCGTGGCGGCTCGCCCTGGACCACGCGCGCGGGGCGCAGGCCGGGCCCGCCGTCTTCGAGACGCTCTGGGAGCAGGCCGTGCGCCGCTCCCCGCACCACTACGGCTGCCACGTCGCGGCCCTGAAGTACCTGTCCGCCCAGGGGCAGGGCTCGCACCGCGCCGCCTTCGACTTCGCCGAGCGGGCGGCCGACGACGCCGCCCCGGACTCGCTGGTGCGGGCGCTGCCGGTCCGCGCCGCCCACGAGGCGCTGCGGGTGCCGCCCGGGCAGGACGGTTGCGAGCCGCCGGCCCGGCTCGACCGGGCGGCGGACCGGGCCCTGGCCCTGTCGGCGGTCTTCCCGGCGGGCGACCCGTGGCCGGCCGGGGTCCGCAACCTGCTCGCGCACGTGCTGATGGAGCGGGGCCGGTGGGCGGAGGCGCTGGAGGAGTTCGGCCGGATCGGCCCCCGCGCGACCTCGTTCCCCTGGGAGCCGGCGTGGGACGCCGTACCGGAGGACCTCCCTCCGGGCTCCCGACCTCGCGCGACCGGGGAGGACCCCCTCCTCCGCTTCCTGGCCGCGCGGGACCGGACGCGGTTCGAACTGGCCCGGCGGACGCCCCTGTGGACGCCCGGTCGTGGACGGGCCGGACGGGGCGGGCCCGGCGGCCATTAGGCTTGGCGGCTGTGACCACCCGTCTGCCCCTCTTCCCGCTCAACACGGTGCTGTTCCCGGGCCTCGTGCTGCCGCTGAACGTCTTCGAGGAGCGTTATCGCGCCATGATGCGCGAGCTGCTCACGCTCGACGAGTCGGAGCCGCGCCGCTTCGCCGTCGTCGCGATCCGCGACGGCCGCGAGGTCGCGCCGACCGCGCCCGGCATGCCGGACCCGACGGCGCTGCCCGAGAAGGGTCCGGCGGCGGGTTTCGGCCCCGACCCGATCCAGTCCTTCCACCGGGTCGGCTGCGTCGCCGACGCGGCGAGCATCCGGGAGCGCGCCGACGGCAGCTTCGAGGTGATGTCCACCGGCACGACCCGGGTGAAGCTGCTCTCGGTCGACGCGAGCGGCCCGTTCCTGACGGCCGAGGTCGAGGAGGTCCCGGAGGAGCGGGGCGAGGGGGCGGGCACGCTCGCCGAGGGGGTGCTGCGGGCCTTCCGGAGCTACCAGAAGCGGCTGGCGGGGGCCCGGGAGCGCTCGCTGACCACGACCGAGCTGCCGGACGACCCGTCGGTGGTGTCGTACCTGGTCGCGTCGGCCGCCGTCCTCGACACTCCGTCGAAGCAGCGGCTGCTCCAGGCCCCGGACACGGCGACGCGGCTGCGCGAGGAGCTGACCCTGCTGCGCGCGGAGACGGCGGTGCTGCGGCACCTGCCGTCGCTGCCGGCGGTGGATCTGACGCAGGCCCCGACGTACCCGAACTGAGCCGGTCCGGTCCCGGCCGCCCGGGGCCTGGGGAAGACGAGGAAGAGCGCGTGGCGAAGAAGCAGAAGAAGAACGGCGGGGGCACCCCGGCGACGGCGGCCCTGACGGCGGCCGGCACGCCGTTCACCGTGCACGCGTACGAGCACGACCCGGCCTCCGCGTCGTACGGCGAGGAGGCGGCGGAGGCCCTGGGCGTCTCCCCCGACCGGGTGTTCAAGACGCTGGTGGCGGACGTCGACGGCGAGCTGACGGTCGCGGTGGTCCCGGTGGCGGGCCGGCTCGACCTGAAGGCGCTGGCCTCGGCGGTCGGCGGCAAGCGCGCGGTGATGGCCGACCCGGTGGCGGCGGAGCGCACCACGGGCTACGTGCGGGGCGGCATCTCCCCGCTGGGGCAGCGCAAGCGGCTCCGTACGGTCCTCGACGCCTCGGCCTCGGACCACGCGACGGTCTGCGTGTCGGCGGGGCGGCGCGGCCTGGAGGTGGAGCTCTCCCCCGCGGACCTCGCCGCCCTCACCTCGGCGGTGGTGGCCCCGATCGGCCGCGACTGACGCCTCAGGTCCGCGGGGCCGCGGGGCCTCGGAGCGCCTTCGGCCGCTCTCGCGGGGCCGTGGGTTCTCAGAGCGCCTTCGGGTGCTCCCAGGGGTCCGGGTCGCGCGGGCCGAAGGCGGCCGTCAGGGCCAGGTGGACGACCATCGCCCCGAGCGGCCAGGCGAGGAGCGCGGCGATCCCCAGGTTCAGTTCCAGCGGGGCCTCGAAGGGGACGTTCGGCCCGACGGCCTTGGCGTGGGCGACCACGTCCGAGGTCGGGCCGAAGTGCGTGCCGACGCCCCACGCGAGCAGCGAGCCCAGGACGCCGCCGACGGCCAGGCCGAGCACCAGCGGGACCCCGCCCCGGCGGCGCAGCAGGAAGACGACGAGCCCGGCGACCGCGCCGAAGGCCAGGGCCAGCACGACGAACGTGCCGTCGGCGCCGATCGCGTACTCCCCCTCGGAGTTCCGCAGGTAGACCCCCTTGCCGTCCGAGACGAGCAGGACGCGGGGGGCCAGGTTCAGCCACAGCACTCCGAGCAGCGCTCCCGCGACCGCCGAGACGGCGGTCACCAGAACGCCCTGGATGACCTCGGCCGCCGTGATCGGGTCCCCGGCCGGGCCGGGCGTCGGCGGGACGGGCGGCGGCCGGTCGGGATCGTGCGGCTGCGGCTGGTGAGGCGGAGTCAGAGGTGCGGTCACCCCGCCATCGTGCCAGGTGTGCCTGTGACCCGCCTCAGCGGACGGCGGCCCTTCGGTACGCCCAGGTGGCGACCGCCAGCGAGACCGCGCCGACCGCGCCGCAGACGGCGAGGTCGAGGGCGACGACCGCCCAGTCGGGGTCCGGGTCGAAGGTGCGGGCCAGGGCCTCCACGCCGTACGTCGACGGCAGCAGGTCCCGCGCCCAGCCGATGGGCCCGGGCAGCCGCTCCGCCGGGAGCACGCCGAGGAGCAGCGCCGCCGACATGCCGAGCTGGCCCAGGAGGGTGGCCAGTTCCTGACGGGGCGCGAGGAGCCCGAGGGCGGCGCCGAGCCCCGCGAGGGCGGCGCCGGAGAGCGGGACGACGGCGACGAGGATCCACAGGTGGGTGAGCGGCAGGCCGAAGAGCAGGGAGCCCGCGACGGCGGTGAAGGCGGTCCCGGGGACGGTGAAGGAGGCGTACGCCCCCGCCGCGCCGAGCACGACCGCGGCGGGCGGCACCGGCAGGGTGGCGTAGTGGTCGAGGCCGCCGCTGGCCCGCAGCTGCCCGAAGTACTGGGCGAGCAGGTTGAGCGCGACGAAGGCGACGACGAGGACGGTGGAGCCGGCGACGACCGCGCGCGCCTCGGAGCCGCCGTCGACGACCCCGCGCATCAGGACCATGATCCCGATGGACTGGAAGGTGGCGACGAAGAGCAGCGGGATCCGGGCGACGCGGGCGCGGGAGAGCTGGGCGCGGTAGACGGCGGCCAGGGAGGGCAGCAGCCGGGCGCTCGGGGCGAGGGGCGCGGCGGCGGCCTCGTCGGCGCGCGGACGGACGCCCGGTGCGCGGGTCGGCAGGGCCTCGGCGGGCACGGTGCTCACTGCGGACAGCTCCTGACGGTCACGTGCGGGTACGGGACGCGGTGCCCTCCGGGGGTGGGGAGGGGCGCGTACGGGGGACGGCCGCCCCCGGGGGCGCGGGCGGCTCCCCGGGCGCCGGGGCGGCGTACCGCGCCGACGGGGCCGCGCGCGCCGGAAGGCCCGGCGGAGGCGGGTGCCCCGGCGGGGCCGGAAAGCGTGACGGGGCTGGAGGGGCCGGGTGCCCCGGCGGGGCCGGGCGTCGTGGTGGTCATCCCTTCACCAGCCCCTCCGCGCCCTTCGCCGCGCCGCCGAGGGCGAGGTAGACGTCCTCCAGGCTGGGGGTGGCCAGGGTGAAGTCGTCGAGGGCGGCGAAGGCGGCGCCGCCGGTGACGGTGGCGACGGCCGCGCGGGCCGCGTCGGGGGCGAGCCGCAGGATCCAGCGCCGGCCGGTCTCCTGGGCGAGGCCGCGCAGGGCGGCGACCTCGGGCAGGTGGAGCGGGGCGGTCTCGCGCCACACCAGCTCGACGCGGACCTCGCCCGCGACGCGCTCCTTGAGCCCGGCCGGGGTGTCGCAGGCGATGACCCGGCCGTGTTCGAGGACGGCGACCCGGTCGAGGACCGTCTCGGCCTCGATGACGTTGTGGGTGACGAGCAGCACGGTGGTGCCGTGTTCGGCGCGCCGCCGGTCGACGGCGGCCCAGACGGCGCGGCGGGCGACCGGGTCCATGCCGGTGGTGGGCTCGTCGAGGACGAGGACGGGCCGCCGGCCGACGAGGGCGGCGGCGACGCAGGCGAGGCGCCGCTGTCCGCCGGAGAGCTTCTTGAGGGGCCGGGGGGCGAGCGCGGTGAGGCCGAGCTCCTCCAGGACGGCGGCGCTCTCGGCGCGCGCGTCGCGGGCGGTGAGGCCGCGCAGCCGGCCGGTGGTCTCGGCGGCGAGGGCGACGGTGAGCTCGTCGAGGGCGGTGGACTCCTGGCCGAGGTGGGCGAGGAGCCGGGAGGCCCGCTCGGGGTGGCGCACCAGGTCGTGGCCGAGGAGCTCGACGGAGCCGGAGTCGGGGCGCATGAGCCCGGTGACCTGGCGGACGAGGGTGGACTTGCCCGCCCCGTTGGGGCCGAGCAGCCCGAAGATCTCGCCGCCGCGCACGTCCAGGCTGATCCCGTCGGTGGCCCGCACCTCGGGGGTCGCCGGGGCACCGCGCCTGCCGCGCGTGGCGGGGTACGTCTTGACCAGATCCCGCACCGCGCACACCGTACTCACGGAGGAAGAGCCTACGGGGTCGCCGGGCCCGCTCCGGGCGCGGGGGCGTGTTCGGCGGCGGCGCGGACGTCGATCTCGCGCCAGAAACCGGCCCGGATCGCGTACCGGTCGTGCTCGTCGATCTGGTCGTCCTTGTGGGCGAGGAGGCCGAAGCGGGCGGCGTAGCGGAGGAGTTCGCCGTCGATGCGGTGCGGGATGCGGGGGTAGAGGGTGGAGAGCTTCTGGACGTGGCTCTGTTCCGGGAGGCGCTCCATCCAGCGGCGGGCGAACACCTGCCCGACCTCGAAGGGGTCGCCGCCGACGGTGGTGATGTCCTCCTCGCGGTCGGCCCAGCGCTGCTCGGCGCTGGTGAGGGTGGCGAGGGTGGGCAGGGAGGCGGTCTCGGGCGGTTCGCCGAGGGGGGCGGGGCGCTCGACCCAGCCCCGGTCGGAGGACCAGCGGAGCGCGCTGGCGCTCTGCGCGGAGGGGCCGTGGGCGCCGTGGGTGCCGTTGGCGGCGGGGCCGCGCAGCCCCGCGAGGTCCTTGGGGGTGGGGACGCCCCTGCTCTGGGCCGGGGCGCGCCCGTTCTCCCCGGCGCGGTCGTGGCCGTGGTCGAGACCGCCGTCGGAGGCGCCGGAGGAGCCGTTCACCTCGGCCGGGGCCGTGCTCCCGTTCCGTACGGCCGCCGCCGCGGCTTCCGCCGCCCGTTCCGCGGAGGCGGCGAGGGCGGCCTCGGGCAGCGGCGCGGAGAGGATCGCGGCGATCTCGGGGCGCGGGGCGGGCGGGGGCGCGCAGAGCCCGGTGAGGTCCTTGGCGCGGACGGCGCGGGTGATCCAGGCCCGGTCGAGGACCCGCCGCTCGTCGGCCTCGGCGACGAGGTCCTCGGACTGGTTGTAGTCGCCGTCGGCGGCCTGGACGGCCCAGAGGTGGACGGCGACGCCGTGCTCCTTGGCGGACATGAGGCCGGGCAGCAGGTCGCCGTCGCCGGTGACGAGCACGATGTCGGAGCAGGCCCTGTTCCGGGCGAGCTCGGTCAGCTCGGTGTGCATGGCCGCGTCGACGCCCTTCTGCGCCCAGCGTCCGTCGCTCCTGGTCAGGGCGCCGAGCCGGACGGTGACCCGGGGCATCACGCGCAGTCTGCGGTGCTCGGGCTGGGGCACCCGGTCGGGCGCGCCGTCGAACCAGTAGATCCGCAGGAGGGGCAGCGCGGTCTCGGCCTCGGCCCGCTGGCGCAGCTGCTGGATCAGCGCGGCGTGGTCGACGGTGATCCGGGAACGGGCCGGTTCCCCGGCGAGGAGGCTGGCGGCGGCGCCCAGCAGGTAGCCGGCGTCCACCAGGACGACGCAGCGGTCCACGTGTTCCACCCTCTTTCGGCCCTGGGGGTCGGACTCGGGATCGGAAGTTGCTCCGGGTTTCCTTCGAGTCTGCCCGACCGCCGGTGGCTTGACGGTCGGAACTGGATCATCGGCGTGGCGAATGTCCTGCTCGGCGGGGTCTGACCCTCCGTAATGATCCAAAATGCGGCGTTTCAGGCCGTATGTGAGGCTGACAGCGGCCCTGGCCCCTAATTCCCTTGAGGAGGCATCACCATGGCCAAGAACCGGAACCAGAACCGCGCCCAGAAGCAGCAGTCCCCGGCCGAGCGCGGCGCCCAGCAGGCGCAGCAGTCGGCGATGGAGTCGGAGGCCGCTCAGCGCGCGTCCCAGGTCCTCCCTAGCGACGTCGCCCGCAAGGGCCGCCAGAAGCGCTTCGGCCACAACTGACGGCTTTCGCGTACGGCAAAGGGGCGCGCCCGTGACGACGGGCGCGCCCCTTGCGCGTGGCCGGACGGAGGACCCGTCCCTTGCGCGTGGCCGGACGGAGGGTCAGCCCGCCAGGCAGGACGGGCCGAGCAGCACCTTCAGATCGCCGAAGAGCGCCGGGTCGGCCGTCACCCGGTGCCGGTCGAGCCGCAGCACGGTGGTCTTGCGCGGGCCCTGGAGCCTGATCCGCACCTCGGTGTTGCCCTTGTGGTGCTTGAGGATCTCGCCGAGCCTGCTGATCATCGGCGGGGTCACCTTGACCGTGGGGATGGTGAGGATCACCGGCGCGTTGGTCCCGGCGTTCGACAGGTCGGGGACCATCAGCTCCATGGCGACGAGCCGGGGCACGTCCTCGCGCTTGTCGAGCCGGCCCTTGACGAAGACGACCGTGTCCTCGACGAGCTGGGTGGAGACCAGCTGGTAGGTGGCCGGGAAGAACATGCACTCGATGGAGCCGGCCAGGTCCTCGACGGTGGCGATGGCCCAGGCGTTGCCCTGCTTGGTCATCTTGCGCTGGAGGCCGGAGATGATGCCGCCGATGGTGACGACCGCGCCGTCGCTGTGCTCGCCGCCGGTGAGCTGGGCGATGGCCGCGTCCGTCTTGTCGGAGAGGACGTGCTCGATGCCGAAGAGCGGGTGGTCGGAGACGTAGAGGCCGAGCATCTCGCGCTCCTGGGCGAGCAGGTAGGACTTCTCCCACTCGACGTCGGAGAAGACGACGTCGAGGCCGAAGCCGGGCTCGTCGCTGGTCTCCTCGCCCATGCCGCCGAAGAGGTCGAACTGTCCCTCGGCCTCCTTGCGCTTGACCGCCACCACGTTGTCGATCATGGGTTCGTGGTGGGCGACCAGGCCCTTGCGGGTGTGGCCCATCTCGTCGAAGGCGCCGGCCTTGATCAGCGACTCGACGGTCCGCTTGTTGCAGACGACGGCCTCGACCTTGTCGAGGAAGTCGGGGAAGGAGGAGTACTTCCCCTTGGACTTGCGGGTCTTGATGATCGACTCGACGACGTTGGTGCCGACGTTCCGGACGGCGGTGAGGCCGAAGAGGATCACGTCGTCGCCCTGGGCGGCGAAGTTCGACTGGGACTCGTTGACGTTGGGCGGCAGCACCTTGATGCCCATGCGGCGGCACTCGTTGAGGTAGACCGCGGACTTGTCCTTGTCGTCCTTGACCGAGGTGAGCAGTCCCGCCATGTACTCGGCCGGGTGGTTGGCCTTGAGGTAGGCGGTCCAGTAGGAGACCAGGCCGTACGCGGCGGAGTGCGCCTTGTTGAAGGCGTAGCCGGCGAAGGGGACCAGGACGTCCCAGAGGGACTGGATGGCCTCGTCGCTGTAGCCGTTCTTCCGGGCGCCGGCCTGGAAGATGGTGAAGTTCTTCGCCAGCTCCTCGGGCTTCTTCTTGCCCATCACGCGGCGGAGGATGTCGGCCTCGCCGAGCGAGTAGCCGGCGATGATCTGGGCGGCCTTCTGCACCTGCTCCTGGTAGACGATGAGTCCGTAGGTGACCGCGAGCACCTCTTCGAGCGGCTTCTCCAGCTCGGGGTGGATCGGGGTGATCTCCTGCTGCTTGTTCTTGCGCAGGGCGTAGTTGGTGTGCGAGTTCATGCCCATCGGGCCCGGCCGGTACAGGGCGGACACGGCGGAGATGTCTTCGAAGTTGTCGGGCTTCATCAGCCGGAGCAGCGAGCGCATGGGGCCGCCGTCGAACTGGAAGACGCCGAGGGTGTCGCCGCGCTGGAGCAGTTCGAAGGTCTTCGGGTCGTCGAGCGGCAGGGCGAGCAGGTCGAGGTCGATGCCCTTGTTCGCCTTCACCATCTTGACGGCGTCGTCCATGATGGTGAGGTTGCGCAGGCCCAGGAAGTCCATCTTCAGGAGGCCGAGCGACTCGCACTGCGGGTAGTCCCACTGCGTGATGGTGACGCCGTCGGTGTGCCGCACCCAGATCGGCGCGTGGTCGACGATCGGCTCGCTGGACATGATCACGCCGGCGGCGTGCACGCCCATCTGCCGGACCAGGCCCTCGACGCCCCGGGCGGTGTCGATGACCTTCTTCACGTCGGGCTCGTTCTCGTACATCGCCCGGATCTCGCCCGCCTCGCTGTAGCGCGGGTGGGAGGGGTTGGTGATGCCGTCGAGGTCGATGCCCTTGCCGAGGACGTCGGCGGGCATGGCCTTGGTGAGCCGGTCGCCCATGGCGTACGGGTAGCCGAGGACGCGCGCGGAGTCCTTGATCGCGTTCTTGGCCTTGATCTTGCCGTAGGTGCCGATCATGGCGACCTTGTCGGAGCCGTACTTCTCCGTGACGTACCGGATGACCTCGACGCGCCGGCGCTCGTCGAAGTCGATGTCGACGTCGGGCATGGAGATGCGCTCGGGGTTGAGGAAGCGCTCGAAGATCAGTCCGTGCGGGATGGGGTCGAGGTCGGTGATGCCCATGGCGTACGCGACGATCGAGCCGGCCGCGGAGCCGCGGCCGGGGCCCACGGCGATGCCCTGGCTCTTGGCCCACATGATGAAGTCGGCGACGACGAGGAAGTAGCCGGGGAAGCCCATCGAGATGATGGTGTCCATCTCGTACTCGACCTGCTTCATGCGGTCCTCGGGGATGCCCCCGGGGAACCGGCGGGCCATGCCCCGCATGGTCTCCTCGCGGAACCAGGTGACCTCGGTGTAGCCCTCGGGGATGTCGAACCTCGGCATGAGGTTCTTCTCGACGAACATGCCCTCGGTGGAGATCTGCTCGGCGACCAGGAGGGTGTTGCGGCAGCCCTCCTGCCAGGCGTCCGAGGAGTCGACGGCGTACATCTCGTCCGTGGACTTCAGGTAATAGCCGGTGCCGTCGAACTTGAAGCGGTCCGGGTCGGAGAGGTTCTTGCCGGTCTGGATGCACAGCAGGGCGTCGTGGGCGGTGGCCTCGTGCGCGTAGGTGTAGTGCGAGTCGTTGGTGACCAGGGGCGGGATGCCGAGCTTCTTGCCGATCTCCAGGAGTCCGTCGCGGACCCGGCGCTCGATCTCGATGCCGTGGTCCATCAGCTCCAGGAAGTAGCGGTCCTTGCCGAAGATGTCCTGGTACTCGGAGGCGGACTTCAGGGCCTCGTCGAACTGGCCGAGGCGCAGTCGGGTCTGGAGCTCGCCGGAGGGGCAGCCGGTGGAGGCGATCAGGCCCTCGGACCACTGGCTGATGGTCTCCTTGTCCATCCGGGGCCACTTCTGGAGCCAGCCCTCGGCGTAGGCGTCGGAGGAGAGCTTGAAGAGGTTGTGCAGTCCGGTGGCGTTCGCCGCCCAGATCGTCTTGTGGGTGTAGCCGCCGGAGCCGGAGACGTCGTCCCGCTTCTGGTGCGGCTGGCCCCACTGGATCTTCCGCTTGTTCCGCCGGGACTCGGGGGCGACGTACGCCTCGATGCCGATGATCGGCGTGACCCCGGCCTTCTTGGCCGTGTGGAAGAAGTCGTACGCGCCGTGCAGGTTGCCGTGGTCGGACATGGCGATGTGCGTCATGCCCATCTCGTTGCACGCGTCGAACATGTCCTTCAGCCGCGCGGCACCGTCCAGCAGCGAGTACTGGGTGTGGACGTGGAGGTGCGTGAAGGGCGGCTTGGTCACGGCGGGAGGCCTCCGGGAACGACGGGGTGCAGGCTGCGGGCAGTCTGAGGGGGACGGTGTCGGAGTCTAGTCGGGCGGGAGGGTCGGACGGGGCACTCGGGGGCTAGGGTCGCGCGTTGGAAGACGGGGAATACCTGTCCCTTTTGTCGTGAACACTCTGCGTGCACGTCCCGTACCAGGAGGCATCCCGATGTCGGTCCCCCAGCCCACCGCCACCGAACGCGGTGAGCACATCCTCGCCGTCTTCGACACCGCCTTCGGCGAGCTGCTCGCCGCCGACCCGGCGGCCTTCCGGGTCAAGTTCCGGAAGATGGCCGGATCCGCCTTCGCCTTCTACCGGGGCACCGCGTGCCTGTTCTACGCCGACCTGGAGCGGGAGGCCCACGGCGGGCCGTACCTGGACGAGCGCACCGGCCGGGTCTGGATACACGGCGACCTGCACGCCGAGAACTTCGGCACGTACATGAACGCCAACGGGCGCCTGATCTTCAACGTCAACGACTTCGACGAGGCGTACGTGGGCCCCTTCACCTGGGACCTGAAGCGGCTCGCGGCCTCGCTCGCCCTGATCGGGTACGCCAAGGCGCTCAGCGACGGACAGATCACCGAGCTCGTGCGGATCTGCGCCGCCGCCTACCGGGAGCGGATCCACGCCCTGGCGACCGGCGCCGAAGGGGACGAGGCGCCCGGCTTCACCCTGGAGACCGCCGGCGGGCCGCTGCTCGCCGCCCTGCGCACGGCCCGGTCGCTGACCCGTTTCGGGCTCCTCGACTCGATGACCGGGATCCGGGACTTCGAGCGCCGCTTCTCGGCGGGCCGCGGCGCGATCGAGCTGGACGCGGCCACCCGCCGCGAGGTCCTGACGGCCTTCGACGCCTATCTGGAGACCCTGCCGGAGTCCAGCCTGACCCGCCCCGACTCGTACCGGGTGAAGGACGTGGTCGGGCGGCGCGGGATCGGCATCGGCTCAGCCGGCCTGCCCTCGTACAACATCCTCCTGGAGGGCAACAGCGACGCCCTGGAGAACGACGTCGTGATCTACCTCAAGCAGGCGCAGACCCCGGCGGTCTCCCGGCACGTGACGGACGCGGCGGTACGGGAGTACTTCCGGCACGAGGGGCACCGGACGGTGATCTCGCAGCGGGCGCTCCAGGCGCACGCGGACCCCTGGCTGGGGTGGACGGAGCTGGGCGGCGCGGGACAGCTGGTGGCGGAGGTCTCGCCGTACGCGGTGGACCTGGACTGGTCGGACATCGACGACCCGGCCGAGATCGCGGCGACCGTGGCGGACCTGGGACGGGCGACGGCGACCATGCACGCGGCGGCGGACGACTCCAGCGGCCACTCCCTCGTGCCGTTCTCGACGGAGCGGGCCATCGACGCGGCGATCGGCGCCGACGGGGAGGGCTTCGCCGAGCTGCTCGTGGACTTCGCGCACTCCTACGGGGCCCGCGCCCGGGCGGACCACCAGATCTTCGTGGACCTCTTCCGCAACGACCGGATCCCGGGGCTCCAGGGGCCGGCGGGACCGTCCACAGTCTCCCTTTAATGACCCCTTACGCGCCCGCGTGGCACACTCCTGAGCGATGGACATGGCAGGGACGCAGCTGAGGGCGCTGCGGGCGGCGTTCTTCACGGCACTGGTCGTGACGCTGTCCGTGGCGTCCCACGTGCTGCTCTCGGGCGTGCCGCTGCCGGTGGGCGCGGTCCTCCCGGTCGCCGCCGCCGTCTTCGCCGTGGCGTACGCGCTGGCCGGCCGCGAGCGCGGCCTCGGCCCGATCGCCGGGCTCCTCGTCCCGCTGGAGCTGGCGGCCGACACCCTCTTCACCAGCGGCCAGACGGTCTGCTACGGCCCCGCCGGCGGGCCGGTCGCCGGGTCGCTGCGCGCGGTGGGCGTGGAGGTCTTCTGCGGCGGCGCCGTGGGGACTCCGCTGCCCGGCGTGGCGGCCCCGGAGAGCGGGTACGCGACCGCCCTGCTCTCCTCCCCCGACCCGGCGCTGCCGTGGCTGCTGCTCCTGGCCCACGTGGGCGTCGGGTTCTCGGCGGCCTGCTGGCTGCGCGGCGGGGAGCGGGCCCTCGCCCGGCTGGTCGGCGCGCTGGAGGCCTTCGCGTTCCGGCCGCTGCTGCTCGTGGCGGCCTTCTTCCGCGCGGGCGGTCCGGCGCCCCGGCGCACCGGGCGCCTTGAGGGCCGGCCCCGGTCCTCGCGCACCCGGCTCCTCGTGCACTCCGTGGGGCGGCGGGGGCCGCCGCGTCCGGGCCTCGCTCTCGTCTGAGCGAGCCCCGCGGCTCCCCCTTTCCCTCTTTCACGGGCGCTCCACGTCCTCCGCGGACGTCTTGCGCCCTCCGCAGCCCCACGGAGAAGAAGATCATGAGTGCACGCAACAGCCAGGCCAGCAAGGCGGCCGCCCGCGAGCGACTGCGCCAGGAGCGCGAGCGCCAGGTGAAGAAGGACCGGGTGCGCCGGCAGCTCGTCGTGGCCGGTTCGGCCGTGGCCGTCCTCGCCGTCGCCGGCGGCGTCGGCTACGCGGTGGTGCAGGCCAACAAGCCCTCCGAGTGGGAGACGGCGGCGAAGGCGACGTCCGTCGCCACCCCGAAGAACACCTCGGGCGCGAACGGCACGACGGTCGTCGTCGGCAAGGCGTCCGCGAAGAAGACCCTGGAGCTGTACGAGGACTCGCGCTGCCCGGTCTGCGCGACCTTCGAGCAGTCGGTCGGCTCCACGGTCGAGAAGGACGTCGAGGAGGGCAAGTACAAGATCCGGTACGTCGGCGCCACCTTCATCGACGACGTCGCCACGGGCGAGGGCTCGAAGAACGCCCTCTCGGCGCTGGGCGCGGCCCTGGACGTGAGCCCGGAGGCCTTCCTGACGTACAAGTCCGCGCTCTACTCCACGAAGTTCCACCCGGAGGAGAACGACGACAAGTTCGCCAAGGACTCCTACCTGATCGAGGTCGCGGAGTCGGTGCCGGCGCTCAAGGGCAACGCCGCGTTCAAGAAGAACGTCGAGGAGGGCACCTTCGACGCCTGGGCGATGAAGATGTCCAAGGCCTTCGACGACAGCGGGGTGAAGGGCACCCCGACGCTGAAGATGGACGGCAAGCCCGTGACGGTCCAGGGCTCCGACAACCCGCCGATGACCTCGGACGAGTTCACGACGGCGATCACGGCGGCCCTCAAGGGCTGACGCCCGCCGCCGCCCGCTCCACGACGGAGCACCGGCCCCTCGGCCCCGGACCCTCGGTCCGGGGCCGGGGCGCGTCCGGACCGGCTCCGGGCGACCCGGGGGCGACCAGTCGGCGAACTTCCGGATTTCGCCTGCCCACCGGTCGTACCCGTCAGTAATCTGACTGCCCGTGACCAGTCGTCTCATATCTCCCGCCCCCACCCGCCGCACGGTCGTGAAGGCCGCCGCCGTCACCGCCGTCGCCGCGCCCGCCCTCCTGGGCGCGGCCTCCCCCGCCCTCGCGGGGACCGGGGCCCCCGCCTTCCTCCACGGCGTCGCCTCCGGCGACCCGCTGCCCGACGGCGTCCTGCTCTGGACGCGCGTCACCCCCGTCCCCGAGGCCGTGCCCGGCTCCGGCCTCGGCCCCGACGTCCGGGTCGGCTGGGAGGTCGCGGAGGACCGCGGCTTCGCCCGGACCGTCGCCTCCGGCACGACCACGGCGGGCGCCGCCACCGACCACACCGTGAAGGCGGACGTCCGGGGCCTGCGCCCGGCCACCTCCTACTGGTTCCGCTTCACCGTGGACGGCGTGGTCTCGCCGGCCGCCCGCACCCGCACCGCCCCGGCCGCCGACGCGGCCGCGCCCGGCGTCCGCTTCGGTGTGGTCTCCTGCGCGAACTGGGAGGCCGGGTACTTCTCCGCGTACCGCCACCTCGCCGCCCGCGCCGACCTGGACGCGGTGCTCCACCTCGGCGACTACCTCTACGAGTACGCCAGTGGGGCCTATCCCGAGGCGAAGTACACCGTCCGGGCCCACGAGCCGCGCCACGAGATCGTCTCGCTCGCCGACTACCGCGCCCGGCACGGAAAGTACAAGACGGACCCCGACCTCCGGGCGCTGCACGCGGCGCACCCGGTGATCGCCATCTGGGACGACCACGAGTTCGCCAACGACGCCTGGACGGGCGGGGCCGAGAACCACACCCCCGGCGCCGAGGGCGCGTGGGCGGCCCGGGTGGCGGCCGCCAAGCAGGCGTACTTCGAGTGGATGCCGGTCCGGGCCTCCACCGAGGGCACGGTCTTCCGGCGGCTGCGCTTCGGCAGGCTGGCCGATCTGCACCTGCTCGACCTGCGTTCGTTCCGCTCGGCCCAGGCGAAGACGGGCAGCGGCACGGTCGACGACCCGGAGCGGAGCATCACCGGGCGCGCCCAACTGGACTGGCTCAAGGCCGGGCTCGCCGGTTCGGACGCGACCTGGCAGCTGGTCGGCACCTCGGTGATGATCTCGCCGGTCGCCTTCGGCGCCCTGCCCGCCCACCTCCTGGAGCCGCTCGCGGAGCTGATGGGCCTGCCGAAGGAGGGGCTCGCGGTCAACGTCGACCAGTGGGACGGCTACACGGACGACCGCAAGGAGCTGCTCGCGCACCTGACCTCGCGGGGCGTCCGGAACACGGTCTTCCTGACCGGCGACATCCACATGGCCTGGGCCAACGACGTGCCGGTGAAGGCCGCGACGTACCCGCTCTCGGCCTCGGCGGCGACCGAGTTCGTGGTCACCTCGGTGACCTCGGACAACCTGGACGACCTGCTGCACGTGGCGCCGGGGACGCTCTCGGTGGTGGCGGCGACCGCGGTGAAGGCGGCCAACCGCCATGTGAAGTGGGTGGACATGGACCACCACGGCTACGGGGTGCTCGACGTGACCGCCGCCCGCTCCCAGATGGACTACTACACGGTCTCCGACAAGAGGGACCCGGCCGCGACGACGGCCTGGGCGCGCTCGTACCGGACGCAGAGCGGAACGCAGCGTGTCGAGCGGGTGTACCAGCCGGTCCTCTGAGGCACCCCGGATGGTTGATTTTCAGCCATGATCCCTTCTGTTAACGAGAGATCACACGGCTACGGCGGGTGGCGAGTTCCAGCGATCGAATCCGGACACACCACCCGCCTCCATCCTCCCGCTCGTTACGTCGACGTCTCAAACTCCGGAAGGCGCAGAAGATTTTCTTCCCGTTGCGCCGAATTGCCCCACGGATGATTGGGCCTGATCACTCCTCAACGGCCCCTGACATGGCCGCGTAATCTCCCCGGCGTGGCGGAGGAAGTTCCCCCGCCCACCCCCCACGAGGAGTCACCATGCGTGCTCTTGTCCGTATATCCCCGCGTACGTCACGTCGTGTCATCGGTACCGCCGTCATGGCCGGAACCCTGGCCCTCGCACCGCTTTCGGCCCCCGTCGCCACCGGTGCCGCCACCGCCGACCGCGCCTCCGCCTCCCTCTCCGCCGAGGAGTGCGAGGACGGCACCGGGGCCGTCTCCGCCGCCCGCAAGGCGCGCGGCGCCGACAGCCACGCCGCCGAGCCGAACGAGGTCTCGGCCGCCCAGGCCAAGGCGATGGACGCGGACCTCAAGAAGAGACTGGCGTCGCTCTCCCCGGCCGCGACCGCCAGTGCCGCCCGCGCCGCCGCCTCGGGCCGGGCCGCCGCCGCAGTCACCATCCCGGTCTACTTCCACGTCATCCACTCCGGGACGACGGGCAAGCTCTCCGCCTCCGCCGTCAACAGCCAGATCGCGGTCCTCAACGCGGCCTACGGCGGCCAGGGCACCGGCAACGCGAACACCAACTTCCAGTTCACGCTGGCCGGCACCGACTACACGAACAACTCCGGCTGGTACAACCTGGCCTCCGGCTCCAGCGCCGAGAAGCAGATGAAGCAGACGCTCCGCAAGGGCGGCGCCAACGCGCTGAACTTCTACACCGCCAAGCTGAGCGGCGGCCTCCTCGGCTGGGCGACCTTCCCGACCTCGTACGCCTCCAACCCGAAGATGGACGGCGTCGTCGTCCTGGACGCCTCGCTCCCGGGCGGCTCGGCGGCCAACTACAACCAGGGCGACACCGGTACGCACGAGGTCGGCCACTGGATGGGGCTCTACCACACCTTCCAGGGCGGCTGCGGCGGCAGCGGCGACTCCGTGTCCGACACCCCGGCCGAGTCGAGCCCGGCGTACGAGTGCCCGACGGGCCGCGACACCTGCACCACGGCGGGCGCGGACCCGATCCACAACTTCATGGACTACACGTACGACTCCTGCATGTACCAGTTCACCGCGGGCCAGGTGTCCCGGATGAACCAGCACTGGACCGCGTACCGCGGCTGACCGGCTCCGGGAACACACCGGGGGCGCGACGGGAAGAGCCTCCCGCCGCGCCCCCGGCGCACGTCCAGACGGGGCTACGCCGCGTCCGCCAGCTCCTCCAGGAACGCGAGCGCCACCGCCCAGGTCCGCTCGGCCGCCTCCGCGTCCCAGTCCGGCAGCTCCGGGTCCGTGTAGAGGTGCCCGGCGCCCCGGTAGCGGTGGATCTCCACGTCCGCCCCGGCCCGGCCCATCTGGAGGTACCAGGCGGACAGCCAGTCGTCCGTCTCGTAGGGATCGGGCTCGGCCACGTGCAGCTGTACGGGAAGCTCGTCCACCGACGCGTTCGGCGCGAGGTCCGAGGTGCCGTGCAGCAGCAGGAGGCCGCGGGCCCTCTCGTCGCCGAGGGCCAGGGTCTGCGCGACCGACGCGCCCAGCGAGAAGCCGGCGTAGACGAGTCCGCGCTCCGAGTACGGGGCGGCGGCCAGGATCGCGCGCTTCAGGAGCTCGTCCTTGCCGATCTCGTCCCGCTTCGCCATGCCCTCCTCCACCGAATCCGTGGTCCAGCCGTCGAAGAGGTCCGGCGTCCACACCCGGTGCCCGGCGTCCCGCAGCCGGTCGGCCGCGGCCTCCACGGCCGGGCGCGGTCCGTACACCGAGTGGAAAAGCATGATGTCCATGCCCGCCATCCTGCCACCCGCGGCGGACCGCCCCCGCTCACCGCATGCTGCGCACGTCCAGCTGACGGAGCACCCGGTCCACCACCTCCGGGTCGGCGCCCGGCTCGCTGCGCGCCGCCAGGACCTCGTGCCGGGCGGCCGACATCAGCTCCCGCTGGATGCGCTGCACCGCCTTGAAGCGGTCCGCCCGCTCCACGAAGGCGGTCCGCCGCTCGTCGTCCACGATGTCGGGGCTGATCCGCGCCGCGATGTCGAAGGCGCTGCGCTGGAGCCGCTCCTGCACCTCCTCCGGCAGGTCCTCGACCTCCTCGATCTCCTTGAGCCGCCGCTTGGCCGCCTTCGCGGCCCGGGCCGCGAGATCGTGCTCCAGGACCCGTTCGGCCTCGGCGTCCGCCTTCACCCCGAGCCACCGGACCAGGGTGGGCAGGGTGAGCCCCTGGAGGACGAGGGTGGTGAGGATCACGCAGAAGGCGATGAAGATGATCTCCGCGCGGCCGGGGAAGGGCTCGCCGTCGTCGGTGGTGAGCGGGACGGCGAGCGCGAGCGCCACCGAGGCCACCCCGCGCATCCCCGCCCACCACATGACGACGGTCTCCCGCCAGCTCACCGGGATCTCCTCGTCCACGTCCCGGAGCGTGTGCATCTTCTTCGCCAGCCAGGTCGCGGGCAGCAGCCACAGCAGCCGGACGACGACGACCGTCCCGGCCACGGCGGCGCCCCAGCCGAGCATCTCCAGGACGTGCCCGTCGGCGTACCCGAAGACGTGGACGACCTCCAGGCCGATGAGGCCGAAGGCGATGCCGGTCACGAGGGTGTCGACGATCTCCCAGAAGGTCTGCCCGGCGAGCCGGCCCATGACGTCGTCGGCGTCGGACGCGTGCTCGGCCAGGAAGAGGGCGGTGATCAGGACGGAGAGGACGCCGGAGCCGTGCAGCTCCTCGGCGAGCACGTAGCTCACGAAGGGGACGAGGAGGGTGAGTCCGGTCTGGAGGGTCGCGTCGCCCAGGAACCCGATGAGCTTGTTGGAGAGCCAGCCGAGCCCCAGGCCGACGGCCACGGCCACGACGGCGGAGAGCACGAGCGCGCCGGCCGCCCCGGGCACGGAGAAGGTGCCGCTGACGGCGGCGGCGATCGCCACGTGGTAGAGCACGATCGCGGTGACGTCGTTGAAGAGCCCCTCGCCCTCCAGGATCGACACGAGCCGTCGGGGCAGCCCGAGGGAGCCCGCGACGGCGGTCGCGGCGACCGGGTCCGGCGGGGCGACGAGGGCGCCGAGCGCGATGGCGGCGGCCAGCGGGATGCCGGGCACCAGCGCGTCGGCGACGGCGCCGACGGCGGCCGTGGTGACGAAGACCAGGGCCACGGCGAGCAGGAAGATGGGCCTTCTGTTGGCCGCGAACTGGCGCCAGGAGGTCCGCTGCACGGCCGCGTAGAGCAGGGGCGGCAGCACCAGCGGGAGGATGTACTCCGGCGGGATCTCGACGTTCGGCACGAAGGGCAGGAAGGCCAGCACGATCCCGACGAGGGTCATCAGGACGGGCGCGGGCAGCCCGAGCCGATCACCGAGGGGGACGGTGAGCAGGGCGCCGAGGAGCAGCAGGAACAGCAGGGCCAATTGATCCACGGGCTCAGCCTGCCACGCGCACCTGTTTTCACACGTGTTGTCCCGGGGGCGCCGCGACGGGCGGCCCCCGGGAGGACGGGCCCTACAGCGCCTTGCGCATGGCCCGGTGCGGGATGCCCGCGTCCGGGAACTCGGGGCCGTACGCCTCGTACCCGAGCCGCTCGTAGAAGCCGAGGGCGTGGATCTGCGCGTGCAGGTCGACGGCGGTCAGACCGCGCTCGCGCGCCGCCTCCTCGATGCCCCGGACCAGGGCCGCGCCGACCCCGAGGCCGCGCGCCGCCTTGGCGACCGCGAGCCGGCCGAGCGAGCCCACCGAGGCGTCGCCGCCGGTCTTGCCCAGCGCGTCGGCGCCGTGCAGCAGGCGCCCGGTGCCCAGCGGCAGCCCGTCCGCGCGGACCGCGAGGACGTGCACGGCGGTCGCGTCGTACGTGTCGTACTCCAGCTCCCGGGGCACGCCCTGCTCCTCGACGAAGACCTCGCGGCGGACCGCGAAACAGGCCTCCCGGTCCTCGTCGCCCAGGACCTCGCGGACGTCGTACGCGGCGCTCACCGGCTCTCCGCCTCGATCCGGTCCAGGGCCCTGCTCAGGTCCTCGGGGTAGGTGCTGGCGAACTCGACCCACGAGCCGTCGCCGGGGTGCTCGAAGCCGAGGCGGACGGCGTGCAGCCACTGCCGGGTCAGGCCGAGGCGCTTGGCGATCGTCGGGTCGGCGCCGTAGGTGAGGTCGCCGACGCAGGGGTGGCGGTGGGCGGACATGTGCACCCGGATCTGGTGGGTGCGGCCCGTCTCCAGCTTGATGTCGAGCAGCGAGGCCGAGCGGTAGGCCTCGATGAGGTCGTAGTGCGTGACGGAGGGCTTGCCGTCGGCGGTGACCGCCCACTTGTAGTCGTGCTGGGGGTGCCGGCCGATGGGGGCGTCGATGGTGCCGCTCATCGGGTCGGGGTGGCCCTGGACGAGCGCGTGGTAGCGCTTGTCGACCGTGCGCTCCTTGAACTGGCGCTTGAGCGAGGTGTACGCGTACTCCGACTTGGCGACGACCATCAGGCCGGAGGTGCCGACGTCGAGGCGGTGCACGATGCCCTGGCGCTCGGCGGCGCCGGAGGTGGAGATGCGGTAGCCGGCGGCGGCCAGGCCGCCGATGACGGTGGTGCCGGTCCAGCCGGGGCTGGGGTGGGCGGCGACGCCGATCGGCTTCATGATCACGACGATGTCGTCGTCGTCGTGGACGATCTCCATGCCCTCGACGGGCTCCGCGACGATCTGCACGGGCGCGGCCGCGCCCGGCATCTCGACCTCCAGCCACGCGCCGCCGCTGACCCGCTCGGACTTGCCGACGACGGAGCCGTCGACCTGGACCTTCCCTGCGGCGGCCAGCTCGGCCGCCTTCGTACGGGAGAACCCGAACATGCGGGCGATGGCGGCGTCGACGCGCTCGCCCTCCAGGCCATCGGGAACGGGCAGCGTGCGGATCTCGGGACTCGTACTCACCCGTCGAGTATGCCTTGTCAGTCCTTGTGGACGGTCCCGTCGGGGTCCAGGCCCCGGAACGACAGGATCACGATGAGGATGCCGCCGCAGACGATCGCCGAGTCGGCGAGGTTGAAGACGGCGAAGTGCGCGGGGGCGATGAAGTCGACGACCGCGCCCTCGAAGACGCCCGGCGAGCGGAAGATCCGGTCCGTGAGGTTGCCGAGCGCGCCGCCGAGCAGCAGGCCGAGCGCGATGGCCCAGGGCAGGCTGTAGAGCTTCCGCGCGAGCCGGATGATCACGACGATCACGGCGGCGGCGATGCAGGTGAAGATGATCGTGAAGGCCTCGCCCATGCCGAAGGCGGCGCCCGGGTTCCGGATGGCGTCGAAGCGGAGCAGGTCGCCGATCACCCGGATCGGCTCGCGGCCCTCCAGCTTCTCGACCACGAGGATCTTGCTGCCGAGGTCGAGCAGATAGGCCAGGAGGGCCACCACGAACAGGGCGACGATCCGGCGCCTGCCCCGGGGACGCTCCGCGGGGACGTCCGTGCCGTCGGAGGCGGCCGGCTCGTCGGCCCCTGCTGAATCCGGCGTACCGATGATGCGCTCCGCCTCTGCCACGTGAGTGAGTCCCTCGACCTCGATGCCTGACCGTGCACCGAGGGTACGGCACAGGCGTGCGAGACCGTCAGCCGAGACCACCGGCCGCGCGGCGCCCGTGGCCCGGCCCGTGCCGCCCTGGCGCCGCGCGGCGCCCGCCTCAGCCGCGCCGCTCCTGCCGCTGCTTGTCCTCGACGCAGAGCGTGGCCCTCGGGAAGGCCTGCATCCTGGCCTTGCCGATCGGCCTGCCGCACACCTCGCACAGTCCGTACGTGCCGGCGTCGAGCCGCTCCAGGGCGTGCTCGGTCTGCTCCAGCATCTCCCGGGCGTTGGCCGCGAGGGCCAGCTCGTGCTCGCGGGTGATGTTCTTGGTGCCGGTGTCGGCCTGGTCGTCACCGGCGCCGTCGCCCGAGTCCCGCATGAGGCCGGTCAGCTCCTCCCGGGAGTGGGCGAGCTCGCTGCGCAGCCGCAGCACCTCCGCCTGGAGCCCGTCGCGGGCCTCGGCGACCTCCTCGGGCGTCCAGGGGTCCTCGCCCGGACGGACCGCGAGCTCCCCGGCGCGGGCCGGGGGCACCGCGGCCCCGTCGCCGACGGTCGTGACGCCACCCGCGGTCTTCTTCGCTGCCACCGTCCTGGCTCCTGTCTGCTTCCGCGCGGACGCCCTGCCGGCGGCCGCCCTCTTCGCCCCGGCCTTCCCGGCGGGCGCGTCCGGGGCGGCGGTGTCCTCGGCGGAGGCCGCCTCGGCGGGGGCCGCCTCGGCGGGGGCCGCCGCTCCCGTCTTCTCCACGACGGCCCTCTTGGCCGCCGCGGCCTTCTTCGCGACCGTCTTCTTCGCGGCCGCCACCTTCTTCGCGACCGCCTTCTTGGCGCCCGCCTCGCCGGCCCCCCTCTTCCCGGACCCCTTCTCCCCGGCGGCCGCCTCCGGGGCGGGCTCCGGTTCCTCCGCGACCGTGGGGTGCCCGGCGACCGCAGTCCGTTTCCCGGCCGTGGTCTTCTTCGCGGCGGTCTTCTTCGCCACCATGTCGCGGCCCCTTCACATTTTGTGATCTTGCTCGCGAATCGTGCTGGGACGATAAATCGGCCCGAGGCCCGCGGCAACGGGGCACGCCGCCGTTCCCACCCGCCCCCGCTCCCCACCGGGGCGGCCTGCATCCGTTGTGCCCAGCTCTCCGCTCGGTTATCCGCACCGCCCCTCCCCCACATGGCCCCGCCCCGGGTCCGGCGCCCGCCGTGTGGCCATTCGGGTCACGGAAAACCGGTCGGCCGCCCTTCGCCGGGCCCCGTACACTGGCCTCAGCGAAAGGCTTGGATGGGGACGAGTAGCGTCGTACGCAGCCATGAGCGACCCGGGGACGGTGAGAGCCCGGGGGCGAGCCCGATGTGAAGCATCACCCCGGAGCCGCCGGAAGAAAGCCGCCCCCCGGGTGCGGCGACTAGACCCGGCGTCGCGACCCCAATGAGGGGGCTCGGGACGGTCACGTCCGGGGCCAAGGAGGGTGGTACCGCGGGAGCAGCGCTCTCGTCCCTCCGACGGAAGCAGAACCGTCCGTCCGGAGGAGAGTCCGCCGCATGACAGCGCCGCAGTACCGCCAGGTGCCCGCCCAGGTCGACCTGCCCGCCCTCGAGCACGCCGTGCTCGACTTCTGGCAGGAGAACAAGGTCTTCGCGAAGACCCTGGAGCAGTCCGAGGGCCGCCCCGAGTGGGTGTTCTACGAGGGCCCGCCCACCGCCAACGGCATGCCGGGCGCCCACCACATCGAGGCCCGCGTCTTCAAGGACGTCTTCCCCCGCTTCCGGACCATGCGCGGCTACCACGTGGCCCGCAAGGCCGGCTGGGACTGCCACGGCCTGCCGGTCGAGCTCGCCGTCGAGAAGGAGCTCGGCTTCTCCGGCAAGAAGGACATCGAGGACTACGGCATCGCCGAGTTCAACGACAGGTGCCGCGAGTCCGTGACCCGGCACACCGACGCCTTCGCCGAGCTGACGACCCGGATGGGCTACTGGGTCGACCTCGACGACGCGTACCGGACCATGGACCCCTCGTACATCGAGTCGGTCTGGTGGTCGCTCAAGCAGATCTTCGAGAAGGACCTGCTGGTCCAGGACCACCGGGTCGCGCCCTGGTGTCCCCGCTGCGGCACCGGCCTCTCCGACCACGAGCTGGCGCAGGGCTACGAGACGGTCGTCGACCCCTCGGTCTACGTCCGCTTCCCGCTGACCTCGGGACCGCTGGCCGGCCGGGCGGCGCTCCTGGTCTGGACGACGACTCCGTGGACCCTGGTGTCCAACACGGCGGTCGCCGCCCACCCCGAGGTCTCCTACGTGGTCGCCACCGACGGTGACGAGCAGGTCGTCGTCGCCGAGCCGCTGGTCGACAAGGCGCTCGGCGAGGGCTGGGTGACCACCGGCGAGACCTTCACCGGCAAGGACATGGAGCGCTGGACGTACGAGCGCCCGTTCGAGCTGATCGAGTTCCCGGAGCCGGCGCACTACGTCGTCAACGCCGAGTACGTGACGACCGAGGATGGCACGGGTCTGGTCCACCAGTCCCCCGCCTTCGGCGAGGACGACCTCAAGGTCTGCAAGGCGTACGGCCTGCCGGTCGTGAACCCGGTCCGCCCCGACGGCACCTTCGAGGAGGACGTGCCGCTGGTCGGCGGCGTCTTCTTCAAGAAGGCCGACGAGGCGCTGACCGCCGACCTGGACGCGCGCGGCCTGCTCTTCAAGCACATCGCGTACGAGCACAGCTACCCGCACTGCTGGCGCTGCCACACGGCCCTGCTCTACTACGCGCAGCCGTCCTGGTACATCCGCACGACCGCGGTCAAGGACCGCATGCTCGCGGAGAACGAGCGGACCAACTGGTTCCCGGAGTCGGTCAAGCACGGACGCTTCGGCGACTGGCTGACCAACAACGTCGACTGGGCCCTCTCCCGCAACCGCTACTGGGGCACCCCGCTGCCGATCTGGCGCTGCGAGGAGGGGCACCTGACCTGCGTGGGCTCGCGCGCCGAGCTGACCGAGCTCACCGGCACCGACCAGTCGGGCCTCGACCCGCACCGCCCGTACATCGACGCGGTGACGTTCGGCTGCCCCGCCGACGGCTGCTCGCTGGAGGCCGTCCGCGTCCCGGAGGTCATCGACGCCTGGTACGACTCGGGCTCGATGCCGTTCGCGCAGTACGGCTACCCGTACGAGAACAAGGAGCTGTTCGAGAGCCGCTACCCGGCGCAGTTCATCTCCGAGGCGATCGACCAGACCCGCGGCTGGTTCTACACGCTGATGGCCGTCGGCACCCTGGTGTTCGACAAGTCGTCGTACGAGAACGTGGTCTGCCTGGGCCACATCCTCGCCGAGGACGGCCGCAAGATGTCCAAGCACCTGGGGAACATCCTCCAGCCGATCCCGCTGATGGACCAGCACGGCGCCGACGCGGTCCGCTGGTTCATGGCGGCCGGCGGCTCGCCGTGGGCGGCCCGCCGGGTGGGCCACGGCACGATCCAGGAGGTCGTCCGCAAGACCCTCCTGACGTACTGGAACACGGTCGCCTTCCAGGCGCTCTACGCCCGCACGTCCGGCTGGGCGCCGAGCGCGGCGGACCCGGCCCCGGCCGACCGCACGGTCCTCGACAAGTGGCTCCTCTCCGAGCTGAACACGCTGGTGGCCGAGGCCACCGAGGCGATGGAGTCGTACGACACCCAGCGCACCGGCAAGCTCCTGTCGGCGTTCGTCGACGACCTGTCCAACTGGTACGTGCGCCGCTCCCGCCGCCGCTTCTGGCAGGGCGACAAGGCGGCCCTGCGGACCCTGCACGAGGTCGTGGAGACGGTCACCCGCCTGATGGCCCCGCTGACCCCGTTCATCACCGAGCGGGTCTGGCAGGACCTGGTCGTCCCGGTGACCCCGGACGCCCCGGAGTCGGTCCACCTGGCCACCTGGCCGGAGGCGGACGCCGCCCTGATCGACGGCACCCTCTCCGAGCAGATGCTGCTCGTCCGGCGCCTGGTGGAGCTGGGCCGGGCGACGCGCGCCGAGTCGGGCGTGAAGACCCGCCAGCCGCTCTCCCGCGCCCTGGTCGCGGCCAACGGCTTCGCGGCGCTCTCCCCCGAGCTCCGGGCCCAGATCACGGAGGAGCTGAACGTCTCCTCGCTCGCGTCCCTCTCCGAGGTCGGCGGCTCGCTGGTCGACACGACGGCCAAGGCGAACTTCCGGGCCCTGGGCAAGCGCTTCGGCAAGGGCGTCCAGGACGTGGCCAAGGCGGTGGCGGCGGCGGACGCGGCGGCCCTCTCCCTGGCACTGCGCTCCGGCGGGGCGAGCCTGGAGGTGAACGGCGAGACGATCACCGTCACCCCCGAGGAGATCATCATCACGGAGACCCCCCGCGAGGGCTGGTCGGTCGCCTCGGACGCGGGCGCGACGGTCGCCCTCGACCTGGAGATCACCCCGGAGCTGCGCCGGGCGGGCCTGGCCCGTGACGCGATCCGGCTGATCCAGGAGGCCCGCAAGAACAGCGGCCTGGACGTCGCCGACCGGATCGCCCTGCGCTGGACCTCGGACTCCGAGGAGACCACGGACGCCCTGACGGCCCACGCGGCCCTCATCGCGGACGAGGTCCTGGCGACGGACCACGCGAACGGCGAGGCCGACGACAGCTACGGCGCCCCGTTCACGGACGAGGCCCTCGGCCTGACGTTCCGCCTCCGCAAGGCGTAACCGGCACGGCGAAAGGCCCGGCTCCCCCGCTCCGGGGGGCCGGGCCGCTCGCCTCGTCCGGGGGCCGGGGCCTTCCGCTCTCCCCTCCCGTACGTCTCCGCACACGGCGAAGGGCCGGCCCCCGGTTTCCCGGGAGCCGGCCCTCGTAGCCTGCCGACGGCTACGCGCTCGTCGCGCGACCGCCCGCCGTCAGTTGTCGTCCTCGTCGATCAGGAAGCCCCGCATCGGCGCCGGAGCCTGCTGCATCGGCTGCGGTGCCTGCGGACGGACCGGAGCCATCGGCTGGGTCATCGCCGGAGACATCTGCTGCTGACCGCCGCCGTAGGACGGGGCGCCGCCCATGGACGGACCGCCACCCATCGTGCCGCCGCCGTAGGACGGGGCACCGGCGCCGGCCGAGGCCATCGACGGGGCCGGCGGCAGGGAGGCCGCGGCCGGGGTCCGCGGCGGAGCCAGCGAGTCGTCCGCCTGGGTCTCCAGCTGGCGCAGCTGCGACTCCAGGTACGACTTCAGACGCGTGCGGTACTCGCGCTCGAAGCCCCGCAGGTCCTCGACCTTGCGCTCCAGGGTGGCGCGGGCGGACTCCAGGGAGCCCATCGCGACGCGGTGCTTCTCCTGCGCGTCCCGCTCCAGGGCGTCGGCCTTGGCGCGGGCGTCCCGCTCCAGGCCCTCGGCGCGCGAGCGCGCCTCGCCGACGATCTTGTTGGCCTCGGAACGGGCCTCCGCGATCGCCTGGTCGGCCGTCTGCTGGGCCAGCGAGAGGACACGCGCGGCGCTGTCGCCGCCCGGAGCCTGCGCGGGCTGCTGCTGCATCTGCTGCGGGTGGCCCATCGGACCGCCCTGCATCGGGCCGGGACCCATCGGTCCGCCCTGCATGGGTCCGCCCTGCATAGGGCCACCCTGCATCGGACCGCCCTGCATGGGACCGCCCTGCATCGGGCCGCCCTGCATGGGGCCGCCCTGCATGGGACCGCCCTGCATCGGGCCACCCTGCATCGGGCCGGCGGGAAGCTGAGGAGCGCCGGAAGGCAGCTGCGGCGGGCCCATCTGCGGCGGCTGCTGCTGGACCGGCGGTCCGGATATGGCGGCGGGTACCGGGGCCCCGGGACCGACGGGACGATCCTGCTGCTCCGGGGGCTTGCGCATGCTCTGCTGCTGCTGGTTCTGCGCGGCGGCGCGCGTCGCGGCGGCCAGCTTGGCGCGCAGGTCCTCGTTCTCGCGAAGCAGGCGGGTCAGCTCGGCCTCGACCTCGTCGAGGAAGGCATCGACCTCGTCCTCGTCATAGCCTTCTCGAAGGCGGACGGTCGTGAACTGCTTGTTCCGCACGTCCTCGGGAGTCAGCGGCATCTCTTCTTCACCTCTACGTAGTCGTCGGCAGTCGGCAAGACCGTATCGTCCACACTCACCTCGCGAAGCTGCTCACGAGGGAGATCAGGATGTAGACGATGATCATCAGAACGAAGAAGGACAGGTCGAGTGCCACACCCCCGAGACGCAGCGGCGGGATCAGCCGCCGCAGGAGCTTGAGCGGTGGATCGGTGACAGTGTAGGTGGCCTCAAGGACGACCACCATCGCCTTACCGGGTTGCCATGAACGGGCGAACTGGAAGACGTAGTCCATGACAAGCCGGACGATCAGGAGGACGAGGAAGCACATCAGCACGATGTAGACCACCTGTAGTGCGACGCCCATCCCGCGTTTCCCTCTCCCCTGGCTTGCGTGCTCTCGCTCGTCCGGCCGCCCTCGCGACCGGTCCGTCCGGTTCCTGTGTTCTCAGCTCTGGTTGAAGAATCCGCCCTCTGCGATCCGGGCCTTGTCCTCCGCCGTGACATCGACGTTAGCAGGCGACAACAGGAACACCTTCTGCGTCACGCGCTCAATGCTGCCATGGAGCCCGAAGACGAGTCCGGCGGCAAAGTCGACAAGTCGCTTCGCGTCCGTGTCGTCCATCTCCGTGAGGTTCATGATCACCGGGGTCCCCTCACGGAAGTGTTCCCCGATGGTACGGGCCTCGTTGTAGGTCCGGGGGTGCAGCGTGGTGATGCGGTAGGGCTCCCGCTCGGACACGACCTTGGGCATGATCACCGGTGCGTTCTTCTCCAGGCTCGGGCGTTCGGGTGTGATGGATGCCACGGGGGCAATTCGGGCCGGACGTCCGCTTTCGGCGAGTACCGGGACGGAATGGGCGACGGGCTCCCGGGGGGCCGGGGGCTTCACCATGCGCACCGGCTCCTCGTGCTCCACCTGTCGCGGGGGGGCGTGACGCCGGTCGCGCTCGGGCTCCGGCTCCAGCTCGGGTTCGAAGTCGTCGTCGGGGTCGAAGCCCCGGCCGTCGTACCCATCGTCCTCCACGAGGCCGAGGTAGACCGCCATCTTGCGCATCGCGCCGGCCATGCTCCGATTCCTCCGCTCTGTGGTGGATCGGCCTTGTCACCAAGTGCCGGTGATCCACGGGTCGTCCCGCCGTTCTGCGGAATGACCATATTTTCTGCTGTGGTCCGACTTGCTTCGCGACGTTACCCGAGCTTCGGGCGGACACCGAGTACCGCCGTACCGACGCGTACGTGTGTCGCCCCGGCGGCGACGGCCTCTTCGAGGTCCCCGCTCATCCCCGCGGACACCATGTTCGCAGCAGGACGGGCCGTGCGCAGGGCAGTCGACAAATCCATCAACCGGTCGAAGGCGGCGCGCGGCTCGCCGGCGTAGGGACCGGCGAGCGGGGCGACCGTCATCAGGCCGTCGAGCCGCAGCCCGGGGGCGGCGTCCACGGCCGCCGCCAACTCCTCGATCCCGTCCGGCGACACGCCGCCCCGGTCACCCCGCTCGCCGGACTCCGCGTCGAGCGCGACCTGGATCAGACAGCCGAGTTCGTGCCCGCGCTTCTCCGCGGCGGCGGAGAGGGAGGAGACGAGCTTCGAACGGTCGACGGACTGCACGACGTCGGCGTAACCGGTCACCGACCTGACCTTGTTCGTCTGCAACTGGCCCACGAAGTGCCAGGTGAGGTCGAGATCGGCACAGGCGGCCGCCTTGGGCGCGGCGTCCTGGTCGCGGTTCTCGGCGACGTGCCGAACTCCCAGGCCGTGGAGGATTCTCACGTCGGTCGCGGGGTAGGTCTTGGTCACCACGATCAGGGTGACCTCCTCGCGCGCGCGTCCTGCGGCGGCGCAGGCGGCGGCGATGCGCGCCTCCACTCGGGCCAGGTTCTCGGCGAGTTCCGCCGTGCGGTCCGTCATCAGCTCTTTCCTGCCGGGGATCCGGGGACCTCGCCCCGGGAGGACTCGGCGTCCAACCAGACATATCCCGCGAGTCGCCCCGTGGTGCGGTCGCGGCGGTACGAGTAGTGGTCGCGGGACTCCAGGGTGCAGATCCCGGCGTCCTCGACGTCCCGGACCCCGAGCCGTTCGAGCTGCGCGCGCACTCCGGCGGCGACGTCGACGGCGGGGGTCCCCCAGGAGGTCTCCGCGGCGGCGGCCGGTTCGACGGCCGCGATCTCGTCGCGCATCGCCTCCGGCACCTCGTAGCACCGTCCGCAGACGGACGGTCCGGTGCGGGCGACGATCCGGGCGGGGTCGGCGCCGAGACCGGTCATGGCCTTCACGGCGGCCGGGACGATACCGGCGACCATGCCGGGCCGTCCGGCGTGGGCGGCGGCCGCGACCCCGGCGACGGAGTCGGCGAGCAGGACCGGTACGCAGTCGGCGGTGAGGACGGCGAGGGCGAGTCCGCGCCGGGTGGTGACGAGGGCGTCGACGGAGGGGATCTCCGCGTCGCCCCAGGGGCCGTCGACCTCGGCCACGTCCGCGCCGTGCACCTGGTTCATCCAGACCGTCCGGGCCGGGTCGAGCCCGAGGGCCCCGGCGGCGAGCGCCCGGTTGGCGAGCACGGCCCCGGGGTCGTCGCCCACCGCGCCGCCGAGGTTGAGCTCCTCGTACGGAACGGCGCTCACCCCGCCCCACCGGTCGGTGAAGGCGAAGTGCGCGCCGTTCGCGTCGAAGCGCCGTCCTATCACTTCAGGAAGTCCGGGACGTCCAGCTCCTCGGCCTGGCTGTCCGCGTACGGACGGGCCGGGGGGACCACCGGCGGGGCCGGGGTCAGCGGGGTCTCGTTGACGGCCGGGGCGACGGGCTCGGCCGGGGCGGGGGCCGGGTCCTCGCGCGGGGTCACCGTGCCGAGGCCGCCCAGCGGGCGGGAGGCCTCGGTGGCGCGGGGCGCCGGGGCGGGCTCCTCGCGCTTGGCGGAGACCGAGCCGATGATGTTGTCCCGGCGGGCCGGCGGCTGGCCGCCGTCGAAGCCGGCCGCGATGACGGTGACCCGGACCTCGTCGCCGAGGGCGTCGTCGATGACGGCGCCGAAGATGATGTTGGCCTCGGGGTGGGCCGCCTCGCTGACCAGCTGCGCGGCCTCGTTGATCTCGAAGAGGCCGAGGTCGCTGCCGCCCGAGATGGAGAGCAGCACGCCGCGGGCGCCGTCGATGGAGGCCTCCAGGAGCGGCGAGGAGATCGCCATCTCCGCGGCGGCCACCGCGCGGTCGTCGCCGCGGGCGGAGCCGATGCCCATGAGGGCGGAACCGGCCTCGGACATGACCGACTTGACGTCGGCGAAGTCGAGGTTGATCAGACCCGGGGTGGTGATGAGGTCGGTGATGCCCTGGACACCGCTCAGGAGGACCTGGTCGGCCGACTTGAACGCGTCGAGCACGGAGACCTGGCGGTCCGAGATCGAGAGCAGCCGGTCGTTGGGGATGACGATGAGGGTGTCGACCTCTTCGCGGAGCTCGGCGATGCCGTCCTCCGCCTGGTTGGCGCGACGGCGGCCCTCGAAGGTGAACGGCCGGGTGACCACACCGATCGTGAGGGCGCCGAGCGAGCGCGCGATGTTGGCGACGACGGGCGCGCCGCCGGTGCCGGTGCCGCCGCCTTCGCCGGCGGTGACGAAGACCATGTCGGCCCCCTTGAGGACCTCCTCGATCTCCTCGCGGTGGTCCTCTGCCGCCTTGCGACCGACGGCCGGGTTCGCCCCGGCCCCGAGGCCGCGGGTGAGTTCACGGCCGACGTCGAGCTTGACGTCGGCGTCGCTCATCAACAGCGCTTGCGCGTCGGTGTTGATCGCGATGAACTCGACGCCCTTGAGGCCGACCTCGATCATTCGGTTGATGGCATTGACACCACCGCCGCCGACACCGATGACCTTGATGACTGCGAGGTAGTTCTGCGGTGCTGCCACGTCGAAGGCCTCTCGCCTCGAGTTACGTGTCGCCACCGCGCGGTTGGCCGCGCTGCGACGACGGATGCCGATTGGGACGGTCCGAAACGCCGACCCAAACCCTAACGTTGAAGTTTAGGGTTACCAGTGTCTCTGTTCGCTGGACTCTTCCGAACAGGACACTAAGTCGACAAGCGGCGCACGTTCAACGAACACGCCGAACCTCCCGTTTTTCTTTTCACCCTATGTGATCACCCGTAGCGCTGGCCAACCAGGGTGCTGGCCAGCGGTGATGCCCGTCAACTCCCCGACGAGGCAGGCGCCGTGGGAGCACTTACATCGAAGTGCCCCGCTTTGGGGGTCGCCTTCATGAGGGCGGTCAGGACCCGGGCCTTGACGGGGCCGTGTTCACCGCTGCCCCAGAGGACGGTACGGCCGCCGGTCAGTTCGAGCGTGACGGAGTCGTACGAGGTGACGCGGACGACCCGGGTGTTCCGGGCGACCTCCGCCGGGAGTTCGCCCCGGACGCGGACCGCCTCCTTGAGCAGCCGGTCCGCGTCGAAGCGGCGGATGCTCGGGGAGGAGGAGGCGTCGAGGGCCAGCAGGGGGACGCCCGGGGGCGCGGTGGCGACGGTGGCGAACCGCACGCCGTTCATGTCCACTTCGGTGAACTTTCCGCCCTTTTCGATGAGCAGGACCGGCTTCCGCTCCGTCACTTCGAGCCCGATTCCGTGCGGCCAGGACCGCACGACCTCGATCGACTCGATCCGCGGCAGCAGCTGCCGGGTCCTGGCCTCGATGGCGTCGGTGTCGACGGAGGCGAGCGGGGCGCCGACCGGGACGGCGGCGGCCTTCTCGACCTCGGCCGGGGTCAGGACCCGGGTGCCCGAAGTCTTCACACGTTCCACACGGAACCAGTCCGACCCGTAGAGGGCCCAGAGCAGGCCGGCCGCGACCGCGACGAGGCCGAGCGCGGAGAGCAGGAACCGGGGCGCGGGTGCCCGGAACCTTCGATTCCGGGCACCCGGCCGGGACGGACCGTCCGACGACCCCTTCGACCCGCGTGCGCCGCCCTTCTCGGCGGTCGTCGGTGCGGTTGCCACCCGGCGCCTCCTGCCCTTCCGTCCGGAGCGCCGCGCTACGCCTGGCGGCGGGCGGCGATCGCCTCGTACACCATGCCGACGAGCAGGTCGTCGGCGTCCCGGCGGCCGAACTCGGCGGCGGCGCGGGACATCTCGTACAACCGGTGCGGATCGGCCAGTACGGGCAGGACGTTGGCCTGCACCCACTGCGGCGACAGCTCCGCGTCGTCGACGAGGAGCCCGCCGCCGGCCTTGACCACCGGCTGGGCGTTGAGCCGCTGTTCGCCGTTGCCGATGGGCAGCGGGACGTACGCGGCGGGCAGCCCGACGGCGGAGAGCTCGGCGACGGTCATCGCGCCCGCGCGGCAGAGCATCATGTCGGCCGCGGCGTACGCGAGATCCATCCGGTCCACGTAGGGTACCGGCACGTAGGGCGGCATACCGGGCATGTTGTCGACGCGCGGCATTTCGTTCTTCGGGCCGACCGCGTGCAGGATCTGGATACCGGAGCGCTGGAGCACCGGGGCGATCTGCTGGATCACCTCGTTGAGGCGCCGGGCGCCCTGCGAGCCGCCCGAGACGAGCAGCGTCGGCAGGTTCGGGTCGAGCCCGAACGCGGCGCGCGCCTCGGGGCGCACCCGGGCCCGGTCGAGGGTGGCGATGGTGTGCCGCAGCGGGATGCCGATGTAGCGGGCGTTGCGGAGCTTGTTGTCCGGGGTGGCGACGGCGACCCCGGCCGCGTACCGCGAACCGATCTTGTTGGCCAGGCCGGGCCGGGCGTTGGCCTCGTGGACCACGATCGGCACCCCGAGCCGCTTGGCGGCCAGGTAGCCGGGCAGCGCCACGTAGCCGCCGAAGCCGACCACGCAGTCCGCCTTGGTGCGCTCCAGGACCTGCTCGGCCGCCTTGATCGTGCCGCGCAGCCGCCCGGGGACGGTGATCAGCTCGGGGGTGGGCTTGCGGGGCAGCGGTACGGCGGGGATGAGCGCCAGCTCGTAGCCCCGCTCGGGCACGAGCCGGGTCTCCAGGCCCTTCTCCGTGCCCAGCGCCGTGATCCCCACGCTGGGGTCCTGCCTGCGCAGGGCGTCCGCGAGGGCGAGCGCGGGCTCGATGTGGCCGGCGGTCCCCCCACCGGCGAGTACGACATGCACCGAAATTCACCGCTCTCCGGACGGGCGCTTCTTCACGCGCCGTCGCATCGACTTCCATCTCTTCCCGACCCGCTTGCCCCAGCCGGGGCGGCGCATGGCCAGGGCCGCTTTCGCGGCGGGTTCCTGTCGCGCGAAGGCGATGAGGAGCCCGACGGCGAACATGGTCGGCAGCAGGGCCGACCCTCCGTAGGAGAACAGCGGGAGCGGGACACCGGCGATCGGCAACAGGCCGAGCACCGCACCGATGTTGATCACGGCCTGCGCCGTGATCCAGGTGGTCACGCCTCCCGCGGCGAACCTCACGAAGGGGTCCTCCGTGCCTCCGGCCACGCGGATACCCGCATAGCCTAGAGCCGCGAACAGGGCGAGTACCGACAGCGTCCCCGCGAGACCCAGTTCCTCACCGGTGACCGCGAAGATGAAGTCGGTGTGCGCCTCGGGCAGTTGGCCCCATTTCTCCACGCTCGCACCGAGCCCGGATCCGAACCATCCGCCCGACGCCAGAGCATAGATTCCGTGCGCGGCCTGGAGGCAGGGGGCTCCCTCGCCGCCGGGGTCGGAGGCCCCGATGCACTGGAAGCGGTCCATCCGGTGCGGGCTCGTCCTGATGAGCAGCGCCCCGAGGGCGCCGGCCACCACGAGCACGCCGACGAAGAGCCGGGTGGGGGCGCCCGCCGTCCACAGCAGGCCGAAGAGGATCGCGGTGAGGATGATCGCGGTGCCCATGTCGCCGCCGAGCATGATCAGCCCGAGCAGCATGAAGGTGCCGGGGACCAGCGGCACCAGCATGTGCTTCCACTGGGTGAGCAGCTTCATGTCCTGCTTGCGGGCGAGCAGGTCGGCCCCCCACAGGATCAGCCCCAGCTTGCCGAACTCGCTGGGCTGGAGCATGAAGGGGCCGCCCAGCGAGATCCAGTTCTGGTTGCCGCCGACGGAGTGCCCTATCCCCGGGATCTGCACGAGGACCATCAGGAAGACCGCGCCGACCAGGATCGGGTAGGCGAGCGCCCGGTGCAGCTTCACCGGCATCCGGGAGGCGGCCAGGAGCAGCCCGGTGCCGAGGAGCGCGGCGAAGAACTGCTTCCGGAAGAAGTACGACGGCACCAGCTCGTAGCGGAGCGCGGTGATCATCGAGGCGGAGTAGACCATCACGAGCCCGAGGGCGGTGATGAGCATCCCGGCCCCGATGATCACGTAGTACGCCGTGAGAGGGCGGTCCCAGGCCTTCCTGGCCCGCTCGTGGAGTCCCCGGATCCCCCCGCCGCCCGCCCGCCGCGGGATCGCGGGAGTCCGCCCCCCGCCGCGTGCGGCGGAGGGCCGGCGCGTCCCGGCGGTCTTGCTCGGCATGGTCGCCGTCCCCTCCGGTCGTGTCCGGTGCGGCCGGACCCTCCCACTGGTCGGGTCAGGCGTCCCCGGTGGCGGCGAGGGCGCGGACCGCGTCCGCGAAGGCCTCGCCGCGCTTGTTGTAGTTGGTGAACATGTCCATCGAGGCGCAGGCCGGGGCGAGCAGGACCGTGTCCCCCGGGCGGGCGAGCCGGGCCGCCTCGCGGACCGCCTCGGACATCGCCCCAGTGTCGGTCCGGTCGAGGTCGACCACCGGGACCTCCGGGGCGTGTCGCGCCAGGGCTTCGCGGATCAGGGCCCGGTCGGCGCCGATCAGGACGGCCCCGCGCAGCCGCTTCGCGGACTTCTGGACGAGCTCGTCGAAGGTCGCGCCCTTGGCGAGGCCGCCGGCGATCCAGACGATCGGGTCGTAGGCCGCCAAGGAGGCTTCCGCGGCGTGGGTGTTGGTGGCCTTGGAGTCGTCGACGTACGTGACTCCCCCGACCTCCTCGACCAGTTCGATGCGGTGCGGGTCGGGCCTGAAGGCCTTCAGGCCGTCCCGTACGGCCTTGGCGTCGACGCCGAAGGCGCGGGCCAGGGCGGCAGCGGCCAGGGCGTTGGCGATGTTGTGCGGGGCCGGGGGCTGCACGTCGGAGACCTCGGCGAGCTCCTGGGCGTTCTCCCGCCGGTTCTCGACGAAGGCCCGGTCGACGAGGAGGCCCTCGACGACGCCCAGTTCGGAGGGGCCGGGGGTGCCGAGGGTGAAGCCGATCGCCCGGCAGCCCTCCTCGACGTCGGCCTCGCGGACCAGGTCCTCGGTGGCCCCGTCGGCGACGTTGTAGACGCAGGCGACCTGGTTGCCCTCGTAGATCCGGCCCTTGTCGGCGGCGTACGCCTCCATGGAGCCGTGCCAGTCGAGGTGGTCGGGCGCCAGGTTGAGGACGGCGGCCGAGTGGGCGCGGACCGAGGGCGCCCAGTGGAGCTGGTAGCTGGAGAGCTCGACGGCGAGCACGTCGTACTCCTCCTCGCCGAGGACGGCGTCGAGGAGCGAGACGCCGATGTTACCGACGGCGGCGGTCCGCAGTCCGGCCGCCTCCAGGATCGAGGCGAGCATCCGCACGGTCGTGGTCTTGCCGTTGGTGCCGGTGACCGCGAGCCAGGGGGCGGCTCCGGGGCCCCGGAGCCGCCAGGCCAGTTCGACGTCGCCCCAGACCTCCACGCCCGCCTCGGCGGCGGCCGCGAAGAGGGGCTTGTCGGGCTGCCAGCCCGGGGTGGTGACGATCAGCTCGGTGCCGGACGGCAGGGTCGCCCCGTCGCCGAGGCGGACGGTGACGCCCTCGGCCTCCAGCGCGGCGGCCTGGGCCCGGGAGCGCTCGTCGTCGCCGTCGTTGACGACGGTCACGCGCGCGCCGAGCCCGTGCAGGACGCGGGCGGCCGGGATGCCGGAGACGCCGAGTCCCGCGACGGTGACCTTCTTGCCGTTCCAGTCGAGCCGCTCTGTCACTTGTCCGCTGCCCATCCCGCGTAGAAGAGGCCCAGGCCCACGATCACGCACATGCCCTGGATGATCCAGAACCGGACGACGACCAGGACCTCGGACCACCCCTTGAGTTCGAAGTGGTGCTGGAGGGGGGCCATCCGGAAGACGCGCTTGCCGGTCATCTTGAACGAGCCGACCTGGATGACCACGGACATCGTGATCAGCACGAACAGGCCGCCGAGCAGCGCGAGGAGGAGCTCCGTACGGGAGCAGATGGCGAGGCCGGCGAGGGCGCCGCCGAGGGCGAGCGAGCCGGTGTCGCCCATGAAGATCTTGGCGGGCGAGGTGTTCCACCACAGGAAGCCGAAGCAGGCTCCCATGAGGGCGGAGGCCACGACCGCGAGGTCGAGCGGGTCGCGGACCTCGAAGCAGGCGTTCGGGTTGGTGAGGGTCAGCGCGTTGGCACAGGACTCCTGGAACTGCCAGAGCCCGATGAAGGTGTACGCGCCGAAGACCATCACGGAGGCGCCGGTGGCCAGGCCGTCCAGACCGTCCGTCAGGTTCACGCCGTTGGACATGGCCAGGATCATGAAGAGCGCCCAGACCACGAAGAGCACCGGGCCGATAGTCCAGCCGAAGTCCGTGATGAAGGAGAGCTTCTCGGAGGCCGGGGTGAGTCCCCGCGAGTCGGAGAACTGGAGCGCGAGCACCGCGAAGGCGATGCCCACGATCAGCTGTCCGGCCATCTTCGCCTTGGCCCGCAGACCGAGCGACCGCTGCTTGACGATCTTGATGTAGTCGTCGAGGAAGCCGACCAGGCCCATGCCCGCCATCAGGAAGAGGACGAGCAGGCCGGAGTACGAGACGGGTTCACCGGTGATGACCTTGGCCAGCGCGTACGCGATGAGCGTGGCCAGGATGAAGGAGATGCCGCCCATGGTGGGCGTGCCCTTCTTCCCGGCGTGGCCGCGCGGGCCGTCGTCCCGGATGAACTGCCCGTACCCCTTGCGCGCGAGCAGCTTGATGAGCAGCGGGGTGCCGATCAGGGTCAGGAAGAGCCCGATGGCCCCCGCGAAGAGGATCTGCCTCATCGGCCGGTGACCTCGCCCTCGGTGTCGAGGAGAGCCAGGGCGACCTGTTCGAGACCGACCGACCTGGAAGCCTTCACAAGGACGACGTCCCCCGGGCGCAGCTCACTGCGCAACAGGTCGACCGCCGCCTGCGCGTCGGACACGTGCACCGACTCCTCACCCCACGAACCCTCGTTATATGCGCCCAGTCGCAGCCAGGACGCTTCCCTGTCCCCGACCGCCACGAGCTTGCTGACGTTGAGCCGGACGGCGAGCCGTCCGACCGCGTCGTGCTCGACGAGCGATGCGTCCCCGAGCTCGGCCATCTTGCCGAGCACCGCCCACGTACGGGCCCCTCGGGCCTGTGCGGCCCTGCCCATGGCCGCGAGCGCGCGCAGGGCGGCTCGCATGGACTCGGGATTCGCGTTGTAGGCGTCGTTGACGATCGTCACGCCGTCCGGACGCTCGGTGACCTCCATGCGCCAGCGCGACAGGGATCCGGCCTCGGAGAGCGCGGTGGCGATCTCTTCGACAGGCATGCCCAGCTCGTGCGCGACGGCGGCCGCGGCGAGCGCGTTCGACACGTGGTGCTCACCGTACAGGCGCAAGGTCACGTCGCTGCACCCGGTGGGTGTGTGAAGGCGGAAAGAGGGCCTCCCGGTCTCGGTGAGGTGGACGTTCTCGGCCCGTACGGCCGCTTCGTCCGCTTCTCCGAACAGGGTCACGCGGGCCTTGGTGCGGTCGGCCATCGCGCGGACGAGGGGGTCGTCGGCGTTGAGGACCGCCACGCCCCCCTCGGCCTCGGTGGGAAGCGACTCGACCATCTCGCCCTTCGCCAGGGCGATCTGCTCGCGGCCGCCGAACTCGCCGATGTGGGCGGAGCCCACGTTGAGGACGAGGCCGATGCGGGGCGGGGTGAGGGTGGTGAGGTAGCGGATGTGGCCGATGCCCCGGGCGCCCATCTCCAGGACCAGGTGCCGGGTCTCGTCGGTCGCGCGGAGCGCCGTGAGGGGCAGGCCGATCTCGTTGTTGAGCGATCCGGGCGTCCACACGGTGGGCGCGTGCCGTTCGAGGACCTGGGCGATCAGGTCCTTGGTGGAGGTCTTGCCCGCCGATCCGGTGAGGGCGACGACGTCGGTGCCGAGGCGTTCGACGACGGCGCGGGCGAGGGCCCCGAGGGCGGTCTGGACGTCGTCCACGACGATCGCGGGCACGCCGACGGGGCGGGCGGCGAGCACGGCCGTCGCACCCGCCTCCACGGCGCGCCGCGCGTAGTCGTGGCCGTCGACGCGCTCACCGGCGAAGGCGGCGAAGAGACTGCCGTCCCGTACCTCGCGGGAGTCGATGACGACGGGCCCGGTGATCCGGGCGGCCGGATCCGGTATGTCGTGCGCCTGCCCGCCGACGATTTCGGCGATCTCGGCGAGGGAGAGGGCGATCACTGCTTCATCCCTGACTGTTCTGGTGGCTGGCGTCGGCACTGCTGCTCGACGGGGAGGTCCGGGCCCTCTGTTCGAGGATCGCGGCGCGCAGGACCTCGCGGTCGTCGAAGGGGCGGACGGCCCCGGCGATCTCCTGGCCCTGCTCGTGGCCCTTGCCCGCGACCAGGACGGTGTCGCCCGGCCGGGCGCGGGCGACGGCCGCGGCGATCGCGGCGGCACGGTCGGCGAGGACGAGCACCTCGCCGCGCTCCTCCGCCGGGACCCCGGCGGCGCCGGTGAGCATGGCGGTGAGGATGGCGAGGGGGTCCTCGGAGCGGGGGTTGTCCGAGGTCAGGACGGCAGTGTCGGCGAGCCGGGCGGCGGCGGCACCCATCGGGCCGCGCTTGGTGGTGTCCCGGTCGCCGCCGCAGCCGATGACCACGTGGAGCCGGCCCTCGGTGACCTCGCGCAGGGAGCGCAGGACCGATTCGACGGCGTCCGTCTTGTGCGCGTAGTCGACGACCGCGAGGTACGGCTGCCCGGCCTCGACGCGCTCCAGGCGGCCGGGGACGCCGGGGACGGCGGCGACGCCCTCGGCGGCGGCCTTCGGGTCGAGGCCGGCGGCGGCGAGGACGGCGATCGCGGCGAGGGTGTTGGCGACGTTGAACGGGCCGGGCAGCGGGGCGGTGGCGGGGAACCGCTCGCCCCCGGGGCCGACCGCGGTGAACGTCGAGTCGTGGGAGCCCAGGACGAGGTCCTCGGCGCGCCAGTCGGCGTCGGCGCGGCCCTCGGCGGAGAAGGTGAGGACCGGGACGCCGGCCTCCTTCACGAGCCTGCGGCCGTACGCGTCGTCGAGGTTGACCACGCCCAGGCGGCTGCGCTCGGGCGTGAAGAGCCCGGCCTTGGCCCTGAAGTAGTCCTCCATGTCGGAGTGGAACTCCATGTGTTCCGGGCTGAGGTTGTTGAAGACGGCGACGTCGAAGACGCAGCCGTCGACCCGGCCGAGCACGAGGGCGTGGCTGGAGACCTCCATGGCGACGGCCTCGACGCCCCGTTCGCGCATGACGGCGAAGAGGGCCTGGAGGTCGGTGGCCTCGGGGGTGGTGCGCTCGGACTTGATGCGCTCGTCGCCGATCCGCATCTCGACGGTGCCGACGAGCCCGGTCCGCCGGCCGGCGCCGCGCAGTCCGCCCTCCACCAGGTAGGCGGTGGTGGTCTTGCCGGAGGTGCCGGTGATGCCGATCTTCAGCAGGTCGGTGCCGGGCCGTCCGTAGATCTCGGCGGCGAGTTCGCCCATCCGGCCGCGCGGGTCGTCGACGACCAGGACCGGCAGGCCGGTGGCGGCGGCGCGTTCGGCGCCCGCCGGGTCGGTGAGGACCGCGGCGGCGCCGAGTCCGGCGGCCTGGGCGACGAAGTCGGCGCCGTGGGCGCGGGCGCCGGGCAGGGCGGCGTACACGTCGCCGGGGCGCACGGCCCGGGAGTCGTGGGTGATGCCCGAGATCTCGGCGTCGGCCGGGGTGTCGGTCCCCAGGTGCGCGGCCAGGTCGCCCAGGGGTGTCGGGCGGGTCCGCTCCGGCCGTGGCGGGGTGGTTCGGTACTGATCAGCGTGTGGCACGGCGGTGAGCGTACCGGGCCCACCCTGTGGGGGGCCAAAAGAGCCCGGGGCCTCGCCGGAGTTCGATTTCCGGTTCCCGGAATGGGGGGTGATCGTTGTCACTGGTGCTCCCGGAGTGTCACGGGGTGGGGTCGAAGACGACCGGCAGTCGGGCGGGGTCGCTGCCCGTGGGGGCGATGTGGAGGGTCTTGAGGGCGAACTCCATGACCTTCTTGTAGATGGGTCCGCAGATCTGGCCGCCGAAGTAGCTGCCCTTGGTGGGGTTCTGGATGGCGCAGTAGACGGTGACCCGCGGCTGGTCGGCGGGGGCGAAGCCGGCGAAGGAGGCGGTGTAGCCCTTGTAGCGGCCGAGTTCGGGGTCGACGCGGTTGGCGGTACCGGTCTTGCCGGCGACGCGGTAGCCGGGGATCGCGGCGCGGGTGCCGGTGCCCTCCTCGTCGTCGACGACGGACTCCATCATGGTGGCGAGGGTCCTGGCGGTCTTCTCGCTGACGACCCGCGACTCCTCGGGCCGGGGGGCCGGGGTGAAGCGTCCGTCGGGGCCCTTGGTGCCGCGCACGAGGGTGGGGGCGACCCGTACGCCTCCGTTGGCGACGGTCGAGTACACGGAGGCGGCCTGCATGGCGTTGACGGAGAGGCCCTGACCGAAGGGGATCGTGTACTGCTGCGAGGTGGACCAGTCCTTGGGCTTGGCCAGGATGCCGGGGGTCTCGCCGGGATAGCCGAGGCCGGTGGGGCTGCCGATGCCGAACCTGCGCAGGTAGGAGTGGAGCACCTCGTTGGACTCGGCCTGGGTGGCGCCGAGCCGGCCGGTGGCGAGGATGGTGCCGATGTTGCTGGACTTGGCGAGGACGCCGTTGAGGGTCAGGTACCAGGTCGGGTGGTCGATGTCGTCCTTGAAGAGCCGGTCGCCGCGGTGGAGCCGGTTGGGGACGGTGACGTGGGTGTCGGGGGCGGCCTTGCCCTCCTCCAGGACGGCGGCCATGGACATGACCTTGCTGGTGGAGCCGGGCTCGTAGGCGTCCTGGAGGGCGGCGTTGCCCATGGCGGCGGCGTTGGCGGCGGAGAGGTCGTTGGGGTCGAAGCCGGGGGCGTTGGCCATGGCGAGGACCTCTCCGGTGCGGGTGTCCTGCACGACGACGTAGCCGCGGTCGGCCTTGGACTTCCGCACCTGCTCGGTGATGGCCTGCTGGGCGGCCCACTGGATGTCCCGGTCGATGGTCAGCTCGATGCCGGCACCGGGGACGGCGGGGGTGCCCCGGGATCCGGCGGTGGGCACCTGGCGGCCGCCGGACTGGGTGAAGCGGATCTTGCCGTCCTTGCCGGCGAGCTGCGGGTCGAGCATGGACTCCAGACCGCCGGCGCCCCGGCCCTCGGCGTTCACGTAGCCCAGTATCCCGGCGGCGAGCTCGCCGTTCGGGTAGACGCGCTTGGTGCTGGGCTCGCTGAGGACGCCGCCGAGGAGGTTGACGCCGTTGCCGCCGGCGGAGGGCTGGGACTTCTGCGCGTAGAGCTTCTTGAGGTCCTTGATCTGGTTCCACACCTGCGGGGTCTGCTTGCGGGCGAGGAGGGTGTAGCGGGACTTGGGGGTGCGGAGCTTCTTGGCGAGCTCGGCGGGCTGCTTGCCGAGGATCGGGGCGAGCAGGGCGGCCGCCTGCTCGGGGGCGTCGGCGGCCTTGCTCTCCTCCGGGGTGAAGAGCTTGGGGTCGGCGGTGATGTCGTACGCGTCGACGCTGGCGGCGAGCGCGATGCCGTTGCGGTCGGTGATCTCGCCGCGCTCGGCGGAGAGCGTGTACTCCTGGAAGCGGTACTTGTCGGCCTTGGCCGCGTACGCGTCGGCGTCGACGGCCTGGACCTGGAGCAGCCGCACGACGAAGACCAGCATGACGAGGGTCAGGCCGAGGGAGATCAGGCGCAGCCGGGGCCGGGGGTTGCCGAGCCGGATGGTGCGGGGCCGGCGGGCCGGGGGCCGGGGCGCGCTCCGCCCGGCGGCGGGGCGCGGCGCGGGGCGGGGCGGCCGGGTGCCGCCGGAGCCGGAGGCCGCGGCGGGCCGGGGGCGGGCGGGCCGTGCGGGGCCGGGGACGCGACGGCGCGTGGGCTCCTTGGGGGGCACTGCTCGGTCACCTGCCGGAGGTCGTGGGAGCGGTCGCGGGCGAGGTGCGCGCGGTCGGGGCCGGGCCGGAGCCGGCGGGGGCGCCGGCCGTCGCGCCCGGGCCCGCCGGCGGCTTCGGGGAGGCGGGCGGGTCCGCCGTGGGCGTCGGGGAGGGGGCGGTGGAGGGCCTGCCGAGCACCTTGCCGTCCGGGCCGAGGAAGGCGGGGCTGCCGCCCGGGACCATGCCGAGTTCGCGGGCCCGCCGCTCCAGGGCGTCGGGGGCCGCGTAGGCGTCCACGTCCCGCTGGAGCGCCTGCTCCTCGTCGGTGAGCTCGGTGGTCCGGTTCTTCAGCTCGTTCAGCTGGAACGAGCCCTGGTTGAGCGCCGAGTTCAGCAGGAGCAGGCTGATCAGGCCGCCGCCGAGCAGCACGACGACGAGCAGGACGAAGGGGGTGCGGGCGGCCGTGCTCGGCCCCGACGGCATGAGCCGTCCGAGCCGCGCGGCCCGCCCTTTGAGGGGCCCCTTCGCCGTGCTCACAGGACGTCTTCCCGGATGCGCTCGACGCCCCGCAGCCGGGCCGGGGCGGCGCGCCGGTTCTCGGCGACCTCCTCCTCGGTGGGCAGCTCGGCGCCGCGGGTGAGCAGCTTGAGGCGGGGCTGGTACTTCTCGGGGACGACCGGCAGGCCGGGCGGGGCGGTGGTGGCCGCGCCGGCCGCGAAGACCTGCTTGACGATCCGGTCCTCCAGGGACTGGTACGACAGGACGGCGACCCGGCCGCCGACGGCGAGGGCCCTCACGGCCGCCGGGATAGCCCTCTCGACGCTGTCGAGCTCGTGGTTGACCTCGATGCGCAGGGCCTGGAAGGTGCGCTTGGCCGGGTTGCCGCCGGTGCGCTTGGCGGCCTGGGGCAGGGCGTCGCGGATGAGCTCGACGAGCCGGGCGCTGGTGGTGAAGGGCTCCTTGTCGCGCTCGCGCACGATCGCGGAGACGATCCGCTTGGCCTGCTTCTCCTCGCCGTACGCGCGCAGGATCCGGACCAGTTCGCCAGGCGGGTAGGTGTTGAGGACCTCCGCCGCGCCGATGCCGGTCGACTGGTCCATGCGCATGTCGAGCGGGGCGTCCTGGGCGTAGGCGAAGCCGCGGTCGGCCTCGTCGAGCTGCATGGAGGAGACGCCCAGGTCGAAGAGGACGCCGTCCACCTTCGGGACGCCGAGCCGGTCGAGGACCTCGGGCAGCTCGTCGTAGACCGCGTGGACGAGGGTGGCCCGCTCGCCGTAGGGGGCGAGCCGCTCGCCGGAGAGCCGCAGGGCCTCCTTGTCGCGGTCGAGGGCGACGAGCCGCACCTCGGGGAACCGCTTCAGCAGGGCCTCGCTGTGGCCGCCGAGCCCCAGGGTGCAGTCGACGACGACCGCGCCGGGGCGCTCCAGGGCGGGGGCCAACATGTCCAGGCACCGCTGGAGCATCACCGGGACGTGTCGGTCGTTGCTCAATGCGCCCTCTCAATTCGGGCACGGGGGAACGTACCGCCGGGTCCCCGCCCGCTCGCTGGGGAGAAGCGGTCGTCCGGCGCCGGAAGGGCGCGTCGGCCGACCGGCGAGCGGGAGGAGGCCGAGCCGTGGGTACCGCCGCGCACACGGGGGAGAAACCGCGGAAATCGCTCGTTGTCTCCGTGAACTTCGCGTCACTTTAGTCCACCGGACCCGCCGGTCAATCAACCCGCTGGCGCGTCGCACGGCCCCGGCGGTTCCGCCGGACATTCCGGGCGGCTCACTCGTTCGGGGCGCGGCCCTCCCTCCTGTGGGTCAACTCACAGAGAGGCCCGTTGACGCTCCCCGCCCCCTCCCGGGGTGACGAGCGCGGACCAGCGCCGCCGACCGGGTTTAACGGTCGAAACTCCGGCATTTCCTCCGTACTTGCCGGCAGCCGAGTGACACGACCCGGCCACGCCAACAAGAATGCCCGGGTGGACACCTCACGAAGATCCCACCGGGGGCGGGTGTCCGTGTGTTTCGGAAGGCCGAGGAGGGCCGGGTGACGACCTATGACGATCGAGCGAGCCTCACTGATCTGACCGCCACTGTGGAGCGCGTCCGCAGGTCGGTGGAGAGTGTGATCGAGGGCAAGCCCGAGGTCGTACGGCTTTCGCTGACCGTGCTGCTCGCCGAGGGACACCTCCTGATCGAGGACGTCCCCGGCGTCGGCAAGACCATGCTGGCCAAGACCCTGGCCCGGTCCATCGACTGCTCGGTGCGCCGCATCCAGTTCACCCCCGACCTGCTGCCCTCGGACGTCACGGGCGTGTCGATCTTCGACCAGCAGCGCCGGGAGTTCGAGTTCAAGCCGGGCGCGATCTTCGCCCAGATCGTGATCGGCGACGAGATCAACCGCGCCTCGCCGAAGACCCAGTCCGCGCTCCTGGAGTCCATGGAGGAGCGGCAGGTCACCATCGACGGGCAGACGTACGAGCTGCCCAGCCCGTTCATGGTGGTCGCCACCCAGAACCCGGTCGAGATGGAGGGCACCTACCCGCTGCCCGAGGCCCAGCGGGACCGCTTCATGGCCCGGGTCTCCATCGGCTACCCGAGCGCCGAGGCCGAGTTCCAGATGCTCGACGTGCACGGCGCGGTCAACCCGCTGGACGACCTCCAGCCGGTGGCGCACGCCCACGACGTCCTGAAGCTGATCGAGGCGGTGCGCGCGGTGCACGTCGCCGACGCCGTGCGCCGGTACGCGGTCGACCTGGTCGCCGCCACCCGCACCCACCCCGACCTGCGGCTCGGCGCCTCCCCCCGGGCCACGCTCCACCTGCTGCGGGCCGCGCGGGCCTCCGCCGCGCTCAGCGGCCGCGAGTACGTGCTGCCCGACGACCTCCAGGCCCTCGCCGCGCCCGTCCTCGCCCACCGGCTGCTGCCGACGGCGCAGGCCCAGCTCAACCGCCGCACCGCCGAGCAGGTCGTCCAGGACATCCTGCAGCGCACCCCCGTCCCGGCCTCGGCCCCGCCCGCCGGGCCGCTCTACGGCCAGCAGCAGCCCGGCGCCCGGCGGCTGTGATGACGAGCGCCGCCGTGCCGGACGGGCAGCGGGGCGACGACGACCGGGGCGGCCTGCGGGCCGCCCTGAGCGGCCTCACCACCCGCGGCCGGTCCTTCCTCGCCGCCGGGGTGGCCGCCGCCGTCTGCGCGTACGTCCTCGGCCAGGCCGACCTGCTGCGCGTCGGGCTGCTGCTCGCCGCCCTGCCGCTGGTCTGCGTCCTCGTGCTGCACCGGACCCGCTACCGGGTCGCGACCTCGCGCCTGCTCGTCCCCCAGCGGGTGGAGACGGGCACCGAGGCCCGGGTCCAGCTGCGGATGGAGAACGTGTCCAAGCTGCCCACCGGGCTGCTCATGCTCCAGGACCACGTGCCGTACATGCTGGGGTCCCGGCCCCGCTTCGTCCTCGACCGGGTCGAGGCGGGCGGGCGGCGCGAGGTGTCCTACCGGGTCCGCTCGGACCTGCGCGGCCGCTTCCCGCTCGGGCCGCTCCAGCTGCGGCTGAGCGACCCCTTCGGGATGTGCGAGCTGACCCGCTCCTTCAGCGCGTACGACACCCTCACCGTCGTGCCCAGGACCGAGGCCCTGCCGCCGGTCGGGTTCTTCGGCGAGGCCGCCGGGCGCGGCGAGGGGCGCCAGCGCACCCTCGCCCTCGCCGGCGACGACGACGTCATCCCGCGCGCCTACCGCCACGGCGACGACCTGCGCCGGGTGCACTGGCGCTCCACCGCCCGCTACGGCGAGCTGATGGTCCGCCGCGAGGAGCAGCCGCAGCGGGCCCGCTGCACCGTCCTCCTCGACACCCGCGAGGTCGCCTACCGGGGCGCGGGCCCGGACTCCGCCTTCGAGTGGGCGGTCTCCGGCACCGCCTCCGCGCTCGTCCACATGCTGGAGCGCGGCTACACGGTCCGGCTGCTCACCGACACCGGCAGCGCCGTCCCCGGCGAGGGCGCCGAGGGCTTCGGCGGCCCGGTGCAGGACCCGGCCGACTCGGCCGGTCTGATGATGGACGCCCTCGCGGTCGTCGACCACTCCGAGGGGGCGGGCCTCTCGCGCGCCTCCGAGGTGCTGCGGGCCGGCGGCGACGGACTGCTCGTCGCCTTCCTCGGCGACCTCGACGAGGAGCAGGCCGCGCTCGTCGCCCGGATGCGGGGCCGGAGCGGCGCGGCCGTCGCCTTCGTCCTGGACTCCGGCGCCTGGCTGACCGGCAGTTCGGTCTCCGGGGCGGTCGAGGGCCGGGTGCGGCAGTTGCGCGAGGCGGGCTGGACGGCGCTCGCCGTGCCGCCCGGGGCGCGGCTCGCCGACCTGTGGCAGCGGGCGTCCGCCGCGGAGGCCGCCGCCGACACCACCTACGGAGGATGGGCATGAGCGGGCGCGCACGGCTGACGCTGGCCTCCTGGGCCGCCACCCTGATGGCGGCCGGGGCCCTGCTCCCGCTGGTCAAGCCGGCGACCTGGATCTTCACGGCGGCCTTCGTGCTGGCCCTGGTGAGCGGGGCGGGCACGCTGGCGCGGCGGGTGCCGCTCGCCGCGCCGCTGACCCTCCTCGCCCAGACGGTGGTCGCGCTGCTCGCGCTGACCGCGGTCTTCGCCCGCGGGCAGGCGGTCCTCTGGTTCCTGCCCGGCCCGCAGGCCGTCACGCACACCGTCGAGCTGTTCCGGGCGGGCGCCGAGGACGTGAGCCGGTACGCGGCCCCCGCGCCGGACACCGAGGGCATCCGGCTCATGCTGGTCTGCGGCGTGGTCGTCATCGGGCTCATGGTGGACGCCCTCGCGGTCACCTTCCGCAAGGCGGCCCCGGCCGGTCTGCCGCTGCTCGCCCTGTACTCGGTGGCGGCCGGCCTCTCCGGCGGCGGCGCGGGCCGGCTCTGGTTCCTCCTGGCGGCCACCGGCTATCTGCTGCTGCTCCTCGCCGAGGGCAGGGACCGGCTCTCCCAGTGGGGGCGGGTCTTCGGCGGCGCCCAGCGCACCGGCCGGCCCGGCACCGCCGTCGGCAGCGGCGGCCAGACCTTCGCGCCGGTCCGCACCGGGCGCCGGATCGGGGCCGTGGCCATGGGGGTCGCGCTGGTGGTGCCGCTCGCGCTGCCCGGTCTGAACGGCGGACTCCTCGGAGTCGGCGGCGGGGGCGAGGGGTCCGGGGGCTCCGGCACGGGCGGCACGATCTCCACCGTGAACCCGCTGGTCTCCCTCCAGGACGACCTGCGCCAGCAGGAGGACCGCGAGGTCCTGCGCTACCGGACCAACGCCCGCGACACCAGCGGCATGTACCTGCGGCTCGTCGCGCTCGACCAGTTCGACGGCCTCTCCTGGAAGTCCTCGGTCCGCCCGATCGTGGACGTGCCGGAGCGGCTGCCGTGGCCGGACGGGCTCGCCCAGGGCGTCCGGGTCACCGAGGTGACCGGCAACTTCGTCGCCTCGGAGAACTACGAGCAGAAGTGGCTGCCGATGCCGTACCCGGCCTCCCGGGTCGACGTCGAGGGGCGCTGGCGGTACGAGCCGGCCGGCCGGATGCTGGTCGGCGACGACAAGCAGACCACCCGGGGCGCCCGCTACCAGGTGGCCAGCCTGGACGTGCAGCCGACGGCGGAGCAGCTGGCCGCCGCCGGGCCCGCCCCGGAGGAACTGCGCCGCGAGTACACCAAGGTGCCCGTGTCGCTGCCGGCGGACGTGCGGGAGACGGCCCGGAAGGTCACCGCGGGCGCGGACGACGACTACCGGCGGGCCCTGAAGCTCCAGGACTGGTTCGCCCGGGACGGCGGCTTCCGCTACGACGTGGACGTGAACTCCGGCACCGGGGTGCAGGCGATCTCCCGCTTCCTGAAGGACAAGCAGGGCTTCTGCGTCCACTTCTCCTTCTCGATGGCGGCGATGGCCCGCTCGCTCGGCATCCCGGCCCGGGTGGCCGTGGGCTTCATGCCGGGCACGCCGCAGAGCGACGGATCGGTGTCGGTCGGCATCCGGGACGCGCACGCGTGGCCCGAGCTGTACTTCGAGGGGGCGGGCTGGACGCGGTTCGAACCGACCCCGCAGCGGGGCTCCACCCCCTCCTACGCCCGGGAGACCGTCCCTTCGGGCTCGGCCACCGGGCCCGCGCAGCCGCAGCAGAGCGCCTCGGCGCAGCCGTCCGCCGCGCCGAGCGCCTCGGAGAGCTGCACGCCGCAGATGCGCAGGCTCGGCGACTGCGGCCAGGAGACGGCGGCGGCCGGGGCGGCCCCGGACGACTCCGGCGCCGATCCGCTGGCGACGACCCTGGTCGTCCTGGGTGTGGCCGTGGTCCTGGTCCTGCCGCTGCTTCCGCTGTTCTGGCGGAACCGGGCCCGCGCCCGGCGGCTCGGGCCGGCCGGGACGCGGGAGCCGGAGGAGACGTCCGGGCCGTCCGGGCCGGTGCCCGCGGACGGACGGCCCGGACGGGCCTCGGCGCGGGGCGCCGGGGGGACGGCGGCGCGGACGCTCGCGGTCTGGCGGGAGATCAACGACACGGCCTGGGACTACGGGGTCGAGCCGGACGAGTCGCAGACGCCCCGGGGGACGGCGGCGCGGATCGTGCGCCTGGGCGAGCTGCGGGGCGAGTCCGCCGAAGCGGTGCACCGGGTGGCGCGGGCGGTGGAGGAGGTGCTGTACGCGCCCCGGTCGCAGCCGGTCGCGAACCTGGCCGAGGAGGCCGGGCGGGTCCGGGCGGGCTTCCACGCGGGCGCGGACCGTCGCACCCGCCTCCGCGCCCTGCTCGCCCCCCGCTCGGCGGTCCGCGTCCGCTGGGCGGCCTCGGCCCGCTGGGCGACGGCGACGGCCCGCTGGTCGGACCGCCGCCACGCCCTGGCGACCCGCTTCCGGCGGGCGCCGCACGGGGCGGGCTGAGAGAGCCGGGATACGGCGGAGGGGCGGGATCCGGAAGGATCCCGCCCCTCTTGCGACGGCGCTCCGCCGTGGTCCTGCTGCCGGACCCGGCCGCCGTGTCCTCCCACCGCCGTCCCGTGACCCACGGCCCCGCGCAGCGACGAGCCCCGCAGGGCCGCTGCGCTCGGGTGCGCGGCTCTGCGGGGCTCGGTCGCTGAAGGGGGCGGGGCTTCCGCTCAGGGGGCCGTCAGTGGCCGCCGCCCTGCTCGTCGCGGCGGCGCTGCCACCGCTCTTCGATCCGGTTCATCATGGGGCGTCGCTGCCGGGTCTGACGGCCGCCGGCCGCCGTTCCACCCGAAGCCTGCTGCTCACCCGGCTTCGGCGCCTTGCGCCATCCGGTGACCGCCAGGACCGCGCAGCCCAGCATGACGAGGAATCCCACCACGCTGATCCAGATCTGCTGTGCGACCATTCCGGCCATGAGGAGCGCGATACCCACCAGGAAGCCGGCGACTGCCTGGTAAACCCGTCGCCGGGTGTACGTACGCAGTCCGCTTCCCTCGAGCGCTGTCGCGAACTTGGGATCTTCGGCGTACAGCGCTCGCTCCATCTGCTCGAGCATTCGCTGCTCGTGCTCCGAGAGCGGCACGGAGTCCTCCTAGTCGTCGGCCGCGGGGGCGACCGGTTTGCGGCCCTTTCAGGATAGGCAGGGAATCGCCCCCGTGAAACCCGCCCACAATGCCGAATAGCCAATCCGGGCCGCCATGCGGATCGGTTGCTGAGGCGTTGATTCCCCGGGGCCCCGTCCGTCATGCCGGATGGTGTCCCCCGATCATACGGGGCCGGGGCCCGGACCGGGCGTGCTGTGGCGTACTCCATGGAGCGCCGCGGCCCGAACCGCCGAACGGGTGGCCTCCCGGATCAGGCCCGCTTCTCCCCGAGGACGTGCAGCTGGGTGGCGACGGCGTGGAACGAGGGCAGCTCCGCGGCGGCCGCCTCGAGGCGGAGGAGGGCCTCGGCCGCGCCCGGCTCGGTGTCGACGAGGACGCCGGGGACGAGGTCGGCGAAGACCCGGACGCCGTGCACGGCGCCGACCTCCAGACCGGCCCCGTCGGCCAGCTCGGCGAGCTGCTCGGCGGTGAAGCGCCGGGGCACGGGATCGCCCGCGCCCCAGCGGCCCGCCGGATCGGTGAGCGCGTGCCGGGCCTCGGTGAAGTGCCCGGCGAGGGCACGGGCCAGGACGGCGCCGCCGACCCCGGCGGCGAGCAGGCTGAGGCTGCCGCCGGGCCGGAGCGCGGCGACCGCGTTGCGCACGCCCTCGGCGGGGTCGTCGACGTACTCCAGGACGCCGTGGCAGAGGACGGCGTCGTACCCCTCGCGCCCGACCACGTCGAAGAGGCCCCGGACGTCGCCCTGGACGCCGGTGACGAGGTCGGCGACGCCGGCCTCGGCGGCCCGGCGCTCCAGCGCGAAGAGCGCGTTGGGGCTGGGGTCGACGACGGTGACCCGGTGGCCGAGGCGGGCCGCCGGGACCGCGAAGTTCCCGGAGCCGCCGCCCGTGTCGAGGACGTCGAGGGCGTGCTTCCCGGTGGCCTCGACCCGGCGGTCGAGGGCGTCCTTGAGGACGTCCCAGACGACGGCGGTGCGCAGGGAGGCGCGCGACGGGCGTGAGGTCGCCTCTCGACCGAAGGCGGGGGAAGGGTCCGGCACGGCTGTTGACTCCTCGGTGACGGGTACGGACCTCCCCACCCTATGGCCTCGCTCCCGCCTTTCGGATCACCCTCCCGCGTCGTCGTCCCCGGGGGCGCGGGGCGACACCGGCCGGAGGGCGAGCAGCCGCTCGACCAGGCGCGAGAAGTACTCGGCGTCCCTGAGGAGGTCGTCGGCCTCCCTCGGGGTGGCGGCACTGGTGATGCCCGCCTCCGCGCGGGCCCTGCGGGGCGCTCCGGCGGCGAAGTGGGCGCTCCACTCGGCGAGCTCGGGCGCCAGCTCGGCGAGGAGCTCCCAGGCGGTCCGTATGCGCTCCTTGCGGCGGGGTACGGGGTCGGGGGTGCCCCGGGCGGCGAGCACGGCCGCGGCGGCGCGCAGGGCGGCGAGGTGCGCGGTGGCGTACCGCTCGTGGGGGCGGTCGAGGGCGGCGGCCTCGGCGAGTCCGGCGCGGGACTTGGCGAGGAGGTCGAGGGCGGCGGGAGGGGCGGCGGTGCGGCGGGAGACGGGGTGGATGTCGGACGCGGGTCCGGAGTGCGCGGGGACGGGGTGGCGCCTGGGTGCGGCTGCTGCGGATGGACGTGCCATGACGAAGCCTCCTGTCGTCGCGTGACGGCGCTGTGGCCGTATGTGTCCATCGTGCCCACTCCCACTGACAATCACGCTGACCTGCGGTTTTGCGAAGGCTCCGATACGGGGGTAGTTTTTGAACTGACTAGTCAGTTCAAAAATGGGGAATGGGGGTGGGTCCGTGGACGCGGAAGCCGGTGAACGGCCGCACGGCGCCGCCGTCGTCGCGGACGGCTTCGGGCTGAAGGGGCCGCGGGGCTGGGCCTTCCGGAAGGTCTCCTTCCGGGCGGAGCCGGGCGCGCTGGTGGCGATCGAGGGGCCGTCGGGCTCGGGGCGCACCTGTCTGCTCCTCGCGCTCACCGGCCGGATGAGGGCCAAGGAGGGGCACGCCGAGGTCGGCGGCCTCCCGCTGCCCCGGAAGATGGCGGCGGTGCGCCGGATCAGCGCGCTGGGCCAGGTCCCGGGCGTCAACGAGCTCGACCCCGCCTTCACGGTCGCCGAGCACCTGCGCGAGCGGGCGCTGCTCCAGCGCCGCTTCGACGGCTCCGTACGGGCGCTGCTGCGGCGCCCCGGCACGCGGGCGGCGGAGGCGCGGGCCCGGATCGCGGAGGCCGTGGCGGCCGCGGGGCTCGACCTCGACGCCCTGCCGAAGGGCGAGCGGACCTCCGTGCGGGACCTGGAGCGGCCCGAGGCGCTGCGGCTCTCGATCGCCCTCGCCCTGATCGGGCGCCCCCGGCTGCTCGCCGTGGACGACACGGACATGAAGCTCTCGGACGCGGACCGGGCCGGGGTCTGGGCGCTCCTGCGCTCCCTGGCCGCCGCCGGGACGACCGTCCTCGCCGTCTGCAGCGAGGCCCCGGAGGACGCGCTGCGGATCACCACGATCGCTCCGGAGGAGCCCGTGGAGGAGCCCGTGGAGGCGTCCGGAGAGGAGTCCGCGGAGCCGCCGGAGGCCCCGGAGGCCCCCGGGACGCCGGAGGAACCCGCCGGGGAGGGGGCTGCAGGGGAGAAGGCCGACGCCACCGGCACGAAGACCACCGACGCGAAGACCGTCGACACGAAGAAGGCCCGCCCGAAGACCACCGGAGCGGACGCCGCCGGCACCGACACGGGCGCCGCCGCGTCCACGACCGAGGAGGGGGCGGACGATGCGCTCGCCGAAACTGGCCGCTCTTGAGCTGAGGCGCTTCGGCAGGGGCAAGCTGCCGCGCGCCGCACTCGTCGCGGTCCTGCTGCTGCCGCTGCTGTACGGCGCCCTGTACCTGTACTCGTTCTGGGACCCGTACGGCAGGCTCGACAGGATCCCCGTCGCCCTCGTCAACGAGGACCGGGGCGCCACCGCCGACGGCAAGGAGATCAACGCGGGCGACGACATCACGAAGGGGCTCCTGGAGAGCGAGACCTTCGCGTGGCACCGGGTGAGCGACGAGGAGGCGCGCAAGGGCGTCGAGGACGGGACGTACTACCTGTCCCTGACCATGCCCGGCGACTTCAGCACGCGCATCGCCTCCAGCTCCGGCGACTCCCCCGAGACCGGCGCGCTGCGCGTGCGGACGAACGACGCGAACAACTACATCGTCGGGCAGATCTCCCGGACGGTCTTCGCCGAGGTGCGCACCGCGGCCTCCACCAAGTCCTCGCGCGGCTTCCTCGACAAGATCTTCATCTCCTTCTCCGACATCCACGACGCCACCGAGAAGGCCGCCAAGGGCGCGGCCGACCTCAAGCAGGGCGTCGACAAGGCCAAGAAGGGCTCCAAGAGCCTGGCGGACGGCCTCGGGGACGCCAAGGCGGGCAGCGGCGACCTGGCCGAGGGCCTGAAGAAGCTCGACAAGGGCGCCAAGGAGCTGGAGACCGGCTCCCGCAAGGTCGCGGACGGCACGCAGACGCTCGCCGACAGGGTGAACGGCACCGCCGACAAGGTCCGCCCCTACCTGGCGAACAACGGCAAGTCGATCCGGGACACCGCCCGGCTCGTCTCCGACTCGGCCACCGCCGTCCAGCACAACCTCGACATCCTGGTGAAGCGGGGCCCCCAGGTCCGCACCGCCGCGCACAAGGCCGACGCCGAGTTGACCGCCCTGCACCGCGAGGAGTGCGTGGAGGCCCCGGCGCCCGACGCCCGCGCGTGCAAGGTCCTCCAGCGGGCCGCGGTCACCGCCGGCGACGTCGCCGTCATCGCGGACGACGTGCACGAGCTGACCGAGGACAGCAACGGCGACCTGAAGACGCTGAACGCGCGCCTGGTCACGCTCAAGAAGCAGGCCGACGAGCTGGCGGCCCGCGCCCCGCACCTCGACGAGGAGGTCGAGAACGCCATCCGGAAGATCAACGAGCTGAACGCGGGCGCCAAGAAGGTCGCGGCGGGCGCGGAGAAGCTGCACACCGGCATCAGCGGGGCGAAGACCGGCTCGGTCGACCTCGACACCGGCGTCGGCAAGCTCAAGAAGGGCGCGGGCGACCTGGACGGCGGCCTGTTCAAGCTGGCCGACGGCTCCGGCGAGCTGGCCGGCGGGCTGCGCGACGGGGTCGGACAGATCCCGGACTACGACCAGCAGGCCCGCGACAAGCGCACGGAGGTCATGGCCGACCCGGTGCGGCTGGCCTCCCAGTCGATGCACAAGGCGCCGAACTACGGCACGGGCTTCGCCCCGTACTTCATCCCGCTCTCCCTCTGGGTCGGCGCGATGGTCGCGTACATGGTCATCCAGCCGATGAACCGGCGCGCGCTCGCCGCGGGCGGCTCCGCCTGGCGGATCGCGCTCGCGGGCTGGCTCCCGGTGGCGGCGATCGGCCTCCTCCAGGTCGCGGCCCTGATGTCGGTGCTGCACTGGGGCCTCGGCCTCCAGATGGCGCGGGCCGCCGGCACGGTCGGCTTCCTCGCCCTGGTCACCTGCTGCTTCACGGCGATCATCCAGTGGTTCAACGCCCGCTTCGGCGCGGCGGGCCGGATCCTGGTGCTCGCGGCCCTGATGCTCCAGCTCACCTCGGCGGGCGGCACCTACCCCGTGCAGACCAGCCCCCCCTTCTTCAACGCGATCCACCCCTTCCTGCCCATGACGTACGTGGTCGAGTCGCTGCGCCGGCTGATCACGGGCGGCGGGCTCGAACCCGTCTGGCAGTCCTGCGCGGTCCTGACGGCGTTCACCCTGGGCGCCCTGGCCCTGACCGCCGTCTCGGCCCGCAGGCGGCAGGTCTGGACGCTGGACCGGCTCCACCCCGAACTGACCCTGTGAGACGGGGCCGGTACCACCCGTGACACCTGTGAGAATCGACCCCATGGACAGCAGCAGCACCAGACGCCAGGCCACGCGCGCGAAGCTCTACGAGGCGGCCGTCACGCTCATCGCGGAGCAGGGCTTCTCCGCGACGACGGTGGACGAGATCGCCGAGCGGGCCGGCGTGGCCAAGGGCACGGTCTACTACAACTTCAAGAGCAAGACCGAGCTCTTCGAGGAGCTGCTGCGGCACGGGGTGTCGCTGCTCGCCGCCTCCCTGCGCACGGCGGCCGAGGAGACCGCCGGGCGCGGCGGGAGCCGGGTCGACGCGCTGGACGCGATGATCCGGGCGGGCCTCGTCTTCATCGACCGCTACCCGGCCTTCACCCAGCTGTACGTGGCCGAGCTCTGGCGCACCAACCGGGCCTGGAACTCCACGCTCCTGGTGGTCCGCCAGGAGGCGGTCGCGGTGGTGGAGGGGGTGCTGCGCGAGGGGGTCGAGGGCGGGGAGCTGAACGAGGAGATCGACGTCCAGCTCACGGCGGCGGCGCTCGTCGGCATGGTGCTCGTGGCGGCGCTCGACTGGCAGGCCTTCCAGAGCGAGCGCTCCCTCGACGACGTCCACGCGGCCCTCTCCCGGCTCCTGCACGGCCGGGTGGGCGGCCGGTAGGCCCTGTCCGCCCCTTCACGCGCACGCGTACGCACGAAGAAGCCGGTGCGGTGAGGCTCGATCCCCCCGAGCCTCGCCGCACCGGCTTCCCGCCGCACCCCCGTACCGGAAGGCCGCACCCCCGTGCCCCCGTGCCTCCCGTACCGGCAGGCGCGCGGCCCCGTTCCGCCGCCCCGTGACGGCGGTACCGGAGCCGCGCCCCTTCCGTGGACTCCACTCTCTCCTCCGGACCCCGCCGGCCCCATCCGCGCGCCTACTCATCTCGGCCCCTGGGTACGGATACTCAGTCCTGGTTACGATCGCGGGCGTGTCCGTACTCCCCCTGGTGTTCACCAGCGGCTGGGCGAGCGGGATCAACGCGTACGCGGTGGTCCTGCTGCTCGGCCTCTTCGGCGCGACCGGGCTGACCGACGAGGTGCCCGCGTCCCTCCAGCGCACCGACGTCCTCGTCGTCGCGGGCGTGCTGTTCCTGTGCGAGGCGGTGGCGGACAAGGTCCCGTACGTCGACTCGATGTGGGACTCCGTCCACACCGTGGTCCGGCCGGTCGCGGGGGCCGTCGTCGGCGCCCTGCTCGCCGGGCAGGACGGCTCGCTGCCGGAGCTGGCGGCGGCCGCGGTCGGCGGTTCGACGGCCCTCCTCAGCCACGTCGTCAAGGCGGGGACGAGGATGGCGGTCAACACCTCGCCGGAGCCGTTCACGAACGTCGGGGTGAGCCTGGCGGAGGACCTCGGGGTGGCGGCGGTAGTCACCTTCGCGATCTTCCACCCGGTGGCGGCGGCGGTCGTCGCGGGCGTCCTGCTCCTGCTCGGCCTGGTCATGGTGGTCTTCCTCGCCCGGCGGATCCGGCGCTTCCTGCGCCGCAGGTCCCGGCGCCGGGAGGAGAGGCGGCTCGCCGCCGCCGGGACCCGCCCCCGGGCCCCGGGCCCGCCCGACGACGGGCCGCGGCGCTTCTGACCTCTCCCCTCCGGGGCCGTCGGAGGGGCCGGATAGGCTCGCCGACATGGCACGGATTGTGGTGATCGGCGCGGGACTCGGCGCCATGGCGGCGGCGGCCCGGCTGGCCGTGGCGGGCCACCGGGTGACGGTGTACGAGCAGGGCGCGACGTACGGCGGCGCGGTGGGCCGGTTCGCACGCGACGGCTTCGCCTTCGACACGGGCCCGGGGCTGCTGCACCTGCCCGCCGTCTACCGGGACCTGTTCGTGAAGACGGGCAGGGAGCCCCTGGAGGAGTGCGTCGCGCTGACGCAGGTCGACCCGGCGGGCCGTCACGTCTTCGCCGACGGCACGCGTGTGGACCTGCCGAACGCCTCCCGGGCCGGCACGGTCGCCGCCCTGGACGCGGCGCTCGGCGCGGGCGCGGGCGAGCGCTGGGGCGACTTCCTGACGCGGGCCCGCGAGGCCTGGGACCGCACCCGCCGCCCGCTCCTGGAGGAGCCGCAGCCCGTCGACCCGGCGCCGCTCGCCCGCGAGCCCTACCCGGCCCCCAAGGCGGGCCTGCTGCGCCGCCCCACGAGGACGCTCGCCCGGGTCGGGGCGCGGGAGCTGCGCGATCCCCGGCTCGCCGCCCTGCTCGACGCGTACGCGTGGTCCTACGGCTTCGACCCGGCCGACGCCCCGGCCTCGGCCGCCGTCCTGCCGTACATGGAGCAGACCTTCGGCAGCTGGTACGTGGCCGGGGGCCTGCGGGCGCTCGCCGACGCGGTGTACGAGCGGTGCCGTGAGCGGCGGGTGGAGTTCGTCTTCGGCGCGCCGGTGGTGGACGTCCTGGAGAAGGACGGCCGGGCGGTCGGCGTCCGGCTGGACGGGGGCGAGGAGGTCGCGGCCGACCACGTGGTCTCCGGGGCGCCGGTGCCGGCGCTCTACCGCGACCAGGTCGTGGAGTGGGAGCGCGGCGAGGACCGGCCCCGCCACCAGGTGCTCGGCACCGGCCGGGTGACGGCCTGTCTGGCCCTGCGCGGCGCGCGGGAGGCGGACGCGGTCCACCGCACGGTGGTGCACGCGGAGGGCGGCCGTCCGACGGTGACCGTGCTGCGGCCGGACGACCCGGCGCTGCGGCCGGACGCGGACCACGAGTCGGTGACGGTCACGGCGACCGTCCGCACGACTCCGGGGCAGGAGTGGGAGGCGTTCGCCGACCGGATGGTCGAGGCCGCCGGGCGGGCGGTGCCGGGCCTTCGGGAACGGCTGCTGTGGCGGCACGTCCGCACCCCGGAGGACGTGCGGCGCGACACCGGGGCCGCCGAGGTGCCCGGGCCCGCGCTCGCCGGGGCGGGCGGGCGGCTGCTCCCGGCCGGCAACCGCTCGCCGCTGCCGGGCCTGTACTTCGCGGGCGGCTGGTCGCACCCGGGCGGCGGGCTCGCCCACGCGGGCATGTCGGGCGCGCTGGTGGCGGGGCTGATCGTGGAGGGCGCGGACTTCCGCGGCTCGCAGTGACCCGCCGCGGCCCGCGGCGGAACCTCGCGCCGCGCGGGGCTCAGTAGCGGTACTGCTGCCGGTCGTCCTGGTGCGGCTCGTGGCCGTACGGCCCCGGGGCCTGCTGGTGCGGGTCCGGCTCGTTGTCGCGCTGCTGCGGGACCCAGACCCCGCCGGGCGGGGTGTCGTAGGTGTACGAGGGGGCGTAGGGGTCGCCGTAGTACGAGCCGTACTGCTGGGCGTCCGTGCCCGGGCCGATGTACGGGTCGGAGTAGGCGGCGTACTGCTGCTGCCCGGCGGCCCCGTAGTCGTACCCCTGCTGGTGGACGGGCTGCTCGTACCCCTGGTGGTCGTGCCCCTGCTGCTCGTACCCCTGGCCGTATCCCTGCTCGTATCCCGCCGCGTAGGGGGCGTAGGCCGCCGGGTCGTATCCGGCGTCGGCGGCGGGGGCGGTGTCGCGGCCGGTGTCGTAGACCCCGTACCGGCCGGTGTCGTCGGGCATCGGCAGCGGCTCGTAGACCGCCGTGACGTCGTCGGCCGCCTCCGGGTGCCGCTCGGGGGCGTGGTGACCGGCGCCCGGCTCGTCGTACGAGAGGTCGGTGACCTCCAGGGTGGGGCCGGCCCGGTCCGGCGCGCCGGCCTTGCGGCGGCGGCTCGCGCCCGGGCTGCCGCCGATCGCCCAGCCGGTGGAGAAACCGCGGCGGAAGGAGAGCGTCACATAGGTCTGGCCGACGGCGAAGGCGAGCGCACCGGCGACGATCACCGGGACCGAGGGCAGCAGGACGCCCAGGACCACGAAGAGGAAGCCGCAGAAGGCGAGCACGCGCCAGCGCAGCCGCGCCTTGTACTGGAGGAGCACCTCCCCGAGCAGCCACAGCGCGACCACGCCGAACGCGATGTAGAGGACCGTCCACCCCATGCCCCGCCGCCCCTCTCCGCGGTCACCGCCGCGGAGAGGGGCGGGTACGACCGGTCACGACTGCTGGTGCAGTCCGAGATTCTCGTAGATCTCCAGTGTCGCGGTGGAGCTGTTGAGCGTGATGAAGTGCAGCCCGGGGACGCCCTCGGACAGCAGACGCGCGCAGAACTCCGTCGCGAACTCGATACCGATGGAGCGTACAGCGGCGGGATCGTCCTTGACGGCGAGGATGCGGTCTTTCACGCGCGCCGGGAAGGCGGCGTTGCTCAACTGGGGCAGCCGGTCGAGGGTCTTCACGTTCACGACGGGCATGACCTCGGGGATGATCGGGGTCTCGCAGCCCGCCTTGACCGCGCTGTCACGGAGCCGCAGGTAGTTCTCCGGGTCGAAGAACATCTGGGTGATGGCGTAGTCGGCCCCGGCGCGGCACTTGTCCACGAAGTGCCGGATGTCCGTGTCCCAGTCGGTGGAGCGGGGGTGCATCTCGGGGAAGGCGGCGACGCCGACGCAGAAGTCGCCGGACTCCTTGATCAGCCGGACCAGGTCGGCGGCGTACCGGACCCCCTCCGGGTGCTCGATCCAGTCGCCCAGCGGGTCGCCCGGCGGGTCGCCCCGGAGGGCGAGCATGTTGCGGATGCCGGCGTCGGCGTACTGGCCGAGGATGTTGCGCAGTTCGGCGACGGACTGGCCGACGGCCGTCAGGTGCGCGACGGGGGTGAGCGTGCTGTCGGAGGCGATCTTCTGGGTGGCCTTGACGGTGCCGCCCCGGGTGGTGCCGCCGGCGCCGTAGGTCACGGAGACGAAGCTGGGCCCGACCGCCTCGACCCGGCGCATGGCCTTCCAGAGGGACTGCTCGCCCTTCTCGGTCCGGGGCGCGTAGAACTCGAAGGAGTACGACGTGCCGCCGGAGGCGAGGATGTCGCGGACCGTGCGGGCGCGGTCCGAGCGGACGGAAGCGGTACCAAGGGCCATACCGGCAGGTTAGACGGGGTGCGCGGGCTGTGGGCGGGTTGTCCGATCGGTGGACACTTTTTCGGACACATTCCGGCCGGATCGGTCCGGCCGGACCGGGCGCGCCCCGGTTCTCACGCCCCCGGCGCGTCCCACTCCCCGGCGCGTCTCACTCCCCCGCGCGCTCCCGGACCCGCTTGGCGAGGGCGGCGGTCGCGGCGGCCGGGTCGTCGGCCTCGGTGATCGCCCGGACGACGACGATCCGGCGCGCGCCCGCGTCCAGGACCTCGTCGAGGTTGGTCTCGTCGATGCCGCCGATGGCGAACCAGGGGCGGTCCTGGGCCAGGCCGGCCGCGTACCGCACGAGGCCGAGCCCCGGCGCGTACCGTCCGGGCTTGGTGGGGGTGGGCCAGCAGGGCCCGGTGCAGAAGTAGTCCACGCCCGGCTCGGCGGCGGCCGCGGCCACCTCGGCCTCGGCGTGGCAGGAGCGGCCGATCAGCACGTCGTCGCCGAGGATCGCACGGGCGGCGGGAACGGGCAGGTCGCCCTGCCCGAGGTGGAGGACGTCGGAGCCGACGGCGTGGGCGACGTCGGCCCGGTCGTTCACGGCGAGGAGCCTGCCGTGGCGGCGGGCGGCCTCGGCGAAGACGGCGAGGTGCTCCAGCTCCTCGGCGGCCTCCATGCCCTTGTCGCGGAGCTGCACGACGTCCACGCCGGAGGAGAGCACGGCGTCGAGGAAGGCGGGCAGGTCGCCCTGGCGCTTCCGGGCGTCGGTGCAGAGGTAGAGCCGGGCGTCGGCGAGGCGCTCGCGAGGCGTGGGCATGGGTGGGTTCCCCCCGTCGGTGTCGCCGGTGTCGCGGCGGCCGGTCCCCGGCCCCGGTCGGCGTCCCTCACGGGACACGGACCGGGGCTTCGCCCTCGTTTCGGT